>NZ_JBHTUR010000003.1:0-759745 GCF_042793755.1 Nocardia sp. NPDC056564
CCGACGTCGAAGCGGCGCTGTCCCGAACTCCCGGCGTGCTGCGCGCGACCGAAACCGGGACCGCGCCCACCGGACTGCGCCGATGGGCGGTCGTGCTCGACGCGCCGCCCGCATCCGACCAGGCCTTCGCCACGATCACCGAGCTCCGCGACCGGCTCGCCGCGATCCCGGACGCACTGGTCGGCGGCAGCGACGCGCAAGCGCTGGACACCCGCTCCGCCGCGGAACATGATCGGCTGCTGGTCATCCCGATCATCCTCGGCGTGGTGCTCGCGATCCTGCTCGCGCTGCTCGGCGCGCTACCGGCCGCGCTGCTGCTCGTCGGCGTCACCGCGCTCAGCGCGCTGGCGGCGCTCGGACTCGGAAGCTGGCTGAGCACCCACCTTCTCGGCTTTCCCGCCATGGATACCAGCGTTCCGTTGTTCGCGTTCCTGTTCCTGGTCGCCCTGGGCGTGGACTACACCATCTTTCTCACCACTCGGGCCAAAGAGGAGACCCGCGCACACGGCACCACCGACGGCATCGTCCGTGCGGTGGCCACCACCGGCGCGGTGATCACCAGCGCCGGCATCGTGCTGGCCGCGGTGTTCTGCGTGCTCGGCGTGTTGCCGTTGATCACGCTCACGCAACTCGGCATCGTGGTAGCGCTCGGGATTCTGCTGGACACCTTCGTCGTCCGCACCGTCATCATTCCGGCATTGTTCAGCATTCTCGGTGACCGGATCTGGTGGCCGAGCAGACCGCACGCGAGCACCACCACGCCGGCTCCGCGCGACGGGCATCGTTACGCCGTCGGTTCGGCGCACCGATAGCCAATGCTTCGGCACGACAACGATAAAGGTCGACAGTGATGGAACATCAGGTCGGATCGATGTCGAACTCCCGATCGGATTCGGAGACAGCCCCTTCGCCGTATCGTCCCGGCGTGCAGGCGGCAGGTCTGGCGGTGTCGCTGTTGCTCGTGGCCGCCGCGGCCACCACCGGCAGCTTGTCCGCCACGTCGTCGGCATCGCAATATGACCGGCTGAACCAGCCTGCCTGGGCACCGCCCGCCTGGCTGTTCGGACCGGTCTGGACCCTGCTCTACTGCATGATGGCATTCGCCGCCTGGTGGGTGTGGCGCGGCGAACGCTGGCCGGCCGTGCGAATCGCCCTCGCCGCGTACGTCATCCAGCTGGCACTGAACGCCCTGTGGACACCGCTGTTCTTCGCCGCCGAACGTCGCGGTCTCGCCCTGATCGAAATCCTGGTACTACTCGTCACCCTGTCGGCAACGGTCCGCCTGTTCTCCCGGCACAGCCGACTGGCCGCCGCCCTGCTGGTCCCCTACCTCTGCTGGACGATCTTCGCCACCGCCCTCAATTTCAGTGTGTGGCAACTGAACAACTAACCAGGCCACCCGAATCCAGCCGCGGTGGCCGCGGCTGGTGACCGGCAACATCGCACCTGGATGCGCAGCGTGCTGTGATTGCCCGTTCCATGCTGCCCTGATAGCGTCCTTCCATTCAGTATTAATGCGGCTCGCAAGCGTGAACGGGGGGTGATCATTGCGCTGCGCTGGAGCAGTGTTCGAATCCGGCCGGTCTACGCGGCACGGGCTATAGCCCGCTCTCGCACCGGTTTACCGATTATCCGGGTTACCTGCACCGACCTGACGGCGGTGAATTGTGCGTGCACATCTTCTTGGAACCGAGCTTTCGGCATGATGTCCTACAACCAATTGCTGCGGACACGTTACGTTCGCGCGCTTCTGACCACCAACTTCATCGGCCGTATTCCGAACGGCAGCGGCACCGTCGCGATCCTCATCTATTTGACCCAGTCCGGGTTCAGTTACGGGCGGGCCGGACTCGCAGCGGCGGCCTACGGGATCGCGACGGCCATCGGCAGTCCGATTCTGGGCCGGGCGATCGATCGGACCAGACAGGTACCCGTCCTGCTGGCCAGTTCGATCGCTTCCGGCTGCGGATATATTCTGCTCGCCGTTGTCGATCCGACGCGGACAGCGATCCTGGTATTCGGCTGCGTCATCATGGCCGGGTTGTTCACCCCGCCGCTGGAGGCCTGCCTGCGGACCATCTGGTCCGCTGTGCTCCGGGACGACAAACTGGTTCATTCGGCGTTCGCATTGGACAGCGGGCTGCAAGAACTCATCTTCATCGTGGGCCCTTTGCTGGCCGCCGGATGCGCCGCCATGGTCAATCCGTCGTTCGGCCTCGTCTTCGTGACGGTGCTGTCCGTCGCCGGAACCGTCGCCTACTGTCTCATCGACCCGGTCGCCCGCTGGACGGCGCGGCGCCGGACCGCCGAACCGCCGATCCGCTGGTGGGGACCGCTGGGGCGAATAAGCGTCGATTCCATTCTGGTGTCCTTCCTGTTCATCGGCGCCGCGCTCGGGATACTGAACCTGACCGCGGTGGCATTCGCCAACGACAACCACAGCCCCGGCCAGTCGGGAATTATCCTCGGCGCCAACTCATTCGGCGCGCTGATCGGCGGAATCGCGTACGGCCGGCGGGCGCCACGCTCCGCGGCGGTCGACCATCTGCCCCTCCTGTGCGGGGCGCTCATGCTCGGATACGTCCCGACGGCCTGCGTCGGGCTGCTGGGGTCGTCGTCGCTGCCGATGCTCTGTGCCACCGTATTCGTGGCCGGAATTCCGCTGGCGCCGACCATCGCCGCCGCCTTCGTCGCGATTTCGACCCAGACCCTGCCCGGCACCGAAACCGAAGTCTTCGCCTGGCTGGTCTCTATGGTGCTGCTCGGCACTGCCGCAGGCGCCGCGATCTCCGGAATCTTGATCGCGGGCGGCGGCTGGGGTGCCGGCGGCGCCCTCATCGTCGTGCCACTCGTGATCGCCACGGTTACCACCTGGCTCGCCAAACAATTCAAGCTACCAGTCGTAACTCGAACCGAAAGCTTCGAAGATGAACCTATCGCGCCTTCCTGATATCGAGGGATATGCCGGGAGAACACGGATCGACGACCATCGCGCTGTCGCCCGAATAATGTCGCCCGGTGTCCGTGATTCGAAGGAAAAAGCATGATGACATCAGTGGACAGCCGGGGCGCGGTCGCGGACTACGCACCCGTGCCCGCCGGGATCGAATCGCGAGTCGCACCCCTGCGCCTGATGGCGGAGGTGCAGCAGCAGTCGGCCGCTCCGGGGGCGGGCCTGGTGCTCGTCACCCATCTGCTCGAAACATCCGTCGAGTACGTGCTGCGGCTGGCCGAATCCTTCGCACTGATCACCGTGATACCGGTGCCGTACTCGTTGAGCGCCGCGGCAGCTCTGGAGCTGCGCCGACGCGGCATCCCGCTGCGGACAGTCGAGTCGATCGCGGAGATCGCCCCGGCGGTGCTGGCGGCCGCGCGGTCCCACGGCGGCGACGTGATCGTCCAGGAGGTCGGTGGATACTGCGCGGAGATCACCGAAGACCTTGCCGCGGCTGGCGTTTCGGCAATCGTCGAGGATACGAACCAGGGGCTGTGGCGCTATCGGGCGGTCCGGGATCGGCGAGTTCCGATCTACACCATCGCCGACAGTCCGCTCAAGCGACTCGAAGATCGGCGAGTCGGCGACGGCGTCGCGCACTCGGTCGACGCGCTGTTCCGTTCCGAACTCAACCGGCTGGTCGGGAACCAGACCGTCGGGGTGCTCGGCTACGGCGGAATCGGCCGATACACCGCACAGGGGCTCAAGCGGATGGGCGCGCGCGTGCACGTGTACGACATCGATCCGATCGCCTCGGCCGGCGCGGCGACCGATGGCTTCGAAGTGCACGGCCGGACCCGATTGCTGCGCACCTGCAATGTCATCGTCGGCGTGAGCGGTCACCGCTCACTCACGGTGGCGGACTTCGAACTGCTCGATCACGACACGGTATTGGCCTCGGGCAGTTCGAAACAGGTGGAATTTCCGGTCGAAGATCTCGATGCCGAGGGCCGCGTCGAGCGCATATCCAAATATCTCGCGCGCATTGCGCTGGACGGGAAGAATACCTGGCTGCTCAACGAGGGCAGGCCGGTGAACTTCGTGCACAACAGTATTCTCGGCAATACCCTGGACCTGGTGTACACCGAGCTGTTCGCGCTCACCATCGCGGCCGCGCACGGTGTCGAGAACGGTGGACCGGACGGGATCAACCGGCTGCCGACCGAGCACCAGCGCAATTTCGCGGCCCGCTGGTGCCATCTCTATGGAGGAAAGAATGTTCCCGGCACTCGACGTTCGTGACCGCGTGCTCGAGCTGTTCGCCGCCGCCGACTCCGCGCACGATATGTCACACCTGGATCGGGTGGCGGGCCTGACCCGGACGCTGGTCGGCGCCGAGGGCGGCGACCTCGAGCTGGCGCTGTTGTCGGTATACCTGCACGACTGCCATCGGATCATCGAGCGACTTGAGCACAAGGAGCACGTGTCCATCGCGGAAGCGTGGGAAATGACGGTTCAGTTGCTGTCGGAGTTGAACGTCCCGGCGCGGGACTGGGATCGCGTCCGGCGGATCATCGATCAGACCTCCGCCTACTCGTTCGGGCAGGGGTTGCCGCCGGACTGGAGCATCGAGGCGGCGATCGTCCACGACGCCGACAATCTCGACGCGATCGGGGCGGTCGGCATCGCCCGAGCCTTCGCCTACGGCGGCGGACTCGGCGAGCCACTGTGGCAGCCGCAGGCCCTACCGTCCGACCACTACTCGCCCGGCAAGACCAGCTCGGTGCTCGCGCACTTCTACGAAAAGCTCTTTCGCCTGGAGTCGGACATGCTGACGGCGACCGGAAAAGCCCTCGCCCAGCAGCGGACCCTGGTCATGCGGGCGTTCGTCGGCGACTTCATCGACGAGTGGGAGCAGGCGCTCCCGGAGGCCGGGGCGCGCATCGCCGAATGGCGAAAGCGGCTGCCGGACAGGCCTACTCGGCCGTGGTCCGGCATCGATGACTGAGCGACCGGCCGGTCACGCCCACTTGTCGGCCGGTGCGCGCCAGGCGTCTATCTGATCGAGCATCGACTCGACGTCCTCGGCCACGATCAGGGCGTCGAGCAGGTGCGGTGCGAGAAAGCCGTCATCGACCATTCTCCGCAGCATCGCGAGCAGATGGTGCCAGAAGCCCTCGACGTCCAACAGACAGACCGGCTTCTTGTGCAGCCCAAGTTGCCCCCACGTCCACGCTTCGAAGAACTCTTCCAACGTGCCGGTGCCACCGGGCAGCGCCACGAACGCGTCCGCGCGCGCAGCCATGGCCGCCTTCCGCTCATGCATCGACTCGACGGTGTGCAGTTCGGTCAGCCCCCGATGGGCCAGTTCCTGGTTGATCAGATGGATCGGCATCACGCCGACGACAGTGCCCTTAGCCGCCAGGACGGTGTCGGCCAGCACACCCATCAGGCCGACATGTCCGCCCCCGTAGACAACCGCGATATCGCGTTGGGCGAGAGCGCGTCCGAACACCCGAACGCGATCGGCGACCGGAGGCTTACCGATCGAGGAGCCGGTGAAGACAGCGATGCTCCGAACCGACGATGTGGATGGCACGACCGCACCGTCCAGCTGGGTCTCTTGCATTTTCCCTCCCTCTCGATCGACCGGGCCGGGCAATACCGCGCCATCGTACCGACCTGTGCCACAACGGGTTCGCGCAGTCCCACGGCGCGTCGAGATCGACTACAGCAGGTCGGCGGCGGTGAACACGGAACGAACGACGATACCCGCGGCGCCGATCGCCTCGGCGCCCCCGCGATCGACGAGCAGCAGTACACCCACGACGGTGCCGCCCTCCTCCCGGACGGCATCGACCGCGATCAACGTGGAGTCGCCGGTGGTCGACGTATCCTCCACGATGAGGACCCGGGTGTCCCGAATGTCGCCGCCCTCGATCCGCCGCCGCAGACCATGCCGCTTCGGCTCCTTTCGGATGATGAGCGCGGGCAACTGCCTGCCGCGATCTCGGGCAGCGGTCATCGCGGCGATGGCCACGGGTACGGCGCCGAGCGCCAGTCCGGCGACCGCGTCGTAGCCCCAGTCCCGGGTGTGATCGATGATCGCGTCGCCGATGAGCTGGGAACCCCTGGGATGCAGGCTGATTCGGCGAAGATCGAAGTAGTGATCGGACGTCGCGCCGGAGGCCAGCGTGAACCGGCCACGTACCACCGCGTTCGCGCGGATGAGTTCGGCCAGCTCGCTCACGCGCCCGCTCCGCTCGCCACCCGCCCCCGATGGGCTACGCCGATCAGATCTCGATATCGCCGATAACCGTGCCGGGCGAGCGCTGCGCGCAGCTCCGCGGTGATGCGTACCGCGGCGTCGGGTTCCTCGAAGTTGATCGTGCCGATGGCGACCGCGGAGGCCCCGGCCGCCGTCAATTCGATGACATCCTGCCCGCTGCGAACCCCGCCGCCGCCGAGAATCGGGATGTCGGGCATGGCTTGATGGACTTGCCAGATGCACCGCACCGCGACCGGCCGGATAGCGGGCCCGGAAAGCCCGCCGAAGACGGCGGACAGCGAGGGACGCAGTGTCCGTGGATGAATGGCCGCGCCGAGCAGGGTGTTGATCAAGCTCAACGCGTCCGCGCCTGCCTCGACGCAGGCCCTGGCCACCTCGACGATGTCGGGGACGTCCGCACTGAGCTTGGCCGACAACCGAGTACGCGGCAACACCGCCCGGACCCCGGCGACGACTTCGGCCGCGGCGGTCGAATCCCGGGCGAAGACCTTGTTCTGGTCCGCCACATTGGGACAGGAGATGTTGAGTTCCACGGTGTCGACCGGCAGTTCGTGCGCGGCGATCCGCGCCGCGGCCGCGGCGTAGTCGTCGATGGAGTGCCCGGCCAGGGAAACGATCACGGTGGCACCGTGTTCGGTCAGCCAGGCCAACTGCTCGTCGAGTAGCGCGTCTATCCCTTCTCCCTGGAGGCCGATGGCATTGAGCATGCCCGCGGGTGTCCTGGCTGCCCGCACCGGAGGTAGGCCGTCCCATGGACGCGGCAGGACCGACTTCGTCACTACGGCGCCGATCCGGCCGAGATCGAGGAACGCACCGATCTCCCGGCCGTACATCGCGGTGCCCGACGCGAGCACGATCGGTGTGGTCAGTGGCAGGCCGGCCAGGTCGGCGGTGAGATCGACGGTGTCGGCTGCCGCGCTCATTCCGGGCTCCCCGTGGCCCCGAGCAGTTCCCACTCGATGGTGTCCGCCGCGAAGGCCGGACCCTCGACGCAGCCGCGCGCATACCGCCTGCGCAGTTCGCCGTCGCGCACCGGCACGGCACAGGTCAGGCACAGTCCGAGGCCGCAGGCCATGAACGGCTCGGTCAGGACCTGGCACGGCACCGTCCGGGCGTGGCATTCGCCGGCGATCGACCGCGCTATCGGCGTGGCGGCCGCGACCACGACCTGTCCTGGTTCGACCGCGGCGAGCAGGGCGCGCAGCCGGGGCGCCCAGTGCCGCGAATCCGGCGTCGCCGCAACGGTTATGGCTGCCCGGTCCGGGACATCCGCGAGCCAGGGCGTCGCGGTCTCGGTCACCGGTTCGGGGAAGAACACGTGCACCGCACAGGGCCGGTCCCGCCGGGACAGCTCCTCCGCGAGATGACAGGCGAACGCGACCCCGTGCCCCACGGCCACGATCAATACCGGCCCCGGTACCTCGGACAGACGCACCGGGCAGCCGAGCGCGCCGATCAGCGAGACGTGGTCACCGGGCCGCAGGGTGTCGAACGCGGTCCGAAAAGCGTTGCCGCGGTTCATGATGAAGCGAAGGACGCCGGACCTCGCGCGCGACCGGACCGCCGACGGTGACAGCATCCACCGGCCCGGTGGCCCCTGTTCCGGCGGCGCGGGCACCGAGACGAACTGCCCGGGTTCGAGCCGGCCCGCTATCCGCGGTGCGGCCAGCTCCACCAGCGTGTAGTGCGGCACGGTCGTGCAGGCGATTACCTCGGCGTCCTCCCGGACGGGCGGCGTGGACGAGCGTAGATCGATCATGATCCCTTCCTCGATGAGTAGACGACCTCGCCGTTCGAATCGTTGCGCAAACCCCACGTGACTTCGGCGAGCGTGTGGATCTCCCGGATCATCCGGCGTACCCGGGTGATCGAGCAGTTCTCCAGGTCGGACCCGTCGGCGTCGTCGTGCATGGCTTCCGCCTCGGTGACCACCACCTGCGTCGGCGCGCTGACGCAACCGAGTGCCCGCGCGACGGCACGGAGGTGATCACAGGCCTGAACGGCACTCAGCGAATGGCCGACCGCCACCACGCCGACCGGCTTGCCCTGCAGATCTTCCCGGCGCATCTGGTCCAGGCAGTTCTTGAGTATCCCGGAGTAGCTGCCGTGATAGCACGGTGTCACCCAGACCATGCCTTCGGTCTGCGCCGCCTGGGATCTGAGGTCGGCCAGCGCCGAGCGACCCGAATTGTGGTGCACCAGCGGAACGGGGTGGTCGACCAGGTCGCGCAGGACCGGCCGGCTTCCGCCGTCCGCGATGGTGCGGCAGATCAGCTCGGACACGGCACGGGTGCGGGACGCGGGCGCCGCCGCGCCGGCGAGCACGAGCAGCCGTCTGGGCACGAACATCCGGGTCACTCGGCCATCTCCACTCGCTTCTCCGGCGCCATCGCAATGACCGGCCGAGGATTCAGCGCGCGGCCGACGCCGTCGAGCAGGGAGGTGGTGTCGTAACCGAAATACTGGGCGGCGGCCAGGCGCACCGGGTCTCCCGAGTGGTACCGCTCGTACTGCATCTGCCGCTGCCCAAACGCACTTCCGGACGCGTCCCAGGCGAGTTTGAGCAGACGAACCCGCTCTTCCCCCGATACGCCGCGGCCGCGGAAGAACGGTTCGACCACGGGCCACAGCTCGCTGCGCAGATCTTCTTCGGCCGGAGTGCCGAGAAGGCTTCCGCCGCCGAGTATCTGGATGACCTCGAGCATGCGGGCGGTCAGCTTGGGAAAGTGGTAGCGCAGCGCCATGATCGGCTCGATGGCCGGCGTGTGGGTCCCCCACACGGAGGGCCCGGCGTTCGCCTCGGCAGCCAACACCCCCGCCTTCGCGAGCTCGAGCGCACCCAGGACTTCTCCGAGCATCTCCTGCACGTGCAGGAATGCGTTGGTTCCCGACATCTCGGCGAGCGCGATGGCGATGCCGACCAGCAGCTCGGCCTTCGCGGCGCCACGGACGATGCCGTGCTGTCCGGTGTGATGGCGGGCGGTGGTGACGTCGTACATGCGGTTGGCGGCGTCGACGTCACCGTAGAAGAACACCCGGTCCCAGGGCACGGTGACATCGTCGAAAATGCAGGTGGCATCCATTTCGTCGTACGCGGCCAGCGGGTTGCTCACCGATCGCCCCGGGTCGCTGACGAAGGGTTCCCGGCAGACGATCCGCACGCCCGGCGTCGCCACCGGTATCGAAAAGGCCACCGTGTATGCCTCATCGCCGGGATGGTATTTCGGCAGCGGGAACACGACGATCTCGTCCGCGATCGGCACGAGCGTGCCGATCAGCTTGGCGCCACGAACGACCACGCCCTCGCTTGTTTCGCGGACGATTCGCAGATGGATGTACGGGTCGTCCTGGTCGTTGGAGCTGCGCCCACGATCGGCGGGCGGATTGATGGTGGCGTGCGAAAGGAACAGGTCGCTGGTCCGGCACTGCGCGTGGAACGCGCGGATGTTGCGGCCGAACCGAGGGTCGACCGAGGCGAAGAAGGCGTCGGCGGAGGCGAAGGCGGTGACCGCGGTGTTCACGAAATCCGGTGAGCGCCCGAGCAATCCGAACGTGGCCGCCGCGGTGGCACGGAAGGCCGCCCCGCGCCGGCGCAGCGCGTGCGCGTCGCGCGGTGCGGTCAGCGAGACCGGAAAGAGCTGCCCGTCTTCCTGATCGACGAGCACGTCCTGGAGTTCCGGATCGTGCTGGAGATCGTAGAGGCGCGCCACGCTGTGTGCGACGCCGGCCAGGGCCGGCTCCGCCAGAACATCCGGCACCCTGCGGCCGGTCAGCCAGACCTCACGCCCGTCGCGCAGGCCGCGCAGGTAGTCCGCTCCCGTGCGAATCATGCCCGCACCTCCCCGAACGGCCGGTCGACCGGGTTCGCCGTCGCCGCAGGCGGATACATCGGCGTGACCGTGTGCCGCAGCAAAGCCGCGGACGTGCCGAACAGGCTGCCGGGCAGGATGCCCTGCCCGCGCAACCACTGATCGTCATACGACTCGTACAGGTAGTTCACGCCGCTGTCCGGAGCGATCGCAAGCACCACCTGTCCAGGATTCGCCGCCGCATAGGTCAGCGCCGCGAAGACCGCGGCACCCCCCGACTCGCCCAGCAGCAGGCCCTCCTCGGCGGCCAGCGCCCGACAGATCGACAACGCCTCGGTGTCGGCGACGCGGTGCAGCGAGTCGACCAGTTCGCTACGCAGATTCGCCGGAATCCAGCTCAGCCCGATACCGCGCATCTTGTACGGCGCGAAAGGATGCCCGAACGCCGCCGACCCCACCGCGTCGACCGCACGCACGTGCAGCCCGGGAAAATGGTCTTTCAACGCGCTGCTCAATCCGATGATATGCCCGCCGGTACTGACCGCGACGACCAGCGCATCCAGATGGTCGAAATCCTTGACGATCTCCGGCGCGGCGAATCGGGTGTACGCCCTCGGGTTGTCCGGGTTGTTGTACTGATCGAGGTTGCGCGCGCCCGGAATCTCGTCCAGCAGCTGACGTACCCGCTCGATCCGCGTCTTCTGATAGCTGCCGTTGCCGTCGGGCCTGGTCACCATGTCCAGTTCCGCGCCGAGGCTGGCCGCGTAGGACAGCACCGATTGCGGAGTCTTCGGATCCACCACCAAAATGACCCGGTAACCCTTGACGGCGCCGATGAGCGCCAGCGATTTACCCAGATTGCCCGAGGTGGATTCGATCAATGTGGCCCCCGGGCCGAGATAGCCCCTTTTTTCGGCGGCCTCGACCATGTACAACGCGGCCCGGTCTTTGATGCTTCCGGACGGATTGGCGCCCTCGAGTTTGACATAGATGCGGTCGGCGCGCCGGGGCAGCAACTTCCGCAAGCGCACGACCGGCGTATCGCCGAGCGTTTCGAGCACGTTCTCGTAAATCATGTGTTCTCCTGGAATACGGCTTGGGTGACCTCGACGAGCGGTCAGGGCAAAACGATCAGGTCCCGAGTCGAGGTCGTGAGCAATCGATTTCCGCCGACCTCGACAACGAATGGATCCTCGACATGGACACACCCGAATCCGAATTCGTAGTACGGCGTCTCGATGTTGACGACCGTGCCGGGCTCGAGTTCGGTGGTGCTGTCCGGCCGGATGAGCACCGGGTCATAGACCTCGACACCGATTCCGTGACCGACATGATTGCGGCGGTAGTGCGGGATGCCGGCTTCCCGGACGCGGTCGGTGGTCAGCTCGAATAGTTCCGCGCCGGACATCCCGGGCCGCGCCTGATCCAACGCGGCCTGTTCCCCCGCGAGCACCGCGCTATACAACTTGTCCAGCCGCGCGTCGGGTTCGCCCAGGGTGCACACGCGCGCGATGTCGAACCAGTAGCCGCCGACGACCGCGCCGACGTCGAACCAGACCGCCTGCCCCCGGCGCAGCGCCGTCCCGGTGGCGCGGCGCTGACCCGCGACCGCGTTGGCTCCGATCCTGATGAGGGTGAACTTCGCCGCACCACCCTGCGCGGCGACCGAACGATTGAATTCGCGAACCAACTCCCGCTCGGTCACCCCCTCCTCGGCGATGGCGATCGTCGCGCGAATCGCGTTCTCCCCGACGGCCGCGGCGGCCGCGATCAACTCCAGTTCGCGCTCGGTCTTTACTTGGCGCACATACCGCAGATGCTCGGCCGCCGGCACGATCTCCCACCGCGGCAGGCGCTCGGCCAGCGCGTCGACGAACGTACTCGGCACACCGTCCTCGTCCAGTCCGATTCGGCCGCCGCCCGGACAGACCGTGCGAATCGCATACGCCAGCGCGGACAGCGCGTCGTCGAACCGGGACCCCACGGTGACCTGACGAAGCCACTCGTCTTCGGGTGTCATCGTCACCTCCTCCTCCGGCACCTCCCGGTAGAAGGCGCCGTAGGCAACGGCTTCCACGATCTTCTCGTCGGCGTCGAGAAACTGGTCTATCTCGCAGCCGCCGCAGACGAAAATCGCCCCGTCTCCGGTATTCCAGGGCAGCGCGGCGAACGCCCGCCCGGAATGGGGAAACATGCCGAGATGCACACTGTCTATTCCGGTGAGGTAATACAGATTCTCCGCGGTACTACCGACCACGGCATCGAGCCGGAAATCGCTCATCCGCTGTTGCAGGCGTGTGTGGTTGATACGCATGAATTGAGCCCCCATATAGTTTTGTCGATATCGACGCCGTATCGAGTCAGTCCGATCGAGCGGTACCGATCGACGATTCCTCGACGTCGTCCTTGTCGTTTACGGCCAGGTCGTATTTCGGCAGGGCCAGCAGCGGCGCCACCCACAGGACGGCGAAGCCGGCCAGGGTGAGCGCGGTATGACCACCTTCGAGCGCGGCGCCGACGAGTGGCGTGCCGATGACGATGAGAAAGTTGGCGTTGGCGTTCATCAAACCGATCGCCGCGGCGGGCCGCTCGGCGTGACGGCGTTGCGCGGAGGCAAAGGTCGCGGCGAACGGCAGGCCCGAGGCGACGCCGAGAATCACCGCCGCACCCAGGGCGACGGCGAACGGGCCACGGTGCGCCAGCGCAAGCACGGCCGCGCCGCCGATCAGCAACGAACCGAACGTCCAGCCGCGCATCCGCAGCGGGTGGCGGCGAGCGAGATACCCACCGGCCGGGCGGCTCACCACCGTCGTCAGCAAGATCAGCGAGGCGGTCCCTTCGGCCGCGGCACCGGTCATCCCCCATGTCCGTTGCAGAATCAGGGCGGTCCAGTTGCTGAGCACGATGCTGCCACCGAAGGTAACGGTGTGCACGGCGGCCAGCCGGTACAGCTGAGCATCCGCCAAAACCGTTCCACCCCTAGGCATCTCCGGCCGCACCGGGCGATCGAACCGCCCTGCCGCGAACGCGGTGGTCGCCGGGGACAGCAGGACGGCAAGGCCGACGCAGGCGATGGCCACGCAGGTGAGCCAACTTGCCCGCCAGCCCAGCAGCCCGACGGTTCCGGGCACGACGACGAGTGCCACACCGCCCGCCGCGGCCGCGAACCCGCCGAACAACCCCTGCCCCATGGTTCCGGTACCGCTTCGCCGAGCGGCCTCCGCGCCGGCCACGTAACACATGGACGCGCCTACGCCTGCCGCCGCACGACACACCAGCGCCAGAGTGAACGACGGAGTCAGGGCGCCGATCGAATAGGCCACGGCTACGAGGACCAAGCCACTGCCGCCGGCGCGCCGCACACCGAAGCGGTCGATCAGCGCACCCGCGGGCAGCTGAAATGCCGCATAGGTCACCGCGAATGCCGAAGTCAGCGCGCCGACGCCGGCCAGCCCGACGTGATAGGTGTCCGCAAGGCGGGAGGCGGCCGCGCCCGTAGCCGTCAGCGACCACCCGGCGGTGCCTCCGAGCAGGCACGAAGCCGCCAGCTGAGTGGACGTTTCCAGTCCATCGCCGAGCCTGCCGATTCGATTACGCATGCCCCTCCGACCGCTCTCCCACCAGCAGTTCGATGCCCCGTCGCAGAGGACGGGCTGGCAACCTGGACGTTAGCAACCGGCAATGCCGTACTCAATTGATTCACCCGATGATTTCGGTGGCCCGCCGCAGGGTGCGCAGGCGGCCGGAACCCGCTCCGCCACTGGATGTTCGGGCCGAAGCGGATCGGGGCACCACCGCCTTCACGAACCAGCCTTCTCCAGCCGGTCGGCCAATTCCTGCCAGGTCCGGGCGTTGGCGCGCGCGAGTTGGGCCAAGGCGCCCCTGGTGTGGTGCGGAGCCTGGACAGCCAGCCGTTCCCACGTGCACATGTCCGCGGTGCCCGCGGCCAATCGCCGCAGCAACGCCTTGCCGGTATCGGTGAACTTCAAGGCCGGATCGTTGCGCAAGCTTCGTAAAATCAGCTGCTGAACCGGAACCGCGCGCGGCCGGTCGTCCGCCTCGCTGGGCCGAGATGCTTTGCGGCCCAGCGGCACCGCGGCCGAATGACGCGCCGTGTCGCGAACCCGCTTGGCGGTCGCCACCGAGATCCCCGCGTGCTCGGCAATCTCGCGCAACGAGGCGCCCGGGTGGTTCGCGATGAAATCCGCGGCGCGGTCCCGGCCTTCGGACAGCTCCAGCCGATACACCTTGCCGTCCTGGCCCAACCGGCTGTTCAGGTGGGGATTCTCCCCGGCGGAACACCGCCGCATCTTGCCGACCGTCTTGTGCGACAAACCGGCGACGTGCCCGATCAACCGATCCGACCATCCGGAATGCGACGCCAGCAGTCGCTCCGCGGCCCGCTTGCGATCGGCGATCGACAGCGGGAGGCCGTGCGCTACGTTTGCCTGTACCGCCAGCACGAACGCGTCTTCCGGGCTGCCGTCGAAGTACTTGATCGCGATCGTCTTCCGGCCCGACGCCAGCGCCGCCTGTATCCGGTGCGCGCCGTCGATGATGCGCATCGTCGACCGGTGCACGATCACCGGAGGCAGTGGCTCATCCGTCTCGGCCAGCAGGCGAACGTGTCCCGGGCTCAGGCCGTCGACGCGCGGTGAACTGCCCGGCAGAATCGACGCGATCGGGACAACCTCCACTGGCGCGGACGACATACGCGCGAGCACCTCGTGCACGACCGACGCCGTACCGCCGCGGTGGCCGGTGGAGACGAGGACGCGATTCGGGCCTACCAATTCTCACCCCCGGAACGACGCGCACTGATGGCAGTCTTGTCCGGCTCCTCGACCCCGGCGCCGGACAGTAATGGCCAACCCTTGCGCAACACGAAATCCAGCCACGCTCCGCAGGCCTGGGAGGTCAGCACGGCGGTGACGACGAGGGTGGTGAAGAAGGGCGCGTTGATGATTCCCGCGTCGAACGCGACGCTGGCCAAGACGATGCCGGGTCCGCCGCGGGCGTTGCGGGTCACGGCCAGGTTGACGATGTCGAGGCGCCGGAAGCCGGCCAGCCGGGCGGCCAGGCCGGTGGACAGCAGGGCCGCCGCCGAGGAGCCGAGCAGAAACGCGACCAGCATGAGCGGCGCGAAGCCCTTGGTGAAATCGAGCCGGTACCCGACGACCGCGAAGTAGAGCGGGATGAACACGGCCGCGGAGACCTGCTCGATAGCCGTCAGCGGAACCCGAAAGCGTTGTTGTTCGGTGCCTTTCACGCCGCCGGCGATGCCGAAGCCGGCGAGGAGCGCGGCGAAGGCCAGCGTGACGTCCAGTGCCGCGGCGACGCTGACGTAACCGAGAACGACCACCATGATCCAGGCGATCGGGGCGTTCCTGGCGACGATGTTGCACCGGGCGCGACCGAGCCGGCGCAGCAGCGGTGGCATGACGGTCATGGCGACCAGCACGTAGAGGACGTTGGCAGCCACATGCACCGCCACGGCTTCGGCCAGCGCGCCCCCGCTCGCGGCGACGGTAGCCGAGGCGATCGCGGTGGCCAGCGCCAGCACGCTCCAGAGCACGATGTCTTCCACGACGGCGACGCCGAGGACCAGGCTCGCGAACCGGGTGTGCAGGATGCCCAGGTCGTAGAAGATCTTGGTGATCACCGGGATCGAGGTGACCGCCGTCGCGATGGCGAAGACCAGGAGCACGGCGGGTTCGCTGCCCGCGGCGCCCAGGAAATCCGCCAGGGGCAGCAGCGGGGCCACCGCCAGCGCGAGGAAGAACGGCAGCGGCGTCCCGACGCCGAGCAGCCAGGCGGTCGGCCGCCAATCCTGCTTGCCCAGAATGTTTCTGGCGCTCGAGCCGGACACGAACATGAGCAGCAGCAGCCCAAGATGGTAGAGGAACCCCAGCACCACCGTGGACGGATCCTGGGCGTCGCCGCCGAATATCCGCGCCATCGCCTCGGGTGCCAGCAGCCCGAGCAGCGACGGACCGAGCAGGATGCCTGCCGCGATCTCGCCGACCACCTTCGGCTGGCGCAGCATCGCGGCGAGCTGTCCCAACAGGTTGGCGCCGGCGATCAACAGCAGCAGCGCCAGAGTCAGTGCTCCCAACGTTTCCGTGGACATACGTCTCCCCTGCGAGTGTGCTCACCGGCGAAATCCAGGGCGCTCTTGGAGCCGGGTTGTCTTCGGCGACAACACCTCCGGCCCGGCGTCGAGCGCAGGCCATGGTTCGCTCGCGATCCGCCGCGTCACTGTGCCGGCCACGACAAAGGCGGCGGCGAAGGGAAACCAGGCGATGGCTCCCCAGGCGGCGAGCAGCGAGACGATGGCCGGGCCCACCGAGTGCTGTACGCCCACGCCGATACTGAACACCGCGAGGTGCGCACCGCGCTCGGCGCTCGGCGCGTGCTCGTAGGACAGCTCCCACGCCCCGGCGACCTGCAGTGACTCGCCCACGGTCAACGCGACCACGCCGACGACCAGGGCGATGGCGCCGTAGCCGGGCGCCAGCACGGCCACGGCCGCGAAGCAGACGCACGTCACGGCCAGCAGCACCCCGGCGGCCTGCTCGGCGCGGGCCGCGCCCCGCATGGTGGCCGACCACCGGCTCAGCCTGCGTTGCAGCACGACCACCAGCACGGTGTTCAGCACATACATCGGTGGCAGCATCGCCGCCGGGAGATCGGTCTGGTTGAGCACATACAGGGGCAGGGCCAGTTGCAGGATGGTGTCGTGCATCAGCAGCACGACGTTGAGCGCGGCCAGGGCGAGGTAGCGCGGCCTGACCCGGCGGCGCGGCCGGTCATCGGCGGTGATCCGCGGCGCGCGGACATTGGGGATGCCGGACAACAGGATTCCGGCCACCGCGAAGGAGACCGCGTTGCCGATCGGCAGCACGTCATAGGCCGTAGTGGTCCCGATCGCGATCGCCGTGCTGGTCACCAACCCGCCCAGCGCGAAGCCCGCATTGCGGATCGCCCGGAGGTAGCCCATGGTTTCGCTGCGCCGCTCGGTGCCGACGGTGGCTCCCACCATCGCCTGAAACGCCGGGGCGGCAAGCCGATCCAGCACGGTCACCACAGTGATCAACACGGCGAATGCCACCATATCGCCGGCGAAGAGAAACAACGGATAGAGCGCCGCGCGGCCGAAGTGCGTGATCCGGAGGACACGCCGATAGCCGAAGCGATCGGACAGCATGCCGAGCGGAGTCACGGCGGCGAGCGCCACGGCGCCGGCGAGCGCGAGACCGCCGGCGATGACGGTGATGCCCAGCCCGAGCCGCTGGCTGAAATACACCGCGGCGCCTGCGGCGAACACCCCCGTACCGACCGCGTCCGCCAGCGCGGAACCGGCGATCCGGCCTGCCCCGGCCGGGGGTAGGACCACGGTGCGCAGCGCCTGCCAGCGGGTCACGGCTCGATCACGACTTCCAGCCGGGCTGCCGCCTGTTCCGCTGCGGCGCTGGCGGATTCGGCATCGGCGGCGACCGCCGTGCAGTACGCGATCCGGTCGTCCGAGTCGCGCATCGGCACGACCAGCCGGTCACCGGCCTCCTTGAGTACCGTGCAGCCGGTGACCTGCGCGACCGCGGTGGCCTCATCGAGACGGTCAACGCGAAGCAGACGACCGGCGGCGTGCGGAACCCGGTACCGGATCGCCCCGGCCCGCGACGCACGATCGGGCTCGGCGAGCATCGCGTCGAGGACCGGCAACATCGGCGCACCCAGCGACTGCCGCACCGCCAGGTCGACCAGATCGATACCCGCCGCCGCGTGCAGCAACTGCGGGATCTGATCACCGCCCGCACGAGTGTGCGTCTCCACGACTCGTGGACCGCCGACCGTGCGGATCAGCTCGGTGTGGGTCGGGCCGAACGCGATGCCGAGTGCGTCCAGCACCGAGCGCACATAGGCGGCCACCGGCTCGTCGGCGGCTGTCGCCGCGCGGACGACGTGCCCGATCTCGACGAAGCCCGCGTCCTTGAACTTGCGCGTGATCCCGACGATCCGGTGCACGCCACCTTCGGAGAACGCCTCGACGCTGATCTCTTCGCCGTCCAGATAGCGCTCGACCAACCGGCCGCCGTCCATCCGCGCCAGTGCCGCGTCCAGTTCCGCCACGGTCGACACCCGGACGATGTGCTCGCTCCCGGAACCGCTGCGCGGCTTGACGATCAGCGGCAGTCCGTACTCGTCGGCGAAATGCTTCAGGTCCTGAGGCGTGTCGACCGCCGCCGCCGGGGTGTCGTCGATGCCGTGCGCCCGAAGCCGTTGCCGCATCAGCGTTTTGTCATATACCCGGGCGATGACCTCGGGAGCGTGGAAGGGCAGGCCGAGCGCGGCCGCGATCGCCGCCGCGCTGTGCTGGTCGTATTCGCCGAAGGCGCCGACCGCGTGCACCGGCTCGAGCTCGTGCACGCGGCGAGCGAGCGCGACCCATTCGCCGATCGGGGCCGAGTCGCCGAGCGCGATGACCCTGGCACAGTCACGGGGGTGGCGAATCTTGTGCAGCCGGGGCACCGCGACCATGACGGTGATCCGAAGGTCCGGTTGCCGGCGCCGCAGGATCGGCGTGACATCGCGGGCGCCGCCGACCAGCAGGAAATGCCGGATCATCGCGCCCCGCCGGTGGACACGGTGACCGTGGCGAACAGCCGGCGCAGCCAGCCTTCCAGCGCGTCGGGATCGGGCCCGGCGATCATGCCGGAAAAGGCGACGTGCTCAGGCACGTAGCCGGGCGCGGTCGTGGTCGGCGCGCCCTGCGGATGAATCCGGTGCTTCACCAGGATGGGATCGGCGAGCAGCCGCGGCGGCACCGTGATGGAGACCGGCGCCCCCGCGTAGACATGCCCGGGAAAGAGGAAGTCGCCGTAGTAGAGCTCGGACGCGGGCGCGTCGATCAGGTCGGTCGCCAGCTCGCCGCGGACATCGGTGGCCATGTCGACGGAGTGCAGGTGGACACCGCTGCGCCGCAACAGCATCTCGCCGAGATGGCCGCCGCCGCCGCGGGCGGCGACCTCGAGGAAGGCGGGTCCGTCCGCGGTCATGATCGCCTCGAGGTGGAAGGTCAGGGTCTCGCCGCCGAGGGCACGCACGCACTCGCACGCCCACGCCGCGAGATCCGCCGCGTCGTGCTGGACCGTCCCGGAGGGACTGCCGTTCCCGTAGTCCAGGCAGGTTCCGACATACCGGGCGGCCTGCACCGCCACCGGCTCACCCCGGAACAGGAATCCGTCGACGGCGCAGACCGGGCCGTCGAGATACTCCTCGATCTCGTACCGCTCGGTGAAGCCGGGCTCGCCGCCGCGCTCGGCGATCAGCGCGCGGGCCTCGGCGTAGTCCGCGCAGACGACGATCCCCCGGCTGGCATTCGCGTCGCGCGGCTTGACCACCACCTTGCCGGACCACGGCACCCGCTCCGGCATGGCCGTGACCGGGAACCACCGCGGCACACGAATTCCCGCACCGGCCAGAATCTCCTTCATGACGACCTTGTCGCGGAAGCGCAGCGCGGTCGCCGGCCGCATGCCGGGGATGCCGAACTCCTCGCGCAACTCGGCCGCAGGCATGATCAGCAGCTCGCGCCGGGCGAAGATCCGATCGAACGGCGGCCGCTCGCGCAGCCACGGCCGGAGCTGATCCGCCACCGGCCGATCAGGCGTCAATTCCTTCTTGCCGCAACGAATTTCGGTCGGAATCTCGCGGAGGCGTTCGGCCGGCCCGGCGTAGACCACGTCGTGCTCGTCGTGGTCGAAGGCCCGCTCGTACCTCATCCGGGCGAAGGCGCTGTCGTGCAGAACGAGCAGTCTCATGCCGGGCTCACCATGGCAGCGAGCAGGTTTTGATGGTGGTGTAGTTCCGCATGGCTTCGATGACCCCTTCCTTGTCGCCGAGCCCCGAGTCCTTGAGCCCGCCGAACGGCATCGATTCCAGTCGATAGCCTGGAACCTCCGCGATATTGACGTTGCCTGCGTGCAGCCCGGCGACGAAGCCGAACGCGCGGTTCAGGTCGCGGGTCAGCACACTGGCCGACAGCGCGTACCGGATGGAGTTGGCGATCCGGATCGCCTCGGCGTCGTCCGCGAACCGCAGTATCGGCGCCACCGGTCCGAATACCTCCTCGGTGACCAGCGCCATTTCCGGCGTCACCCGCTCGACCACGGTCGGTGCGTAGTGCGCGCCGAGCCGTGTTCCGCCGCAGGCGATCTCGGCGCCGGTCCGGACCGCCGCGGCCACGGCGTCCTCGATCCGCCTGGCCGCGGCCGCGTCGACCACCGTGCCGATATCGGTTTCCGGATCGAGCGGATCGCCAGTCCGCCAGGCCCGGGTCCGTTCCACGAGCAGTGCGGTGAACTCCGCCGCGACGGAAGTCTGCACCAGCACCCGCTTGATCGCGGTGCAGCGCTGGCCCGAATTGCCGTACGCGCCACGGGCGACGAGCTCGGCCGCCGCCGCCAGATCGGTGTCGTCGCACACGATGGCCGGATCGATCCCGCCGAGTTCGAGGATCACTCGGCGATATCCGGCCCGGACCGCGATGCGCTTGCCCACCGTGCTGCTGCCGGTGAACGCGATCATGCTCACCCGGGGGTCGTCCAGTAGCGCCGCACCGAGTTCGGCCGGATCGCCGGTGACCACCTGGAGCATTTCCGGCGGCAGCCCGGCCTCGTAGAGCGTGTCGGCGAACATCAACGCCGAGAACGGGGTCTTCTCCGACGGTTTGAGCACCATGCGATTGCCGCTCGCGATGGCCGGAACTACCTTGTGCGCCACCTGGTTCAGCGGATGGTTGAACGGCGTGATCGCGCAGATCACCCCGAGCAACGGCTCGGCGAAGGTGAAAATCTTTCGCACGCTGCCGCTTTGGGTCACGTCGCCGGGATAGACGCCGCCGTGCTCGACGAGCACCTGATGCGCCGCGCACTGCAGGACATCACAGGTGCGCCGGACCTCGTGCCGGGTATCGCGCAGGCACAGACCGGACTCGAGCGTGATCAGCCGGGCCCACTCGTCCGCGCGCGCCTCGATCAGTTCGCGTGCCCGCACCAGAATCCGGTGCCGCTCATACCGACTGAGCGAGCACCGGAATCCTTCGGCGAAATCCAGTGCCTGCCGGACATCGTCGGCGCTCGCCCGACCGACGATCCCGATCACATCCCCGGTATGCGGGTAGCACACGTCGATCGAGGCGGCGCACACCGGCCGCTTACCACCGATCCGCGGCCCGTCCACGCGGACGGCCAGTACTTCAGTGCTCATATCACCAACTCCACCAAGCGTTCACACGCGGCCGGGTCGCCCAGTTCGAGGATCGTCTCGAGCGGTACGCCGAGCCGGTCGGCCAGTGATCGCGGGTTCTGTTTGAGGCTGCCGATTCGCAGTGGCGGCCTGCCGAGGGCGTCGAGTCGCCGCAGCCCGTCACACGCGCCCATCGCGTCATTGGTCAACAACACGCACGACGCGGCCGACTCGGCCATGATCTGCAGCGCCTCGGGCGCCCTTGCCTCGAGCAGGTCGCCGCCGATCTCGACGACGACGAGGTCGGCACGGTCGGCCCCGTGCCGGATCAAGGTGCGCAGCATCGCACGAAACCGTTCGACATCGACGTCATAGGTCGAGGCCATGCCCGCGTCCACGAAGTCGGTGACCACGTCGTAATTCGCGTCGCGGTAGTGCAGGCGGTCGCGCGCCCGGCCGGTGCCGCAGGCCTTGACCGCGGCGAGGCGCAGGTTCGGGCGACGCCGTTTCGCGGCGATCCCGAGCGTGCAGACGAGGGTGGTCTTGCCCACCTCGGCGGCGGTACCGCACACGAAAAGGACCGGCGTGTCCGCGGGCGCCGGCGCGGGATCGGCGATCGGAATCACCGGTGCGTCAGCGATATTCACGATCCGGCCGATGCCGGGAAAGCCGACGACCTGCACCGGCATTGCCCGCGAACCGTAGTACGCGGGCACCGCGACGCAGGTGGCGACCAGTCCGCCCTGCGCGACGAGGTCGAGCGGGTCGCCGACGGCCAGCGGCCGATCCTGGATCTCACCGACCAGATTCGTACCGGAGCGGCGGGTGCCGAGCACCGCGACGAACACGTCGCCGGGATAGATGCGCACCGCAGCCCCGGTTTCGTCCTCGACATGGTCGTAGGCGCCGTTGCCGTCCACACAGCGCACTACGACGAGATCGCCGTCGCGCGGCTCGGGATTCACCGGGATCAACTGCTCCCGGCCGTCCAGCAGTGCCGGTGCGTTGCGCACGCACGAGCAGATCAGCTTGACGGTCTCGCCGGCCACCTTCGGTCGCAAAGAACTCATGCCGGCACTAGTCCAGCGCGACCAGTTGGACGGACGAGACATTGCGGTGCTCAACGCCTTTGAGCGAGGCCACCGCCTGGTCGAGCGAGCCGACCGCCTCGTCCGCGTCGCGGGTGCCGAGCATCGCGTCGAGTTCGCCCTGTAGTCGCGCGCACGCGGCGGCGAGATCTTCGGGGGCGGGTGTCTGATCGGTCATTGTCCTTCTCCATTCATTCGACGGTGACGCTCCACAGCTCGCGGGGATTGATCGCGTCGCCCCGCATGCCGACGATGTCGCGGCGGCCGTGCGCCATCCGGTTGTTGTCGATCAGCAGCAGATCGCCCGAGTCCATCGGGAAACACGCCTGGAAGGCGGGATCGGCCGCATTGGTCACGAGGTAGTCGACGGCCTCGGCATAGGCGTCGAACTCGTTGATCTCCCCCTCGAGGCCGGGAAGTTTGTCGGTGATGTCCTGCTTGAGCCGGACACCGACGTCGTAGGCGCCGGTGGCGTCGGGCAGTGGATAACACAGCGGGATGTCGGTGTACTCCTCGCGAACATTGTTGGCCGCGAACCGGATCGGCGTCGTGGTGAGCCGATCGAAGTGCCGGGTGAACGTCTCGCCGTCGCGCGCGGCGAGCCGGGTGAACAGCTGCCGCCAGCTCAGGACCAGCGACTCCCCGCGCTGCCCCGCTGGCGTGTCCCGCCAGCCGGGGTCGACCATCAGCATGGCGAAACACGCGGGGCGCGGAGTGCGCCAGGAACGCGCCGAGTGCGGGCGCAGCTCGCCCTCCTGATAGTGCACGGACTTGCGCGTGTACTGGCCCGGCGGCTTGTACTTGACCCGATTGATCTGCGGGTGTGGGTCGTCGTCGGCCAGTTCGCTGCGCGAGGCGTAGTTGTCCAGGGGCGTGCCGAATCCGCGCAGGAATTCCAGGTACTCGCCCGGCTCGGTTGGGAAACCGCGGACCAGGCAGACGCGGCGCCGGTCCAGCACGGTGCGGGCGGCGGCCACGACGTCGGCGACGGACCTGCCTGCCGCGGGCACGCTCGCGCCCAGGATGGTCTCGCTCGAAATCTCGGGAGCCGACTGCTCAAGCATTTTCGCGATCCTTTCGTGCGTGCAGCATCATGGTGGCCAGCGCGACGCGGGTCAGCTCACCCGTGTCGGGGCGTTCGGCGCGTTCGGCCAGCAGGCTCGCGGCTGCGGCCGGATGCCCTTGACGGACAAGGAGATCGGCCAATTCGACGGCTACCTCCTCCTGTGCGTCGTTGCCGGCCAGACTCTGCCGGTAAAGCACCTCCGCCAGGGCGGTGTCGCCGAGCACGCGATCGGTGAGCCGAGCCAGCCTGCCCAGCGTGTAGGGATGATTCGGCCGCCCGGCCAGCGCGCGAAGCATCAGCCGGCGCGCCTCGTGCGGGTCGTTGCGCTGCCGCCACACGAACTGCGCGTAGTTGCACAATGTCCGCGGATGCTGCGGGTCGAGTTCCAGCGCACGCCGATAGCGCTTCTCGGCGTAGTCCGCGTCGTCCTGCTTGTGCAGCGCGGACAGCGCGAAGTTGCTGTGGGCCCGGGCATGCCGGGTGCCCGCCGGAATCGGTCTGCCCGCCTTGCGTTTGAGATCGTCCGGCTGCCAGTGGGTCTGCTCGGTCCACAGCGCGAGCAACCGATAGTCGTCGGCATGCTCGGGGAACCGAGCGCGCATCTCCGCGAGCCCGATCGGGTCCGGCCGGTCGGCCAGATAGCCGAATCGCTCCATCGTCTCCCATTCGGAGAGCGTGATGAGCTCCTCGAGTTCCTCCGGATAGTCCGGCCGCGTCGTCGTGGCGTTGACGGCGGGACCGCGCCACAGCACGGATTCGTCGAACTCCTCGCCGATGGTGCGCAGGAACTTCGCGAAGTCCTCCGCCAGCCGCTCCTGGTGCCCGATGAAGTCGATCTCGGCATCCGGCGGGCCGACGTAGGACCGGTAGATGTTGCCGAGCGCACCGGGGAGCACGGAAACGGCCTTGCGCACAAAGGTTTCGAAGTCGTCGCTGGCGCAGTGCTCATCGAGCGGATAGCGCGGCCGCCAGCCCTTCTCCATCCGGTAGGCCCAATACGAGCGGTACCACTCGATCGGGTTGCGGACGAACGCGCCGACGCACGAGTACTGCGCGCGGTCAAAGGACGCGAGCAGATCGTGGTCGCGCATCGCCGGATCGCCGAGGTATTCGACGTCGATCCCGAGCTCGCCGAGCTTCGACCGGATCCAGGTGCTCCCGGTCTTGGGTACCAGGAGAAGTAATGCGTTGCTACGGACGAATCGAATAGCCACCTGAGCCTCCTTCGGCTATGGCGAAATTGTCGGTGACGTGGGTACGGAAACGGAGGGCGAGATCGGGCAGCCGGTCCTTCGGCCTGGGCGGCTTCGACGCGACGCCGGGCCGGACGAGGCAGTGCACGAGCACGCAACCGTCTTGGTGCGCAACGGCTTCCCGCAACGCGGTGGTCACGGCTTCGCTGCCGTCGCACCGCCACGCCGCCCGGTAGCCACAGGCCAGCGCCGCGGCGGCGAAGTCGACGACACCACCGTTCGTGCGCTGCCCGCCGGTGGATTCGTGGCGGCCGTTGTCCAGCACCACGTGCAGGAACGGGGTGCGGACGTGGCGGGCGAGGGTGGCCAGCGAGCCCATCCGCATCAGTAGCGCGCCGTCGCCGTCGAGCACGGTCACCGGCAACCCCGCGACGGCGAGCCCGCCCGCGAGCGCAGGGGCACAGCCCATCGAACCCACGAGATAGAAGTGGTTGTCCCGGTCGTCGAGGCCGTACAACTCCCGCGAGGTGTAGCCGGTGGTGGCGACGGTCGGGCGCGAAACACCCAGTGCGAGCCAGCTATCGAGCACCTGCGCCCGGGTCGGCCGCGGTCCGGCGCGCAGTGCGCGCACCGTAGCGGACGGAAGTGGTTCGGGCTCGACCACTTCGGCGGGCGGCACCGCGTTGTCCAGTATGCCCTTTTCGAGCACGAATGCCGTCGACCGCCGGTCGTCGCATCGGTCGGCCGCGTGGGCCAGCTGCCGCGCGGCGGCAGCGTGGTCTAGGGCCAGGTTCTCGGTGCGGATCCCCAGCAGCCGCAACAGGTCCGGGGTGATGCGGCCCATCAGCGCGTGCTGCGGTTCATCGGTGCCCGCCGGCCAGCCGCGACGCGAGACGCCCAGGATCACCGGGATCTCGAACGGCTGGGTGAGCGAGCTCAGCGGATTGACCATATTGCCGAGACCCGAGTTCTGCGCGAGCACCAGGCCGCGCGAGCCCGCGAGCCAGGCGCCTGCCGCCAGCGCCACAGCCTCGCCCTCGGACGTCGCCGGGAAGTAGGGCCGGGTGCCGTCCTCGAGCATCGAGTACAGGCCCGAGATATAGGAGCAGGGCACGCCCGTGATGCAGCCGATCCGGTGCTGATCGAGTTCGTTCAGGAACCAGGCGGGGTTCAGCATGGCAGCTCCTGCGGATCGCGGACGGCCGAGGCATTCGGCGTGCGCAGCACTCGCATGCTCGACGATCCCGGTAGGTCGGGACGTTCGGCCCCGCCACGTAGCTGCCGGGCAAGAAAGCCCGCGATCAACTCGTCCCTGGCCCGCCGGTTGGCCGTGCCGACGAATTCGTGCCCCTCGTCCGGAAACAGCGCGAGCGTCGCGTCCAGACCGGCACGAGCCAGCGCCAGGAACATCCGGCTCGACATTTCCACCGGCACCCGTGCGTCCGCGGCGCCGTGCACCAACAGCACCGGACAGTCCAGCGTCGCGGCGTTGTTCACCGGCGAATGCCGGGCCAGCCGGCGTCGCTCGTCGCTCCGCGCGGGATCGCCGATGCGGCGGTGGACCATCGGCGCCGCCGTGCGCCACGGCGCGGGCAGGTTCCCGACGAAGTCCACCAGGTCGGTGAGCGGCGACAGCGCGACGACGGCGCGGAACCTCCGGGCGGAGGTCGCGGCGAGCTGCAACACCGCGTAACCGCCGTAGCTGCCACCGACCAGCGCGATGCGCGCGGGATCGACATAGCCACGCCGAATCGCCCAGTCCAGGGTGTCTTCCAGGTCGTCCTGCATAGCCGCGCCCCACTGCCGGTCCGCCGCGTTCACCCAGTGGGCGCCGAAGCCGGCCGAGCCGCGAAAGTTCGGCTCCAGCACGACATATCCCTGTTCGGCCAGCCACGCCCGGCGCAGATCGAACTCCAGGCCGCTGCGCCGCCACGGTCCGCCGTGGACGAGCAGCACGGCGGATCTCTCCCGGTCGAGCTCGCGGGGTCCGGACAGATAGGTGACCGCCCTATCCCCCGTCCGCATCGGCACCTCGGCCGCGCGGCAGAAGGTCGGGGAGGGACTCCGGTCCGGTCGCGCTTGCGCGAGCGGCCACAGTTCGTCCAGGGCCGGCTGGTAGCCGAAATAGCTCGCGTCCGCATCGGTCCGATGCTGGGCGATCAGCCAATACCGGTCGCCCAGTCGGCGTTCCAGGATCAACGGCGCCGAGCCGAGCCGACGCCGCAGCACGCGCAACGGCGATTCCAGCGACGGGGTGAGCGCGACCATGCGCCGGCGGAACCGTTCCACCTCGAGATACTCCGGTCGCCCGGACGCGGGCTCGGCGAGCACTCGCACGACATCGGCACGCTGGACGGAGAAGAGGGTGTTCGCCTCCGTGGCCCGCTCGCCCGGACGGCAGTGCAGCGCGACCAGGCGGGTTCCCGTATCGCCTTCGGGCAGCACGAAATACACGAGCTCACCGGTCGCGGAGAAATGGCTGAACCGGGTGACCAGCGCGGCCTCGTGCGAAATGTGCAGGAACAGCCGCCGGGCCGCCAGGTCGTGCCAGAGGTCGCGTGAGCCGTCCGGATTCACCGTCTCCAGCAGCCGCGGCCGGAAGTCGGCATCGAAATAGCACGCCGCGTAACCGGTGTTGCGCAGCACGCGGGTGCGCACGCCGGTGCGCAGATCGAGGACGTCGTAGTCGTGGTGCTCCGGGTCTCTCCCGTTCGTGGCGATGAGTACCTCGGCGGGGCGCCGCTGGCCGATCCCCGCGATGCGCAGTTGCGCGCCCGAATCCTGCGCCAGCACAGTCCATTCCGCGCCCCGCACGCGGTGCAGCGACCACTCTTCGCGGCCGGTGGCGTCGGCCAGAGCCAGCCCGGTTCCGGGCAGGTGGGTCCAGCTGAACGCGCGCACGCGGTCCGGAGCACCGGTGCCGCCGGACTCGACGCGGCGGCGAGCGACGTCGAACAGCACCAGCCGCGGCGCGGCGTCACCGCTGGACAACCACGCGATCCGGCGCCCGTCCGGGCTCATGGTCGGCGGCCCGTTCAACTCCCCCGTGTTCATCGCGTGACCGCCCGGTCATGTATCGCGGCGATCATGCGCAGCACCGCGTCGAGATGCGGCGGACGCGGCACGGTCAGCCGGATGCCCACCGGGAATTCGGCGGGATAGCCGGAGAGGTCGTGCAACAGCCGGACCGGGTAGCCGATCTCGGCGAGGCGAGCCGCCAGCTCGCCGGCCAGCGGCGTCTCGACGCACAGGTAGTTCGACTGTGACGGCCACGCTCGAAGACTCGGCATCTCGCGCAACGCGCCGATCATCCGATCCCGGGATTCCTTTGCGGCGGCGATGCTTTCGACGACCCGCTCCGGGTGCGCGAGCAGGTGGCCGACCGCGCGCTGCGCGATCCCGGCGACGGCGTTCGGGATCAGCGGGATGGTCGCCCCCGCTTCGAACGCGGCGGAGGCGGCGAACCCGATCCGTAGATTCGCCAGCCCCCACGCCTTCGAGAACGTCCGCACCACATATAGATTCGGATACTCCGGGACCAGGCTCAGCGCCGAGCTGTCGGCGAAATCCGCATACACCTCATCGAGCAGGACCACGCCGCGCGCCCGTTCGAGCAGCGCCGTGATCGTGGCGAGCGGGAACTGGTAGCCGAGCGGATTCCGTGGCGACGACAGCGAAAACACCGCCTCCGGCCGGTCCAGGTAGGGCGCGAGTGCGGGCAGCAGTTCCTCCGGCTCGCGCACCGCGACCGCTACCCGTGGCCGGCCCGCCTGCGCGCAGATGGTCGCGGTCAGGTGGAACCCGGGCACGATGTCGACCACCAGCCCGCGAAAGTGCTTGCGCAACAACACATCGATCAGCTGAGTGGCGCCGGCCGCCACCCGAACCGAACCGGCGGGCAACCCGAAATACCGCGCACAGGCCGCGGCCACGGACGTGCACCAGGTCTCGTCCTTGGTCGTCAGATCGACCGTGCTCGTCGCCGCCACGATCTCCGCCGTGTGCACGACCGGGTCGAGGAACTGGCTGCCGGTCCAGGTGAGATCCACCGTCACCGGAACCTCCGCTTCTTGCCACCCGGCGGAGTGATCCGCGAGCACAGCTCGAACTCGACCTCCTGGTCCGCAAGCAGCTCGTCGACGGCAGCCCGCAGGCTGCGGCGCAAGGCTTCCGGCTCCGGCCACCCGGCGTCGGGCATCCAGCGCAGCAACGCTCCGTCGCGCCGGGAGACGATCTGGAAGTCGCCCATGCCGGGCAGCGAGCCGAACCGCTCGGTCAGCTCCCGCGTCTCGAGCCTGCGCGTGCCGAAACGCAGGGTCCGTGGCTCCCGGCCCCACAGGCGCAACAGCCGCTGGCCGCCGCCGGGGCCGGTCTCCAGCTCGGCCCGGTCGCCGGTGCGGTAGCGCAGGAAAACGGTGTCGCGGTAGATCAGGTTGGTCAGCACGAGCTCACCCACGCCCGCATCGCGCACGGCGCCGTCGTCGGTCAGCACCTCGAGCCGGACGTTCGAGGCGAACACCTGATAGTCGTCCTCGCCCGGCCGGGTAGCCGCGATCAGCCCGCCTTCGGTGGACGCCAGCGCGTCCACCACCGGCGCGCCGTAGTACTCGGTGAGCCGGGCGCGGTCGTCGGTGTGCAGCGGTTCACCGCTGACCAGCACCAGCCGCGGCGACCAGGGCGGACTCGCGATGCCCTGCGCGAGCAGCGCGGCGCGGAGATCGAGCAGATAGGTCGCTTTGCCGTAGAGAATCTGCGCGGGCAGCCGGGTGAAGGTGTGCGCGGCCTTGGCCGAGAGGTCCAGCTGGAGCCGGGCGTACAGACCGTAATTCAGGGCGGGCAGCGGTCGGACGAAGCTGTCGCGGCCGGGCTTGTTGCTGACGAACAGCACCGCGAGCTCACCCGCGGCGAAGCCATCCGGCGGCAACCCGGCCAGCTCGCTGATCTGGGTGAAGAAGTGATAGTTGACGGCGTACCAGGACGCGTCGTCCATGGCGATCGTGAGCGGGTTGCCGGTGGTACCACTGGAGTTCAGGTGGTTCTCCCCGGTCGGCGCCAGGGAGGTGAAGTCGGCGATTCCGTGCTCATAGGCCCGGCGATGCACGATCGGCAGTTCCGAAAGCTTCTGTGCGCCAACGCCTTGATAGAAGGGCACCGTGGCGCCGGCGTGCTCGAGCAGGTTCGCCTCGGCGTCGTCGGCCAGCGGTCGCACGGCCGACCACGCGCGGCGCAAACGGATGACGTCCTCGACCGTCTCCGCGGCCCGGCTCAGGGATCCGTTGGCCGCCAGCGGTTCTCGGCCCGGCGGCAGGTAGCGTCCGTACTGCGCCTTGGCCCGATCCAGCTCCGCGTTGTTCGCCAGCTCGAACACCCGGGACAGATCGGCGATACCGCCCTCCAGCCCCCGCATGGTCTTCCGCTCCGCCAGATCGCCGCACAACCGCTGCATGGCGACGATCGCCGCGCGCAGGCTCTGATTCGCCCAGATGGCGACCGATACCCCCGCCTGTTCGAGCACCGCGGGTTCGACGTCGGAATACTTGGTCGGCACGACGGCGACCGGCACCCGCCCGTCCCATTCGGCCATGAAGGCGAGGACCTCGTCGGGGACGGTCTTTTTCGAGTGGATCAGCACCGCGTCGGCGCCGGACGCGGCGTACAGCCCGCAACGGTCGATCGCCTCGGACAGCGACTGCCCGGCGACCAGCGCCTCACAGCGCGCGACCAGAAAGACGTCGGCGGCCGTGTCCTTCGCCGCTTTCAAGCGGCCACAGAACTCTCCCGGCTCGGCCAGGACCTGACCGGCAGCCAGAAAGGAGTTGGCCTTCGGGAACAGCTTGTCCTCGATGCAGGCGCCGCCGGCGCCGATCCGCTGCAGTCTGCGCACCGCGAGCCGCACATTGTTGAAGTCGCCGTACCCGGTGTCCATGTCCACCAGCGCAGGCACGGCAATTCGGTCCGAGAGCATTTCGATGCGCTCCATGACCTGGGTCCACGACAACTCGTTGGAGTCGCGCAACCCATTGATCGCCGAAAGGCCGAGCCCGGAGACCCATACGCCCGGAAAGCCCGCGTCCTGGGCGATTTTCGCGGAAACCGCGTCGTGTGCGCCCATCAGAAAGCCAAGCTCGGCACTGTCGAACAGGCTCTGCAGAGCACGAAGTTTCTCCATCACACATCCATATCCCCAGATGTGAGGTCAGCTTATGCATCCCCCGATACGGCGGTCAGGCGCGGGACAACGTGATCATCGCTCGGCGATGATCAATCCCCACCGCGTAACCTTGCGTTCACACCAGCATCCTCCAATTCATCCAAATGTCAACCTGCTTAAGACAATTGCCGAACATGCGCCACACCCGCTTGCCGTCACGGACGGTTACGCGAACAAACACGTCGGGGCGGCCCCCGAGAAATGGGGCAGGACAGCCACCGCGTTGCCGATGCGGTTGTACCGTCGATTGTGTTGGTACGCAACCACATCCGCGCTTCGAACCGATCTACCGCCGAAGCCCGAGCGAAGCGGAATATATATTCCGTTGAGCACCAGTCCAATTCGAGACATCACCGCCGTGGCGGCAACTGGGGATACCGTCGCGCGGCCATGCGTGGTAGAACATCTGTTGTCGCCTCGGGCCGCACGGTGCCGGAAATGATCTCTACCCGCGCACCGATTGTCCGGGACAGATCCGCGAGGGGGAACAATAAACTTGGAAGTATGAATTGCAATATCCGCAACGGCCGGAATCCGCTGCGGTGCACATTTCCCGCGGGGTAACGCCCCGCACTGCGTCGGCGCCTTTTCCGCGCCGCATATCGACATCGGTCGCAATTTCGCGGATATCGTCATCGTGTGAAAACGAGCAGGTGCCCCAGGGCGACCGCCATGCCCAGTGCCGCGACACCGGTCCATAGCACCGTCGGCCCGGCCGAGACGAAGATCAGCTGCCCGACCGGCGCGCCCGCGGCCAGGCCGAGGTTCCACATGAACCCGTAAGCCCCTTGGTAGGCACCGGCTTCGCCATCGGGTGCACGCGTGCTCATGAAATCCGCGGCCAGCGGCACCTGCATGATCTCGCCCACCGTCCACGTCGCCACCGTGGCCGCGTACCACCCCGCGTCGGTAGCGAAAACTGTTGTCCCCAAGCCGATTCCGATCAATGCGGCGGACGACGCAGCCGCCGCTCCGAACGGTATCCTGGCCACCGCGGGCGTGATGACCGGCTGGAGCACGACCACCAGCACCCCACTGAGCGAAAGCACCAGGCCCAGTTCCGTCGGCGTCAATCCCCGCGCGGTCATGTCCAGCGGTAACGCACCCTGCTTCTGCATGTAGAGACACGAAAGGATCAGGGTCGCCACCAAGAACCAGGCCACGACCGGCTGGGCATAGGGCGCGCGGAGGCCGCGGACGATCCCCGCGCCATTCGGTCCCGCCGGGCCCGGCGCCACCGGCAGAACCGTGGCGAGCACGGCGAACAGCGCCGACGTGAGCGCGCCGAGCACGAAGATGCCGGGCGGCCAGAACTGCACCAGAGGCCCGGCGACCAATGGGGAAAGGGAGCTGCCGATGTTGCGCGACCAGTAGAGCCGCCCGTAACCGGCGACCCGTGCCGCGGGCGCCATCAGGGCGGGCACCAGCGCGTTGGCCGCGGGCCGCGGCGCGGAGGCGCACGCGGTACCGAGCAGGACCAGCGCCACCACGGAGACCACGCCGTGCACAGCCGGCAGTGCGGCGCCGGCCACGACGCCGACAGCCTGCGAATACATGATCGTCCTTCGCGGCCCGTACCGGTCGGAGAGCACGCCGCCGGCCAGCGACGCCACCGTCTGGCCCACCCCGCTCGCCGCCACCACGGCCACGATCCCCACGTCCCCCAGATGAGTGGCGCTCGCGTACAACACCACGAACGGCGGAGTCGGCATACCCAGCCGATTGACCAGAATCCCGATCCACAGCAACCGGAACGCCCGCGGCCCGCCGCCGCCCGCCGACTGCACCCCCACCCGGCAAGTATGCCGGATCAGCACCGTGACCAGAGCGAGGACCGCGTGGCGGCGTCGGGGTTTCGGTCTGGTTTTACGGATCCGGGCGTGGGTACTCGCCGTCGGGGCCGGACGGTCGGCGACCGTCGCGCCCAGCCGTCAACAGTGCTGTCGACCAGTGGAAGAAGGTGCCGCGATGCAGCGAGATGCCGGTCCGGGCGTGCGGTCGCGCTCCGCGAAAACCTTGGCGGTCGCGCTGTCGGTGCCTGGTTATCGTGAATTCGTCTTCGGCGCGCAGGCCGTTCACCTACCCGCGCTCGACGGTGAGTACGTGATCGAGCCCGGCCATCAGGAACTCGAGACCGCCCTGGACATCGGTGTGCTCACCGTGCGCGCCCGCGGCCGCCAGTGGCTGGCCGCCCTGCACGGTGGCACCGTTCGGGTGCGCGACGACGAGGTCCGCCTGCAAGCCCATGCCCTGGAGTTCGCGGACCGCATCGATGTGACCAGAGCCAGGGCCGCACAGTCCGACGCGGCACAGCGGCTGACGAACAACCGCGAGGACACCGACGCCCGAGCCGCCCTGCAACGCGCCAATCTTCGATTGGCAGTCGCGGCCCGCATCCACCCCTGAGTACGCGTGACGTGGCGGGAAGCCCTGGAAAACATCACTGCCCCAATGGATCCTCGGCGGCTACGGTGGCACACACCTCGTTGAAGGCCTGCAGGAGTGCGGTGTCTCGATCGGCGCGCCACACCAGGCCCCACTGCAGCGGCCCGGCGTCGCGGATCGGCACATAGGCCAGGTCGGGGCGGACGTGGAACAGCGCGGTGTGCGCGGAGACGATGACCACCCCCTTGCCCGCCGCCGCGAGCATCATCAGCTCCAGGAAGGTCTCCGAGACGGCGCCCTGGGGGATCCGTCGGCCCGCCGGGGTGTAGGCCGGATTGCGGTCCACCCGAACCGATTCCGGCATCGATTCGGGCATCCGGAGCAGTTGCTCGTCGGCGAGTTCCTCGAGCGAGATCTCCGGCTTCCCGGCCAAGCGGTGCGTCGCCGAGACGGCCAGCAACCGAGGTTCGGTGATCAGCACCGGTCCCGCGACGATATCCGGATCCGTCACCGGGTACGGCATGAACGCCGCGTCCGCGGTGTCGGCGCGCAGCCGCTGCATCACGTCGGCCAACTGGGCCTCGCGGATACGCACCTGACAGTGCGGCGACCGGCGCCGGAACTCGTCGGCGGCGGTGGTCAGCAGATGCCCACCACCGATGCTGATGAACAGGATGTCCAGCGCGTGCTCGCCGCCCTGCCCCGCTCGGATGGCCCGCGCCATCGCGGCCTGTGCTTGCGACCAGGCCGGCAGCAGATCCTGATACAGCTGCGCACCGATCTCGGACAGCTTCACCTGCCTGCTCGTCCGATGGAACAGCGGAGTTCCGATGCGCCGCTCCAGCTTTCCCACGGTCTGGCTCACCGAGGACGGCGACAGATGTAACCGCTTCGCCGTGCGCCCGAAATGCAACTCTTCGGCCAGGGTGAGAAAGATCTCGACTTCCTGCCGTTCGATCATCGGTACCCCCCATTGTTCAGTTCACCTTCATGATCGTGTCCCGATCACGCCTTGATCGACCCGCCGCACATATGGGAGGTTCGATACAACCACCGTTCCAGGTGGGGTGGGCGTGCTCGAATATGTTGTTGCCCTTCGTATTACGAGCATCGGGTTCAGTCTGCGCACCAACCGTCGCGGACCAGTGAAGGGGAATCATGTCCGACGTTTTCGAAGCACTGCATTGCGATCCCCTTGTCGCGATCGACATTTCAGCTCCCGAACGGCGTGCGGAGCTGCTGCGTACCGCAGCGCGGACGTTCGCGCAGCGCGGATTCGCCGCCACCACGGTGCGCGACATCGGCGAGGAAGCAGGTACTTTCGCCGACAGCATCTACTACCACTTCGACTCGAAAGACGCGATGGTGGACGAGATTCTGCGCGAGTTCCTGGAGGACCTGTTCGGCCGATACGGCGACATCAAGCTCGGTGGCTTCGACCCGGTGGAAACCCTCCGGCTGATCCTCGAGGCCTCGTTCGAGTCGATCTTCATCCATCACGACGCCGTCGTCATCTATCAGGCCGAATCGGCCCGGCTGAGCGCGCGCTCGGCGCGATTCGCCTATCTCGACGACTACCACCTCGAGTTCCAGCGGAACTGGACCGAACTGCTACGGGCCGGTGTCGCGCTCGGGCGGCTGCGGGCGGAACTCGATGTGGATCTGACCTACAGGTATCTGCGCGATGCCGTCTGGTCGGCGGTCCGGTGGTACCGACCGGGCTGCGGAAGGTCGGCACAAGAGTTGTCGCACAAGTACTTCGAGATCGTATTGCACGGGGTGGGCCGGGCTCGGTGATCGTCAATTCCGCGGGAACCTGATCGTGCGCCCCACGCCGTCGGGATGACCGGCTTCGCGCTGTTCGGCGGCGAACCGGGTGAGGCGGGTCAGGACGTCGGCGGGCAGCGGGGCGGTCTTTCTCGTGCCGAGATCGACGTGCAGGTCCAACTGTTCGGATACGGCCACCCGCGTCCGGTCGCCGAGATTGCGCACCTCGTGAAAGAAGTGCAGCCGCTTGGCATCCACTCCCAGCAACCAGGAATCGACGGCCAGCCGTGACCCTTGCAGCACCTCTCGTTCGTAGGTCATGGCGGTCTGCACGACGACCTTCCCGAAGCCGGTGGTCCGGACGTAATCGTCGCCGAGGCCGAGGGCATCGGTGAACGCGGCATGCGCACGGTAGACCACGATCCCGTAGTACTGGGCGTTCATGTGGTCGTTGATATCGATCCAGTCCGCATCGACGTCACATTCGAGGGTTCGCAAACCGCCACCTTCCCCACGTTGTCAGCAGTTACCCGCACAGAGTACAACCAAGCGCTTGTTTGGGGCAACTGCGACCGCGTCGTTCATGGCCGAACTACGTTCTGGCGGAACCAGTTTGGCACTTCTGCTCGCTGGCGCAGAAGCACCCGAAACAGGCCGCCGATGATCTTCGGTGACTTGAATCACAGCCTCCGCCGCATCCGTTGCGGTGGGTATTCAGGTGACGTAATGTCCGAAGAAGGGGCGACAAGATAGCAACATCACTCCGAATCTTATTGTGCCCCTTCGCATATCGCATGGTTACAGCTGACGGAAGATGCAGGCGGGGGTTTCGACGATGTCTTGATTTGCCATAGATGCCAGACCCGTCGTGATGTCGAATCACACGCAGCTCGATCGAGCGCTAGCACGCCGGGCGGATTACATATCCATCCAGAGAAGAGGAGAAACGTGCAGCCGACACATTTGTCTACCAAGCGGAAGAACGCACCGCCGACGAAATTCAAGCTACCCGCCGGGCCGGAATGCTGGTTGGTCACCAGTTATGCGGACGCCAGGAAGGTATTCGCGGACCCCAGCTTCGGCCGGGCCGATCTGTTCTCCGGCGAACTGCCCGATCTCGTTCCCTCGCCGAACATGATCGAGGATCCGGACAACCTGACCAATCTCGACGGCGCCGACCACCGGCGCCTCCGCGGTTTGCTCCAGCGAACGTTCACGCCGTCGGCCATCGCGCTGTGGCGGCCGTGGATCGAATCGGTCGTAGCGAAGTACGTATCGGCGTTGCACGAATTGCCCGACGGCTTCGACCTGATCGCGGAATTCACCCACACGCTGCCGGTCTCGGTGATCACCAGACTGATGGGGCTGCCCGTCGCCCGCGAGGCCGACATGCTGCGCTGGAGCGAGATCTCGCTCACCACCGAGGGTGTCACGCTCGACGACATCCAGAAGAGCAACGAGGAATTCAAGGACTGGGCCAGGGAACTCATGGCGGCCCGGCGGGCCGAACCCGGTGAGGATCTCATCAGTTACCTGGTACAACGCGACGACGGGACGATTCCAGAGGGGCAACTGACCACACTGGTCTGTGTCTTGATCATGGCGGGTCACGAGACGACGATGTCGATGCTCGGGAATTTCCTCGTCTATCTGCTCGCGTACGACCGGGAAGCCTGGGCGGCGTTGCGCACGGCGGACGACGACAAGATGGAGCGGATCGTCGAGGATCTGCTGCGCATAACTCCCCTTGGCGATCGGAAACACCGGCCGGGACCACTGCGGTATACCAAGGCGGATATCGTCGTCGGCGGAGTGCAGTTCCGCAAGGGCGATGTGGTCGCCATCGATGTGGTGGCTTCCAACCATGATCCGGAATTCCATTGCCCGGTTTCGAAGATCGACACCGAAGCCGATCTCGAGGTACCGCATCTGACCTTCAGCTCCGGGCCGCACCTGTGCATCGGCGCCTGGCTGGCGCGCTGGGAATTGGGGCTCGCGCTGCGTGGGCTCGCGCGCGCTTTCCCCGATCTGACGCTGGCTGACGATATCGACGAGCTCACCTGGATCATCGGCATGGTGACCCGTAGTCCCCGAAAGCTTCGGGTGAACAAGGGCATTGCGAATGGAGCGGCGTAATCCCATGGAAGAGCGTCGTTTCTACGTCGACCGGAAGTCGTGTATGGGCACCGGACTGTGCTTCGGCGCCTACCCGAATTCGTTCGAGCCGGTGGCGCCCAATCAGGCGCGGGTTCGTCGCGATTCCGCGGCGTTGTCCGAACTCGAGATCGCCACGAGTAATTGTCCGACCGGGGCCATTCGGGAAGCGAATCCCGTTCGAGGCAAGTAGCCGGCAAACGAGATCGTCATCCAGCGAGGAGGTGCGGTGCAGACTCGGACATCCACGATCCACCCGATCGGCGCCATGACGGCACTGGCCTTCGGCGTGCTGTCGTACAGCCTGACCCAGACCATGATGGTCCCGGCCATCGGCGTGCTGCAGCGGGCGCTGCACACCAGCGCCGCCGGCGCGACCTGGGCGGTGCTCAGCGCCCCATTGCTGGCGGGCGCGATCGTCACACCGCTGGCCGCCCGGCTCGGTGACCGCTACGGACGACGGCGCGTACTGCTGATCGTGTTGAGCCTGGCGCTCGCCGCGATGCTGGTGGCGCTGGTCGCCCCCGGGATCGGTTGGCTGATCGCGGCACGTGCGGTGCAGGGCATCAGTTTGTCCGTGCTCCCCCTCGCCTTCGGCGCGGTACCGGACATTCTGCGACCCGAGCGCGTGCCTACCGGGCTCGCGCTGCTGTCCGGCATGATCGGCGGCACCGCGGGCGTCGGGCTGATCGGCGGCGGGCTGATCGTCGACCATGCCTCGTGGCGTTGGCTTTTCGTGGTCGGCACCGGGCTGGCAGGCACCGCGCTGGTTTCGAGCTATCTGTTCGTCCCGGAAGGGCGTTCGCACAGGGCAGGGCGGCTGGACCCGGTCGGCGCGCTGTTGCTGACGGCCGCGCTGAGCGGAATCCTGCTGGCGCTTACCATCGGTCCGAGCAGCGGGTGGTCGTCGGCCCCGACGCTCGCCCTGGCCGGGGGCGGGCTGGCGTTGCTCGTGGTGTTCGTCCGGGTCGAGCGCGCACTGCGATATCCGTTGCTGGACATGGATCTCGTGCTGCATCGACGGGTCGGCGTCGCGCACCTCGCGGCGTTCGTCCTCGGGCTGATGCAGTTCCTGTACTACGTGCTGGTACCCAAACTGACCGTATTGTCTGTCGACGCAGGCGGATTCGGCCGGTCGGTGACCATGGCCGGGCTGGTGATGGTGCCGCACACGCTGGTGATCCTGCCGACCGGCGGAATCGCCGCGCGGATCATCGCCCTGGTCGGGCCGCGCATCCCGCTGGCGGGCGGGCTGCTGGTCACCGCGGCCGGTACCACGCTGCTGGCGCTGTTCCACGCACAGCCGTGGCAGTTGGCCGTCTGTGCGATTCCGATCGGCCTCGGCACCGGCCTGGTGATGACGGCGCTGCCCGCTCAGTTGCATCGGGTCGTCGAACCGGAGCAGGCGGCCACGGCCAATGGCATCAATACCGTGATGCGCACGGTCGGCGGCGCGGTAGGCAGCCAACTGGGCGCCGCGCTGGTCGCCGGTGGCTTCCGGACCGGCATTCCGGTCGCGTTCTGGACCGCCACGGCAATCGGAATCGCGGGGGCCGCAATGGTTTTCACTTCGCTGTCCGCCACCAAGACGACGGCGCACGAGACGGCGCGCACGTGAGGATGTGCCCGTGGAAGGAGATGAGATGACGCGGATGACAGGCAAGGTGGTACTGATCACCGGCGCGCGCCAGGGCGTGGGGCGCTCGTGCGCGATACGACTCGCGGAGCAGGGCGCGGACATCGTCGCGCTGGATCAGCCGGGGCCGGAATCGGACGACGCACTAAGCGCGCTGGCGACTTCGGTGCGTGCGCTCGGGCGGGCGGCGGTCGTCGCGACGGCCGACATCCGTGACCTCGATGCGGTCGCGACGGCGGTGCGGGCGGGCGTGGACAAGCTCGGACCGCTCGACGTCGTCGTCGCCAATGCCGGGATCTTCGACGCACCAGGACCGTCTTGGGAGATCGATGAGCAGGTGTGGCTCCGGTCGATCGACGTGAACGTGACCGGCACCTGGAACACCGTCAAAGCCGCAGTCGCGCAACTGAATCCGGTTGGCGGATCGGTGATCGTCATGAGTTCCACGGCGACGGTCAAGTCGCACGCGGGGTCATCGCACTACTCGGCGGCCAAGAACGCCATCACCGGCCTGGCCATGACACTCGCGAATGAGCTGGGGCGGCAGAACATTCGGGTGAACTCGGTGCATCCGGGCTCGGTGGCCACGCCGATGATCCTCAATCCCACTACCTTCGCGCGACTACGGCCGGACCTGGAAGATCCGTCGGCCGAGGACGTGGCGCAGGTTCTGGCGGGCCGGACGCTGCTGCCCGTCCCCTGGGTGGATCCGGTCGATGTCAGCAACGCGGTGCTGTTCCTGGCGTCCGACGAATCCCGGTACGTCACCGGACTACAGCTGGTCGTGGACGCCGGCCTGGCGCAGCAGGTGGCGTGATGGCGGGACGGTTGGCCGGCAAGGTCGCGCTGATCGCCGGTGCGGCGCATCCGGTGGGGCGCGCGCAGGCACTGCGTTTCGCCCGGGAGGGCGCGGATATCATCGCGATCGACACGTCGTCGTGGGATCTCGCCGACACGGTCGGCCGGGTGGGGGCGGCGCATCGCCGGATTCGTGCGTTCGACGCCGATCTCGGCGAGCAGGGGGCGCTCGACGCGGCGGTCCGCGCCGGTGTCGATGCGCTGGGTCGGCTCGATATCCTCTGTGTCACTGTCGATGTCGACTCGGCCGGCCCCGCGCTCGACGTTGCGGCGGCGGACTGGCGCCTCGCGCTGGATGCCGGCCTCACCGGTGTGTGGCGAATCTGCAAGGCGGCCATCCCGCACCTGGTGGACAGCGGGCGGGGTGGCTCGATCGTGCTGATGGGCTCGGTCGCCGGGTTACGCGGCGTGACCGACACCGGCCCGGCCACAACCGCCGAACACGGCGTGGTCGGGCTGATGAAGTCGCTGGCGAACGAGTTGGCGCCGCACCATGTGCGCGTGAACACGGTGCACCCGACACCACGTCGCTTCGGGAAGGCGATGCACCTGTTGCCGGTCGAATCCGTCGAACCGGAGGACGTCGCCAACGCCAGCCTGTTCCTCGCCTCGGACGAGGCGCGTTTCATCACCGGCGTCACGCTGCCGGTGGACGCCGGACACTGCGTGAAGTAGGTTCTCCGTCCCCTCGACCCGACGGCGGTCGATCAGAACTTGCCTGATTGATGATCGATGTTGTGCCCCAACTGCTTTGCGAGGTCTGCGATGAATTCGTCGGTGAGCGGGGGCCAGCCCCAGAAGTCGAAGGCGAGGGCGCCGAGGGCGAACTCCGCGGGCCACTGCCATTCGGTCACCGGGCTTTCGGTGTCACAGCTGGCGCATTTCACCACTCCGGTGCCGGTGCGCTTCCATGCGGCCACCGCGTCCCGGAACGGCCGCCACACCTCGGGGTCGGCCTCCCACTGCTGCGGGTAGTCGATGATCACCGTCCTGGCCCCGCAGCGTGGGCACCCCGCCGAGTCCGGCTCGATCGCACCCTGGCCGCCGAAATGGTCGGCGCGCCCGATGATTACCGCCACCGGCCCGGGAATCCAGTCACCCCACTCCCGCGTGATCTGCCGCCACTCGGCTCCCGGCAGGTGGCCCTCGGCCACGTCGAGGCTGTACATCCCCTCGGCCGACATCTCCCGCGACAGCAGGCGGCGCGAAACCAGCCAATCCACCACGCGCTCGGCCAGCGCTCCCGCCTCGGCGGCGGGCACCTCCACGTCCACGATCCGCTCGAAATAGTCACCCATTGTTGGCAAGTACCTCCCGCAAATGCCCGACTGTGCAGGGCTCGCCAGCCGTTCGACCGATCAGCGTACCGACACCGGCGAACGGGCACGCGGACACGGCAGACCGGCGATGCCTTACGAATCCGGTTGCGCGTCGGTCTCCGCGGCGGTCGGTCGCGGTTCGGTGTCCAGGCTCGCCGAGCGGATCCGGGTCCGGGTACTGACCATCCGGCGCGCCCCGCCCGTGGCCACGATGTTGCCCAGCACCAGCCCCGCGCCGATGGCCAACGTGGTGAGCACGGAAAAGGCGAACGCCACACCGGATCCCGGCGCGTGGCTGATGAACTGGAGTAACGAGTGAGCCACCGTCAGTGAGGGCAATAGTGCTCCGCAGAATGCGGGCACAACGATCGATGCCGGGGAAATGCGCAGACGGGCGGCCGTCCAGGTGCTGAGCGCGCCGAGTATCGCCGCGCCGAGCATCAGCGACAATTGCAGGCCGATATGCGCACGGGCACACAGCTGCACGATCAGCTGGGTGAATACCGCGACCGCCATGGAGATGGGCACCACCCGCGCGGTCGCGCCCTGCGCGAAGGCGTTGGCCGCGGCCGCGATCGCCGACGCGAACAGGGCCCAGAACGTCGTCAGACCGGTCAGCTGGATCGCCGACGGATCGACCTCGAGATCGACCCACCGCGTCGCCATCAGGCCGGCCTGAATCCCGGTGACCATCCCGAGCACCACCAGGCCGATGCCGAGGCCGCGCACCAGCGCCAGGCTCCGGAATCCGGATATCGCGTCCTGCGCCGTCGCGACGATCGACGGGTGCGGCAGCAGCAGCACCACGCACGCGGCGACCATGCTGGCCGCCTCCCCCGGATCGATCGGGCGGTAGGCGATCGCCACGCTGCCGACCGCCGTGGCCAGCACCATCTGCGCGACGGCGACGAAAAACGCGGGAAGATAACGTCTCCCGAGCACCCTGCCGAGATACATCAGCACGAACATCAGCACGAACGCCCCGGCTGCCGACCGGTAGGACCCGCCCGCCTGCAGCGCGACGACCACGCCGAGCACCCCCATCGCGCCCGCGACGACGCGATAGGGCCAGCGCGGATCCGACCGCATCTCCTCGACCAGCCGTCTGCTCGCCTGAGTCATGTCGGTCTGGTGGCCGACGATGTCGTCGACCACGCCGTACACGTTGTTGAGCCGGTGCAGGTCGGCGCCCGTGTCCCGGACCGCCCGCAACCCGGCGACGGTCGGTTCGTCCGGCACGGCGTACACCATGTGGATCGACGAGCCGGGAAAGTCGAGTTCAACGGCCGCCAGATTCCAGGTCGCCGAGACGGCGACGATGGCCACCTCGACGCTGCGCGCGTCGGCTCCGGACGACAGCATCACCTCGCCCAGATCCAGACAGAAGTCGATGACCTGACGGGGTGAGTATTCTTCGCCGGTCGCCGTCGGCGACGGCGTGACGCCCGCGTAGATGCTGCCGCGCAGCAGTAAGGCGATATCGCGCCGCTGCTCGGCCGTCATCACCCGTGGCCGGCGCTGCCGAACGGGACCCCGGGCGCTATCCCCCGCCGCGGCGACCGGCGAGCGCGGCCGCCGCTTCGATACGCTCACCCGAGCCCGGCCGCGCTCGCCGCGCCCGGACCGATCGACCGGTTCGGCAGCACGCCCGATGCGAAGGCGACCCACGCCGCCTACTCGACCCGCATGCGGCCGGCACAGCGCATTTCCGCATACACATCAATTGTGCTGGGCATGATCTCCAATCCACTGCTGGACACCACCGTGCAATCGCTCATGCATCGCTATTCAATACCCGGCCACCGCGCCCGGATCGCTGATTGTGACGACGTTAACTCCGCGACCAGCGGCGATCGGATTCGCCGGCACTCGAAAACGAGGGTCGAATGCACGGCGAACAGTGTTGGCCACAGCCGGGCATGGTGAATGAGCACCCACTCGAACCGATCAGCACGGCGCACTACGTCTCAGTGGTCGACGGCCTTGTCCGCGGCGGCGGCGATCGGCTCGAGCTTCGTGATCAGTTCGTCGAGTTCGTCGGGGGTGAGGACGTCGTAGGCCGGTGCCGCCGACTCGTCGGTGCGGGTTTCGATCCGCTGCTTGATCTCGCGACCCGCGTCGGTGAAACCGCCGTCGGCGTCCACGAGGCCGCGCTCGCGCAGCCCGTCGACGACGGCGGCGAGCTGAGCGGGGGGCAGGTGATGGATCCGGCCGAACTGCTCCGCGCGCATGCCGAGGGCGAGCGCCATGAGGACGTGGGCCTCGGTGCCGCCGATGCCGTGCGCGAGCAGCGCGGCGTTGTGGCCGTCGCCGCGGAACTCCCGCAACAGGGTGGCCGCATGCCAGAGCTTGGCCACCGGCTCCTCCGGCATATCGAGCGCGCGCAGCCCGGCGTACAGCGCGCGGCCCTCGGTCGGTGCGCTGACCGCAGCCTCGGCGGCGAGGTCGGCGGCCCGCACCAGATCGGGAGACTCGGCGAGCGCCCCGATCCGCTGCCGCAGCGCGGCGACACTGGCCCGCTCCCGCACCGCTATCGCCTCCTGCGGGGTGATCTTGCCCCAGACCCAGGGAATGTGGCGCGCCACCTCACCGTCGGCGAAGTTGTAGAAGACCGCGTGCACCACGGCGGCCGGGGCGAGCCCCAAGGGCGCGGCCCGGCCCGCGAAGTATCCGTCCCAGTAGTTGCGCATGCCGAGGGCAAGGAACGCGTCGTTCACCGCCGCGGAGAAGGTGACGGCGGCGATCGGCTCGACGAGCTCGAACATGCGGTGGATCTCGGCGTGTGTGTGCGACATGGGTCGGCATCTCCTGTGGTCGTGGCAGCGCCTCCTGGGCGGCCGTTCGCTATGGCTACGAACGACACGGCCCGGATCCGACAACGCCGATCGATTCTGCCCCGCGAGGGCGGACTGTCGCGGTGATTGAATGCGCCCTGCGGGGTATCCGGCGCTCATGGAACCTGCCCGGAGTCATACCGAGATCAGCCTCGAGGTCGATGGCGTGCGCCGTACGCTGCGGGTCGACAATCGCACCACGCTGCTGGACGCCTTGCGCGAACGGCTCGGCGTGACCGCCCCGAAGAAGGGGTGCGACCACGGGCAGTGCGGGTCGTGCACCGTTCTGCTGGACGGGCGGCGCGCCGTCACCTGCCTGACCTTCGCGGTCGCACAGGACGGCGCCGCCGTTGTCACCGCGGCGGGCCTCGGTACCGGCGACGAGCCGCACCCGATGCAGCGAGCCTTCGTGGCGCAGGACGGCTTCCAATGCGGCTACTGCACGCCGGGGCAGGTGTGTTCGGCGGTCGGCATGCTCGACGAGGTGGCGGCCGGGCAACCCAGCTTCGTCACCGAGGATCTCGACGCGACGCCGACGCTGACCGACGCCGAGATCCGGGAGCGCATGAGCGGGAATCTGTGCCGCTGTGCCGCGTATCCCAACATTCTCGCGGCGATTCGGCAGGCGTCGGCATGATTCCGTTCGAGTACCTCCGGGCGGACACCATCGAGGACGCGATCACGGCGGTGTCGGGCCGGCCCGATGCGGCCTACCTCGCGGGCGGGACGAACCTCGTCGATCACATGAAGCTCGGCCTGGCCGGTCCGACGCTGCTGGTCGACGTCGGGCACCTGCCGCTCGACCGGATCACCGAACTGCCCGAGGGCGGCCTGCGGATAGAGGCCGGCGTCAGCAACACCGACGTGGCCGTCCATCCCCTGGTCCGCTCCCGGTACCCCGCGCTCGCGCGGGCGCTGCTGTCCGGGGCATCGGGCCAGCTGCGGAATCTGGCGACGACCGGTGGAAATCTGTTGCAGCGAACCAGATGCGTCTATTTCCAGGACATCAGCACACCCTGCAACAAACGCGAGCCGGGCTCGGGCTGCTCCGCGATCGGCGGCTACGTTCGTTATCACGCGATCCTCGGCGCCTCGGATCACTGTGTGGCCGTGCACCCTTCGGACATGGCGGTGGCGATGGCCGCACTGGACGCGCGGGTGGTCGTGGTCGGCGCGGGCGGCGAGACACGCATACCGCTGGTGGATTTCCACCGGCTGCCCGGCGACCGGCCCGACCGCGATACCGTGCTCGAACACGGCCAGCTGATCACCGCGGTGGAGTTGCCCGCGCCACCCGACGGCGCTCGCTCGACGTACCGGAAGGTGCGCGACCGCGCGTCGTACGCCTTCGCGCTGGTATCGGTTGCGGCCGAACTGGTTTGCTCCGACTCGGGCGAGATCACCTCTGCCCGTGTCGCATTCGGTGGCGTTGCGCACAAACCCTGGCGCGCCCGTCTGGCCGAGGCCCGGCTGATCGGCTATCCCGCCACCGACGAAACCTTCACCGCGGCGGCCGAAGCCGAGCTGGCCGAGGCACAACCGTTGGCGGGCAACGATTTCAAGGTCGAGCTCGCCCGCCGCACCGTGGTCGCGACGCTGCGTTCCCTGACCGAATCCGACACGGCCGAGCAGGTGCGGCGATGACACTCATCGAAGCCAGTGAAATGGGCACCTCCCCCGTGCGTCTCGACGGCGCCGCGAAGGTCAGCGGCACCGCGCCGTACGCCTTCGAGCACCGGGTGGACCGACCGACCTACCTGCATCCCGTGCAAGCCACCATCGCGCGCGGCCGGGTCACCGCGATGGACACCACCGCAGCCACCCGGCTGGCTGGGATCATCGCCGTGCTCACCGTCTTCGACGCACCGGAACTGGCCGATACCGCCGACGGCGAACTCACCATCCTGCAAGACGACAACGTCCACTTCCGCGGTCAGCTGATCGGCGCCGTCATCGCCGAGACACCCGAAATCGCCAGGCACGCGGCCGATTTGGTGCAAGTCACCTATGCGCGACACCAAGCCGACACGGAATTCCCCGGCGACCGCGACGAGCTGTACGCCCCGGAGCAGGTCGGCTCGGAGTTCCCCGCCGACACCACCACCGGCGACGTCGACGCGGCGCTGGCCACCGCGGCGGTCACCATCGACCAGACCTACACCACCCCCATCGAGCACAACAATCCGATGGAACCGCACGCCTGCATCGCGATATGGCATCCGGAGGGCGCGCACCCCGCGGTCACCCTCTACGACTCCACCCAGGGCGTGCACACCGTCCGCAAGACCCTGGCACCGCTGTTCGGCCTCGAGCCCGAGCAACTGCGCGTGATCGCGCCGCACGTCGGCGGCGGCTTCGGGTCGAAGGGCGCGCCGCATGCGCACAACGTCCTCGCCCTGCTCGCGGCGCGGCGCAGCGGGGGCAGGCCGGTGAAGCTGGCGCTCACCCGGCAGCAGATGTTCGCCCTGGTCGGTTACCGGACCCCGACCATTCAGCGCGTGCGCCTCGGCGCGGCCGCCGACGGGACGCTGACCGCGCTCTGCCACGACGTCGTCCAGCAGACCTCCAGGATCAAGGAATACGCCGAGCAGACCGCGGTGTCGTCGCGAAAGATGTACCGGGTGCCCAATCGCCGGACCACCCACCGGCTCGCCCGCCTCGACGTGGCCGTGCCGTTCTGGATGCGGGCGCCGGGGGAAGCGCCCGGCATGTTCGCCGGCGAGGTGGCCATGGACGAGCTCGCCGTCGCCTGCGCCATCGATCCGATCGAACTGCGGATCCGCAACGAACCCGAGACCGATCCGGAGTCGGGCGCACCGTGGTCCGGCCGCCACATGATCGACTGCCTGCGCCGCGGCGCCGACGAGTTCGGCTGGGCCGCAAGGAATCCCGTCCCGCACAGCCGCCGCGACGGCGATTGGCGGATCGGCACCGGGGTCGCCGCGGCCACCTATCCCGCCACCGAATCACCCGGGAACGCGGCACGCATCGAATTCGGCGCGGACCACCGCTACCGCGTCCAGATCGCCGCCGCGGACATCGGCACGGGCACGTGGACCACCCTCACCCAGATCGCCGCCGACGCCCTGCGGTGCCCGCTCGAATCCGTCCGCCTGGACATCGGCGACACCGACCTGCCGTCGGCCTCCGTCGCGGGTGGTTCCTCGGGCACCGCGTCGTGGGGCACCGCGATCGTCACCGCCGCGCGGACCTTCCGCACCGAACACGGCGACACTCCCGCCGTCGGTGCCGCGACCACCGCCGACGCCGACGAGAACCCGGATACCGACGCTTTCGCCATGCATTCCTTCGGCGCGCATTTCGTCGAAGCGCACGTGCACCGCGACACCGGCGAGATCCGGGTGCCCAGAATGCTGGGCGTCTTCTCCATCGGCCGCGCCATCAATCCGCGCACGCTGCGTTCCCAGCTCATCGGCGGAATGATCTGGGGGCTGTCCATGGCGTTGCACGAGGACAGCGTGCGCGACCCGCGCTTCGGCCACATCGTGACCCAGGATCTGGCCGGGTACCACTTCAGCGCGCACGCCGACATCGGCGAGATCGAGGCGATCTGGCTCGACGAGGTCGACGAGCACGCCAACCCCATGGGCGCGCGCGGCGCGGGCGAGATCGGCATCGTCGGCGCCGCGGCCGCCGTGGCGAACGCCGTCTACCACGCCACCGGCACCCGCGTCCGAGACCTGCCGATCACCGCTGACCGGCTGCTTTGAGTAGGCCGGGTTCGCTCCCGGCACTCAGCCGCGCAGGTCCGCGAGATGGCTCCGGACGGCGTGGTCCAGATGAACCAAATCGTTGGCGACGCTGACGAAATCGAAGCCGTCGGACAGGCGGCGGCGGGCGGCGGCACCGTCCGGGCAGTGGATGCCGACCGGCTTTCCGGCGGCCTTCGCCGCCTCCCGCACGGTGCGCAGCGCGGCGGCGAATTCGGTGTCGAGTGCCGGGTCGGTCGGGGTCGCGCCGCCGAGGGCGAGGCGCAGGTCGGAGGGGCCGATGTAGATCGCGTCGACCCCGGGGACCGCGGCGATCGCGGCGGCGTTGCCGAGCCCTGCGGTGGTCTCGATCATGACGATGCACGCGACCTCGGCGTCGGCCTGGGCCGGGGTCGGTCCGATGCGCAGGCTCGCGCGCAGGGCGCCGTTGCTGCGATAGCCGACCGGTGGGAAGCGGCACGCCGCGACCGCCGCCGCGGCCTCGGCCGCCGTGTCGACCATGGGCACGATGACGCCGCGGGCGCCGGCGTCCAGTGCCTGACTGATCCAGAATCGGTCGTTGGCCTGCACCCGGACCAGGGCGGCCGTGCCGCTGTTCGCGGCGTCGATCGCGGTGATGCCGGCCAGCAACCCCCGGTATTCGATCAGGCCGTGCTGAGCGTCGAGACACACGTAGTCGTATCCGGCCATGGCGATCCGCTCCGTCGCCACCGGGTTGTCGCAGACCACCCAGTAGCCGACGGTCCGCCGCCCGGATCGCAGCCGGTCGGCGAATCCGTGTGCGCCAGTTGTCGATCCGCTGGTCATGAGTACGTCCTTTCGTCGGAGGGCCCGGGTGCCACGGCCCCTCAGTCTTCCCGGTGCGGGTGCGCGAGCGTGGTGCTTTGCCGACGGTATTCCAGCCGGGTGAATGCCGGAATCCACCTGCTCGGCGGAGGTCGAAAGCACCGGCGGACAATACCTTTGAGCGCTGCGGAAAGGACGCGATGAACGGCGCGGAGGTGATCCTCCAGACGATCGACAGCGGTCGAACGTGGATCAGGTCAGCGGGAGATCAGTTGGGGGTACATGGTTTCGAGCGGGGCCGCGAGGTTGTGTTTGACCTGGGCGCTGATGTCGTCGGCGAGGATCTCGAGCTCGCCTGCCTCGACTCCGTCGAGCGCGATGCGGACGATGTCGGCGGGGTCGTTCTTCGGCACGTCGAGGCGGGCGGTCATCGGCGTGTCGGTGTATCCGAGGTGTAGTCCGACGACCTGTGTGCCGTGCGGGGCGAGTTCGAGGCGCAGCGAGTTGGTCGCCGACCACAGTGCGGCCTTCGAGGCGCTGTACGCGTTGCCGATGCCGATCCAGCTGAGCACGGACAGCACATTCACCAGTACGCCGCCTCCGTTGCGGCGCAGGGCCGGCGCGAAGGTCGTCGCGACGTCGAGGGCACCGAAGAAGTTGGTGTCGAACAGTTCGCGGACGTCACCGAGCGCCGCCGCGGACAGCGCACCCGGCCGGCTGGCGCCCGCGTTGTTGATGACGACCGTGACGTCCGACGCGATCTCGGCGGCGGCCGCGACCGAGGCGTGATCGGTGACATCGAGAACCAGGGGCACCACGCGAGAATCGTTCCACTCCCGCGGTTTCCGCGCACTGGCATAAACCTTGCTCGCCCCGCGCGCCAGCACCTGACTGACGAATTCTTGCCCGAGCCCACCGTTGGCACCGGTGACGAGAACGACGGAACCGTCGACGTTGTGCGTCATGACCACACTTCCCTTTTCAGCTGATTCGACCAGGCCACAAGACTTGCACTTTGCAAGCCAGCATCGACACGCTAACATCGCTACTTGTCACTTGCAAGTAGCAAGTCATAGAGCGGAGGAGGCGCGAGATGCCCCACACAGACATGTCGTCCGGCCCCTGCCCGATCGGCCGCGCCGCCGATGTCCTCGGCGACCGCTGGTCCCTGCTGATCATGCGCAACGCGCTCCTCGGCCACACCCGCTTCGACCAGTTCCGCGCCAACCTCGGCATCGCCGACAACATCCTGTCCGCCCGCCTCGGCCGCCTCATCGATGCCGGACTGCTGACGAAAGCGCCCTACCTCGACGGCAACCGAACCCGCCAGCACTACGTCATCACCCCGGCCGGCGTCGCCCTGCGCCCGGTCTTCGAAGCGCTGTCGGAGTGGGCGTGCGAGTTCGTCAATCCCGAGCAGCCGGCCACCATGGCCGAGACCGTGCACACGCCGTGCGGTCAGATCAGCCGGGATCGACGGTATTGCGACACCTGCGAGACCGACATCGAAGACGGCGATATCGCCTGGTTGATGCCCTGGCTCTCGCCGTCGCCCCTCCCACTGGCGACCGCCTCGGCGGGATGACCCGCGCGGCGGCTCACGGAACTCGGACGCGATCCGCCGAATCCTGCGACCACACCCGATGCAGCCGCGCGTAGCGACCATCGAGCGCAAGCAACTGCGCGTGCGAGCCGTCTTCCACGACGACCCCGTCATGGAAGACGAGGATGCGATCCGCGGTCCGCGCGCTGTGCATCCGGTGCGCGATGGTGATGGTCGTGCGCCCCGCGGCCAGCCGGCTGAGCGCGTGCTGCACCCGCACGTCCGTGCCCGAGTCCACGCCGCTGGTCGCCTCGTCCAACACGAGCAGATCGGGGTTCACCAGCGCGGTTCGCGCCAGCGCGACCAGTTGCCGTTCACCGGCCGACAGCGACTCGCCCCGTTGCCCGACAACCGTGTCCAGCCCCTCGGGCAGTCCCTCGACCCAATCGATCAGGTCGAGTGCACCGAGCACGTCGAGCACGTCGTCCCGGCCTGCGCCGACCCGTCCGAGTGCGATGTTCTCGAATACGGTGCGGTCGAACAGGAATGCCTCCTGCGGCACGACGGCGACCCGGCGGGCGAGCGCGGCATCCGGCAGTTCGACGATGTCGACGCCCCACAGCGTGAGCCGGCCCGAACCCGGAACCAGTTGCAGGGTCACGAGTTTGGCGAATGTCGTTTTCCCCGAGCCGGTTTCACCGACCACGCTGACCTGTCCGCCGGGCTCGAGCACCAGGTCGACCGCGCGCAGCACCGGCCGCCCCGGCAGGTACGCGAAACTCACGCCCGCCAACCGGACGGTCGGCGGCCCGGGCGGCAGCACCGGACCGGCCGACTCCGCCACCGCCGCGCCGGGCAGGTCGAGGATCTCGATCACCCGGCGCAGACCGGCCTCGGAGTTGCGCGCGTCGGCCAGGCTGCTCACCGCGAACTGCAACGGCCGGACGAAGAACGTCACCAGGAACAGGAACGCGACCAGATCGCCGGCACTCAACCCGAGACGCCAACCCAGCGAACCGGTTCCGAGCGCCAATCCGAGCACGAGCACCGCGGTGGTGATCAATCCGCTGGCCGCCTCGCCGATCGACACGTTGAATCCCATCGGCCACAGCGTCCGTTCCTGCGCGGCCCGCATCGCGTCGATGCGCCGCCATACACGCGCCCGCATCCGCGCCTCGATACCGTAACCGCGGACGGTGTCGATGCCGACCAGAACCTCGAGCAACCCGGAGTACACGGCGGCCACCGCGACGCGCACCGCATCGAAGCGCCGGGCCACCACCCGCTGCAGCGCCCGGCCGAGCACCGGCACTCCGATGCCGACGGCCAGCACGATCATCGCGAGCGGCCAGGAGTACACCAGCATCACGACCAGCGCGATCAGCATCTGAGCGATGTTCTGCACCAGGGTGATTCCGCCGGACTGCGCGAACAGGGTGACCACATCGAGGTCGTTGGTCACCCGCGCGACCAACGATCCCTGCGTCTGGGCGGGCGCGCCGGCCGGCGTCGTTCGCAGGATCCGCTCGAAGGTCCGCACCCGGAGGTCGAAGACCGCGCTCTCGACGGTGTGCACCAGATAGCGGTTCAGCAGTGCGGAGCCGATCATCGCCGCCAGCACGGCGACCAGCCCGACGGCGACCGCGACGCCGATCACCGAAGTCCTTGTGCGCGTGTCGATCCGCACCAGTAGCGCGTGGTCGAGCGCGTGCTGGATCGTCACCGGGATGACGATGCGGCCGGACGCGGCGACCGCGGCCAGCAGTACCGTCGCGGCGAGCGTGCGGTAGCCGACGCCGGCCTCGGCCCGCACCCGGCGGAGCAATCCCGCCGTGCGGTACCGCGTGGTCGTGCCGCTCATTCCAAGTCACTTCCGTAGGCGTCCAGCAGGTCGCGATAGTCGGGCACGGTGGCGAGCAGATCCGCGTGCGTTCCGGTGGCGGCGACGCGGCCGCGATCGAGCAGGACGACGGTGTCGGCGAGGGTGATGGTGGCCGCTCGGTGCCCGACCAGGACGACCGTGGTGCGTCGATCGTCGGTCGCGTACTCCGCGCGCAGCCCGTCCACGACCGCCCGCTCCACCACCGGGTCCAGCGCGGAGGTCGCGTCGTCCAGCAGCAACAGCCCCGGCCGCCGGAAGACGGCGCGGGCCAATGCGATTCGCTGCCGTTGCCCACCGGACAACCGACCGGCCTCGTCCAGTTCGGTGTCGAGCCCGCCCGGCAGCCGCTCGACGAACTCCGCCGCTCCGGCCACCCGCAACGCCCGCCACACCGCGGCATCGCTGTCCGCGACGCCCAGGGTCACGTTGTCGCGCACCGTATCTCCGAAGAGAAAGGCGGTCTGGGTGACCAGCGCGGCCCGGCGCGACACCTCGCCCGCCGCGGCCTGCCGGACGTCGACACCGTCCAGCCGGACCGAACCCCGTTCGGCCTGAAGCAGATCCGCGAGCAAACCGAGCAGCGTGCTCTTCCCCGCCCCGGTCCGGCCGACCACCGCGACGATCGACCCGGGTTCCGCGCGCAGTCCGATATCGCGCAGCACGGCCGCCGCACCGTAGCCGAACGACGCCGAACACACCCGCACCCCCACCGCGGACTCCGATGTGAACCGCGAGATCCCTTGCGCCGGTGTCTGATCAGCGGCCAGCACCGCACGAACCCTGGCGTGCCCGGCGACCGCCAGCGGCACCCCGCCGAGGAACCGGCCCAGCACATTGAGCGGCATGGCGGTGGTGATCAACAGATAGATCACCTCCACCAACGGCCCGACGCTCAATTCCCCGGACCCGATCCGCACCGCGCCGATGGCGAGGATCACCAGCGCCGCGAACGGCGGCATCAACTCGATCGCCGGGTCGAACACCGCGCCGACCCGGCCCATCCGGCGGTTGGCCGACCGCGCGGCATGCGCCGCCGCGGCGAACCGGTCCACCTCGTGCGCCACGATGCCGAGCGTGCGGATCACCTGCCCGCCCGCGATCGCCTCGTGTGCCATGGCGCTGACCACCGCCCGCTCCCGCTGCGCGACCCCGGCCCGCGGCGCGAGCACCCGCTGGTAGATCAGATTCGTGCCGAGCACAGCCGGAATCAGCACGCCGGCGACGATCGCGAGCCACGGGTCGATGGTGGCGATGTCGACCAGGACGAGCAGCAGCATCACCGTCATCCCGACCGCGAACGGGAAGTGCTGCATCGGCGCCAGGGCCGTGTCGACGTCGGAGATCGCGTGCGACACCAACTGTCCGGCGGCACGCCGCCGGTGCCACGGGATCGACAGCCGCAAGTATTGCGCGACAAGGGATTTCCGCAGGCGCGCCTGGCTGCCGAACTGGATCTTCCCGCTCGCGACCAGCCGGACGATGATCGTCGCGATGCGCAGCAGCGACACCCCGAGCACGAAGACCGCGGCGGCCGCGGCCGCACCGACCAGGAACCGGCCCTGGGCAAACCCCGCGACGACCACGTGCTCGGTACTCCAGCCGACCGCCTTCGCCCCGAGCACCATGCAGGCGCCGTTGACCGCGCTGCTCAGCAGAGCGATCAGCGCCGCGCGCGGATGGTCGCGACAACTGCGCACCATGATGGCGAGCCCGTTGCGCAGGGTTTGCGCGTCCCGCCGGTCTGCGGTCAACGGCACAGCACTGTCCACCGCTGACACTTCGCCTCCTGCTCAACCCCGTTGGATATCCACAATCGCGAAACTGGTTGTTTGCCACAACGAACCAGATCATCGTGATTCCAACGCGGGCTAGACCAGAACGGCCGCCGGTGCCTGCACGATCGTCAACCGTGAGCGCTTGCGCAGCGTGAATCCGAGCGTCTCGTACAGGCTGATCGCCGTGACATTGTGCGCGACGGCGTGCAGAAACGGGGTCTCTCCCCGCGCGCGGATGCCCGCGCCGACCGCCCGGATCAGCCGCGAAGCGATACCGCGCCCACGGAATTCGACGTCGGTGCACACCGCGCTGATCTCCGTCCAGCCCGGCGGGTGCATGCGCTCCCCCGCCATCGCCACCAGCTTGCCATCCACCCGCAGCCCCAGATACGTGCCCATTTCGATGGTCCGCGGCGCGAACGGACCCGGCTCGGTCCGCGCGATCAACTCCAGCATCTCGGGTACGTCGGCGACGGTGAGCACCTCGAACTCCGGGTCGGTGGCGACCCGCAGCCCGGCGCCGTCCATCTGCACCGATCCGACCTCCTGCAGCGCCGTCCAGCCCGCGGGCAGCACGTGGCCCGTGCCGCGCAGTCCGGTGCTACCGCCCGGCCCGAGCACCGCGGCCAGATCGATCCAGTCCTGCTCGTCGAGCACGGGCGGATGGCCGACGAACCGGGCCACCTCCGGGTCGTAACGACCGATCCGCCCTACCCAGCTCGCGAACCGGTGGTGCGCGCCCCGCAGCGACGACCGCACCGGATCGTCGAGCGGATGCAACGGGGTAATGACGTCGACAGTCGACTCAGCGGTCACCGCACACTCCTCCACAACAACGTTCAACCAGAGAACGTTAGCGAGGCGCACAACCGCCGGACACCGTTGCACTCAGCGAGATTCAGACGCGCACTCAGACCTCCCGATACGTGCGACGCACACTGGTCCCCCGGCTGAGGTCGGCGCCGTACACATGCAAGGTGATCGCCACCGTGTCGCCGGTGTTGTGCACCTGGTGAATGTCTTCCGGCGGCGCGACCCCGCTGACCGAGCCGGCCGGACGCTGCCGCTGCCCGATCCGCGTCAGCCGGTCACCGTCGACCGCGAAGATGTGCTCCGTCTCGGCGCCTTGCAGCACGAGGAACGAACACCACACCAGATGGTCGTGGATCTCGGTGATCTGCCCCGGCCGCCACACCACCGCGGAAATCGAGAAGGCGGATTCGGCGTGCAGCGTGTGCCGGGTGTATCCGTCGGCCGAGCCCTCGCGTTCCGCCGGGGTGAGCAGTCCGGCGGTCGGACGCAGCGCGGCGAGCACCTCCGCCACCCGCTCGGCGGTGCGGTGCGGGTCCGATTCGTGTTTGGTGCACAAGCGGATTCGTTCGATCAGCTCGACCAGGCCGGGTCTGGACCGGGTCACCTGGTCGTCGGTCGCGATGGTCATGACGGTCTCCCTTCGGCGGTGTCTCCCATCGTCACTCGCGCCGCACATGACGTCCAATGCCAAAATCCCCACGCACACATAAGTATTCTGGATATGTGCTGAACCTGACCCAGCTCACGGTGTTAGCCGCTGTCGCACAACATGGTTCGGTCACCGAGGCGGCCAAACAACTGCACTACACCCAGCCCGCGGTGAGTCACCACCTCGCGCGCCTGGAGGCCGCCACCGGCGCGAAGCTGATCCAGCGGGTCGGCCGCGGCATCCGGCTCACCCCGGAAGGCGAGCTCCTGGCCGTCCGCGCCGCGGAGATCGTCGGCCGAGTCGACGCTGCCGCAATCGAACTCGCCGCACAGGTCGGGTTGCGCGCCGGCCGCGTGCGCATGGCCGGATTCCAATCGATCCTGAGCACCATCGTGCCCAGGGCGGCCGCCGCACTGGCCCGCGCCCATCCCGGTATCGAACTCGGACTGGTCGACGAACATCCGGTCGAGGCGCTGCGCCTGCTGCGCGCGGGGCACATCGACGTCGCGTTGATCTTCCGCTACGCCGACACCCCGCGCGAGGACGACGGCCTCCGGCTGATCCACCTCCTGGACGACCCCATCTACCTGGTCACCGACGAGCCCGGCCAGAGCATCGCCGACCACCGCGACTCCACCTGGATCGGCGGCTGCGCGCGCTGCCAGGAAGAACTGATCACCGTCTGCCGACGGGCGGGTTTCACCCCGCGCATCTCGTTGATCAGCGACGACATGGTGGTCACCCAGGCGCTGGTCGCCGCGCGCATGGGCGTGGCCACTCTCCCGGGTCTCGCGCTGCGCGCACACCGGATGCCCGGCATCCACACCACCGAACTCCCCGAGGACCCGCGCCAGATCTTCGCGGTCACCTACGGCGACCCACCCGACCCGCCGGCCAGCGCCGCCCTGATCCGCGCCATCCAGGCCAGCCTCTGACGCCGCCGGGGCACGGCAGCGCGACCGGCTCGCTGCAGCAGATGCCCGTGGACCGAGGTTGCCCCCTAGATCCTGGTCGCGCGCGGAGTGCCGACAAGTTCGGGGTGCAGTGCGACGAATATTCGCTCGTGCCGGTCGATGAGCTGACGTACGCGCGGGAAATCCACGAGTTCCGCTGCCAGGACATCGTTTCGGCTGATCGCGTCGACTTGACTGTTGAAGGCCACGAACACATCGGATTCCCGGAGCCGCCGGTCTTGGATCAGCTGTTCGAGAACTTCGAAGAAGTCCAGATATTCGTCCACCGCAACGATCAACTCCAATTCGGAATCAGTGAGGTCATCGGTGGACGCCCGCTTCTTTCTGATCGCCGACGAGAGCGGAGTGTCTTTGCTACCGGCGGAGGCGAGCCGATCGGTGATATCCATCCTTATCCGGCGAAAGTCATTGTTGTCCAGCATCTTCTGGCGCAGTTCGAGTAACCACTGGGTCTGCCGCGCCCGCACCTGTTCACGATAGGTCCGAAGCGCGACGATGATCGAACCGAGCGCAAGGAAGACCGCGGTCCCGGATATCAGATTAGCGACCATTGCTGACGTTTCCTTCCGGCCGACTCGCACCGGCGCGATCGAACGCGCAAAATTGTTGCCGGAACAGCATTTCCGCCGACCACGTCGAGCAAAGCCATGGTGCCACCGTCGCCCGGCGATGTCCAGGATCGACGCAATCAGACCGGTCGGTTCGCTCAATTGCCAGTTGATAACCGAATGGTGAACCTCTGCGGTTTCATCCGCTTCCATATGGAATCATTCGGTAATCTCGCGGCATGACCGCGACTAGCGACTTGATCGTCAGCGAACTGATCGAGCCCGATAGTCTGGGCGACCCGATCGCGCTGTACCGGGACGTCTTCGCGTTACGGCCGGAGGATCCCGCACCCAGCTCCAGGCTGCTGACCGCATTGGCCCGAAATGGAAGCATCGCGCTCGGCGCCCGCAAGAATGGCGAGCTGGTCGGTTTCAGCTATGGCTTTCCCGGATTGGATCTGGACGGCGGCGGCCGCATCGCGTCGATATATCACTACATGGAACTGCTGGTGGTACGCGCCGATCAGCAGAGCACCGGCATAGGTAGAGCACTGATGCAGTTTCTGCGCGGCAGCGCACTCACGCGTGGATTGCGCACCATCCAATGGGCCTACGATCCGCTGCGCGCCGCGAACGCATACTTCTATCTCGACGTTCTCGGTGCTCGCGGATGCGGCTTCGCGCCCAACCTCTACGGCATCGAGGACTCCGGGCGCGACCGCGGCCACCCCACCGACCGGATAATCACCCGCTGGGAGCTCGCCAAACCGGCCCTGCGGTGGCCGCAGCCCCCGTCCGGCCTGACCCTGGGCAGCCCGGAACCCGACCCGCGGGGCGACACCGGGGCCATGCTCGTCGCTATTCCGACCGAGTACGAGGATCCGTGCGGGATCGATTGCGCGGCCTTGCGCTGCCGAATAGCCGCCGTCCTCGGTGATTTGATCGCCTCCGGCTTCCAGGCCGTATCCTGCCGAAAGGCCGGTGGGGGCACCTCCGTGTACCGGCTCGTGCCCGGTACGGCGCACTTCATGCCCTGATCCGCGCGACCAAGGCGTCGAGCGCGAGGTCCATCGCGTAGTCGAATTCCGCTTGGCTGTCGAAACAGGCGAGGTAAGGGGCGGCCTCGGCTACGGCGGGGAGGCCGGATTGTTCCAATGTGGTGCGGCGGGCGGCGATTCCGGAGAGGTCGCGGGTTCCGTAGGTGGGGCCCGCGTTGACCTCGCGGAGCAGGGTGCCGACGAGGGTGGCCAGCATCGTGCGCAGCAGGTGGACCGACTGCTCCGGGTCGCAGCCCGCGGCGCGGAGCACTTCCAGTACCGCCTGGGTCGGCGCGAGGCCTTCCACCGAACCCAATTGGCGGGTGAGCACCAGCGCGGCGGCCTCCGGATGCACCAGGGCGCGGCGGCGGAATGCGTCCGCGATGGCCCGGAGGTCGGCGCGGAGTTCGCCACTGCACGTGGGTAATTCGATCGAGCTCAAGAGGTGCTCGGCGACCGCGTCGAGCAACCCGTCCTTGCCGTCGACGTGGTTGTACAGGCTCTTCGGATCCACTCCGAGCACACGGGCGACGGCGCGCACACCCACCGCGCCGACGCCCCCGCTGTCGATGACCGCGAGGGTCGCCTCGACGATCCCCGCCCGGGTCAGCTGGCCCGCGCCCTTCGGGGGTCGTCCGCGGCGTGCGGTGGGAACGTTGCCGGCCATGGGGTTCATCCTGCCGCACACCGTTGATTAAATCCACACTGTGGGTATATTGTGGGCGACACGTAAAACCCACGCTGTGGATTTCGAGTCCAGCATGCGTTTCCAGGAGACACCGATGTCCACCCGATTCACCCTGCCGCCCGAAAACGTCCTGCGCGCACGGGAGAAGCTCGTGCTCGACCACTTCCACGACGAGGTCCGGCAGGACTGGGACGCGACCCTGTCCACGTTCCCGCACCCGCATTACGAGCTGATCGCCCCGATGGTCGTGCACGACGGCGACGACGAGGTCCGCGGCTACTATCGCGACACCCGCCGCGCCTTCCCCGACCAGGATCACGAGATCATCGCGCTGCGCCACAGCCACGACGCGGTGATTGTCGAATTCTGGCTTCTCGGAACGCATCTGGGTCCGCTGGGCAAGATCCCGCCGACCGGCTCCGCGCACCGGACCAGGATGACGGCCTACTTCGTGTTCGACGAGCAGGAGAATCTGGCGGTCGAACGCATCTACTTCGACCAGCTCACCGTCCTCAGGCAGCTGCTGGGCGGACTGGACAAGCGCAAACCCCGCGACCTGCTCACCCTCGCCCGCGCCGTCGCCGGAGCCGTCGCCACCACCGGCGCCGAACCCGATCCGCGCCTGCTCACCACCACCCCACCGAACCTCGGCGAGTGATCCGAAATGAAGATTCATCACCTCAACTGCGGCTCGATGCGCCCGCTCGGCACCCCTGACGGTTTGGTCTGCCACGTCCTACTGCTGGAAACCGACACCGGACTCGCGTTGGTGGACAGCGGATTAGGCCTGCGCGACGCCGCCGATCCGGGCGGCCGGTTCGGGCCGAGCCGCTTCTTCGTCCGCCCGCGCTTCGACGAGAACGAAGCCGCCATCCGCCAGATCGAACGCCTCGGCTTCGATCCGCGCGACGTCCGCGACATCGTGGTCACCCACTTCGACGCCGATCACACCGGCGGGATCGCCGACTTCCCCTGGGCCAGAATTCATCTCACCGCCGACGAGGCGAAAGCGGCACTGCGGCCGCGCGGTTTCGTGGAAAAGGGCCGGTATCTGCCGACGCAACGCGACCACGATCCGCAACTCGTCGAGCACACACCGGGGCACGGCGAACCCTGGCGCGGATTCACCGCCGCAAAGGAACTCACCGAGATCACACCGGGCCTGGTCATGATCGCCCTCCCTGGCCACACCCGCGGCCACGCCGCCTTCGCCGTAGACACCGGCAACCGATGGATCCTGCACGCCGGCGACGCCTTCTACCACCACGGGCAGATCGACCGCAGCACCCACGCGCCCCGAGCGCTCACCGCGATGGAACACCTGACCGCCTACAACCGGGCCCAGGTCCGCGCCAATCACGACCGCCTGGCCGAACTCTGGTCCGCCCCAACCGCTGACCTGCTCCTGGTCAACGCCCACGACCCCGCCCTCCTCCGCCGCGCACAGCAGGTCGACGCGACCGGGCCGTCCGCACACTGAGCGCATCGGTCGCGGTTCGTCTCTACCGCGTGACCGACTCCACCTGCTCCTTGGCCCCGCGGAAACATGCCTCGATCGATGTTCCCCGGCGATAGTCGCCGACGAGGAGCAGTCCGGCGGCGCTTGCCGCCGCGTCGATGCGGTCGACCCGGTCGGCGTGCCGGTGGCTGTAGGCGCAGAACGCGTGTTCCCAATGTCGGCCTGCCTGGGCCACGGCCTTCGACTCGGTCAACGCCGGGAAGTGCGGTGACAGTTGGGCTTCGGCGCGCACACGGAGCTTGTCGAAGTCCTCGGTCAGGTATGGGCGGGCGGCGCGGCCGCTGAAGGTGTAGCGGACGATGTGCCGGTCGTCGACGCCGTAGGCGCCCGCGTTGCTGACGGCGCTGTCGGGCTCGAAGACCAGGGACCGGGCGACCGGGCCGAACACCGGGCGGTCGTACTCGGTGACCACCACGGTCGCCGGGTGGTATCGGACGCGCGCGAGTTCATCGGCGACCACCGACAATTCGGTGCGCAGCAACTCCGCGGCCGCGGGAGCGGGGACCGCGATCACCACGAGGTCGGCCGCGTAGGCCTGCGGCCGACCGGCCGCGTCGATCGCGTCCACGCCGGTGACTCGACCACCCTCGGTCAGCAATCCGATTGCCCTGGTGCCGTTTTCGACGGTGACCGTCGACTCGAACCGGCGATAGACGGGCTCCATTCCGTCGGTGAGCTGATCGAACCGATCCAGCAGCATGCCGAGATTGGCGCCGAAGTCCGCGAGCTGGATCTCGTCGGGCTCGGCGCCGTTCATCCGCACCGTCATCGGCCGGATGAGCGCGTCCAGCAGGTTGCGGCCGAAGTAGCCGTCCAGCGCCGGATCGCCCCGTCGTTCACCGAGCTGGACGAACCGCGGCCCGCGCACGAACCGGTTGGCGTCGTCGCCGCGCACATACCCGACCAGCCGCAGGAACCGGTAGATGTCGAACGGACCGGCCCGTCGCGCGAGCTCGAGCATCCCCGCGACCGGTGACTTGCCGTCGACGGTGACCACGCGACCGTGCACGACGCGGGAGGAGTTGATTCCGAAGTGTTCGAACTCCCCGCCCTTCATCTCCGCGACGAACTCCCTGAACTCCGCGTACTTGCTGCCGATGTTCTTGCCGCCCAAAGTGATCCGGCGATCGCCGAGGTGCACGGTGCGGGACCGGCCACCGAGTGTCGGCTGCTCATCGAGCAGGGTGACGGCCGCCCCGCTGCGGTGCAGATACCAGGCGGCGGCGATACCCGACCAGCCGCCGCCGACGACAAGCGCCGTCCGCGGCCCGATTTCGGCGCTCATCAAGAGTTCCTTTCCGAAAGCTTTGTGCCCGGCGCGGATTCGGCGCCGGTGCCGATGGTGTTCATCCACGACCGCAGCCGGGCGGCCAGCGGACCGCTGTGCTTTGCCCAGCGGAAGTGGTCCAGCCGGCCGCCTGCCTCGGCCGAGGTGTAGATCCAGTCCGTATGCGGTGCCTGCGGTGCCGCCGCGGCCAAGGCGCGTACGCCGGCCTCGGTCGCCAGGTCGTCCTGCTCGATGCGCACGGTCAGCAGGGGCAGCGAGAACTCGAACACGCCGGTGCCCGTGGTGATCCCGTCATCGGTCATGATGCCGCCGCGGACCTGACGCGCCCAGGTGGTCATCACCCCCGCCGCTTGGCGGCCGCCGAAGCCAAGACGATCACCGGGAAAGTAACCCAGCGTCCGGGCGATGAGCCCGAACCACTGCCCGAACAACAGGTTTCGCGTACGAATCAGGCCGGCATAGGTCCGGTACCACACCGAACCGCTGGCGATCAGCACCACGCCGGTGAGACCTCCCGGTGCCCGCGCCGCCCGCTGAAGCGCCAGATGCCCACCGAAACTGTGCCCGACCAGGAAGAGCGGCAGACCGGCGAACTCGTTGCCGGCCAGGTCGAGCACGGCGGGCAGATCCACGTCGACCAGGTCGGCGTGCACCCAGTTCGCGCCGCGACCGCTCTTGGGCACGCTGTCGCCCTGGCCACGCAGATCCACGACGATCGCCGCGATGTCCTGCCCGGCCAGCTGCGCGGCGAAGTCCCGGTAGTAGTTCGCCGCGACACCCATCGCGGGCAGAACCACCGCGACCGCCGCAGGTTTCGCCGGCGCAGACACCACCATCGACAACGTCGTATCGGACGTGGGTTGCAGCGTCCGGGTCGAAATCACGCTTCGGTACCTACTTTCCGTTGATCGCACCAGAACGCCTGGCGCGCTGTCCTGTCGAGCGAGGACTCGGAGACGTTCACTTGCGCACCGTCGGCGCGCCGTCGATGAAGTCGAAGATCTCGTCATCCTCGGCAGCCTCCAGATCGATCCCGGACCCCTTGCTGCCCTGCAATTCTCGAATGATCTCGGCGAGCCGCTCGGTGACCGCGGCGATGTCGGACCGATCCAGCTCCGCACCGGCACAAGCCCCCGACAGCGCGTCGACCTGGGCCACGATCCGCCCCACCACGTCCTCGGCGGGAACGATCTCGGCCGCGATGAATCCCGCCAACGCGGCCGGCGACGGATAGTCGAACACCACCGTCGTCGGCAGCTTCAGACCGGTGGAGTTCTTCAATCGATTCCGGAACTCGACCGCGCCCAGCGAGTCGAAACCCAGGTCCTTGAACACATCATCGGCCCCCACCGCCTCGATCGAGGCGTGGCCGAGCACGGCCGCGGCATGCGAGCGCACCATATCCAGCACGATCCGGTTCTGCTCGGCGGGAGTCGAACCCGTCAAACTCGCGACCAGCCCATTACCCGGCCCCACCCCGGTGTCCGCCGCTTTGCGCGTCCGCCGCACCATGCCGCGCAGCATCGGCGGCACGGTGTCCACCTGCCGCAATACGGCCGTATCGATCCGCGACGCCACCACGCAGCCTTGGCCGGACCCGAGGGCGGCGTCCAGCATGGCCATCCCGTCGTCGGTGCCGATCGGCACGAACCCGCCGGCCGCCAGCCGACCCCGGTCCGCGGTCGTCAACGACGCCGTCATCGCCGTCGCCTGCTCCCACAGGCCCCACGCGATCGACGTCGCCACCAGTCCCCGCCTGCGGCGATGCACCGTCAGCGCGTCCAAGAACGCGTTCGCCGCAGCGTAATTCGACTGCCCGAGCGAACCGAGCACCCCCGCGATCGAGGAGAACAGCACGAACATCGACAGCGGAAGGTCTTTCGCCGCTTCGTGCAGATGCCACGCCGCATCCACCTTCGGCGCGAGCACCGTCCCGACGCGCTCGGCGGTGAGATCGGTGAACAGGCAGTCGTCCAGCGCGCCCGCCGCGTGCACGATCCCGGTCAGCGGATGGCCCGGATCGATGCCGGACACCAACGCGCGCACCGCATCCCCGTCGGTCACGTCGCAGGCCACCACCTCGACGGCGGCGCCGGACTCGCGCAGTTCCGCCACCAACTCCGCGATCCCGGCGGCCGCCGGACCGCGCCGGGAGGCGAGCACCAGATGCTCGACACCGTGGCGGGCCACCAGGTGCCGAGCCACCACCGCACCCAAACCCCCGGTGCCACCGGTGATCAGCACGGTTCCGGCACGGTTCAGCGCCTGCGGAATCGTCAGCACGTTCTTGCCGATATGCCGCGCCTGCGACATGAACCGAAGCAGTTCGGGCGCCCGCCGGACATCCCATCGCGTCACCGGAAGCGGTTGCAGCACATCGGCTTCGAAGAGCGTGTACAGCTCGCTCAGGATCCGCTGCAAGTGTTGTGCGGACAGATCGGACAGATCGAAGGGCTGGTACCGCACCCCCGGATACGCGGCCGCGGTCGCGTCCGGATCACGCAGGTTGTTCGCCCCCATCTCCAGGAAACGACCGCCCCGCGGCAACAACCGCAGGGACGCGTCGACGAACTCATCGGCCAGCGAATCCAGCACGACATCGACGCCCTGCCCGTCGGTCTGCGCCAGGAACTTGTCCTCGAATTCCAGCGTCCGGGAATTCCCGATCCGCCCGTCCGCGAATCCGAGCTCCCGCAGCACCGGCCATTTCGGCTCCGAGGCCGTCACGAACAGCTCCGCCCCCAGATGCCGCGCCAACTGAATCGCCGCCAAACCCACCCCGCCGGTCGCCGTATGCACCAACAGCCGCTCACCCGGCTGCAACCCCGCCAGATCGACCAGCGCGTAATACGCCGTCGCGAACACCACCGGCACCGCGGCGGCCTGTTCGAAACTCCAGCCCGACGGAATACCGACCAGCGACGACTGGTCGGCGATCACGGACGACCCCGTACCGGGGAGCAGACCCATCACCCGATCGCCGGGCGCGAACCGCGTCACATCCGAGCCGACCGCCGAGACGACTCCGGCGCCCTCGCCACCGACCGCGACTCCCGCGCGCGGATACATATTCAAGGCGATGATCACGTCCCGGAAGTTCACCCCGACCGCGCGCACCGACACCCGAACCTCGTCGGCGGCCAATTCGCGCGCCGGACCGGCCGATTCGAGCACCAGATTGTCACCGTGCAGCGCGCCGGTGCCCACGGTGGTCAGCTGCCATGGCGCTCCCGAGGTCGCCAGGTCCGCGTGCCCGACGGTATCCGCGCCGACGCGGGACAACCGAGGGACCTGGAGCACTCCCCGGCGCGCAACGGCCTGCTGCTCACCGGACCGGGCCAGCGCGAGCACGGCCGCGCCACAGTCGGTCTCCGGATCGATATCGAGCAGCGCGATCAGACCGGGGTTCTCGTTCTGGGCACTACGCAGTAGGCCCCAGACGGCGGCACTCGCCGGATCGATCTCCGCACCGCCGTCGATCGCGACCGCGTCGCGCGTGACCACGACCACGGTCGCGGCACCGAATCGGCTGTCCGACAGTATTTTTCCGACGAGCTCGAGTGCTTCACGCACCTGCCGATGCGTCCGGTCGACCACTCCCGCGCGAACGGCGTCGCTACCCGGCTCGGTAACCTCCGCACCCTCCGATGGACAGGTCAGGGCAAGGATTTCGGGGGCGGTGACCGACCGCTCCAGCCGCCATCCACCACGCGCCTCGACGGTGTCCCACGGATCGCCGGCTTCCGGAATCACGCTGCCGGCCAGCGGAATCCACTGCACGGCGTACAGGTCGGCGAGCCCGCGAATCGGGTTGACGACGCCTTCGGCCGCGAGCGGACGCAAGGCCAGGGATTCCACGTGCGCGACGAGTTCGCCGGCGGGATCGGCCAGTACGACCTCCATCCGGTCACCGTTCCGCAGCACGCGCACCCGCACCACCGACGCACCCACCGCCGCCAGCGACACCCCCTCCCAGACGAACGGCAACCGCACCCCCACACCGCCGGACGCCAACTCCCCCACCAGCGAAACGTGCAGGGCCGCGTCCAGCAACGCCGGATGCAGCCCGAACCGACTTGCGTCGCAAGCACTTCCCTCCGGCAGCACTACCTCACCGAACAACTCGCCCCCGCGCCGCCACACCGACCGCACCCCGTGGAAAGCTGGGCCGTACGTATATCCGGCGCCGGCCAACGCCGCGTACGCGTCTCCTACCTGCACCGGCACCGCACCCGCGGGCGGCCACACGCGCAGACCGGCGCCCGCGTCGGACCGCACGGCTACGCAATCCAGAACGCCGGTGGCATGACAGGTCCATTCTTCGGCCGAACCCGCAGCCCGGGAGTACATCCCGATCCGCCACTCCCCTGGCGACTCCCCATCGGTAACCCGAACCTGGATCTGCACCCCGTCCTGCTCGTCGAGCACCAGCGGCGAGGACTGCACCAGTTCCCCCACCCGCGACGCGCCCACCGTGTCCGCGGCGAACAATGCCACCTCGACAAACACCGCGCCCGGCACCAGGATTCGACCATCCACTGCATGGTCGGCCAACCACGCGTGCGTCGGCACCGACCAGCGACCCGACAGCAGCAGACCGCCGCCGTCGGCCACCCCCACCACCGCACCCAGCAGCGGATGCGCCACCGCACCCAGGCCGAGCCCCGACACCGCGACCGCCGGTGTCGTCTCCAACCAGTAGCGCCGGCGGTCGAACGCATACGTCGGCAGGTCGACCCGCACCGCCCCGGACCCGGCGAAGACCCGCGGCCAATCCACCGGAACACCCCGAACATGCGCCGCCGCAACCGAAGTCAGGAACCGTCTCAGCCCACCGTCGTGGCGTCGCAGCGATTCGACCACCATGCTGCGCCGCGCGTCCTCGGTCTCGTCGAGGAACTCCTGCACGTCGACGCCGAGCACCGGATGCGGACTGCATTCCACGAAACCGCGGCACCGCAACGCGTACGCGGTTCGCACGGCGCTCGCGAAACGCACGGTCTCGGAAAGGTTCCGGTACCAGTACTCGGCATCCATCGCGGCACCGTCGAGCACCTCGCCGGTCACCGACGAGATGACCGCGATATCGCCGGCGCGCGACGCCACGTCCCCCAGCTCCCGCAGGATCTCCGCGCGCAACGGCTCGACCTGCACCGAGTGCGCAGCGAAGTCGACGGCCACCCGCCGCGCGCCGATTCCCGTCGCCGCGCAGTGCGCCAGCAGCTCCGCCAGCGCGGCGTTGTCACCGGACACCACCGTGGAGGTCGGTCCGTTGACCACCGCGATGGACAGCTTCCCCGCCCACCGGGCTTCGACCACCGCCTCGACCTCGGCGAACGGACGAAGCACCGAGACCATCCCGCCACGACCCGCGATGGCGCACACGGCGCGGCTGCGGATCACCACGATCCGCGTCGCCTCCCGCAGCGACAGCACCCCGGCAACGTGCGCGGCGGCGATCTCCCCCTGCGAGTGCCCGATCACGGCGTCCGGCTCGACCCCCATCGAGCGCCACAGCTGAGCCAGCGCGACCATGACCGCGAACAGCGCGGGCTGCACGATCTCCGGCCGTTCATCGATATCGTTGCTACACAACAGATCCAGCAGCGACCAATCGGTGAACTCGGCCAATGCCGCTGCGCACCGGCCGATCTGCTCGGCGAAGACCGGCGAGGATTCGAGCAGCGCGGCCGCCATCCCGGCCCACTGCGACCCCTGCCCGGGAAAGAGAAAGACCGTCTTACCGCGCACATCCGCGCGGCCGCGCACCGTCGCCGTGGCATCCCAGGAGGCGATCTCGGCAATCCCGGCGGTCAACGATTCCCCACTGTCCCCGAGCACCACGGCGCGCTGCGCGAACGACGATCGCGAGGTCACCAGCGAGAACCCGATGTCGACCGGATCCGGACTCGACGCCGAACACACCAGGTCCTGCAACCGTTGCGCCTGCCCGGCAAGGGATTCCACCGTCTTGGCCGAGAGCACCCACGGAATGACCGGCGGCGCAACCCGTTCCGGTTCGCCGAGGGATTCGGTCGCGGGCGCCTGCTCCAGGATCACATGCGCGTTCGTCCCGCTGATCCCGAACGACGACACCGCGGCCCGGCGCGGACGATCGTGCCGCGGCCACGCGCGCGTCCGCGTCGCCAGTTCCACCCCGCCGGCGGACCAGTTCACGTGCGGGCTCGGCGCGTCGATGTGCAGGGTCGGCGGGATCGTCCCCCGCCGCATCGCCTCGACCATCTTGATCACCCCCGCCACCCCCGCGGCCGCCTGGGTGTGCCCGATATTCGATTTCACCGACCCGAGCCACAGCGGTTCCGCGGCGGCCCGCGCCCGTCCATAGGTCGCCAGCAGCGCGGACGCCTCGATCGGATCACCCAGCGTCGTCCCGGTACCGTGTGCCTCGACGACATCCACGTCACCGGCCGCCACCCGCGCATTCGCCAGCGCCTGCCGGATGACCCGCTGCTGCGCCGGCCCGTTGGGCGCGGTCAGCCCGTTGCTCGCCCCGTCCTGATTGACCGCCGAACCGCGGATCAGCGCCAGCACGGTGTGGCCGTTGCGCCGGGCATCGGAGAGCCGTTCGAGCAGCAGTACGCCGATGCCCTCGGACCAACCCACCCCGTCCGCCGCCGCGGCGAACGCCTTGCACCGCCCGTCCGGGGCCAGCCCGCGCTGCTTGGCGAACTCCACGAACGACGTCGGCGCGGTCATCACCGCCACCCCGCCGGCGATGGCCAGCCCGCACTCCCGCGTGCGCAGCGAATGTGCCGCCAGATGCATCGCCACCAGCGAGGACGAACACGCGGTGTCCACGGTGATCGCGGGCCCTTCGAGGCCGAGGGTGTAGGCGAGCCTGCCCGAGACTATCGATCCCGCCGAGCCCACCACATCGGTGCCGTACTCGTGATACATCACGCCGGCGAAGACACCGGTATCACTGCCCCGCAACGACATCGGGTCGATGCCCGCGCGCTCGAACGTCTCCCAGGACACCTCGAGCAGCAGCCGCTGCTGCGGATCCATGATCGCCGCCTCGCGCGGCGAGATGCCGAAGAACCCGGCATCGAATTCGGCCGCGTCGTGCAGGAATCCGCCTCGGCGCACGTAACTCTTCCCCGGTTGCCCCGGCTCGGCATCGAACAGGTTCGCCAGATCCCAGCCCCGGTCGGCCGGGAACTCCGATGTCGCGTCGACGCCGGCGGCGACCAGGTCCCAAAGCTGCTCGGGCGTACGGACATCGGCCGGATAGCGGCAGCCCATCGCGATGATGGCGATCGGTTCCGCCAGTGCGGCCTCGGCTTCCGCGTTGACCTGCCGCAGTCGCTGCTGCTCCAGCAGCGAATTGCGCAGCGCCTCGACCAGATTCTCGGTTGTCGTCACTGTGCACCGTCGCTGTCGTCGGTCGCCTCGGGATCCGGCTGCGCGCCGACCGAGGCCAGCCGGACCAGTTCGGCCGGATCCATGGCCTCGATCTCCGCGATGCGCCGCGCGAAGTCCGCGGCCGGCGGGGGCGTCGGGAGCCGCGCGGGCCGATACTCGCCGACCAGCAGCGACCGTAGGTGCCCCGCGAGGATTTCCGTTGTGGGGTAATCGAATACGGCCGTTGCCGGTAGATCCAGCCCGGTACCCGCGACCAAGTGGTTACGCAATCCCACCGCGCCCACCGAGGTGATCCCCCAGTCGGTGAACGTGCCGTCGACGTCGCGATGAGCGTCGCCGATGATCGACGCCACCGCGTCGAAGATCCGGTCGCACAGCAGGGCGACACCGTCTGCGGGTGCCAAGCCCGCGAGCCGGGCGGCCAGCTCGGCGCGGACCGCGGCGTCGGGCTGGACCCACCCATCGGCGTCGCCCGCGGACTCGGTCTCGACGCTGCCCAGGAGCCGGTTCGCCAGCGTAGGCAGCTCACGGCGGAGGATCTTCCCCGACATGGTCCGCGGCACCGCGTCGATCTCGTACACCTCGAACGGAACCTTGGCGTGCTCGAGGCTTTTCCGGCATTCGGCGAACACCGCCCCGACCTCGAACTCCACCGAATCGGGAACCACCAGGGCGATGGGCACTTCACCGAGTGTGTCGTGCGGCCGTGCGCAGACCGCCGCATCCCGCACGCCGGCCACACGTTTCACCACGTTCTCGATCTCGACCGGATGGATGTTCGCGCCACCCCGGATGATGAGTTCCTTGATCCGGCCGGTGATGTCGAGAAACCCCAGCGGGTCGCGGCGCGCGAGGTCACCGGTGCGCAGCCATTCGCCGCGCAGCACCTCGGCCGTCAGATCGGGCCGGTTGTAGTAGCCGACCATCACACCGGGACCGGCGACCCACAGTTCCCCCTCGGCGCCGGCGGGCACGTCGACACCGGTGCCGGGATCCACGATCCGGGTGTTCACCCCCAGGATCGGCAGCCCGGCCGACGCCGGGGTGTTGCGGTTCGACGGCGGATTGACCGTGATCGCCCCGGTCGCCTCGCTGGCACCGTAGGTGTTCAGCAGCGGCACGCCCAGCGCGGCTTCGACCGCTCGGCCGAGCTCGGCCGAGCCGGGGGCACCACCGAACCAGCACGCCCGCAACGTATGTGCGGGCATCGCGTCGGCGCCCACCCGGACCAGCTGCTGGAACAGCGTGGGCACGCCGACCAGCACGGTCGGCGACATCGAGCCGAGCGCGTCGAGCAGCGGCCCCGCCGCGAACCCGTCGATCAGCAGCGTGCCCGCGCCGACGGCGGCGACGCCGAGCACGCCCAGATGATGACCGAGACAGTGCGACAACGGCATCGGCCACAGCAACCGGTCGTCGGCGCTCATCCCGAACCCGGGGATGTAGCCCGCGACCGTGCCCCACAGCGCCTTGGTCAGCGTCGTGACCACGCCCTTCGGCTGCCCGGTGGTGCCCGAGGTGTACAGGATCCAGCCGATGTCATCGACCCCGAGGTCGTCCCGCGCGGCCGTGACCGGTTCGGTAGTGGCCAATTCCTCGAAGGCGCGCGTGTTCTCGCCCGTCTCGCCCGCGACCACGAGGCGCAGGCCGGGGTACCGGCCCAGCAGCTCCCGGCGCCTGGCTACGCAACTCGCCTGGGCCATCAGCACACTCGCTCCGCTGTCGCGCACGATGTGCTCGAGTTCGGCGTCGGAACAATACGGGTTGACCGGCACGCCGATCGCGGCCGCTCGCGCGACACCCAAATACCCCTCGGCCATCTCGACGCTGTTGCCGAGCATCAGCACGACCCGATCGCCGCGCCGGCAGCCGAGATTGCCCGCGAGCCGACGGGTCCGCCGCTCCAGCTCCGCATAGCCGACCGATCGCACCGGATCGGTGAAGGCGACTTGGTCACCGAATCGAATCGCGTTGTCCCGCAGTATGTCCGGCACTGGACGGATGAGATCGGTTCGTAGCATGAGATCCCTCGATATCGATAGTGTCTTGCCGAAATCGGGACGGCGTCAGCACCGGGCCGTCACCGCGGTGCGTCACACATAGCCGGTGGGACGCGCCTGGTCGATGAAGTCGAAGATCTCGTCGTCGTCGGCGGCGTCCAGGTCGAGACCAGAACCACTGCCGCCCTGCAAACCTCGGATGATCTCGGTCAGCCGCTCGGTGACGGCGGCGACCTCGGACCGATCCAGCTCGGCCCCGTCGCACACCCCCGACAGCACATCCACCTGGGCGACGATCCGGTCCACGACATCCTCGACCGGAACGATCTCGGCGGCGATATACCCGGCCAAGGCCGCCGCGGTCGGGTAGTCGAACACCACCGTCGTCGGCAGTTTCAAGCCGGTCGCGTTCTTCAATCGGTTCCGGAACTCGACTGCGCCCAGCGAATCGAATCCTAAGTCCTTGAACACATCATCGGCGCCGACCGCCTCCGCCGAGGCGTGCCCGAGCACCGCGGCGGCCTGCGTGCGCACCAGATCCAGCAGTATCCGGATCTGTTCGGCAGCACCCACACCGGACAGGCCGGCGACCAGGCCCGAGGCCTGCCCCGCAGCCGCGGCCTTGCGCATCCGGCGCACGACACCGCGCAGCATCGGCGGCACCGTTTCCGCCTTCTGCAAGGCCGCGGTATCGATCCGCGACGCAACGACCGACCGCTGCCCGGTGCTCAGCGCCGCGTCCAGCATGGCCAGGCCGTCGCCGGTGGCGATCGGCAGGTATCCACCGGCACGCAATCGCCCGCGATCTAGGTCCGTCAACGACGCGGTCATTCCGGTCGACTGCTCCCACAGGCCCCAGGCGATCGAGGTGGCCGCCAGGCCCCGCCGCCGCCGATAGAGCGCGAGCGCGTCCAGATACGCGTTCGCCGCGGCGTAATTCGACTGACCCGGTGAACCGACCGTGCCTGCGATCGAGGAGAACAGCACGAACATCGACAGCGGCAGGTCCTTCGCCGCCTCGTGCAGGTGCCAGGCCGCATTCGCCTTGGGCGCGAGTACTTTCCCGACGCGCTCGGGCGTCAGGTCGGTGAACAGGCCGTCGTCGAGCACGCCTGCCGTATGCACGATCCCGGTCAGCGGACGGCGCGGATCGATACCGGATACCAACGCGCGCACGGCATCTCCGTCGGCGACGTCACACGCCACCACGTCCGCGCTCGCTCCGGCTTCGCGCAATTCGGCGACCAGCTCGGCCGCGCCGTCGGCCGCCGGACCACGCCGTGAAGCCAGCAGCAGATGTTCGACGCCGTGGTGGGTGGCCAGGTGCCGGGCCACCATGGCACCCAACCCGCCGGTGCCGCCGGTGATCAACACGGTGCCGGCGCGGTCCGATTGCCGCGGTACCGTCAGCACGTTCTTGCCGATATGCCGCGCCTGCGACAGATACCGGAACGCCTCCGGCGCGCGCCGCACATCCCACCGCGTGACCGGAAGCGGTTGCAGTACACCGGTTTCGAACAGCGTGAACAGCTCGCCCAGGATCTTCTGCAGGTGGTGCGCGGGCAGCTCCATCAGCTGGAACGCCGCATACCGCACGCCTGGACAGTCCGTCGCGATCCGGTCCGGATCACGCAGGTCGGTCAGGCCCATCTCCAGGAATCGGCCACCGCGCGGCAGCAATCGCAGTGACGCGTCGACGAACTCGCCGGCCAGCGAATCCAGCACCACGTCCACGCCCTGGCCTGCGGTCTGGGCGAGGAACTTCTGCTCGAAGTCCAGGGTTCGCGAGTTCCCGATCCGCTCTTCGTCGAAGCCGAGGTCCCGCAGCACCGGCCACTTCGGCTCGGACGCCGTCACGAACAGGTCGGCACCCAGATGCCGGGCCAGCTGGATCGCCGCCAGGCCGACACCGCCGGTCCCCGCGTGGATCAGCACCCGCTCGCCGGAGCGCAGCTGCGCCAGATCGACCAGCGCGTGATAGGCCGTCGCGAACACGACCGGTACCGCCGCCGCCTGCTCGAAACTCCAGCCCGACGGAATCCGCACGACCCCGGACTGATCGGCGACGACGCTCGACCCGACTCCGGTGAACAAACCCATCACCCGGTCACCCGGTTCGAATCGCTTGACGCCGGGACCGACGGCCGCAACGACGCCGGCTCCCTCACCGCCGATCGGCGCGCCGTCGATCGGATACATGCCCAGCGCGATCAGCACGTCGCGAAAGTTCATCCCGGCCGCGCGTACCGCGACGCGCACCTGCCCCGGTGCCAGTTCCGTCGGATCGCTCGCGGGCGCGAGCACCATGTTGTCGCCGTTGAGCGTGCCCTTGTCCAGGACGCCCAGCTGCCACCCGGACCCCGTCCCGGCGAGGTGCGCGCCCGTTGCCGTATCCGCGCCCGCCCGCGCCAGCAGCGGCACGAAGACCACACCGCGCCGCACCGCCGCCTGTGCCTCGCCGGCGGCCAGCACGGCGGCCACCGCCGACCTGCGTTCCGCGCGGGCGGACTCCACCGCGCGGTCGGGGTAAGGGTCCAGGTCGAGCAGGACGATCCGATCCTCGTGCTCGCTCTGTGCGCTGCGCAGCAGACCCCAGACCGCGGCTTGGCCCGGATCGATGTCCGCGCCGCCGTCGACCGCGACGCCGCCGTGAGTGACGACCACGAGTGTCGCCGCCGCGAAGTCCGGTTCGGCCAGCAGCGCGTGCACGCGTTCCAGCACACCGGTCAAGCCGGCCTGCGGATCGGCGATCGGGCTGTCCTGCGGACAGGTGAGCACGATGACGTCGCGGCCGGTATCGCTCCACCGCTGCACTTCCCACGGCCGACTGTCGCTCGCCACCGGGTCATGGAGCGTGCTCCAGTCGCCACTGGCGGCGATGGTGGTCTGCGGTGCGGCATCCCAGTGCAATTCGAACAGCGCATCGGTGACCGACGCGGCGGAGCCGGCCCGCGCATCGAGCGAGATATCGCGTAGCGCAAGCGATTCGACGTGTGCGACGAGCTCGCCGGCCGGATCGGCCAGCACCACCGCCAGTCGATCACCGGAGTGCGTCACCCGCACCCGCACGACCGAGGCGCCCACCGCCGCCAGCGACACCCCCTCCCAGACGAACGGCAAACGCAGCGGCCCGATCTCGCCGGCGGCCAAGTCCCCCACCAGGGACACCTGCAATGCCGCGTCCAACAGGGCCGGATGCAACCCGAACCGTCCCGCGTCGCCGGCCGCGCCCTCCGGCAGCACCACTTCGCCGAACAATGCCTCCCCGTGCCGCCACACCGACCGCACCCCTTGGAACACCGGCCCATACGCGTAGCCGGCGGCGGCGAAGGACGCGTACGCATCCCCCGCCTCGATCGGGACCGCGCCGACCGGCGGCCACACGCGCAGCGCCGCACCGAGGTCGGTGGGCACCGCGACCGAATCCAACACCCCGGACGCGTGATTCGTCCATTCCTCGTCTCCCTGGCCCTCGGCCCGAGCGAAGATGCCGATCCGCCACTCTTCCGCCGATTCCCCCTCGGTCACCCGAATCTGGAGCTGTACCGCGCCCCGCTCGCCGAGTACCAAGGGCGCGGACAACACCAGCTCACCGATCCGCGTCGCATCCACGACCCCCGCCGCGAACAACGCCAGCTCGACAAACACCGCCCCCGGCAACAGCACCTGTCCGCCGACCAGGTGATCGGCCAGCCACGCGTGCGACGACAGCGACAACCGGCCGGACAGCAGTACCCCGCCGCCATCGGCCACACCGACCATCGCGCCAAGCAGCGGATGCTCGACCGCGCCCACCCCGAACTGCCGCGGATCACCCGATCCGTTCCCGCCGGTGACCCAGTAATTCTTGTGATCGAACGCGTACGTGGGCAATTCCACGATCTGGGCGCCGGTCCCGGTGAACAGCTCCGACCAGTCCACGGGCGTGCCCCGGCCGTGCGCCGCCGCGACCGCGCTCAGCAGCGCGACAGGTTCAGGGCGCTGGGCACGCGCGACCGGAACGGCGACGACGTCGGCGTCGTCCTGCTCGGCCACCGTGTCGGTGATCAGGCCGGTCAGCCCGGCAGCCGGTCCGATCTCGAGCAAGGTCGCACCGGCCCTGGCGAATTCGGCGGCAGCCGCGACCCCTGCGGCGAATCGCACCGGCGCGCTGACGTGCCGGACCCAATACTCGGGAGCGCGCAGCTCATCGGGCGTCGCGATGCCACCGGTCACGTTCGAGACCACCGGCAACGTCGGCTCTTGGTAGCTTAGTTCAGCGCACACGGACTCGAATTCGGCGAGCATGGGCGCCATCAACGGTGAGTGGAACGCATGACTCACGCGCAGTCGCGTCGCCTTGACCCCGTCGGCGACCAAGCCGGCCGCGATCTCCTCGACCACCGCTTCGACCCCTGAGATCACCACGGAATCAGGGGAATTCACCGCCGCGATACCCACCTGACCGTCCCGTCCGGCCAGCAGCGGCGCGACGACCTCCTCGCCGGCGGCGAGCGAGATCATCGCACCACCCGTGGGCAACGCGGCCATCAACGTGCCGCGCGCGGCCACCAGCCGCACCGCATCGGGCAACGACCACACTCCGGCAGCACCGGCGGCGGCGATCTCGCCGATCGAATGCCCGAGCACCACATCGGGTTTCACACCCCAGGTCCGCAGCAGCTCGAACAGCGACAGCTCGACGGCGAACAGCCCGGCCTGGGTGAAATCGGTCCGATCGAGCAGCGCCGCATCGTCACTGTCCGCGGCGGCGAAGACCACCGCACGCAGCGATCGCGGCAACCACGGGTCGAACAGGGCGCAGATTTCGTCGAACTTCGCCCGGTACACGGGGTAAGCGTCGTAGAGCTCGCGGCCCATCTGCGGCCGCTGCGAACCCTGCCCGGAGAACACGAAAACGGTCTTGCCCTTGACCCCGCCCGCGCCCGTCACCACATCGGGAACCTCGTTGCCTGCCAACAGATTCGCGAGCCCGGCCATCAGCTCGTCGCGACCGTGCCCGAGCACCACCGCCCGGTGCGGATGCCGGGTCCGCGAATTCACCAGCGACAGACCGACATCGGCAGGGTCCAGGTCCGGCTCCTGCTGAACCCAGTGCGCCAGCCGCCGCGCCTGGCCGATCAGCGCGTCCCGGCTCTTGGCCGAGACCACCCAGGGAATGACCGGCGGCACAGCGCGTTCCGGCCGGGGCGCGGGCTCCTCGACCGGCGCCTGCTCCAGGATCAGGTGCGCGTTCGTCCCGCTGATACCGAACGACGACACCGCGGCCCGGCGCGGGTGCCCGTTCGCCGGCCACGCCCGCGGCTCGGTGACCAAGGCCACCCGTCCGCTGTCCCAATCGATCTGCGTGCTCGGGGTGTCCGCATGCAGGGTGGGCGGAACGACGCCGCGCCGCACCGCCTCGACCATCTTGATCACACCGGCCACCCCGGCGGCCGCCATGCTGTGCCCGATATTCGACTTCACCGAACCCAGCAGCAACGGCTCGTTCACCCGTTCCCGGCCGTAGGTGGCCAGCAGCGCGGTCGCCTCGATCGGATCACCCAGTGCGGTGCCGGTGCCATGCGCCTCCATCACGTCGACCTCGCGCGCGGCCAGCTGGGCGTCGGCGAGCGCCAGCTTGATCACCCGCTGCTGCGCCGGACCGTTCGGCGCGGTCAGCCCGTTGCTCGCCCCGTCCTGATTCACCGCGGAACCCCGGATCACCGCCAGCACCCGGCGGCCGTTGCGGCGCGCGTCGGACAGTCGCTCGAGCAGCAGGACGCCAACGCCCTCGGCGACGCTGAACCCATCGGCGTTGTCCGCGAACGACTTACACCGGCCGTCCGGCGCGAGCGCGCCCATCGCACAGAACTCCACGCAATCGGCGATCCCGGTGATCATCGTCGAGCCGCCCGCCAGCGCCAGCGAGATCTCACCGCCGCGCAACGAGCGCACCGCCTGGTGCACCGCGACCAGCGATGACGCGCACGCCGTATCCACCGTCACCGCAGGGCCTTCCAGGCCGAGGATGTAGGCGATCCGTCCGGTGGCGATGCTGCCGGTGTTGCCGGTCAGCATCATTCCGTGGAACCCGCTCATATCGTCGGGCTCCGACCGGAACGTCGGCGTGATCACCCCCGCGAACACACCGGTGGCGCTGCCGGCCAGCGTGGCCGGATCGATGCTCGCGTGCTCGATGGCCTCCCACGCGACCTCGAGCAGTTGCCGCTGCTGCGGATCCATCGCCAGCGCCTCGCGCGGCGAGATGCCGAAGAATCCGGCATCGAAATCGCCGGGACGGGTGAGGAACCCGCCGCGACGGACATAGAACGTGCCTTTGTGCTCCCGATCCGGGTGATAAGCCGACTCGATATCCCACCCGCGATCGGCCGGGAACTCGGAGATCAGATCGCGCCCTTCGACCGTCGCCTGGAACAGTTCGGCCGGATTCCGGATATCGCCAGGGAACCGGCACCCCATGCCCACGATGGCGATCGGTTCGTGCATCCGGGATTCCACGTCCTGCAACCGCTGTCGCGTGTCCTGGAGGTCGATCGCGGCCCGCTTGAGGTACTTGCGGAGTTCGGATTCGGTTGCCATCGTTGTTCGCCTTCCTGCATGCACGAATCCGGTCCGGCCGCGAACGTGCGCGACGGATGCCCCGGCTTCACGAGTTATGTTGTGGCCGAACGGTTCTGCACGCGCTCTGGCCTATTCGGAGAGATCGATGAGGATGCTTATCGGTAACTGTCGGCGGGATAGGGCGACAACTCGACGCGGCCGTGCGCGACCTGCTTGCCGAACTGGTGGAGGTCGACGACGACTTCGGTTCCGTCCGAGCCGGATTCGTGGTCGACCTCGGTGGCGCACTCGACGATCGCGTCCAACTCGGCGAATCCGGTGAACTCGACCTCGGCCGCGGTCACCACCGGGGTATCCGGACTGCCGCTCGCCAGGATCGCCGCCTGCCGGAATGCCTCCAGCAGCAGCGGCCCGGGAACGTGATCGTACGGGTGATCGAAGAACGAGGGGTGGCTCTGATCGACGACCAGCACCACACCGTCGTCGTGCGGCACCGTCGCCAGCACCACGTTCCGGTGATCGCGGCGGCCTACCCGCACCGGCTCGACCAGGGTGACGACGGGTCCGGCGCCGGTCACCCCGGTGGCGCGTTCGGCCCGCTGGACCGTGCGCATGCCGTCGTAGGCGTCCCTGGTGAACACGATCCCGCTGCCGCTGACAGTCAACGCAGACGCGGAGTCGATGGTCAGGGTCGCCTCGAACGCGGTGTCGACGAAGTAGTCGCCGTGATGCCCCTGCTCCGAGTGGATCCGGACGATGCCCTCGAGCGGCGAGCGCCGGTTGTCCCGGAACGCACTCAGGTCCTCCACTCCGAAAGCCAAGCGCTGCAGGGTGAGCGGGGTGTCCGCCGGTACCTGCCGGTAGCGCTGGCCGACGACGAGCATCGCCTGGCGGATCGCTTCGACGGTGGACAGCGGATCGTGGTAATCGACCGTCCGGTCGAACCACAGCGAATGCGCGCGCGGCAGCTGGATCGCGGCCAGGAACTCCCCCGGCCCCACCTGCACGGTGTCCGCGACATACACCTCACCGAGCGCGCGGCGATGGGCGAGGGTGCGCGGCACGGTTTGATCGAAGGTGAGGCCGTCGCGCCGGGGCGGCCCGGATTCCAGCAGATTCTTCGTCATCGGCGTTCCTTTCGGTGCGCGTTCACACCGCGAGCACGGTTGATTCGGGCCGATCCGGCAGGTGGACGGCGGCGGCCAGCAATGCGGCTACGGCACGGGGTGTCGGATCGCGGAGCAGATCCTCGACCGAGACCGTTATTCCGGCAGCCACATTGAGCCTGCTGCGGAACTCCAGGACCGACAGCGACGTCAGGCCGAGGTCGAAAACGGACGCATCGAGGTCGATCTCGGCATCGAGCCGGTCCACCACGATTTCGCGCAACTGCGCGGTGACCACGTCGAGCAGGAAGTCCGGCCGTTCCGCGGCGGGCAGGGTCAAAAGCCGTTCTCGCACAATCAATGTCGAGGCGGTGGGCAGGTCACCCACGGCCGGGTCCGGCTCGGTGCCGAACTCCGTTACCGCAGCGGATGCTTCGCCCGCCAAGGCGGTGTTGAGCCAATAGTTCTGCCGCTGAAAGGCATACGTGGGCAGGTCGACGGTTCTGGACTCCGCGAACGTCGCGCCCCAGTTCACCGGAATGCCGCGAACCCACGCGCCCGCGACCGCCTTGACCAGGCCGTCGGCCTCGCCGGTCGCCGATCGCAGCGCCGGGATCGCCACGCAGCGGGCATCGTCGACGCACTCGTAGCTCATATCCGACAGCACCGTGCCCGGCCCCACCTCGATCACCGTGGTGACGCCCGCCGCGAGCAGATGCCGCAGCCCGTCGACGAAGCGGACCGGTTCGCGGGCTTGCCGCACCCAATAGTCGACCGAGCCCAGTTCGTCGGCCGACACCGGCGCACCGGTCAGGTTGGAGATCACCGGAATCGACGCCGGACCCCGCGGCACCCCCGCGACGACCTCGCCGAATTCGGCCAGTACGCCGTCCAGGTGCGGTGAGTGGAAGGCGCGGTCGGCGCGCAACCGCTTCACCCGTCGTCCACGGTCACGCCACTGCCGCGCGACGGTCAGCACCGCCGCCTCGCTGCCCGAGATCACCGTCGCGTTCGGCCCGTTGCACGCCGCGACCGCGACGTCCGATTCCCACCCGGCCAGCGACTCGAACACCTCGTCGGCACGGGCCCGCAGCGACACCATGGCGCCGGGCGGCAGCTGCTGCATCAATCGACCGCGGGCCGCGACCACCGTCGCGGCGTCCGGCAGCGCGAAGACGCCGGCCACCTGCGCGGCCGCCAGCTCGCCGATCGAGTGCCCGATCACGAAATCCGGTCGCAGACCCCAGGATTCGAGCAGCCGGAACAGCGCGACCTCGACCGCGAACAGCGCGGGCTGGGTGTATTCGGTGCGATCGAGCAGCCGCTCCCCGGCCGGGTCGAACACGACCTCCCGCAACGGACGGTCGAGCAGTGGGGCGAAACTCGCGCACAGTTCGTCGAAAGCCGCGGCATAGACCGGGAACTCGCGATACAGCTGGCTGCCCATGCCGATCCGTTGACTGCCCTGGCCGGGCAGCATCATCGCGATCTTGCCCGCGCCGCGCGCGTGCGTACGGATGACCGAACTCGACGCCGAGAGATCGGCCAGCTGATCGACGAGTTCGGCGCGGGTGCGGCCGACCACCACGGCACGATGGTCGAAAACGGTCCGGGTGGTGGCCAGCGAATAGCCGACCGCGGCGGGACTCAGCTCCGGATCGGCCGTCAGCGCGGCATGCAGCCGGGATGCCTGGCCGGCCAGTGCGGCCGCGCTCTTCCCGGACAGCACCCAGGCCACCGGCGAGGTCGGTGCCGCACGATCGGCGGCGAGTTCCGGTTCGGGCGGCACGTGCTGTTCCAGGATGACGTGGGCGTTGGTGCCGCTCATCCCGAACGACGACACGCCCGCCCGGCGTGGACCGTCGTGTTCCGGCCACGGACAGGCCCGGGTGGCCAGCCGGATCGTGCCCGGCGACCAGTCCGCGTGCCCGGTCGGCTCGTCGACGTGCAAGGTCGGCGGCACCACGCCGTGCCGGATCGCCGCCACCGCCTTGATCAGCCCGGCCACCCCGGCGGCCGATTGGGTGTGCGCCACATTCGATTTCACCGATCCGAGCCACAGCGGCCGATCCGCGGAACGCTGCTTGCCGTAGGTGGCGTGCAGGGCCTGCACCTCGATCGGGTCGCCGAGCACCGTGCCGGTGCCGTGTCCCTCCACCAGGTCCACCTGGTCCGGTCGCACCCGCGCGTCGGCCAGCGCCGCCGCGATCACCCGCTGCTGGGCCAGGCCGTTGGGTGCGGTCAGCCCGTTCGACGCGCCGTCGGAGTTCACCGCCGAGCCCCGCACCACCGCCAGCACCGGGTGGCCCAGACGCTCTGCGTCCGAGAGCCGTTCGACCAGAACCATGCCGATGCCCTCGCCCCAGGCGGTGCCGTCGGCGCCGGCCGCGAAGGCCTTACAGCGGCCATCCGCGGCGAGCGCGCGCTGCCGGGCGAACATCGCGAAGGTCAGATGCGTCGCCATCACCGTGACGCCCCCGACCAGGGCCATCGAGGTCTGCCCCGAGCGCAGTGACTGAACCGCCTGGTGCAGCGCCACCAGCGACGACGAGCACGTGGTGTCCAGCGTGACCGCAGGCCCGTGCAGGCCGAGCAGATAGGCGACCCGGCCGGACGCCATCGCCGAGATATTTCCGGTCACCAAATAGGATTCCGCGTCGCCCATCCCGGTCGGGTAACCGAATCCATAGCCTTGGCTGGTCAGGCCGACGAATACTCCGGTATCGGTACCCCGCAACTCCGCCGGATCGATTCTGGCGCGCTCGATGGTCTCCCAGGCAACTTCCAGCACCTGCCGCTGTTGCGGGTCTATCGCCAGCGCCTCGCGCGGGCTGATACCGAAGAAGCCGGCGTCGAATTCACCGGGACGATCCAGAAAGGCGCCGTGACCGGCGGTGGATTCGGCGAATACGCCCGGATCCGCCTGGAATATCGAATCCAGATCCCAGCCCCGGTCGGCCGGAAACCCGGCGACCAGATCGCGCCCCGCTATCACGCAGTCCCACAGGTCCTCCGGTGACCGCACCCCGCCCGCAAACCGGCACGACATCCCGATAATCGCCACCGGCTCACTGGATTTCGCCTCGAGCTCGCGCAACCGCCGCTGCGTCTCGTACAGCTCGCGGGCCGCCTTCTTCAGGTACCTGCGTAGTTCAGCTTCGTCGGCCATCGGTCATCCTCGATTCCCCGCCAGGGTCGAGATCGACGGCAACGGCCGGCCAACGGAATCGATTTGTTCGTCAATATTCGAAGCGTCGATCAAGGGCGTAAAGTTCATCTTCGACCTCCGCTGACAGCATTACCGCGGCGCCAAAAGTTGTCAACCGGAACAACTTACAGGCGAATTATAGAACTCCACCTTTGCATAATGTATTGATAAGCCGCGCATAATTCGCGGGCGCGCCAAAACCCCCCATCCGGGGGTAATCGGACAAAGAATCCAACCGGACGGTATGCGAAAGTTTCGATAAGTCCGACGAATTCGACCGCGGCTCAGAGCCCGGCGGCGGCGAGTTGATAATCGGCCTCGAGCAGCATCCACCCGCTCAGCTGGACCGAGAGATCGCGGCTCAGGTTCCTCGACGACGCGGCAGCGGAATACATGAGCTGCGGAAAGGTGCCGGGCGGCGGGGGCACCGTGACCGGGCGCCGCCAGTCCACGCCGAACAACGGCAGGCCGTCCACTTCGGCGCGGTGCCTCCAGGCCGCCCGCGCGGAGGCGTGCACGATGCTCGCGGCGGTGGAATCGCCGAGGGCCAGTGCGGTTTCCGCGAGATACCTGGCGAGAATGCCCATGAACAAGCCGGAGTCGTCTGCCGCGGCGGCCGCGATCACCCCCGCGTCGGTCATGTGGTCCCGGACCGCGGCGACGAGCGACGCCGCCCGCCGTCGATGCGCCGATTCGCCCGTGCGGATTGCCAACTCGGTCTGGAGTCCGATGGCGACGCCTTGGCAGTAGGTGAGGGCGGAGCGATCCACCCGGCCGCCGGGCTCGTGGATGCCGTCGAAGATCAGGCCGGTGTCGCCGTCGCGCAACCGGGTCTCCAGGAAGTCGGCGAGTTCTTCGGCTCGGGACAGATTCCCCAGCCGCGCCATGGCGATGCCCGCCGGGCCGATCGCGGAGGTGCTGTAGTACTCGTCGTCGATCCGCCAGGGCACCGCGCCGACCGCGGGGTCCCAGCCGCCGATCAGATCGGACCGCAGGTCGTCGACCGCTTCGGTGAATCGGACGCCGAGCAGCCGGTCGGCCCGCTCCAGCGCCAGCACCAGCCAGGACATGTCGTCGTAGTAGCGGTTGGTCCAGCCGGTCAGGTTGCGAACCCGAATACCGCGGGCGAGGGCGATGACTCGGTCGATCCGTTCCGGAGTACGGGCGCGATGCGCGGCGTCCACCGCGCAGTCCAGCAGGTGGGCCTGCCACCAGTAGCACCATTTCACGAAGGACTGATCCAGCCAGGTCCCCGGCCAGTACAGCGTGCCCATCCGCAACTGTGGCCTGCCCCAGAGCGTGCGCACGTGCCGTTGCACGATCGCCTGCTCCGCCAGGTCCGCCCGCTGCCCCGGATCGTCCGGGCCCGCGGACACCTTCCGCGTGATCGTCATGGCCTGCGCGGGCTCCGCCAGCGCGGTCAGTACGACCGAGGCTCCCGCCGCCACCAGCACGTTGCGCCGGCTTATCCCCTTGTCCCGGCGATCCATCCGCTCGGACTCCCTTTACTGAGCATGATCATCAGAGGCAGAAACCGTGCGGGTGGATTCTATCTTGCGCCGCCTGTTCCGGCGCGGTAGCGATTCCCCGTCCCGGCCTGCTCTGGACGCGAGATCGGTTGTCGAGTCGATCACCGAATGCCTGGCTACATCGGTAGATGCGCATATCTACGTTTCAGCATGGCGGTTTGCCGATATAGATCAATGCGGCGGCCGGAAACGCGGTACGCAAGGCGGGGCGGGCAAGGTGGCAGACGTCGATGACACGATCGGGGTGACCTCTGCGATATACCGGGCGGGCACCTGGGGAGCCGGTGCCCGCCGACACCGGAACGGGGGTTGCCATGCAGGATGACCGCACAGTCGTCGGTCGCACCGTCGCCATTCTGGACGCGGTGAGCGGCGCACCGGCGCCGATCACGCTCGCCCTGCTCACCAAGCACACCGGCATTCCGAAGCCGACGGTTCGCCGGATCGCCGACGCGCTCGTCCAGCGCGGCATGCTGACCCGGACGCCGGAGGGTTATCGGTCCGGTGACCGGCTGATCCAGCAGGCCCTGCGTTCCACCTGGCATCAGCGCACCGCGCACACCGCGCAGCCGTACCTGCAAGACCTGTACGCCCGGGCGCCCGGCGAGATCGCCTTCTATTGCGCGCTGCACAACGGTGAGCTCGTCAATGCCGGATCCGTTTTCGGTGCGGCACATCGTCATTCGATGCGGGAAACCGCGTGGCCGTCGCTGGCCTCGCTCGGCCCCAGTGTCGTGCTCACCGCGACCGGCAGGCTGCAGTTCGCCCATCACGCCGAGCAAGCCGAACGCGTCCTGACCACCGGCTGCGCACCGCTCACTCGATACTCCCCCGCGCACCCGGTGCGGCTGCGCGCGCTGCTCACCGATGCGCGGGACACCGGAATCGCCGTCGAGCAGGAACAATCCAGGTTGGGGTGGGGCTGCACGGCCGTCGCGTTGCACGACGCCGCGGGCGAACTCATCGGTGCGCTGGGTCTGGCCGGTCGCGGCAGCAGCACCACGACCCCCGCGATGCGCCGCGCCACGGCCACCCTCGCCACTGCACTGGAGCGGGACCTGGCGGAGACGCTGAACCCGCGGAGCGCGTGAGCCTGCGGTGCGTAGCCGCCATCCGCACGACTCCGCAGGCCAGGCCCCGGGCCCCGATCTCGAACCGGCGGTAGTCACCGACCGGTCGGTCGAACGCTGCCGCGCGAGTTCACCAATGATGGTGCCGTCAGCGCGCACGAGTCGACGGAGGTCCGAGGATGAATTCGATGGCGACGCCGGGGGTTGGCCTGGCGGTGCTGTGCGTGGTTCTGGTGGGAGCGGCAGCGGCGGTATACCGGTTGGCGTGGCTCGGGCCGGTGTGGGTCGCGCCGTTGGCGGCCGGACGCGCGGTGGTGCAGCTGGCGGTGGTCGCGTTGATCTTGGCGGCGGCCCTGGCCGCGCTGTGGTCGTCGATCCTGGTGCTGGTGGTCATGTTCGGCGCGGCGGTCCTCACCGCCGCCCGGCGGGCACGGGCGGGGCGATCCGCCGCATGGCTGACGGCCTCGATCGGTGCCGGGTTGCTGGCGACGCTGCTGCCGATGCTGGTCAGCGGTGTCGTTCCGGTGCAGGGTGTCGCCATCGTGCCGATCGGCGGAATCATCCTCGGCGGCACGATGACCGCGACCTCGCTGGCCGCCCGACGCGCGCTGGACGCGCTGACCGAACGCCTCGGCGAGGTGGAAGCGGCGCTGAGCCTCGGATTCCTCGAGCGCGACGCGCGGCTGGAGATCATCCGGACCACCGCGACCGACGCGCTGCTACCCGGCGTCGACCAAACCCGAACCGTCGGGTTGGTGACCCTCCCCGGCGCTTTTGTCGGTGTCCTCGTCGCCAGCGGCTCCGCCGCCCACGCCGCCGCCGTCCAGGTCCTCGTGCTACTGGGCCTACTGCTGGCTCAATCATGCGCAGTGGCGGCGACCATCGAACTCGTCGCCACCGGACGCGTGCACCGGCGGGTTGCCCGCTGACGCCGCGACCTCACCGAATCCGACGTCACCATCCGATCAATTCGAAGTCGAGCCGGTCGTCCCCGCGCGACAATCGGATGAACCATATCTTCGGCCTCGACCGGGGGACGCATGAACGCCGCTGCGATCGTCGGGATAATCACCGCCATCATCGCCGCATCCGCGGCTCTCGCCGGGTATGTGATCAATCAACTCGCGGCCCGGCGCGAGCAGCGGATCAAGACCTACGCCGAGGCGCTCCGCACGATCCGCCAGTACCAGGAGATCCCGTACCGGGTCGCCCGGCGGACGGATTCGACCGCGGCGACCCGCACGAAGCTCGACACCCAGCACGGCGAGATCATGAGCGCGGTCGGTTTTCACCTCGGCTGGCTCGAGCTCGAATCCCCCACCACCGCCGCGGCCTACCGCGCGCTCTGGGAACGATCCCGGATCTTCGGCCGCGTCCACCGGAAATGGGCGTGGCGCCAGCCACTCGTGTCCGCCGACGCGGAGATGGCGATCACGCTGCCGATCCGGTACGAGATCAAGCCCGAATTGGCGATCTGTGTGCGGGCAATGCGCGCCGACAGCCACTTCTTCGGCTGGCGGGCCCGGCGAGCCGTGCGCCGGGACGCGGCCGCGCTGACCGAGCGCCGCGCCACCGAGCCGCCACCAGACTTCACCGACCTCGAAACCTGGTCGCCACCAACGCAATAGACCGGATCCGCGGCCGACAGCCAGTAAAGGGGGCTGGCTGATCGACTGAACCATCCAGGCGGGCAATACGTTTCACCTGACAGCAGGCTTCTGCGACGACGCTCACAGGTTGCCTGCGCGGCTGGCAGACGCGAGGAGTCAGGAATGAACGAGCGATCCGCGACCTCCAGTGCACCCGTTGCCGACGTCGGCATCTGCCGATTCCCCGTGGCGTATGACGCTGCGGCAGCGGCCTTCTGGGTGTGCGGACATCTGTTGCCGGACCTTACCCGCACCGCCTCGAGTTTCTGCGGAGAGGTCTGCCTGGATCCCGACGGCCGACTGCGCCGGCATGACGGCGCCGCCGCGCTGCTGCGGGAATACGAACTGCGAACGCCGGCCGAGACATAGCAGATCGCAAGTACAAGTGGAGATCGGACAATGGCTACCTCAGCCCCCACCGCTACAGCCGCACGCACCAAGCTCGACACACCCGGCCGGGACATCGCCCGCAAGCTGGCCGTCGAAGCGATCGGCACCTTCTTCCTCGTCTTCACGGTCGGATCGGCGGTGCACAGCGGGAGTCCGCTCGCGCCGCTGGCGATCGGCGCGGCGCTCATGGTCATGGTCTACGCGGGCGGCCACATCTCCGGCGGGCACTACAACCCCGCGGTGACGCTGGCGGCACTGGTCCGCGGCCGCATCGGCGCCGCGGCGGCCGCCGGTTACTGGTCGGCCCAGGTGGCGGCCGGGCTGGTGGCGGCGGTAGTCGTACGCCTCGTCGTCGGCGGGGCTCGCGGACCGGCCGTGAACCCGACCGGTCACCCGCTGGCCGACGCGCTCGTCGCGGAACTCCTGTTCACCTTCGCCCTCGCCTACGTCGTGCTGAATGTGGCCACCAGCGCCGACCATCCGAACAACTCGTTCTACGGCTTGGCCATCGGATTCACCGTCGCGGCCGGCGCCATCGCGGTGGGCGGCCTCTCCGGCGCGGTGTTCAATCCCGCCGTGCTCTTCGGCGGTCAGGTCATGGGACTGTTCGGCCCGTGGACGCTGCTCTATCCGCTCGTCGAGCTGCTGGGCGGCGCCGCGGCGGGCCTGGCGTTCCGGCTGCTCAATCGCGCGGACCTCTAGCCGACCGTCTTCTGTGGCGGCCCCAGCATCGCTCCGAGGCGTGGCCGAAAGGTAAGTAGCCGGGATGGGTTTCGGGGTCGATGCGGTCCCAGCGTCCGGGGCGGAATTCGTCGGGGGCTGCCCAGTGGCGCGGATCGCGCTGGCTGAGCAAGGGCAGCAGGAGCAGGTCGTCGCCCGCGTCGATGCGGGCGTCGACGGCCGGGAACTCGGAACCCTTGAGCCGCGACGCACGCCAGCACCCGGGTTTCGGCCACGGCGCCCACTTCTGTGTCGGCGCGCCCCTGGCCCGCATGGAGGCGGCGGTCGCGTTCTCCGCACTGCTCCAGCGCTTCCCCCGCCTGCACCTGGCCCAGCCCTACTCCGACCTGGTCTGGCACCACAGGTTCGGCTTCCGAACGAAACATACTGCGCTGGAGCGCTTTTGTGACGCCTACGCTGGAGGCTACGTCGGCGTCGCAACTTCCCCTATGGCACGAATGGAGACCGGGCTCATGTCGGACAACAACAAGCACAATCTCGTCTACTTCGAAAATCCTTCCATGCGCGGACTGTACGACGAGATGACACAGTGGCAGCAGGAAACCGACCGGCGACTGTTGTCGATAACCGTGCAGCGAGACAGGGACAACTACTGTTGCATCGCGCTGACCAACCCGACCGAGGTCGTGATCACCAGCGCGGATGGACACAACCACGCGAACGTCAGCCGATTCGGGACGCTCGCGGTGGATGGGCAATAGCCGGCCCGGCGAGCGGGGCTCGGCCATTCCGCTTGCGGACCAACGGGTCCAGCGTGGCATGGATGATGAAGTATTCCGCGACCAGCACGTTGCCCAGTAGGGACGCCCACGCGCTCGCCGTGTAGATGTCCCGATACTCCAGTGACGGAATGACTTTCGCCAACTCCGTACCGGCGAGCAGGTACAGGCGCAGCGTCACGGCGGCGAAGGTCAGCGCGTAGTTGCGGATCATCCAGATCCGGTGCAGTTTCACCTCACCGCGCCGAATCGTTCGATACCCCTGCGCGGCCGTATACAGCCACGCCACCACCAGCATGTAGAACGCGACCTGCAACGCGAAGCCACTCGGCGTCACCGCCGCGGCATAGGACGCCGCGGCGGCGGCCGCCACGACCGAGATCAGGTACACCCGGCCGGCCAGCCGGTGCCACTTCGGCAAGCGCGCCCGCAGCTGCGGCACGAACTGCCACGGCCCGATGACCAGGGCCAGGCCGGCGGGCACCGCGTGCACGACCAGGCTCAGGTAGTACCCCACGATGCTTCGATCGATAGGCACGGTCGAACTGTTCATCAGGTACGGGGTCACGAAGAAGGCGGCGATGCCGATCGCGAACACGACCAGCAGGCCCCACAGGAACCACCACCAACGCCGGCGCACGCTCGCCGACATGACTACGGACATAAGGAACTCCGATGCTCAGCTGAGGTTGAAGAAGTCAATTGCCCTGCGCCGCCGCGGAAACGGACTGCCATTCGCGCCACACCGCCAGCCGGGAGCGGTACTCGTCCGCCACGACCCGCACCGCCGTGTCGCCCAGCAGCAACCGCAACGGCGGCTGCTCCGCGTCCACCAGGGTCAGCAGGGCGGAGCGGGTCGCGCTGGGCTTGCCGAAGCTCTGCCCCGCGTCGGCGGCGGTCGCGCGCACCCGGTCGTAGGCGGGGTTAGCGGTAGCGAATCGGCTCAACGTGAACCCGGTGTCGTAGGTGCCTGGTTCGAGCACCGTGACGTGAATACCGAAATCGGCGACCTCGGCCGCCAGCGCCTCGGACAGGCCCTCCAACGCCCACTTCGACGCGTTGTACGCGCCCACACTCGGCGACGCCACGAGCCCCCACAGACTCGACACCTGAATGATGTGCCCGCTCCCCTGCGCCCGCAGAATCGGCAGCGCCGCCTGGGTAACCCACAGCGCCCCGAACAGATTGGTCTCCAGCTCCGCCCGGATCTCGCGCTCGCTGAGCTCCTCGACCATGCCGAACTGCGCGAACCCCGCATTGTTCACCACCACATCGAGCCGCCCGAAATGCCCCGCCGCCCGCTCGACCGCCGCGAAATCGGCCGCCCGATCGGTCACGTCCAGCCGCAACGGCAGAAACGTCGCCGGAAACTCCGCGGCCAGATCCGCCACCGCCGCCAGATCCCGCGCCGTTCCCGCAACCCGGTCCCCCCGCTCCAGCGCCGCCGAAGCCCACTCCCGCCCGAACCCCCGCGACACCCCGGTTATGAACCACACCTTGCCCATCCGCCTACCTCACTCGTCGGATCCGATGAACTAACAGCGTAAGGCTACGACTGTTAGCTCAGTGAGCGCAAGAGGTAACGCATGTAAGTTTTGCGCTGCAAGACGATGGGCCGAAGGCAACGGACCTACCGGTCCACCCGACCGGCGGCCGGCGAGATTCGCCGACTACGTTCGGCCGAGATCAACCCGATGCGTGCGTGGATCGCAACTGCGCCAACGCCTTTCGCACGTCCGCGAAAGCGACGTCGGGGAGCTCCGCCAGATCGAACCAGCGATACTCGGTGTTCTCCCCCGACAACTCGATCGGCCGGCCATCGGCGATGGCGCATCGAAACGCGAGACCGATTGTGCGCAGCCCGGTAGCGCCGTACACCGAGGAGAACGAGCCCACGAACGAGAGCCGATCGACCTCGAGGCCGATCTCCTCGCGCGCCTCCCGCCGCAAGCCCTCCTCGGCGGTCTCGTCGCCGGACATGAACCCGCCGACGGTGTCCCACTTCCCGAGCTCCGGCTCGATTCCCCTGCGCAGCAACAACACCCGATCACCCCGAACAATCAGACCGATCGTGGTCGGCAACGGGTTGTCGTACTTGACGTACCCGCATTTCGCGCAGGCGGCCCGGATCTCATGACCGCGCCCGGAGCACACCAGCGCCGAACCACACTTCGGGCAGTACTTCCAGTCCCGCATCGGTCCCCCTCAGCCGTCAGTCGCCATGCCGGATCGTACGGACGCGGCATCCGGCACTGCGGCTCGGGTCAGGGAGCGAAAAGGGTTGAGCCCCAGTAGTCGTTGGGGCCGACGCCAGGGGGGACGGCGAAGACTGCCGAGCCTACGTGCTTGATGTATTCGTTGAGGGCGTCGTTGCGGGCCAGGTTGTTTTGCATGGGGACGAATTGGGTTTGCGGGTTGCGGCAGTAGGCGATGAAGAAGAGTCCGGCGTCGAGATGGCCGAAACCGTCGGAGCCGTCGGTGAAGTTGTAACCGCGGCGCAGGATCTGGATGCCGCCGAGTTCTTCGGCGGAGGCCAGCCGGACGTGGGCGTCGGTGTCCACGAGCGGGCCGGAGGGACCGGCGGATTGCAGGTCCAGCTCGTCGAACTCGTCGCGGGCACCGAGCGGGGCGCCGGATCCCTTGGTGCGCCCGATGACTCGCTCCTGCTCGTGCAGGGTGGTGCGGTCCCACGGCTCGATCAGCATGCGGATGCGGCGGGCGACGAGGTAGGAGCCGCCGGCCAGCCAGGCCTGGTCGTCGGCGCGATCGACCCAGACGAACTTGTTGACGGTGTCGTGGTCTTCGGCCTTGATGTTGCGGGTTCCGTCCTTGAAACCGAGCAGGTTCCTGGCGGTCGTCTGGCTGGTCGAGGTCGAGGAGGTGCGGCCGAAACCGAGCTGGGACCAGCGCACCGAGACCGCGCCGAAGCCGGCCCGCGCCAGGTTGCGGATGGCATGCACGGCGACCTGCGGGTCGTCCGCGCAGGCCTGGATGGCGATGTCACCGCCACAGCGCGCGGGTTCGAGCGCGTCCTTGGTGAACTTCGGCAGATCGACGAGCGCGCTCGGCTTGCGCGCGGCGATGCCGAAACGGTCAGCCCCGTCCGCGCCGACGAACAGCGACGGGCCGAAACCGATCGTGAGGGTAAGCCTGGACGGGGACAGGTCGAGCGCCTCGCCGGTGTCGGTCGGCGGCTTGTACGCGCCCGCGCCGACGGCGCCACCCGGCTCCGCCTCGCGGCCGGAGGTCATCCGCTCCGCCATCAAGGTCCAGGTCTTCAGCAGATCGATGAGTTCGTCACGCGAACGCGTGTGCACATCGAACACCGCGAAATGCAGCCGGTCCTGGGTGGGCGTGACGATGCCCGCCTGGTTCGCGCCGCGGAACGGCACGATGCCGGAGGCACTGGCCGCCGCGGCGGTGCTCGACATCCGCCCGGCCAGCACACCCGCGCCGGCGGCGGCGACGCCGAACCCCGCCGACCCGATCAGTCCGCGCCGGGAAATTCCACCCCGCCCTGGGTCACGATCCTGCGACGACACCCTGCACCTGACTCACCACGGCGGACAGCGCGTCGATCTGCCGCGCTAGCGCGGCACGCTGATCGCTGTTGACCGTCTCGTAACTGACATGTCCGTCGCCCAGCCGATACTTGGCCAGCTCGCTGTCGAGTTCGGCGAAGCGCCGGTCGATCTGGGTGCCGAGTTCGGGGTTGCGCTCGTCGAGGATCGGCCGCAGGCTGGCGATGGCTGCCTGCGAACCGTCGACGTTGGCCTGGAAGTCCCACAGATCGGTGTGCGAGAAGGTGTCCTCCTCGCCGGTGATCTTGGTCCGCGCGATCTCGTCGAGCAGCCCTTGCGCGCCGCCCGCGACCTGCACCGGATCGACGGTGTAACTGGCCGCGCTCACGCCGGCCGCCAGTTCACCCATGTCGGCCAGGAGCTGGTCGGCGATCTGGTTGGTGTCGGGTTGCAGGCCCTGTGCCCACAGATCCTTCTCCAGCCGATGGAACCCGGTCCACTTGTCGCCGGCCGCGACATCGGCCTCGCGCAGATCGATGCGCGGATCGAGATCGTTCGGGAAGCTCTCGGCGACCGGTTCGATGCGTTCGTAATAGGTGCGGGTGATCGGGTACTGCTTCTTGGCGGACTCGATGTCACCGGCCTTGACCGCGGCCACGAAGGACTTCGTGGTTTCTTGCAGCGCGCTCACCTGGCTCAGGATGTAGCGCTTGTAACCGTCGGCCGCCTCGGCGAGTTTGCCCGATTCGTCCCTTTTCTGCGCCTGCCCGGTAACGGTGAAATCGTGCCGGATGCCATCGCCGACCATGCCGGGCTTGCACGCGGTCTGGTATTTGCCGGGATCGGGCACGGAAACGATCAATTGACGGGTGAGGCCGGGGCCGATGTTCTCGATTTCCCCGATGACGCGCTCGCCGGCGCCGTACACGTAGAACTCGGTGACCTTGGTGCCGTTGTTCGCGATCCGGAACGTGACCTGGCCGGTTTCGGCCGAATCCTTGGCCACCTCGCAGCTGGTGTCGTTCGCGGTGACCGCGATATCGCTTGCCGATGCGTTGTCGGTCTTACTGGTGCACGAAACGAGCAACGCGGGCACCGTCACCGCGACTGCTACGGGAATCATGGGAAAACGCACGGAGCGTGGACCTTTCGTCGTCACGGCGTGGCCGCGGTATCTGTCGGGGTCCGGGGATTTCCCCGGTTGAGGCTTGCGGCGGGGACCGGGCGCAGGAACAGGAACAACACCACGACCACGTAGAGGATCCACGCGACAACCTGCAGCACGGTCGGATCGGCGCGGAAGTTGAAGATGCCCTGCGCGACGGTGCCGTACCAGCTCGACATGGAGAACCACGAGGAAATGTCGAAGGCGTTCTGGGCCAATCCCGGCAGCCAGTCCACGGTCTGCAGCGCCCGGATGCCGTAGGCGAGAATCCCGGCGGCGACCACGATCAGCAGCGCGCCGGTGTATTTGAAGAAGGTGGCGAAATTGATCCGCACGGCGCCCAGATACATCAGCACGGTCAGCACCGCGGCGACCACGATGCCGAGCAACAGGCCGATCAACGGCCACGAACTGCCGGTGGTGTTCTCCGCGTAACCGACCATCAGCAGCGCGGTCTCCACGCCCTCGCGCCCGACCGCGAGAAACGCCAGCGCCACGATCGCCACCGGACCGACGTCCAGGGCCCGTGACATTTCCGCCTTCAGCTCACCGGAGATGGTCCGGGACGCGGTCCGCATCCACAGCACCATCCAGGTCACGATCACCACCGCGGCCAGCGAGGCGAGCCCGGCGATCAGCTCCGCGGCCAGGCCGGTCACCGTCGAGGTGCCGTAGCGGATGCCGGCGAAGATCGCGACGACCATCACAATGGCGGCACCGACTCCGAGCGCGACCCATTTCAGCGCCTCGCGGCGCTGTGATTTCACCAGGAACGCGACCAAAATCATGACCACGATGCCGGTTTCGAGTCCCTCGCGCAGTCCGATCAATCCGCTGCCGAACAATTGTGCGGCGACCGAAGGTGCGTCGGAAGCGAACGCCTGCTCTCTCAAATCCACTCCCAGTCGAACCAAACCGAGCCTAACCACAGTTCGGCAAGGCAAACCTAGTCTTACACGCAGATAGCCAGTTTAGAAACCCGGGTGGGAAAGAGTCCGCCCGCGCCGAATGCCGGCTACTTGTCGGCCCCTGCTGCCAAACTGCTTCCGGGTGGGAAATTCAGCATCGCAGGGAGGCACATCCATGACCTTGAAGACGACACACCTCGACCCCGAAGAGCTGCCGTACAGCCCGGCGTTCACCCAGGGGGTGATCGCCCCGGCCGGCCGGACGCTCTACGTCGGCGGCCAGCTGGGCACCGACAGCAGCGGAAAGCTGCTCGACGGCATCGCGGCGCAGACCGAGCAGGCGATGCGCAACGTGCTGACCGTGCTCACCGCCGCGGGCACCGGGCCGGAACATGTCGTCAAACTGAATATCTATCTGGTCAACGGACACGACGCGCGGGCGGGATACGAAGCCTCGCAATCGGTCTGGGGGAATCACCGGACAGCCATCACGGTGATCTCCACCGCCGAACACGGCCGCCCCGGCGCACTCATCGAGATCGACGCGATCGCGCTCATCCCCGAGTAGGCACAGTCCTCGCCGGGGCCGCGCCGGGTGCCCGGCTTCGGCGAGACACGTCAAGCCCTACTGACGTCAACCTCGGTGTCTTACGTCCAGCCGCGCAAACAGGTGAAGTGTCATGCGTCGGCGGCGAATCTCACGCATCCCCGAGTCGACATCGCCTTTTGCGCACTTCCTGCCTGATCAGGACTCTGCAAGTCCCGCAGACCCGGGGCGAGGCCGCCGCCTGCCGAGGGTCGCCGGGCAAACATTAAATGACCAAATTATGTGAAGTGAGGCAACGACTTTCGCGTACTGCTACGGTGTGCCAGGAGTGACGACTACACTAACCCTCTTTCTGGAAGACGACACCTATGAGTGCAGCTTCGACAACTGGCAAAGAATCACAAGACACGGGGACACGACGCCGGTCGGTGTTGATTCGCAACCGTAACTTCGGCCTACTCTGGGGCGGCGAATCGATCAGCCTGTTAGGCAGCGAAGTCAGCACCATCGCGTTGCCTTCGCTGGCGGTTCTCGCGTTCGGCGCGGGCACGCTCAGCGTCGGCACGCTGGTCGCCCTGCAATGGATACCGTTCGTTCTGCTCGCGCCGATCATGGGCGTCTTCACCGACCGGTGGCGCAGGCTGCCACTGATGATGATCGCGAACGTCGCCCGGGTGATCATCCTGGGCTCGCTGCCGCTGGCCGCGGTGCTCGGGCACCTCACGATCACGCAGGTGTACATCGTCGCTCTGCTCAAGGGCATCTTCGATGTGGTCTTCCAGCTCGCCTACCAGGCCTACATGCTGCAGATCCTGGCGCGGGAAGATCTGGCCGAGGGTAATGCCGCGACCCAGATGAGCCGCTCGATCGCTCAGGTCGCCGGCCGGTCGATCGGTGGCGGGCTGGTCGGGCTGGTCGGCGCCGCGAAGGCGATCGGCATCGACGCGGCGTCCTATGCCATCGCGGCGATCACCCTCGGACTGATCAAGCACAAGGAACCCGCGCCCAAGCCCGCCGAACGCGGTCTGGGCGCCACGCTGCGGGAACTGAAGGCCGGCGCGGTGATCACGTTCGGCAACCGGCTGCTGCGCTCGCTGGCCCTGATGGCGACGTTCGGCAACATGGCGGTGTCGCTGACGCTGACCATGATCATCGTCTACGCCTACAAGAACCTCGGGCTGTCCGCCTCGCAGCTGGGTCTCGCGCTCGGCATCGGCAGCGTCGCGGTGATCGCCGGCGCGCTGCTGTCCAGGAAGATCAACGCCAAGCTGGGCATGGGCCGGACCGTGGTCCTCACCCACTCCCTGCTGGCCGTCGCGTTCCTGCTGCTGCCGCTGGCCACGCTGGGCAACAAGACGTTCGCGTTCGTCATCATCGCGATCTCGCAGGGCCTCTCGGCGGCGACCACACCGGTCGCCAACGTGGGCGGCATGACGATGATTCAGATGGCGACGCCGCCGGAGGCGATGGGCCGGGTGGCCGGCGTATCGCTGCCGTTCGTCTGGGGCGCCAACGCGGTCGGCCCGATCCTCGGCGGCGCCGTCGCGGTGTGGATCGGGACGCAGAACGTCTTCTTCCTCTCCGCCGCACTGGCCCTGCTCGCGGTGGCGGTGATCTACATCGGCGGCGTGCACCTGATCCGCAACGAGGTGCCCGAGGAGTACCGGGCCAAGGTGTGATCGCCGCGGTGTAGCGGAAAGATCGTCATGACAGGGTGAGCGCGTGCCGCGTGCCGCGTGGCGCGTCACGCGTTTGCCGTGCGCCGGGCATGGATTACGTTGTCGCGGAACCGGATCCGGCGGGCAGCAGGGCGCGCACCGCGTCGATGGTGTCGGCATCGGCAGATTCCTTGTCCGGGCGATACCGCACGACCCGCGCGAACCGCAGCGCCGCACCGCCGGGATACCGCGGGCTCACCTGCACCCCGTCGAGCGCGATCTCGACCACCAGGTTCGGCTTCAGGTACACGGTGTGCTCGTCGCGGGAACGCTCGTGCAGCGGGAATTCGGCGGTCTGCCAACGCAACAGCTCATCGGTGAGCCCCTTGAACGTCTTGCCCACCATCACCGGCTCGCCACCGTCCGGATCGCGCGCCCCCAGGTGCAGGTTCGACAGATAACCGGTGCGCCGGCCGTACCCCCACTCAGCGCCGAGCACGATCAGGTCGAGGGTGTGCGTCGGTTTGATCTTCTGCCACGCGCGACCACGGCGGCCGGCCGCGTACGGCGCAGACAGCAGCTTGATCACGACGCCCTCGTGGCCTGCCGTCAACGCGGCGTCGAAGTACTCCGCCACCGCTTCGGCATCGGGCCGCACCAGCGCCGGAATGCCGTGCTCACCTACGACTTTCGTCATCGCCGCCCGGCGTTCGGACAGCGGCGCGTCGAGCAGATCGACACCGTCGAGGTGCAGGCAGTCGAAGAAGTAGGGGCGCAGCAGCAGGTCACGGGTCGAGGTGGCCTCGGGCACCGCCTGGCCGAGCGCGGTCGCCTCGCTGACCGCCGATTCGGCGTCGGGTGTCAGCGCGAACCGGCTCATCGTCTCCTGGAACGGGCGCGGGCGTCCGGCATCCGTCAGCGCCAGGGTCTCACCGTCGAGCACCACACTGTCGCAATCCAATCCGGCGACCAGCTGCACCAGCTCCGGCACCTTCGCGGTGATGTCGCGCAGCGTCCTGGTGAAGATCCACACCTGAGTTCCCTTGCGGTGCACCTGGATCCGCGCACCGTCGAGCTTCTGCTCGACGCTGACGTCACCGGCGAACTCAGCGAAGGTGTCATCGAGAGTGCCGCCCGGCGAGGCCAGCATCGGCTGGATCGGCCGGCCCACCTCCAGCCGGAACTCCGAGAGCGCCGCCGCGCCGCCGGTCATCGCGGCCACCGCCGCCACCGGCAGCTGCCCCGACAGCATGTGTGCGCGGCGTACCAGATCGACCGGCACCTCGGCGGCCACCGCGACCGCCTCCGCGACCACCGCGGTCAGCGCACCCTGCCGCAGCTCACCGGTCAGCAACCGCACCAGGAATTCGCGCTCCGCACCGGTCGCCGCGGACAACAGCGTGACCAGCAGCTCCCGCCGCCGGGCCGTCGAACCGGAACCACTCGTGCCGGCCAGCTCGGTGAACGTCTCGTCGACCGCGGCGACGGTCAGGCCCGGCTCGGCGGCAGGCTCGACGTCGAGCGCCAGCAGCGTGCGCCACCCGGTCCCGATGCGGCCCTGCAACAACTCACCGGACGCCCACGCCACCACCGGCGCACGTTCGGCCGGCTCGGCCTGCGCCAGCAGCGCGGCGAACGTGGCGATCTTGCTCTTGCGGGAGGAGGTCGCCCGCACGGCGCCGGACGCCTCGACGACTTGCGACAGCAGCACGGGTCCGACGGTAACCCGCGCGACGGCGAATTGCCGGGAATTCAGTGCGCGGCGGCGTCCCAGCTGCGGCCGACGCCCACCGAGACCGCCAGCGGCACCGACAGCTCGATCACGTTCGACATGTGTTCGCGGGCAATGGCTTCCAGCGCGTCGCGCTCGTCCGCGGCGACCTCGAAGACGAGTTCGTCGTGGATCTGCAACAGCATGCGCGAACGCAGCCCCGCATCCTGAATCGCCTTGTGCACGTTGATCATCGCGACCTTGATCAGGTCGGCGGCGGTGCCCTGGATGGGCGCGTTGAGCGCCATGCGTTCGGCGGACTCGCGGCGCTGCCGGTTGGTCGAATCCAGATCGGGCAGGTAGCGGCGGCGACCGAACAGCGTCGAGGTGTAGCCGACCTTGCGCGCCTCGACCACCGCGTGCCGCAGGTAGTCGCGAATGTTGCCGAATCGGTCGAAGTAGACGTCCATCTGTTCTTTGGCCTCGGCCGGCTTGATCTTCAGCTGCTGCGCCAGCCCGTTGGGCCCGAGGCCGTACGACAACCCGTAGGACATGGCCTTGACCCGGCGGCGCAGCTCCGGGGTGACCTCGGCGATCGGCAGGCCGAAGGCCTTGGACGCGACGAAGGTGTGCAGGTCCTCACCGGAGTTGAACGCCTCGATCAGGCCCGCGTCCCCGGACAGGTGCGCCATGATGCGCATCTCGATCTGGCTGTAGTCCGCGCTCATCAGCGACTCGTAGCCGGAGCCGACGACGAACGTGTCCCGGATGCGACGTCCGGTGTCGGTGCGGATCGGGATGTTCTGCAGATTCGGCTCGGTCGAGGACAACCGGCCGGTCGCGGCGATGGTCTGGTTGAACGTGGTGTGGATGCGGCCGTCGTCGCCGACCGACTTCAACAGCCCCTCGACGGTCACCTTCAACCGGGTCGCGTCCCGATGCTCGAGCAGGTGTTGCAGGAACGGGTGCTCGGTCTTCTCGAACAGCGATTCCAGCGCGTCGGCGTCGGTGGTGTAACCGGTCTTGGTGCGCTTGGTCTTCGGCATGTCCAGCTCGTCGAACAGCACCACCTGCAACTGCTTGGGCGAGCCGAGGTTGATCTGCTTGCCGATCACCGCGTAGGCGGCCTCGCCGGCATCGGCGACCCGGGCGGCGAACTCGGACCGCAAGTGGGTCAGCTCGTCGATGTCGACCTCGATGCCCGCGTCCTCCAGCCCGGAAAGCACCTCCAGCAGCGGCAGTTCCATCTCGGTGAGCAGCGGGGTGGATTCGATGGCCGCCAGTTCGGCGTCGAAGACCTCGGCGAGGTCGCAGATGGCGCACGCCTGGAGGATCGCGGCCTGCGCGGGCGCGTCGGCACCCGGTTCGGCGGCCGTGTCCGCCCGTAGTTCCCGCGATAGGTACCGCAGCGACAGATCACCGAGGTCGAACACGCGCTGGCCGGGCTTGACCAGGTAGGCCGCGAGCGCGGTGTCGCTGGTGAGTCCGCCGAGGCGCCAGCCGCGCCGGCGCAGCGCGTGGAGCGCGGGTTTGGCCTCGTGCATCGCCTTCTGCGTGTCGGCATCCGCGAGCCAATCGCCGAGCGCCCGTTCATCTTCCGGGGTCAGCCCGACGACGTCGAAGTAGCCGCCCGCGCCCGCATCGGTCGAGACGGCGATCGCGGTCGGATCGCCGGCCGCGTTCTCGGTCACCGAAACGCCGTAGCGCGCACCCGCTTTCGCGTGCTCGGCCAGCCACTCAGCGACCGTGCCCGGCGCCACCGCGCCGCCGCTGATCTCGAAGCCGGACTCGGCCTCGGGCTCGGACGGCGCGAGGGTCTCGAACAACCGATCGCGCAGCACCCGAAACTCGAGCCGGTCGAAGAGCCGATGGATCTGCTCGCGATCCCACGGCTGCCGGATCAGCTGTTCCGGGGTGTAGGGCAGTTCGACGTCGCGGACCATCTCCGTGAGCCTGCGATTGAGCACCACGCTGGACAGGTTGGCGCGCAACGCGTCCCCGGCCTTGCCCGGCACCTCGTCGACCCGCTCCACCAGGGTGGCCAGATCGCCGTATGCACGCACCCATTTGGCGGCGGTCTTCTCCCCCACCCCGGCGATGCCGGGCAGATTGTCGCTCGGGTCGCCGCGCAGCGCCGCGAAGTCCGGGTACTGCGCCGGCGTGAGCCCGTACTTCTCCTGCACCGCCGCCGGGGTGAACCTGGTCAGCTCCGAGACACCCTTGCGGGTCAGCAGCACCGTGACGTTGTCGTCGACCAGCTGAATGGCATCGCGGTCGCCGGTGACGATCAGGACGTGGAACCCCTGCGCCCCGGCCTGTGTCGCCAGCGTGGCGAGGACGTCGTCGGCTTCGTAGCCCGCGATGGTCAGCACCGGGATCCCGAGGGCGGTCAGCATCTCCCAGATGATCTCGAACTGGCCGCGGAACTCCTCCGGCGTGCTCATCCGGTTGGCCTTGTACTCCGGGTAGGCCTCGGTGCGGAAGGTCTTGCCTTTGACGTCGAAGGCCGCGGCGACGTGGGTGGGCTGTTCGTCGCGCAGCAGGTTGATCAGCATGGCGGTGAAGCCGTATATCGCGTTCGTCGTCTGTCCGGTGACAGTCTTGAAGTTCGCGGCGGGCAGCGCGAAGAAGGCGCGGAAGGCGAGCGAGTGTCCGTCCAGCAGCAACAGCGTCGGCCGTGCGTCGGCGGAGTCTGCATTCGGGGTGGAATCTGCGCTCGGACGCTGGTCGGCGTTGCCTGGGGTCACCTCTCCGAGTCTAGGTAACAAGCGGTATCGGGTGCGTATCTTTGCCGGGACGTCGCTGGGGGTCGCGTCCCGCGCGATTTGCCCGTTCGGTGCCGATTGGTCGATAGCCGAATGGCATGTCGTTCAACCGTCTTCGGTGCGGCCGCGCGGGCGGAGTTCGAAACAAACTCGAAAGGACCGATCCCGGGCGCGGTGCGCAAATGTTCGGGTTAACCGGGATCGATCGCCCGAATAGGCCGCGCGGTAAACGTCGCGAATCTCGGTGCCCACTGATCGTTGCGGCAGCGCAAAGACCTTATTTCGGGCAACTACGCAGCGCCGCGGCCTGCCTCGGCCGCGGAACGGCAGCCGAACGCACAAAGTGAACGGTTCTCGTTTTCCATTTCTGATGTCGCAAAGGCGTCATCCGGGCGGCAAAGGCAATGGCCAGCCGACGGTTACGGCGCAGGCCACGCCCATGCTCGACGTCGTGGCATCGTGCGACTGCGGTAATCTCTCGCCGCTGATCCTGATGACGGCTTTGTGCCTCCAGAAGAGATCTGAGTCGGTGGAATCGCCGACTTTACAACGTATCTCGCCCACCGTCTACAAGTATCGGCAACCTCGCCGCCACAGCTGTTCGCGTGCGACGGAACAAGACTCCGCCTGGATCGGTCACCCGGAGGTACCGGCCGGTCCCCAGTCCCGCGCACGTCCGGGGAGCGGGATGTCCGGGACGTGCCCCTGACCCGCCGGACCGCCCGCTACCTCGCGAGACGCCGAATGTGCTGGGGGAAAACCGAACCCGCGCCCACGCCGCGTCCGCCGCCGCACCCTATCCGCCCGCGCAGTCTTCGACTACCATCGAAGCCATCAGCGTAAGCCTGCGACCAGCGACAACGCAGAGTCGTGTCGGCAAAGCGACGACACTGCGGCAAGACGGGTTCGCCGACTCGGCGACACATCGGTCATCCGCCCGAGTGCGCACGCGTGTATATGTACATTACGATCAGCAGTGTTTAAGATAACAGAATCGACGCAGGGTGTCGTAAGTATCCCACACTCGGTGTAACGTGTGAGCACATATAGAAAATGTCGTCCGTGTCACTCGTGGGTCCGATCGACCCGGATGACCGCTCGGAAGTAGCTGAAGATTTCCGACCGATACACAGGAAGCTGAGCGACCTTTGGACTCCGACTGGGGTGTGCAGATGAGCAGCGAATCGCGAGACTACATGATCACCGTGATGACGCGCGACAAGGATCACGCGCCCGACCCCCGAATCAGCGCAGTCATCAGATCGAACGATGAGTCCGAACCACACATCGTCGAGTTGACTGTGCACGCCTCCGAACAGGGCGCGACCTTGCCGCATGCCGTGCGCGACATCAACTTCGAGCAGTTGGCGAAGGCGCTGCTGAGCACGGTGGCGGCGTCCGCGCTGATCACCGACGTGCAGCCGGCCACGCCGCGAAACGACAAGCCGGTGCAACCACGGCGCAGCAGTGGAAGCGGCAACAGCAGCAGCAATGACGCCAACAACCGTCCGTATCGCAAGATGCCGGCCGTGGATGAAGTCCAGGCAGTGTTTCTGGAGACCGGGAGTGTCGGCAAATTAGCCAAACATTTCGATGTCCCTCGGTATACCGCACAGTCTTGGGTCGACCGGCTGCGGCGTTCAGGAGTGTTGGAACCTCCGGTCGCCAGCTAGTGCCCCGGTGACAAGAGTCTGTGCTGTGAATTGACTCCTCTCACTACCTACTGCGACTAACCACACATAGTATTTAGTGTCGTGCGCGTGCTGTCAAGTGGAACTTGGTGCCACGCGCACGCCTCTACGTGGCCTTTTCGATCGATCGTCGTCTCTGTCGAGGGGCGTGCGTGCGTCGATGAAAACCACACAGACCACACATACTCCGCGTTGCCGACCGCTCCGCCGGACGGCGAATTGACCCAGCTGACGGCCCCGCTGCCGGATCCTGCGACGGCACAGCGGAGATCTTCTACCCCAACCGGATTCGTGCGCGCAGATGTGCGCTGAGCGGGTGCCACAGGTGTGCCGATCAGCGAGCGGCCTCGAGCCAGAGCGCCGCGGGCGTGCCCAGGCGTACCGACTCCACCGCGGTGATCCGATAGACATTCGCCGCGGTCGAATGCGCCAGCATGCCTCGGACGCCGTGCAGCTGCAACGCGGTGCGGCCGGCCAGGCGCGCATGCTCGGCCGCGACCGCCAGCACCGCCGCCGTACCGCACCGTTCGCCGCGGTCGAATGTCCAGGCGGCCTTGTGCAGCACCAGCCGCCAGCCGTCCGCCTCGCCGAGCAGCGCCGCGAGCCGATGCGCGACCGTTTGCCGCTGCGCGAGCGGCTTTCCGGACTGGATGCGCCCGTTGACGTGTGTCCTGGCCACCTCCACGATCCGGTAGGCGAGGCCGAGCAGCAGTGCCGCCTGCCGGATTCGCGCCGCCCCCAGCGCCCGTTCCCACTGCGCCGCCGATAGGGGCACGACCTCGGCGGCGGCCCCGTCGAACCGCACCCGCGAGGCGGGCAGCCCGAAGTGGTCGATGGATTCGACCGTGCAGCTACCGGTTTCCGGCAGCACGAGGTGCCAGGCACCGTCATCCGCCCGCACCACGCACAACCCGATGGTGCTGCGGGGCAAGGGTTCCGACTCGCCCCACAGCTTCCCGTCCGGCGTCACCCGGATGCGCGCCGGGCCGTCGGCGCCGATCACCGCGGCGTGCCGCAGTCCCTTGTGCAGGTCGGCGATGACCTCCGAAAGGTGTTCTGTCCGTGTGTCATCACTGTCGAGCAGGTCCAGCGCGAACGCGGTCGCACGGTAACAACCGAGCGGCTCCAGCCCGAACCCGAGGCGTTCGTTCACCACGATGTCGGCGGTGAGCCCCAGCGCCAGGCCGCCGAACCGTTCCGGCGCGTTGAGGGTGGGCACGCCGATCGTCGCCAGCTGCGCCGACGGTTCGCCGGTGCGGGTCAATACGGTGTCCACCGCGTCGCGCAGTCGCTCTTGCAGCGGATCGAGTCGCAGGTCCATAGCGGTCAGCCCCCTGTGCGGCCGTGGTCGAATACGCGTGCGCTGCTGACGATGTCGAGCATGACCTCCGACGCACCGCCGGAGATGGTCATGCCCGGTGCCTCGCGGAAAGCCGCCTCCAGCACCGGATTACCGGGCTCGAGCAGGTCGAGACCGAGGGTGTCGAACGCCCACCACGCGATGCGCTGAGCGGTCTCGCTACAGTGCCACTTCGCGAACGACGACTCCGCGATGTCGGCGTTGCCATCCTGAAGGTTCTGCATCACCTGACAACTCAGCAACCCGCTCGCCTCGATCCGGGTCCGGTGCCGGGCCAGGTCGGCGCCGACGGGGCCGGTCCGCGCGCCGTCTTCTGCGAGCCGCTCGGTGACCACGTCCAGCCAATGCTTGCCGCGCGCATAGTAATCCAGCCCGGTGCGTTCGGCGGCGAACATCTGGGTGATCAGCGACCAGCCCGCGCCGACCGCGCCGAACAGCGCGTCCTCGGCCACGTGCACATCGGTGAACCAGATGTCGTGGAACTGCTCGTCGGCCAGGCTGGGCAGCGGTCGGACGACGACGCCTTGCGCGTCCAGCGGCACCAGGAACAGGCTGATCGCCTCGTACGGGCTGCCCTGCGGGTCCGTGCGCACCGCGCAGAGCGCGAAGTCGGCGTAGGCGCTCTTGAGGTTGTAGGTCTTGCGCCCGTTGATGACCCAGCCGGTGTCGGCGCGCACCGCGGTGGTGGTGATGCCGGCCAGATCGGATCCGTGGTCCGGTTCGGTGAACAGGATGCACGCGGTCAGATCGGCACTGGCCATGGCGGGCAGCAGTGTCTGCCGCTGCTGCTCGCTGCCCGCGGCGAGGATCAGCGACCCGACGTTGAGCACCGAGATGCAATACAGGTTCTGCGGGATCCGGTGCGCGACCAGCTTTTCCAGCAGCGTCACGGTCGCCGTGAAATCCGCGGCGCGGCCGCCGTATTCGACCGGCCAGGCGGGCGCGAGAATGCCCGCGCGACCGAGGTGCCGGTACAGCTCGCGAGGATCGCCGTCCATACCGTCGCGTCGTCGGGCGATCTCCGCCAGCAGCCGAGCGGTCTGCGGTGCGCCCAGCACCTCGTCGACCTCGGCGGCGAACTCGACGGTCTCCGGCGGCACATCGAAATCCATCTCAGGAGCTCCTCGTCGGTAGCTGGGGGCGCGGTTGCCGGCTCGCCGCGTGCACGGCCCGGACGATCTCGGCGTGGTTGTCGCTGAGGAAGAAATGCCCGCCCGGCAGCACGGAAAGCCGGAATTCCCCGGTGGTTTGATCCGCCCAGGGCCGCATCGTGGCCGGCGGCACCTCGGGGTCGCGGTCCCCGCACCAGGCGGAGATCGGGCAGGCCAGCGGCGCTCCCGGCCGGCACCGGTAGCGCTCGATCATGCCGAAATCCGCACGCATCATGGGCATCAGCACGTCCAACAGGTCCTGGTGCTCGAAGATCGCCGGCTCCGCGGCGCCGTATTCGCGCAGCATCTGGATGAATTCGGGCCGCGGCAGGTCGCTGACCGGACTCAGGGGCCGCACGATGGTAGGCGCGGGACGGCCGGTGACGAACAACTGCCGCACCGGCCGCGCGCCGCCGCTGAGCCGCCTGCTCACCTCGAACGCGAGGATGGCGCCCATGCTGTGCCCGAACAACAGCACCTCGGTGGGCTCGGCCGCGATCGCCTCGGCGATCTCGTCCGCAAGCAGGCCGAGATCGTTGGCGGGCGACTCGCTCATCCGCACGCCGCGACCGGGCAACAGCACCGGCACCAGCTCGACCGATCCGGTGAACCCGGGCACCCAGTCGGCGTAGTAGGCCGAGGAGCCACCCGCGAACGGGAAGCAGTACAGGCTGTGCGTCGCACTGGCGGAACGGAATCGGTTGTCGAACCACAGCCGCGCGGCGCTTCGGCCGGTCACCGCGCGGTCACTTTCCGCGGTGTCAGGCGGACCGGCATGCTCTTGTAACCGGGCACGAAGTGCGAGGCGACATGCTGTACGTCACCGGCGATTTCGACCGTGTCCACCAGGTCGAGCAGTTCGTCGAGGAAGATCTCCAGGCCCACCTTGGCCAGGCCGGCGCCGATGCAGTAGTGCGGTCCGACGCCGAAGGCGACGTGCCGATTCGGGCGCCGACCGGGATCGAAGGTGTAGGGATCGCGAAAGACTCGCTCGTCCCGGTTCGCCGAACCGAGCCAGGCGCTGACCGGCTCACCGGCCTTGATCGTCTGCCCGTGCATCTGCACATCCGTTGTGGCATAACGCATCAGCGCGGTCACCGGCGACGCCCAGCGCAGCAGCTCGTGCAGGCAGGTCGCGCGCAGCTTCGGATTCTCCCGCACCGCCTGGAATTTCGCCGGATGCTCGGCCATCAGCGTGAACAGGGTGCCGAGCGCGTGCGGCGTCGTGACATTCGCACCGATGAGCAGCACGAAGCAGTTCAGCACCGCCTGCCGCTCGGACAGCGGGCCCTCGGTCAGGTTCATCGCCCGCAGCGTGCCGATCACGTCGGGATCGTCGTCGTCGCGGCGGCGGCGGGCGAACTCGTCGCGGAAGAACTCGAACAGCTCGTGCCGCGCCTGGCGCACCGTCGACTGGGCGGTGCCGGTCGAATAGGCCGGATCGTCGTAGGCGATCGTCATCATGACCAGCTCGGCCAGCCGCTCCCACGAATCGGGATGCAGTCCCATGAGCGTGCCGGTGACGGCCATCGGGAACATCATGGCCGGCTTGGCCATGTCGGAGACGTCCGCGTCCAACCCCGCGAGGATCGTCTCCCTGGCCAGGTCGCGCAGCAGCTTCTCCTGTCCGGCAACGACACTCGGGCTGAACGCCTTGTTCAGCGGCACCCGGAGTTCGCCGTGCCGCGGTGGATCGGTATCGGCCAGCATGTCGTCGGTGGCGATGTCCGGGGTGTTCAGGTCGAGCACACAGAGGATGGTGCCGCGCCGGGAGGAGAACTCGGCATGACTGCGCAGCACCCGGCTGACGTCCTCGTGCCTGGTCACCACCCAGAACGGTGCGCGGCCGCGGCCGGGATCGGCGCGGTAGACCGGTTGGTGATCGCGCAGGTGGGCCCACACCGCGTGCATGTCCGTCGAGGCGTGAAAGGCGGAGTCGAGCAGATCCGGATCCTGGAACTGCACCGGGCAGAACGGCGGCGTGGAGATGATCATCGGCCGGGCCTCTCAGAGTCGATGCGGACTCGCCGCTCCCACAGGTATTCGTAGAACGGCAGGTGATGCTCGTAGTAGCGGCGCAGCACGGGATCGGTGTCGATGGTCCGGTCGTAGCGTGTCTGCTCGCGCCGCACGGTCGAGCTGGCGCTGACGCCGCTGTGCCAGCGCGCGGACTGCCGCCATTCCGGTCGCTCCCCCGGCTGCCAGCTCAGCATGCCCGCGTGGAAGGGCAGACCGACCGCCGCACAGTAGGCGCGCGCGGTCCGCTCCGGCTGGTCGACGAAGTCCGCGGAGTCCAGGACCACCGGATCGTCACCGGCCGCGACGGCCGCCTCGTAGATTCGATGCAGGTACTCGACGCCGACCTCGTGCAGTTCCATCTGCGGCCGCAGCGCCGCGTACGAGGGAATGATCTCCGCCGGATCGCGCAGCAGGAAGGTGTGCCGCACGCTCTTCAGGAAATCCTGCCGGTCGAAGATCAGGTCGTACCGGCAGTCGGTGGTGTCCTTGAAGAACACCTTTTGCTGTCCGGACAGGTCGAGCATGGCGTCGATCAGATCGGCGGTGGACCGCACCACGACATCGCCGACCTCGGTGTGGCCGTCATTGGCGATGTTGCAGAACGGTTCGTGGAGCAGGCGCAGGTCGTCGCGTTCCAGCAGCATCCGGAAGAAGACGGTGGAGCGGGACCGCGGTGCGCTCCACAGGGCGAGGATCGGGCTGGTCATCGCGCCTCCACCGACTCGATCTCGGCGAGCAACCAGTCGACGATGAACCCGGCGACGTCGGCTCCGGTCGCGTCGATGGCGCCGTGGAACTCCGGGGTGTGGTTCACCTCGTTCGCGTACAGGCGCTCGTCCTGATCGATCAGCAGGTCGACACCGAGGAAGCCGCCGCCGACCGCGTGCGCCGCCGCCACGGCCAGCTCGGTCAGCTCCGGGGTGATCGGGCAGGGTGTCGCGATGCCGCCGATGGCGGTGTTGGTGCGCCAGTCGTCGACCGCGTTCTTGTAGATGGCACAGACCACTCGATCGCCGGCGACGTAGGACTTGATGTCACGCCCGGGCTTGTCGATGTGCTCTTGCAGGAAGAACACGTGCTGCTGCGGATTCGGCAGGGCCGCACGGTGTTCCAGGATGGCCCGGCCCTGTTCGTCATCGTGGATCCGTGCGGTGAGGTGACCCCATGACCCGGTGACCGGCTTGGCGACCACGGGATAACCGAGCTTGGGCATTGCGGCCAGGGCGGATTCGGTGCCCCAGGCGACCGCCGCCTGCGGAATCGGCAGTCCCGCAGCGTGAAACGCCAGTGCGGTCCGGAGTTTGTCGCCGCAGACCTCGAGGGTGTCCGGGCGATTGAACGTGGGCACGCCGAGCAGGGTGAGCGTCGACGCGACCGAGGCCGCGCGGCCGTGGCCGACCTCGCGCATCAGCGCCGCGCGGTAGGGCGGCCTGCCGTCGGCCAGCAGCACGGTCAGCTTGCGCGGATCGACGTGTTCGTAGCGCAGGCCGCGCCGCCGGAACGACTCGAGGATGAGTTTCTCCTCCCGGCGAATACGCGAGGCGACAACGGCTATCGGCAGATCGGTGGTCTTCACGGGCGCCCCTCTCGATTCCGGACCGACACCGCGTCCGCCGCGAGCTCGAGCTGATCGAGCGCGTGCGCCAGGCGGCGCGTGAGTTCGGTGCTGTGCCTGCGCAGTTCGTCGAAGCGGTGGCGATCCCAGACCCGGGAGTGCGCGCCGGTCATGCGCACGCCGGTCCAGCCGTGCGCGACCGCGTCGACGCCCGCCGCGGCCTCGGCGAGTTCGTGGATCCGCCAGCGGATCGCTTGGCGGCGCAGGAATTCCGCGTGCAGGCCGGACTGCGCCTGGATGTTCCAGCTGATCACATACAGCTCGCTGAGCGCCGCGGCGGCCAGTTCGGAGCCGGGCGTGAGCGCGCATAGTTCGTCGAGGTAGCGGCGCAGGCCGGGCAGCCCGGACTGGATATCGCCGGTGTAATCCTGCTGATACCGGGTTACGTTGCCCCGGAGCACGTTTCCGAGCCAGTCGAGATCGGTCACCGGAACTGGGCCGCGCATGGTGGCACGTAGCCAGCGCCGGTCACTGGGACTGGCACTGAAGAACACGTCGGAGTCGTCGGGCGGGTTGAGCGACCCCCAGCTCGCCAGGAAGTCGGCGATCGGGATGGGTCCCTGGAACGCGGGTGGCTGTGCGTCGGAGACGAACACCTCGGTGTCGGTGATGCCGTAGACGACCAGCAGGTGCGCGGCGTGCACGTCGTGGAAGGCGGGACGGAACGGCAGCCAGTAGTTGTCCACCGCCGCGATGGGCAGCACCCCCGCGGCGAGGGCCGCGCGCAGGTCGTCGAGGGTGTCGTCCGCGCTGCGCTGCCAGGACGATTCGAACGGATGGAACAGCGCGAGCCGTTTGGCCAGGGAATCCGGCTCGGCGAGGAAGTAGTACTCCTCGAAGGTCCAGGCGCCGGGGCGGCGGCGGAATTCCCAGGGCGCCCCGAGCACGGTGACCGGATCATGCCCGTCGTGCAGCAGCACGGTCGCGAAGGTGGCGTGCAGGCAGCTGCCGAGGTCACGCGTCCAGAGCTCGATTGTCGCTGCCGGGCCGGTCATTTCGCCGCACCGTTCGTGGACCGTCCAGCGCTGCCGGTGAGCAGGGTGAGGGCGAAGACGTGCATGGCGACCAGTCGCGGGAACCGCAGTGCGTGCGCGGTGCCGCGCCGGGGCAGGCCGACCCGGGTCAGCCACATGGTGGTGGGCAGCCCATGCTGGACGTGGTGCGGGTAGTGCATGCGGGTGGTGCGGAACGCGGACAGCTCGCCGAAGGCCGGTGTGCCGTCGAGGAAGTCGGAGATGCCCACGGGCAGCGGGTCGGCGTGGCCGTCGTCGTAGTACGCCCAGAGCGTGTCCGTGCTGCGCCGTTCCGAGGCGGCGAGCAGGTAGACCCAGTCGTACTGCCCCGGTGGGAGATCGATGAGCTGCCCCTCGCACCGCACGTTGTCGCCTTCGGGACGCGCGTTCGCCCAGACGAACGGGATGCCCGCCACCTCGATCTGCGCGCCTGGCGGCGGAAGTTCCTCGGCGGGAAAGGAATTGCCCCAGGCGTTCAGCCGTCCGTGGTCGAGATCGGCGGTGCCGGTGATGGCCCGGTTGTTGAGCAGATCATCGAGGTCGATCAGGCAGAACTCCGGTCGTGCCTGCCCGGCGGGTAGCCGGCGCACGAGGCGGTCGACCGTGGTGTCGGTCGTGAACAACTGGCTCATGGAACCTCCGGTCAGTGCATCGAGCTGTGCGTGCGTCCCGGCACTTCCGCGGGGTCGGGCACGAGGTTGAAATCGACGATCAAGGTGTCGCGCCAGCCGGACAGACGCGGATCCATCGCCCGGATCTCGCTGACCCCGTGCTCCATCGTCGTGTCGGACAACATCAGGACTTCCAGGGGTTCGGTCATGGTCACGGCGTACTCCGCGTCCGGCAGTCCGCGCCGGAACACCTGGTTCTCCCCGCCGACGCACTGGTGCCTGCCGATCAGATGGATCGACACGTACGCGTGGCCGTCGGAGTGCCTGCCCTCCGGCGCGGGGTCCGCGCCCTGGTACGGATCGGCGATCACCCGGATGAAGTGGATGCCGAGTTCCCAGTCGTGCGTCCCGGCCACCCGGTTGACGAAAACGACCGACTCGCGCAGGATGTCGGCGAACTCGAGGCTGGCGAAGGACGCCTCGGGCAGCGGCTCGAATACTCGCAGCTGACCGCCGAACACCGGGTTGACCGCCTTGCTCTGGAAAAACTGCGAGCCGCGCAACGGTTCCAGGGTGCCGTCGCGATGCGCGAGCACCCGGCCGTACCGGCGATTGCGGCGACACCGGGCCGAGTCCAGATAGGCATCCGGGACCAGGTCGTCCCAGGCGGCCGCGAACTGTTTCCAGCCGGGTCCCTCGGTGCGCACGCGCAGCCGGCCGTGCGCCCAGCCGTGCCGGGTGAAATCGTCCGTGCGCGGACTGCCGAGCGCCGTTGCACCGGCAACGACCGCATGCTCGGATGCCCGGTCGGAGTCGTCCATCAGTGGTTCCCCTCGGCGATTCAACGTGGATTCAACGTGCGCGAAGGCCGGTCGACCCAGACCTGTGTCGATGACAATCTCTACACAAAGGGCCCACAGTCTTTCTAAGCAAGATACTACAAACTATATCGATGCCTTGTCGAGTGGCGCCCCCGCCCGCTGCGGCAGTTAGCCTCTCTAACAGGGACTTTGGCAAATTCGAAGCGTTCCGGGGATATATGCAGACACTGTGGTATTTATAGAGTCTGCGCGGCCATGGCCGGGTCCGGGGCGGGCGTATCGCACCGTCCCGGGCCCGGTCGGATCGCGGCGGCGAGGTTGCCGCCGCCGCGACCAGCCTCAGCCGACCGGTTCGGTCACCGGGGCTGCTACCGGTACCTCCAGCACCTCGGCCGGTACCGAGCTACCGTTGGCGTCCGCCGCGGGCGTGGGTTCGCCCTCGACGACCGTTTCCTCGTCCGCCCGTGCTCCCCCGACCTCGGTCGCCAGCAGTTCGGCCAGCGCGCGGACGGTCGGGTTGCTCCACAGGATGGTCGGCGGCAGGTCCACCCCGAAGCACCGGTGCAGCCGCACCCGCAGGGCGACCGTGAGCACCGAGTCGACGCCGAGCTCGAGCAGCGGCCGGTCGATCGCGATGTCGTCCGGCGCGAGGTTGAGCTCGGCCGCCACCTGCTCGTGCGTCTCCGCCAGGACCAGACCGGCCAGCTCGTCGGCGGGCACGGTGGTCCAGTCCACCGCGCCGCCGCCTACGCTTTCCGCGCCCGTCTCGGCGGCCGAGAGATGGGCGAAGATCGGCAGGGTGTGGTCGGGCATGACCCGCATGACCGCGACATACGGCAGGCCGAACCGGTCCGCGTAGCTCCAGCTGCGCAGCGCCTCGGTGACCGTGATGCCGCCGAGCCCACGCGACTCGGCCTCCAGAATCGTTGTCTTGCCGGTGGTTTCGCCCATCCCCCGGCCGATCCACTGGGCCCACGCGATGCTGTTCGCGCCGAACTCACCCTGCGCGCGCCGCAGCGCGGCCAGCCCGTCCAGGAACGAGTTGGCGGCCGCGTAGCTGACCTGGCCGGTGAGCCTGGCCAGCTGGCCGCAGGAGGAGAACATGGTGAAGAAGTCCAGCGTGCCCGCGGGGAACAGGCGATGCAGGACCATCGCGCCGTCCACCTTCGGGCCCATGGTCGTGTCCAGGTTCGCCGGACGGGTTTTCTCCACCAGCGCGTCGGACACCACCCCGGCGCAGTGCACGATGCCGCGCACCGGCGGCAGGTCGAGCGTGCCGGGGTCGAGGGCCGCGGCCGTCGCCTCGGCATCCGAGATGTCCAGGCGCAGCACCCGTACCGTGGCTCCGGCCGCCTCGAGGGCGACGACCTCCGCGACTTGCGCGGCGACCGCCGGGTCCGACACCGAATCCCATGCCGAGCGTGGCGGCAGGCCGCGGCGGCCGATCAGCACGAGCCGGCGGGCGCCCCGCTCGACCAGATGACGTGCCGCCTCCAAACCGAGTGCGCCGAGACCGCCGGTGATCAAATAGGTTCCGTTCGGCCTGCAGTCCACCGCCTCGTGCTCGGCCGGGCGTTCGATCTTGCGCAGCCTGGCCGCGAACACGCCGTCCGGGGTCACCGACAGCACGTCCTCGGTGGGCGGCAACGCGCCGATCAGCGCGGCCACCGACTCGGGTGCGGCGGCCTCGGCGATATCGATGACACCGCCCCACACATCGGGACGCTCGCCCGCGACGATCCGGCCCGCACCCCACAGCGGCGCGTGCGACAGCGCGGCCTCGGCGCCGCCGTCGCGCACGCCTTCGGTGAGCACCCAGACGGCGGGCCTGCGCTGCGCGTCCGGGATCGCGGCCACCCGCTGCACGGCGTCGACGAGCGTCTCCGCGCAACGACGGGCCGCCAGTTCGGGCGTCTCCCCCGCCAGCAGCGCTTGCGGCGCGACGATAACGACATCACCGGCGGCGAGCAGACCGTCATCGATCGCGGCCGGACCCGCCACCGCCCTGGCCGGCACGCCGCGCCCGGCGAGCGCCTCGGTCAACGCGGGCCAGCCGGCCGGCCTGCCGATCAGCAGGGCTTGCCGCGGAACTCGGGCGTCGGCCCGCACTTCCACCGGCTCCCAGGTCATTCCGTGCACCAGCTGACGCGGGCCGACGGCGCCGGAGCCGATGTCCTGCACCTTGACATAGCGCAATCCCGTTGCCGCGCAGACCACCTCGCCGCTCTCGTCGGCGACCACCATGTTGATGGTGTCCGGCGTGCGCGGATCGCGGGTGGTGTGCACGTAGACGCGACCCGGCGGGTCGCCGCGGAAGACGAGCGATTCCAGGTGCGACGAGGTGCGCAACACGGACGAGTCCTCGGCCATCACCAGCACGCCGCTGGCGGTGAGCGCCGCGTCGATCACCGCGGTCCAGCTGGACGGGTGCAGCTTCGGCGTGTGGTCGACGGTCACGGTGGCGAGTTGTTCCTCGTCGCCGCGGACCAATTCCTCGACCACCCACGGGAAGGTGTAGCCGTCCACGCCCATCGCGCGGAAGATCCCGTCCACCTTGGACCAGGTCCAGGAGACCGGGCAGCGGGCTCGGATCGCGTCCGGGTCTTCCAGCCGGGTCGCGCCGACCACCGGTGCGCGGACCACCGTCGCCGTGGTGTGCGTCAGCCATTCGTCGTCGTGACCGATGCTGTTCTCGTCGCGTTTGATCCGGCTGGCCAGGCGGACCTTGTCCTGTTCCAGCACCACCTGCACGACCCGCGGTGGATGGGCGGCCAACGGCGTGCGGAACACGATGTCGCGCAACCCGCACGCCGGTTCGCCCTCAGCCGTGGCGGCGCCGATGAACGAGTTCAACACGACCGACGCCGGTACCGTTTCCACACCGACTACCTTGTGCGACTGCACGTACGGCCGGTTGGACATGTCCAGCTCGGTCTGCCAGACCCGCTGCACCGGAGCGCTCGCGACAGTGGTGTGCCCGCCGACCAGCGTGTGCGTGTCCGGATCGTGGCCCCGGCCCACACCGCGCTCCGGCGGCGTGTCCGGGAAGATCCAGAACGGCCGATGCTGCCAGCGCACGCCGGGGACGTCCACCAATTCGCCGGTGTACGACCAGGTCACCGGGCAGCCGACGCTGTGCAGGCGGGCCAGGTTGGCCAGCACCGTGCGCTGCTCCGGCTGATTCTTGCGCAGCGTGATCGCCACCTGAACGTCGGGAATGCCTGCGTCCAAGGCGGTTTCGGTGATCGAGTGCGCCACCACCGGATGCGCGGAGACCTCGACGAACACCCGGGCGCCGTCGTCGAGCGCGGCGCGGACCGCCTGCTGGAAGCGCACCGGATCGGCCAGATTGGTGACCCAATACTTGCCCTCGCGAAGCGCGTCGGAACGCGGGTCCGCCAGCGCGGTGCTGTACAGCGGCACCCGCGCGGCGGCGGCGTGCAACTCGTCGGCGGCCGCCCCCACCTGGTCCAGCACCTCGCGCACGTGCGAACTGTGGAACGCGACATCGCTGTTCACCCGACGGGCCCGAATGCCCTCGGCCGCCAGCTCGGCGACCAGTGCGTCGACCGCGTCGATGTCACCGGAGACCACCGTGGACAGCGGGCTGGCGGCGATCGCGGCGACCACGCCGTCGCGCCCGGTGACCCGTTGTTCGACGTCGTCGAAGGCCATGGGCACCATCGCCATTGCCCCGCGCCCGGCGATCCGCTCCAGCGCGCGGGCCCGGCGGCAGGCGAATCGTGCCGCCGCCGCGCGGTCCAGGCTCCCGGCCGCCGTGGCGGCCGCGATCTCGCCGACCGAATGCCCGATCACCGCGCCCGGACGCAGGCCGAGCTCCGACCACACCTCGGCCAGTGCCACCTGCATCGCGAAGGTCATTGCCTGCGTGCGGGTTACCGTCCACGGCCCGCCCGCTTCGATGGCCGAACGCGGGGTCCAGCCCAGTTCTTCGGTGAAGATCGGCGCGAGTTCGTCGATGACCCGGGCGAACGCGGGCTCGGTGTCGAGCAGCTCCTGCCCCATCCCGGACCATTGCGAGCCGTGCCCGGAGAACACCCAGACCGGTCCGGCGGCACCGCTGTCGCCGAACGTGTTTGCCGCCCAGGTGGTCATGGCCGGCGTGGCCTCGGCATCGGCCAGCGAATCCAGGCCGGCGATCAATTCCTCGGCGCTGCCTGCCACCACCGCCGCGCGCCGAGCCAGGTGCGAGCGGCGGTCGCACAGGGTGTGCGCCAGCGAATCCAGATCGACATCGGGGTTGGCGCGCACCCATTCGGCCGTCGCCCCGGCCAGCCCGCGTACGCCCGCTTCGGACACCGCGGAGAGCGGGAACACCCACGGCCGGACGGCACGATCGCGACGGCGGTCAGCCTCTGCGTCTCTGTCGGCCGGCGGCTCCTGCAACACGACGTGCGAAATCGACCCGCCCACACCGTAACTGGACACCCCGGCTCGCCTGCCGTGCCGACCGGCCCGCCACGCGGTCGGCTCGCCGACCAGCCGCATCCCGTTGGCCGCCAGATTCAGCTCCGGGTCGACCTCCTCGTGCGGGCTGGCCGGCAACTCACCGTGCCGCATGGACAGCAGCACCTTGATCACCCCGGCGATACCCGAAGCCGCCTCGACGTGGCCGACATTCGGCTTGAGCGTGCCGATCAGCAGCGGGTCGTCGCTGTCCCTACCGGTGCCGAAGACACTGCCCATGGCGCCGGCCTCGGCGGAGTCGCCGAGCCGGGTGCCGGTGCCGTGTGCCTCGACGTATTGCACGGTGCGCGGCTCGATTCCGGCCCGCTGGTAGATCTCCTGGAACATCCGCCGCTGACCGTCGCCGCTCGGCGCCATCATCCCGTCGGAGCGACCGTCCTGGAAGGCGCCGCTGGCCAGCACCAGCCCGTGCACCCGATCCCCGTCGCGCACCGCGTCACCGAGCCGCTTGAGCACGACGACGCCGCCGCCCTCGCCGCGCCCGTAACCGTCGGCCGCCTTGTCGAACGCCTTGCTGCGCCCGTCCGGCGCGGTCGCCGAGGCCGCGTCGAGCGCGACCACCAGGGCGGGCGAGGCCATGATGTTGATGCCGCCGACGATCGCCACGCCGGTCTCTCCGCTGCGCAGGCTCTGGCAGGCCACGTGCAGGGCGGTCAGCGAACCCGCGCACGCGGCGTCCACCGCCATGCTCGGGCCGTGGGTGTCGAGGAAGTAGGAGATCCGATTGGCGATGCCGTAGAAGGTGGTGCCGTTCACCGCCCAGGCGCCGGTGCGGCTCAGGTCCTCCAGCAGCCTGCGGCCGTAGTCGTTGGAGTTCGCCGCCACGTAGACCCCGGCGTCGGTGCCGGACAACGACATCGGCGGCAGGCCCGCGTCACACAGCGCCTCCCAGGCCAATTCGAGCATGATCCGCTGCTGCGGGTCGATGTACTCGGCCTCGCGCGGCGTGATCTGGAAGAACTCGGCGTCGAAGCCCTCGATGTCGCGCAGGAACGAGCCCTTGCGGGTGGTCTTGCGCAGGATGGCCCGGGTCTGCGGGTCGATCTCGTAGGGATCCCAACGGCGGGAAGGCATTTCGCTCACCGCGCTGCGGCCCGCGCGCAGGTGTTCCCACAGCAGGCCAGGGGTGTCCAGATCGGGGGCGAATCGGCAGCTCATGCCGATCACCGCGAGCGGCTCCTCGGTCGGATGCGGGGTCACAGTCGAAGTCTGGCCATTGTCAGTCAAGGCGCACGCCTCCCTCATTGTCAGTTGCTCGGCGCAGGCTCAGCGGTCGCATGTCGGTCCATACCTCGGCGATGTGTGCCAGGCATTCGTCCTTCGGGCCGGCGAAACCTGCGGCGGCCCAACCGTCCGGGACGTTCCGCCCGTCGGGCCAGATCGAGTACTGGTCCTCGTGGTTGCGCACCACGAGATAGGTGCGTTCGTCCGTGGTCACTGTTACTCCCATCGATCTAAACGCCCAGGTCTGTCGCCGCCGTGCGATGGCTGCGGCTAGGTCTCGGCGCATCCTCCCGGTCGGTTTTGCGGATGTCGTTGCTGGACAGGGTGTTCGGGTCAGCGGGCGGTGAAGCCGCCGTCGACCACCAGCTCGGTGCCGGTGACGCCGCCGGAGTGCGGGCCGGCGAGCCAGAGGCAGGCCGCCGACACCTCGGCGGCGGTGACCAGCCGCCCGATCGGGTGCAGGGCGGCGGAACTGCGCTCGTAGTCCTGCAATTGCGCGCCCATGTCCTCGGCGACCGCGCGGGTGCTGCGGGTGCCGAGCGCGGAGTTGTCCGCAACGGTGCTGGGACACACCGCGTTCGCGCGCACGCCGTTGCGGCCGTACTCCAGCGCGATGGCCTTGGTCAGCCCGACCACGCCGTGCTTGGCGGCGACATAGTTGGCGTACATCTCGAAGGCGACGCGGCCGCCGGTGGACGAGGTGTTCACGATGCGGCCGCCGCCCTGTTCGACCATGTGCGGCAACACCGCTCGGCAGCAGCGCCAGGTACCGCCGAGGTTGACATCAAGGGCCAGTTGCCACTGCTCCTCGGTCAGTTCGTGCGCGCGGCGCCCGCCGGGGCCGAGGATGCCCGCGTTGTTCAGCAGCACGTCGATCCGGCCGAACTCGTCCACCCCGGCCGCCGTCGCCTTGTCCACGGCGGCTTGGTCCCGGACGTCGGCGACCGCGGTCAGCACCCGGCTGCCCAGTCTGCGGCAGGATTCGGCGGTCTCCTCCAGATCGCGTCTGCTCGACATCGGATAGGGTCCGGCGTCCGGTTCGCAGTGATCGACCAGGATCAGGTCAGCGCCCTCGCCGGCGAAGAGCAGTGCGTGCGAACGGCCCAGTGCGCGCGCGGCGCCGGTGATCATGGCGACGTTCCCGTCGAGCAGCATCAGGCCTCCAGAGACGGTGTTCGGTCGTGCGGCGTCGAGCCCACCAAAGCTGTTGGACGGTCGATGGTTTCGGCCGGCGGGACAGGTAGCTGGCGGGCGAGACGAGGCAGCGTCAGCGCGAGGACGTCGATCGCGCGGTACAGGTCGCCGAGCGCGATGTGTTCGTCGATCGTGTGATCGAGGTGGGCGTCGCCCGGTCCGTAGGCGGCCATCGGCACGCCCCACGGGTCGAGCGTGTTCATGTCCGAACTGCCCGCCTTGAGCTTGAGCGTGGGGCGCACGCCCCTGGACGCGATCGCGGCGCGCAGCTGGCTGACCACCGGATCGGCCCGGGGGCGGGTCACGCCGGGCACCCGTTCGTCGACCCAGATCCGGCTGTGCGGAAGGCTCTTGGCGAAGCGTTCGAGGGCGGCGAAGTCGAAGCCGGGTGGTACCCGGCAGGTGAGGAACGCCTCGGCACGGGCGAGGTCGCCGCGCAGCCAGGTGAGGGTGCCGGTGGCCACCCCGAACGCGATCGGATCGGCCTCGGGCGAGAGTCCACGCAGATAGCCCTGGATCTCCGCGGCGAACCGGACGGCCCACTCGACCGCGGTCGGTTCCGGGCTGCTGGTGTGCAGGGGCGGCTGGTGCATTTCGTAGCCGATGCCGGTCCGGCCCTTGTAGCCCAGGCAGATTCCGTCCCAGCCGCTCGGTTCGCCGATCACCACCGCCGCGGGTTTCGGGACCGTGGCCAGTACGTGCAGCGCGCCGCGGCCGCCGGCCACCTCCTCGCCGACCGCGCCCACCACGTGCACGCGCACGTCGCTGCTGCGCGCGGCGGCGCAGATCATCGCCACCATGGCGCCCTTGGCGTCCACCGCACCGCGGCCGTAGAGCAGATCGCCGATCTGGCACACCGGGACTCGGCCGGGGACGGTGTCGATGTGTCCGAGCAGCATCACGGTGGGACCGGTGCTCGGGCCGATCACACCGTGCACATTGCCGACCTCGTCGACGTGTGCGTCGAAACCCAGCGCGGTCAGCTGTTCGGCGAGGAACCCGGCGACCGGCAACTCCTCGCCGGACACCGAGGGAATGCCGACCGCGGCGCGCAACAACCAGGCCGGATAGTCGCCCTGCAGGTCGAGCGGGCGGACCGGGCGGGATCGGGCCGTGGCCTGGCGTGGGTCACTCATGCGGCACTTCCTTCGCGCACCCAGGTGCCGCCGCCGGCCAAGGCCTGCTGGATCGGCCGCACTTGATGAGCCGAGGCGATACTCACCCGCGCGACGGTCCGGCTGGCGCGCAGTCCCGCTCGGACCTTGTGCCGCATCCGTCCGCGCACGACGTCGCCGGTCAGGTGCTGCGGGCCGACCTCGATGATCCGACTGGCCGGGTCGGCGGGGTCGGACAGCACGCCGCACACGTCGGTGAGCAGGACCAGGGCCGCGGCGTTCAGTGCCGCGGCGAGCCGGGCGGCGACCTCGTCGGCATCGACATTGAGCAAGTTGCCGTCGGCGTCGCTGGCCGGCGGGGAAACCACGGGGACGTCGCCGCGCGCCAGCAGCACGCGCAGTAGGCTGGGTTCGACATGGTCGATCCGGCCGGACTGGTCGTCGCGGATCAGCGTGGTCCGGCCGGCCCGCACCGATCGGATCGCGGGTTTGCGGGATGCGGTGATCAATGCGCCGTCCGCGCCGCTGAGCCCGACCGCGGACGCGCCACGCAAGCGTAATCCGCTGACCAGTTGGGGTTTCACCTGCCCGAGCAGGGTCAGGGTGAGGACCGCGAGCATGCGCGGATCGGTGCGTCTGCTGTGCGTTCCGTCGGGCGATTCGATCACTTCGCGCGGCACCGCGAGCCGGTCGGCGAGCCGATCCGCGTCGACGCCGCCACCGTGCACGAGCACCACCGGCTGCCCAGCCGCGGCCAGCTCGGCCACCTCGTCGAGCACCGGTTCCGGGTCCGTGCCGCCGCCGATCTTGACCACGATCACCGCGTCCCGCACCGGTCCCGGCGCGCTCCGGCCGGATCCTTGTCGCTGAGCCGTCATGTCCCGCTCTCTCCGATCAGGCGGGATGCAGGCCGGGGAAACCCAGACCCGCGTCCTCGGCCAGGCCACTGGCTACGTTCAGGCTCTGCACGCCGCCACCCGCCGCGCCCTTGACCAGGTTGTCCAGCGCGGCGACCAGCACGATCCGGCCGCCGTCCGCGTCGACGGCGCAGCCGATGTCGACAAAGTTGCTGCCGGACAAGAACTGTGGATCCGGCATCCGATGCACGCCGCGACCGCGCGCCACCACCCGGACGAACGGGCGGTCGCGGTAGGCCCGCTGCAAGACCCGCAAGACCTCCTGCCGGGTCACCGGCCGCGGCGGCGTGACATGACAGACCACCTGCACACCGCGCACCGCGGGCACCGCCGTCACGGTCATCCGCGCCCGCACCCCGGCGAGCTCGGCGATCTCCGCCTCGTGCCGATGCCCGGCCGGGCGGTAGACCCGGAAGGCCTGCCCGCGCTCGGCATGATGGGAGGCCGGCGTCGGCTCGGCGCCGGAACCGGATGAGCCGGTCCGCGCGTCCACCACCACGTCGCCGGACACGAGCCCCGCGCGCCGCACCGGCTCCAGGGCCAGGATGGCGGCCGTCGCCATGCAGCCGGGAACGCTGATCCGGGTGGCGCCGGCGAGCTCGTCGGCGAACAGTTCCGGCAGCCCGGTCCGATACGCGACACCCGACGCCGACACGGCGCCCGCACGGAAGTCCGGGCTCAGATCCACGATCGTCTCCGCGCGCTCGCCGACACCGGCCTCCAGCTCCGCGGCCGCGCCCATCGACACCGCCAGAAAGGCGACACTCACTCGATCGAGCTCCGGCGGCGCGTGGAAGGTCAGCCCGAGATGATGCAGATTCGGGTGCACCTCCGATACCGGCCTGCCCGCGTACCGGCGCGAGATGGCTTGCACCAGCTCCAATTCCGGATGTCCGTGCACCAACCGGAGCAGTTCGCCACCGGTGTAGCCGGCCGCGCCGACGACGCTCACCTTCACTACTCGCCCCAGTCCTCTTCGACCTCGGGCGCCAACGCCAATACGACGGGTTCGGTCGCCACCACCTCGAGTTCGCTCGTGCAGTGTTGACAGATCACGATCTCGGCAACCAGCAGGTCACTGGACAGTTCCACCGAATCCCGGCACTCGGGACACTCCGCACTTACTGCGGTAGTCATGGGTTGCCTCCCGTAGATTGTGTGACTACTGTCTATATTCACACTGCAAAAACTAACACATACTTCACGTCAACACACCCCAGATCGCACAGCCAAAGGGACGCGGAAAACCCGACGTGACCACGGGGCAGGCACTGGCAGAAGCGATCGCATCGTATTCGAGTCGCCGACTCGGTTCGGCTGCCTCATCGCGGAATAGACAGGGAGACACGGGCGGTGGAGATCGAGCTGACTGGTCGCGCGAACCGGGGTGGACCGGCAGGCCGCGGCGGCCCAAAAACCCGACAACATCTACATGACGACTATGTAGAGTCTGTATCGACATGCGGCATGTTCCGCACCGGAGAAGTGGTCCGCGCCCATGCCTGACACCGGCCTCGCGCTACTCGGCGGACCGCGCGCCGTCCCCAAGGACACCGCCGGCGGCGACTGGCCGATCGTGACCGCGGCGGATGAACAGGCCGTGCTGCGCGTGCTCCGCAGCGGCAAGCTCAACGCCGCCACCCCCGCGGAACCCGAGGTGGGCGAACTGGAAAACGCGTGGGCCGAGGCCACCGGAACCCGGCACTGCGTCGCCGTCGCCTCCGGCACCGCCGCCCTGCACCTGGCCCTGCGCGGCCGCGGCATCGGCCCCGGCGACGAGGTGATCGTCCCGGCGCTGACCATGAACGCCACCGCCCACGCCGTCTACGCGGCCGGCGGCACCGCCGTCTTCGCCGACGTGGAACCCGAGACCTACACCCTCGACCCGCGATCCGCCGCCCAGGCCACGGGACCACGCACCAAAGCCCTGCTGCCGGTGCATCTGCACGGCCTCCCGGCCGACATGCCCGCGCTGCGCGAGCTGGCCGATCGCCTGGGCATCCCCGTGGTGGAGGACGCCGCCCAGGCGCACGGCGCGGAACTCGACGGCCGCCGCGTCGGCGCCCTCGGCGCCGCGGGCTGCTTCAGCCTGCACCCGCACAAGAATCTGCCGACCTGCGGCGAGGGCGGACTGATCACCACCGACGATGACGACCTGCACGAACAGCTGGTCCGGCTGCGCAACTTCGGCGAACTGACCCCGGCCGGCGCCCGCACCTACATCGCCCACCGGGCCGCGCTCAATGCCCGGATAGCGCCGGTGGCCGCGGCGTTCACCCTCTCCCAGCTGACCCGCTTCGACGACGCCGCCCGGCAACGCGAGCCGCACATCCGCGGCTTCCTGAACCGACTGGCCCAACTGCCCGGATTGCGCGTGCCCAGCGTCCCGCCCGGGCGCACGCACGCTTGGCACATCCTGCGCTTGATGCCCGATCCCGCGGCGTTCGGCCTCGGTCCCGAGCATCGGACCGGACTGCGCGCCGCCCTGCACCGGGTGCTGCGGGCCGAGGGCGTCCCGGTCTCGCAGTATCAGGTGGTCCCGCTGCCCGCGCACCCTGCGTTCCGGCGCGCGGGGCTGCCGGAGTCGGCCGCGCTGGACGAGGTCGCCGAGCGCTTCCCGGTCACCGCCGCCGTGGTCGACGGATCCCTCTGCCTGCAACGCCGCCACCTCGATCCCGCCGCGGGCCCACTGCTCCAGCGCTATGCCGACGCGTTCGAAAAAGCCTGGCAAAACCTCGATCTCATCCGCCGCATGGCCGGCTCCCGCCCCGCGCCCGGCTGGCGCGAAGTGCTCCGCAAGGGCTGAACACCGACTCGAAGGGAGCCGACATGGCCATGGCCACCACCGGCCCGCCGCATTCCCCCGCGTCGGGTGACTCCGCACCGCAGGCAGACGCCACGCCATCAGCGAATGCCGCAGCACCGTCACGTGATTCCGCGGCGATGGCGCGCCGCATCCGCGAAGACGTGATCCGGATGGCGGGTGGGCCCGAAGGCGCGCATGCGGGTGGCAGCCTGTCCAGCGCCGACCTGATTGCCGTCATCCACGCCGAATTGCTGCGCCCCGGCGACTCTTTCGTGCTCAGCAAGGGCCACGCGGCGCCCGCGCTGTACAGCGCGCTGGCCCAGCTCGGCCGCATCCCCGCCGAGGAGCTGGACACCTACGCCCGCCCGGGCAGCCGACTGTTCGGCCATCCGCCGTACGAGCTGCCCGGAGTCGAATTCGCCACCGGCTCACTCGGTCACGGTCTCGGACTCTCGATCGGTCTGGCACTGGCCGAACAGTTGTCCGGCGGCGACCGACACGTGTACACCCTGCTCGGCGACGGCGAACTGCAAGAGGGCAGCGTCTGGGAGGCGGCCCTGCTGGCGGGACACCTCAAGCTGCCCGGACTCGTTGCCGCGGTGGATCGCAACGGATTACAGATCACCGGTCGCACCGAAGACTGCGTCGGACTCGAACCGCTCGACGCCAAGTTCACCGCGTTCGGCTGGCAGGTGCGCGGTATCGACGGGCACGATCCGAGCGCGTTGCGCGCGGCGCTGCGGCCGTCGCCCGACGGTCCGGTCATGGTCATCGCCCGGACAGTGAAGGGCCGCGGTGTGCCGTTCCTGGAGGACCGGGTGGCGGGGCATTACGCCAAACTCAAGCCAACGCTGGTGCGCCGGGCACTGGCCGCGCTCGCGCGACCGGCAGGCGGCGCGTCATGACAGGCAGACCGATCACCCCGGGAGTCGACTCGGCTCAGATCACCGACTTACCAACGTCTTCCGATCTTCGCCCGGTCACCGACCACCCGGCTACCATGGATCCGACTGCGGCACCGCAGGTTCCGGAGCTCGGCCCCGATCCCCGCGCCGCCTACCGCGAAGCACTCCTGGAGCTGGCCGCCGCCGACCCGCGGGTGATCTGCCTCGACTCCGACACCGGTGGCCTGGAGCACACCTTCGGCGAGCGATTCCCCAGCCGCTACATCAACGTCGGCATCGCCGAGGCCAACCTGATGACGGTCGCCGCCGGACTCGCCCGCCGCGGCTTCATCCCGTACGTGCACACCATGGCCACCTTCGCCACCCTGCGCGCGGGCGAGTTCCTCAAGCTCGACATCGTCGGCAACCGGCTACCGGTACGGGTGATCGCCACCCACGGTGGCGTGTCCGCGGCGCACTTCGGCACCAGCCATTTCGCGCTGGAAGACCTGGCGGTGACCCGCGCGCTGTTCGACCTGGCGATCGTCGTCCCCGGCGACGCGCGCCAGATCGCCTCTGCCACCCGGCAATTGCACGATCTAACCGGTCCGGCCTACCTGCGCCTCGGCCGCTCGGCCACCCCGGCGCCACCGGGCCGGACACCCGACCTCGTGCTCGGCAAGGCCAGGGTGCTGCGCGACGGCGCGGACGTGACGATCGTGGCGACTGGCCCGCTCCCCTTGCTGTTCGCCCTCGAAGCGGCCGACGAGCTGGCCGCCGGGGGCATCGGCGCGCAGGTCGTCGACCTGCACACCCTGCACCCGCTGGACCGGGACGGACTGCTGGCCGCGTGCCGCGGCCGCGCGGGCGTGGTCACCGTCGAGGAGCATCGCCCGCAGGGCGGCCTTGGCGACGCGGTCGCCGAGGTGGTGTCGGCCGAAGCGGCCGTGCCACTGCGCCGATTGGCGGTCCGCGGGCGCCCGGGCACGCGCGTGCACGACCAGCGGACCGGGTTGCGGGCACATGGCGTGAGTACCGAGGCCGTGCTGGACGCCGCGCGAGGGTTGCTCGCCCGGAAGCCGGACGACCGGACCCACGAACCGAATGATCGACCGATGCAGCAACCGGCGCAGCACAGTGCCGCTGCCCTTTGACGAGGTGATGACGATGGACAGTCCGGCAGGGGTCCGCGACGAGGCCCGAATCCGCTACGTGCAGAGCGTATTCCAGCGTGTACTCCAGTTGAAACACGAGACCACCCCGGACGACGAGTTCTTCGCCCTCGGCGGTACCTCGCTGACCGCCATCGAAGTGCTCGACCTGATCGAAGCCGAACGGGGCGTGCGCGTGCCTGCCCGGAAGTTCTATCAGGCCACCGCGATCCGCGAACTGGCCGGTGAACTCCCGCCGAACGCCACCGAAGGAGGTGCGTGAGCATGGCGTCGCAACCTCGTGATCATTCGACGACATCAGTTGCTGGAGGAAGTCCCATGGAGGAACCCACGCTGAAGGCGGTCCCCGGGCCGGCGGCCGGCCCGCCGGAACCGGCGGTGGACCGCACGCGAAACATGCCCTCGCTCACCGGGTTGCGCTTCTACGCGGCGATGGCGGTCGTGCTGTGCCACGTCGGGATCAATGTGCTGCCGCGGTTGACCGACTCGCGGCCGGTGATCGGCACCTTCCACGCCATCGGTATCGCCGCGCTGTCGTTCTTCTTCGTGCTGAGCGGGTTCGTGCTGACCTGGGTCACCACCAAAAAGGTTCCGGTGCGGCGGTTCTGGCGGCGCCGGTTCTTCCGGGTCTACCCGAACCATCTGGTCACCTTCGCCGTGCTGTGCGTGCTCGCCGCGCTCGCCGGCCATGCCCTGTCGGCTCGTGACACGGTGGCCACATTGTTCCTGGTGCACGCGTGGATTCCGGACCAGCACCTGCTGTACAACCTCTGGTCGAACGCGCCGACCTGGTCGCTGGGCCTGGATCTGCTCTTCTACCTGCTGTTCCCGATCCTGCTGCCGCTGGTGCAGAAGATCCGTCCCGAGCGCCTCTGGTCTGCGTTCATCGCGACCTACGCGCTGATCTGGTCGGTGCCGTTCGTGGCGACCCTGTTGCCCGCCTCGGAGATTCAGCAGGGCACCGGCGTGCCGTGGTTGCGGATGTGGTTCATGACGTTCTTCCCGCCGGTGCGGATGCTGGAGTTCATTCTCGGCATGGTGCTGGCGCAGATCCTGATCCACGGCAAGTGGATTCGCTTCCCGCTGCCGGTGGCGCTCATGCTGCCGATCCTCGCGGTGTTCGCGCAGGGCGTGCTGCCGCTGCGGTTCGGCGTCGCGGTGCTGCAGGCGCTGCCGATGGCGCTGGTGATCGGGGCGGTCGCCACCGCCGATCTCGGCTCGCGGGCAACGGCATTCGGCGGCCGGCGGATGGTGTTCCTCGGCGAGATCTCCTACTCGATCTACCTGATCCACTGGCTGGTCGTGGCCTACGGCCCGATCGGGCGCACCTCGCCGGGCTGGGGCGGGGATCCGAGCGGAACCTCCTCGTGGCCCTGGGTGATCGCGTTGTCGGTGGTGACGATCGCGGTCAGTATCGGGCTGGCCGTGCTGTTGCATCTGTATGTGGAACGGCCCGCGATGAATCGATGGAGTCGTTCGAGCCGCCCGCCACAGAGCGCGCCCACCACCGCGGCACCGCGATAACGGCAACGGTCCAACTCGACCAGGCGATGGCCTTTCCGGAGACAACCGGAAAAGCCATCGCCTGGTCGACTTCTGTTGGCGGAGAGGGTATTACCGCCGCTCAGACCGCGATGCTGGCGGCCAGCGAACGCACCGTCGGCGACTCGTACAGCAAACCGACACTCACCTGCCGCGCGAGCCGCTCGCTCAACGCCGCCGCCAGCTGCACCGCCCGCATCGAGTCGAACCCGAGCCCGAAGAACGAATCCTCCCGCCCCACCCGGGCCACCGCGAGCACGGCCGCCGCGGCCCCCGCCACCAGCTCTTCCAGCCAGCCCTCAGGAGCGACGTAGCCAGCGCTCCCCGCGCTGATGGCGGCCAGCAACGCCACCCGGTCCGGGTCGCCGCTGCGGTCCCGCTCGATCCGCGAGGTCACCGCCACCCGGGCGAAGACGGCGTGACCGGCCAGCCTGGCCGCCACCGCCGCCCGCACCCGCTGCGGATCTGCCCCCGGCCGCGGCACCACCGCGACCGCGATTGTCCCGCTGTGCAATTGGTCGGCGGCCAGGAACGGCTTGATCTGCTCATGCGCCGGATCGGCGCCGAGCAGCAGGTGCGGCGCCCCGACATGCAGCGCACGCAACAACGCGACCGTCCCGGGCACCGGATCGATCAACGACAGGCCCCGATGCCGGGCGGCCGAGACCAGTGGGCTGCCCTGGTTCATGCCAGGCCCGCCCCACATGCTCCAGGCCAGGCTCTGTGCCTGTCTGCCCGCAGCCGACCAGCGCTGCGCCCAGCCGTCCAGTACCGCGTTGGCCGCGGAGTAGGCGCCGAACCCGGTGCCGCCGAACAGTCCGTTGACGGACGAGAAGACCACGACGGCCGTTTCCGGCCGGGTGCCGAGGATCGTGTCGATGGCGACACAGCCGCCCGCCTTCGGGCGCAGCATCTGGTCCAGCCAGTCCGCGGATTCGGTGCGTAACTCGTGCTCGGACAGTCGATCCCACTGCGGCGCGACCGGAGCGCCCGCGAGGTGCAGCACCAGATCCAGCCCGCGCCCCCAATCCGGCTCGGCCGCCGTCACTTCCCGGGCCAGAGCCTCGGGGTCGGCCACATCGACCTGGCGATATCGGACCTCGCCGACTGTTGCGAGAATCTCCAGTTCCGCCCGGGCGTCGGCGTCGAGTTCCGCCACGGGCGTCCGTCCGACGATCAGCAACCGGGCACCGTGCGCGGTCACCAGATGCTCGGCGATGGTCCGCCCCAGACCGCCGAGTCCGCCGGTGAGCAGGCAGGTTCCGCCGCGCGGCAGCACGCCGGTCGGCACGTCGAACTCCTCCGGTAGCGGCACCGTGCGCAACCGCTGCTGCCACGGAACTCCGTCCCGCACGGCGACCACGTCCTGGTCGTGCCGCTGTTGCACTAGCGCGGCAAGCACATTCGGGTCGGCGTCGGCCGCGGCGTCGATCAGCGCGCAGCGGGCGACGAGTCGTTCCGCGCGCGCGGTCCGTACCAGGGCGGTCAGACCGACCCGGCCCGGCACCACCGGGTCGCCGGGAAGGGCTTGCGCGGCACCGGTGGTGAGGACGGTCAGCTCGGCGTCGGGCCGGACCCGCGCCAGCACACCCGCCGCGGTGAGGAACTGGGCCAGCACGCCGGCGTCGGCGACATCGGTGACCTCTCCGGTGGCGACGAAAAGCACGTGCGGCGCCTCGGATCCGACCAGATCCAGCGCCTGCTCCAATGCCTGCCGGAAGTGGACATGGTCGCCACCGACCGGGATCCGAGCATCGGCCTTCCCCAGCCAATCGACCGCAGGACCGCTGACACAGGCGATCACCGGACCTTCGGATCGCGGTCGCAGCGGCAGCTCGGACGGCTCCCAGCCCACCGCGAGCGCCGCCACACCCGCGTCGTCGTCCGTGACTTCGGGACCGGCGCCGTCGGCTTCCCCGCCGTAGCACCGGTCTTCGAACCGCCCGGCATGCCAGCCCTCGAACAGCCTCTCGCGCTGCACTTTTCCGCCCTGCTGCCGGGGAAACTCCGGCGCCGTCACGGGCACCAGATAGGTCGCCCGCAACGCCAGGTCCCGCGCCAGCGCAACCCGGATGGCGTCCACCAGCGCGGGCACGTCCTCGGTTTCCGGCACGAAGAACACCACCAGCGCGTCGGTCCCGGTGTCCTCGTCGGGCACCCCGACCACCGCCGAACAGGCCGGCCGCACGCCCGAGACCTGCTCGACCACCGCCTCGATCTCGTGCGCCGGGAAGTTCGCCCCGTTGACGATCACCGTGTTCTTCCCACGGCCGGTGAGATACAACCGGCCGTCGCGGAGAAAGCCCAGATCACCGGTATCGAACCAGCCGTCGGCGGTGAAACTCTCCCGATTCGCCCGCTCGTTGTGCGCGTACCCGCGGTGCACAGTGCGCCCGGAAACGTGCAACCGGCCGACCCGCCCTTCGGGCAGCACGTGCCCCTGGTCGTCGGTAATGCGCAGCGCCACACCGGGTATCGGCGTCCCCGCCTCGGCCACCACCAGAGCGCCAGGGGTGCCGACCGGCAGTTCGCGCAGCCCACCGTCCAACGAGGCGGGCTCGAGCGTAATCGTCCCCGCCGCTGGATCATCGAGGCGCATGCGGGCGTAGGTCACCCCCGACGACGTCTCCGACATCCCCCAGCACAGCACCATGGCGTCGGGCGGGAGCCCATGCGGCACAAGCAGTTCCACGAATCGCCGGGCGGTGCGCGCCACCACGGCCTCGCCCGCGTTGCAGATGTTCGTCAGGCTGCTCAGATCCCAAGCGCCCGCGGCGATATCCTCGGCCCGCTGGCAGACCAGCGAGAACGCGAAGTTCGGCGCCCACGTGCAGGTCGCCCGGAACCGGTCGACACAGTCCAGCCACCGCAGCGGACGGCCGATCACCGACTCCGTCCGCAGATTGACGTGCTCGCAGGTGAGAAACACGTCCCGCAGATTGAACATGATCATCCCGCCGACGTGGTCGAGCGGCATCCAGTTCAACGACACCTCGTGCTCGGTGAAGTCGTTCGCGTCGATCGCGGCGTAGGTCCGCGCGACGATCGTATGGTGGTAGTGCTGAACGCATTTGGGCGTGCCGGTGCTGCCGGAGGTCAACAGGTTGACCACCAGCTGCCCCGGATCGGGCACCGTCCAGCAGGCCGGCTCCGGCGCGGGCAACGTACTCGCGTCCAGCACGCGCAACGCCGCGCCGCGGGGCAGCCGTTCGCCCAGCGAGCGCACCCCGGCGAGCAACTCGGGATCGGCGACCACCGGCGGGTGTCCGAGCAGTTCCCAGGCGGCGACCAGCTTGCGCACCCCGGCGTTGTCGGTGCCGTACTCCGGTGCCGGGGCCACCGCGGTCGGCAGAAATCCACCGAGCACGCAGGCCCACCAGGCGGTGACGAAGTTCCGGCTGTCCGCACACTGCAACAGCACCGAATCGCCCACCGCCAGCCCGTGTCCGCGCAACCCGCCGAGTATCCGGCGCGCGTCGTCGTACAACTCGGCGTAGGTCTGCCGATCCGTGCTCCCGTCGGGCAGCACATAGGTGGTGCCGCGATCCGGGGCCACCCGCGCGGCGCGGGCCAACGCCTCCGGCAATGTCGACACCGCGTCGGCGGGCAACACCGGCTCCGCCCCACGGGTCGACGCGGGCCGGTCCGGCGAGATCGCGACACCCGCAGGCACGCCGCTCGCTCCCGCCGTCCGCCGAGTCCGGCGGGAACGTAGCTGCCGGTCGTACACGGCGGCCGCGTCGAGCACGCCTGCCGTGTCTGCCGCGATCCGGGCGATGTCGTCCGGCGCGATCCGAATGCTTGGGCTGGCGGCAGTGCGCACGCGAGCGTCCTTTCGTCCTAAGCGGCCGGCGCCACGGCTGGCAACTGCTCGCCGATCTGCCGCGCTACCGCCGCGGTGAGTCCGACGATGAAGTAGTGGCCGCCCTCGACGTTCAGCGCGGAGTATCCGGCGTCGGTCTGCTCGGCCCATCCGGCCAGGGTCGGCGCGTCCACCGATCCGGTGGACCCGCGAACCGTGGTGATCGGCACCGGCAGCGGCCGGCGCGGCCGGTACCGGTAGTTCTCCCAGAGCGCGAACTCGCTGCGCAGCATCGGCAGCAGGAACTCCTGCAACTCCGCGTTGCGCACCACTGCCTCCGGCAGCCCGCCGCGCTCGCGCACGGTGGCCAGCAACTGCTCATCGGGCAGCCGATGCAGCGGGTCGGCGGGCGGCGGCGCCTGCGGCGGGGGCTGCTCGCCGACGATCAATCGCCGCGGCCAGGTCCCGAACCGGCCGCCCATCTCGTGCGCGATCTCGAACGCCAAAAGCCCACCGGCACAATGCCCGTACAACGCGTACGGCATCGTCGTGTACGGCCGCAACGCGATCGCGCAGGCGGTGACCAGCCGTCCGATGTCACTCGGCGGATCCTCCCTGGACCGGTCCTCGCGCCCCGGCAACTGCACCACCAGCGTCTCGATCTCGGCGGGCAGCAACGCCGCCATCCGCTGGAACACCGACGCGCCGCCGCCGGCGAACGGCAGGCAGATCAGCCGCAGCCGAGCACCCGGACGAGCCAGCCTGCGCACCCAGAGCGAGTCCGTCGTGTAACCCACCGTCCCGATGTCGGCCGTCATTGCACCGCCGTCCCGTCCAATTCGGCTGCCAGCGCGGCGATCTCGGCGTCGCTGCGGCCCTCGACCAGCTGTAGCGCGTCTGCCAAAGCGTCCTGCTGGGTCCGCTGCTCCGCCTTCGCCGCGTCGACCAGCGCGGCCAGCCCGGACACCGTCGGATCGGCGAAGAAGTCCGCGATCGAGGGCGCCACGCCGAACACCGCGTTGACCCGCGAGGAGAGCTGGATGGCCTCCAGGCTCGTCCCGCCCGCGGCGAAGAAGTTCACGTCGTTGCCGATCCGGACACCGAGCAGCGGCGCGAAAACCTCTGCGCGCATCAGCCGTTCGGTGGGCGTGCTGTTCTCCTCGTCGGCGTCGGTCAGCTCGTCGACCGAGAACTCCACCGCGGGCAACCGCCGCCGGTCGATCTTGCCGCTCGGCGTGAGCGGCACCTCGTCCAGCGGCACCAGCACCGACGGCACCATCGCCGCGGGAAGCCGCCCGCTCACCGCCGCGCGAACGGAATCGAGTTGCAGCTCACCGGCCCGCTCGGGGACCACATAGGCGACCAGCATCGCGCCGGTCCGCGGCTCGATCACCACCGAGGCCACCGCCTGGGCGACCCCGGTCACCGCGTGCAGCGCGGCCTCTACCTCGCCCAGTTCGATCCGCACGCCGCGGATCTTCACTTGCCGGTCGGCCCGCCCGACGAAGCACAGATCGCCCGCGTCGTCCCAGACCGCGAGGTCGCCGGTGAGGTAGCGGCGCGAGCCGGGCGGCCCGTCCGGGTCCGGCCGGAATCGGTCCGCGGTCAGATCGGGCCTGCCGAGGTAGCCGCGCGCCACGCCGAGTCCGGCGATGGCCAGCTCGCCGATCGCGCCGGGCGGCAGCACGCCCGCCCCGGTGCTGTCCACGACGTAGGCGCGGTGGTTGGCCATCGCCCGTCCGATCGGCGGCGACGCGGTCCACTCTCCCGCGCACAGCTTGGCCACCACGGTCACCGTGGTCTCGGTCGGCCCGTAGCCGTTCCAGAAACCGCGGCCGCGCGCCCATCGGGTGGTCAGCTCACCGGTGAACGCCTCGCCGCCCACGAACGCCACCCGCAGATCCGGATAGCCTTCCGGCGCAAGCAATCCCATGATGGCCGGCGGCAGGTCGACGATGGTGATCCGCTGCCCGCGCAGCACCTCGTCGAGCGCGTCCACCGAGCGTCGCTGGTCCTCGTCCATCACATACAGCACGGCGCCGCTGAGCAGCGTGCCGAAGATCTCGAAGACCGAGACGTCGAAGCCGGGCGAATTGAAGTGCAGCACCCGGTCCTGCGGGGTGAGGTCGAACATCGCGCGCACGGTGCGAACGAAGTTGGTGACGTTACGGTGCTCGACCACAACGCCTTTGGGCTTGCCGGTGGAACCGGACGTGTAGATCACGTAGGCGGCCGCGGCGGGTGGCACCGTGGGCGCTGGGCCGGGTGGCTCCGGTAGCCGCAGCGATTCGTGGTCCGGGGCGGGGTCGATGACCAAGCGATGCGGCGGCGGCACCCGCTCGGCGGTAGTCGGCGAGACGACAATGGTTGTGGCGTCGGTGTCCGCGAGGATCATCGCCAGCCGTTCGTCGGGCTGGGTGACGTCGAGCGGCACGTAGGCGGCCCCGGCGCGCAGCACGCCGAGCGCGACCGCGATCAGCGCGGGGCCGCGTTCCATCACCACCGGGATCAGGTCACCGGGTCCGGCGCCGGCCGCGGCCAGCCGGTCGGCGATGCGGCGCGACCAGTCGTCCAGCGCGCGGTAGCTCAGGCTGCCGTCCTGCCAGACCAGCGCCGCGTGGTCCGGGTCGGCGGCGGCGACCTCGGTGAAGAGTTCGTGTACCGGCGTGTCCAGGGGCAGGCCGATCGGCGTGTTCCAGTGTTCGAGGATGTCCGCGCGTTCCCGCGCAGTGCCGAACGGGGCGTCCCCCACCGGCCGGTCGGGCTGGGCACAGAGGGCGCCGAGGGTCTGCAGAAACCGGTCGAGCAGGCGGTCGGCGGTGGTCGCGCGATACAGTGCCGTGGCGAATCGCAGTGCCACCGTTGGCCGTTCGCCGCCGCTGATCTCCAGCGCCAGTTCGAACGCCCCGGCACCGGCGTCGACCTGCTCGCAACCGATCCGCACGGCATCGGCCGCGATCGGGCCCGCCGGTTCGCCGGTATTGACGAAACCGATCTGCACCAGGGGCAATCGCCCGGTGTCCGGCTCTACGCCGAGCGCGTCCAGGATCAGCTTGAACGGCAGTGTCGCGTGCAGGGCACCGGCCAATCGAGCGGCGCGCACCGCGGCGATCACCGCGCCGAAGCTGTCCGCCTCGTCCAGTTCGACACGCAGCGGCAGCAGATTGCCGCAGTCCCCGACCAAGCGATCTGCGTCGAACGGACCGGTGACGTCGAACGGCAGCCCGACGGTGAGATCGCCTCTGGCCGTGTGCCTGGCGATCACCACGAGCAACCCGGCGAGCAAGACGTCGTCGCGCTCGGCGCCCGTCGTCCCGGCCAGGGTGTGCACGGCGGCGACCAGGTCCGGCGGCATCGACCCGGTGACCACGTCGCTGCTCAGGTCGAGCAGTCGCGGACGGTGCCCGTCCGGCGGCAATTCCGTGCTCTCCCAGCCGGACAGCGCGCCACGCCAGTACTCGGTGGCGGCGCGCGCGATGTCCTGCCCGCACCACTCCCGCTGCCAGTTCGCGTAGGCGCCGAAATCGACGGCCTCCTGCGGCCACCGCGGCGGCTCGCCGGCAACGCGGGCGCGGTAGGCAAAAGTCAAGTCGCCCTGCACAACCCGCGCCGAACGCGGGTCGAGCACGATGTAGTGCCCGATCAGCACCAGCAGATGCCGCTCCGGATCGGCGCGCAGCAGCCGGAGGCGGATCGCGGGACCGGTGTCGAGCTGTAGACCGCGGCGCAACTCGTCCTGCACCACCTCGTCCGCCCGCACCCGCAGCCGTCCATCGGCCACGTCCTCCACCGTCAACCGCAGCTCGGGCACCGAAAGCACCTGCTGGGTGCCGCGCGTGTCCTCGTCCGGGAAGATCGAACGCAGCACCGTGTGCCTGCGCAGCAGATCGGTCAGCGCCAGGCGCAGCGCCTCGACATCGAGCGGGCCGTCGATCGGGAACGCGAAGCCGAGCCCATAGGCCAGGCTGCTCGGGGCGAGCCGGTCGAACAGCCACAGCTGCTCCTGCCGGTAGGACAGCGGTGCCGATCGGACCCCGGAGGAGACGTCTGCCAGCTGGGCCAGCAACTCGTCTCGGCGCTCCCCCGGGAGCTGGCGCAGCCGACGAAGCAACTCGCTCTGTGGACCCATGCCGTGGCCTCCCAGTCAATCTGCAACTTACTACAGCTAGGTGTCGCCTGTTGAGAACAGACCCCTCGAAGTCAACATAATACTCTGCAATTGACCGGGAAATAGTCTGTAAGCGGACAAATTATCTACGTCGCACACCGGACAGAAACAGCCGGTGACCTGCCGATACCCGCCTGCAGCAGGAACACTGCGGGCGCGGGTCCGACGAGCAACTGACTACACTCAGCCGGCCGGTTCCGGAGCCGATTCGACAGCAAGCCGATTCGCCAGCACCGCGAGCAACTCCGGCGGCGCGTTCAGAAAGCTGTAGTGCGTGCCGGGCAGGACCACCTTCTCGGTCTCCGCCCATTCCCGCCAGCCCCCCATCAGCGTGTGCGGCACCTCGACATCCGCATTCCAGCCCAGCGCGGTGATCGGGCAGGGCACCGAACCCGCTGGGCGCCAATACTTCTTGTTGGCCGCCAGGTCGGCCGCCATCACGTCGATGAACAGATCGACCAGCTCGCCGGCCGATTCGGGCGCGCCCATCGCGGCGAGCAGCCCGGCGATCTCGGCGCGCAGACCCTGCTCGTCCAGGCCGAGGAAGCGACCCCACGGACCGTCCTGCGGTGCGACCTGACTGGACACGAAGTACCGATCCGGCGCGGGCAGACCGCGTTCCGCGATCTGGATCACCAGTTCGAACGCGGGCAGTGCGCCGCCGCAGTGGCCGAACAGCGCGTACGGACGCGCCGTGATCAGCTCGCCGACATCGTCCAGCAGTGCCGCGGCCACCTCCTGATAGGTCTCGAAATACGGTTCCTTGATGCGGTTCTCGCGGCCCGGCAGTTGCAGCGCGACCACCTCGGCCGCGCCGATGGTCGCGGGCCAGGCCCGGTACATCGACGCGCCGCAGCCCGAATACGGCATGCACAGCAGCAACATTCGGGACTCGGGCGCGGGCTCGCGCAGGAACCAGCGGCGCTGTTGCCGTTCCATCACGCCTTCTCCCCGATCACCACACCGTTGGCGCCGGGCGAGTCGAACCGGACCGTGCGCACCCGCACACAACCCGCGGCGCGCAGCCACGCACCGTACTCGGCCGCGGTGTAATTCCGCCCCAGGCAGCCGACCAGCATGTTCATGCTCATCAGCGCCGCGTCGGCCGGGCCGGACTTGTCGTCGTCCACCAGCAACTCGCTGATCACCACGAGGCCGCCGGAGGGCAGCGCGTCCAGGCAGGCGGCGAGGATCTTGCGGTTCCGCTCCTCGTCCCAGTCATGCATGATCATCGAGAGCAGCACGGCGTCATGCCCGGTCGGCAGCGGATCGGTGAAGAAGTTGGCGGCCGTCGTGCCGAGCCGTCCGGACAGGCCCGCGGCGTCGATCCGTTCCCGCGCGATGGCGCACACGTGCGGCAGGTCCAGCACGGTGCCGCTGAGCTCTGGTTTCTGCCTGCACAATTCGATCAGGGTGGCCCCGGATCCACCGCCGACGTCCATGATTCGGCGCACGCCGGACAGGTCCACGGCCTCGGCCAGCGCGCGGGCGGTCAGCGTGGAGTACGCCCAGAGCGCGCTCCAGAAGTAGGCCGGGGTGTTGCCCTGCTCGAAGATGGTCCGGCTCGGGTCGACCACCGGCCGGCTCGGCGCGTCGGTGCGTATCGCCTCGGCGGCCCGATTCCAGCCCGGCGCAGTGTGTTTGGCCACCATCTGCACGTAGTCGCCGAAGTAGTCGCGCCGTCCGGGCACCAGATACCGCTCGGCCACGGCGGTGTTGCGGTAGCGCCCGTCCCGGTGCTCCAGCAGGTCGAGCGCGGTGCACGCGGTCAGCAGGATCTCCGCGGGACGCGCGTTGATGCCGAGCCGTCCGGCCAGTTCCGGTGCCGTCGCCGGGCTCGGGGCCAACGCTTCGAACAGCCCGATCTCGATCGCGGCCGTGAGCGTGTGGGTCCGCCACATGCCGGTGGCCAAGTCGATGAGCAGGGTCGGCGGCGGCGCGGCCGCCTCGCCGTTCGGTTCGGCAGCCGGGACGGCCGTCGCAGGCTTCCCGCCGATCGTCCCCGTGTCCGCGGTCATACCGGCCTCCCTCGTCGGTCCGGGAAGTGTTGTGCTCGTGTGCATCCCGGTGCTGTTCGATTGCTGCTCAACCCGGTGCGGCGGGGGCAGGCCGCCGATATCCGGGGCGGGGTCGAGCAGTGCGGCCAGGCCACCGACCGTGCCCGCGACCTGGAGATCGGCCAGCTCGATCCGGCGGCCGAATTCCTGCTCGATGCGGCCTTGCAACTCGGCCAGCTGCAAGGAATCGCCGCCGAGTTCGACGAAGTGGTCGTCCGCGCCCACCCGGCTCAGCCGCAGCACGTAGGAAAACAGCCGGGCCAGAACGGTTTCCGTGCCCGGGGCCGGGGCGCGCCAGGTGCTCGCCGGGCGCCAGCGGGCCCAGTCGTCGGGCGGCAGTTGCCGCCGATCGATCTTGTCGGACGTGTTCTGCGGCAGGGCGTCCAGCTGCACGTAGGCGACCGGAACCATCCAGTCCGGCAACCGTTCCAGTGCGTAGTTGCGCAATTCCAACGGCGCCACATCGCGTTCGGCGACGAAGCAGGCGACGAGGCGGAGCTGATCGCCGTCCACCGCGGTGACCACCGCGACCCGGCGCACGGCGGGGTGCAGGCCGAGCGTCCACTCGACGTCGCCGAGTTCGACGCGATTGCCGCGGATCTTGACGATGTCGTCGATCCGGCCGTGGTGTTCGAGGATGCCGTCCGGGCGGAGCCGACCGGCGTCGCCGGAGCGGTAGATCCGGCTGCCCGCGGCACCGAACGGGTTGGGGCGGAAGCGATCCGCGGTTTGCGCCGGATCCCCGAGGTAACCGAGGCTCAGGCAGTCCGAGTCGATCCATACCTCACCGATGCCGTCGCCGACCGGGGTCAGCCCGTCCTCCTCCAGCAGGTGCACGGTGACGCCCTCGATCGGGCGGCCGACGGTCGGCGGCAACTCGCGGTCCGCGGCGGTGGCCGTCGCGGCGGTGTGCCGTTGCGCCCACGGATAGCAGGAGTGGGCGACCTGGAACGCCTCCAGGCACCCGTAGGAGACCGCAACCTCGAACGGCAGATCCGCAGGCCCCCACCGATGTAACCGTTCGCCGCCGCAGGTCAGCAGCCGCAGAGCGCAGTTGCGCGGCCACGGCAGGCGCTGTAATGCCTCGCCGACCGGGGCGACCACGAAGCACTGGGTGATCCGCTCGGCGAGTAGCCAATCCTGCAACGCGCGCGGGTTCGCGTACACGTCGTGCTCGCCGATCACGATGTGCGCGCCCCGCCAGAGCAATCCGCTGACCTCGTGCAACGCGATTCCGGCACCGGCGGCGCCGAGCCACGAGCCGCGATCGGCACCGGTGGTCGCGTTGATCTCCGCGCTGCGGTCGGCGCTCAGAGCGATCCAGGAGTGCTGGGCCAGCACGATTTTCGCGGCGCCCGAGGAACCCGAGGTGAACATGGCGTAGGCGAGCTCGGCGCGCCGCGGTGGCCGGGGCAGGTCGAACACGTCGTCCGGCGCGGGGATCCCGGCGTCGAGCAGCACCTCGGGCAATCCTCCGGTCCCGGCCGGTACGGGGTGGTCGTTGCCCGCGCCGATCACGACGACCGGCCGGGCGGAGTCGATCGCGCGGTGGAACCGCTGCGCCGGCGCGGCCGGATCCAGCGGCATGCAGACCGCACCGGCCTTCAGGCAGCCGAGCATGCCGACCACCCACTCGATCGAGCGACCCAGGTACATGGCGACGATGTCACCGCGCGCGACGCCCGAGCCGACAAGCCGCTGGGCGAGCCGGTTCGACTGCCGGTTCAGTTCCGCGTAGGTCAATTCCCGATCGCCGTGCCGGATCGCCGGCGCCGACGGCGTGATGCGGGCGAAGTCCTCGATCCGGGAGACCAGGGTCGAATCCGTGCTCGTCTCCTGGACGGCCGGTCGACGATTCAGTGATGACGTCATGCCCTCTGACTCCTCTGCGGGGAAGTCGGTGCGAGATGTCGATTTTCTCAACACACCACGCATCACCGTACAGTCTCTTTGCCGGGAAGTCACGTGAGTGTTGGCTTGCGCGACAAGACAAGAACTCCTGCTCAATGACTGCATAACGGATAAGGTGTCTGCATGAGAGACTACGAAAACTCTATGCCTCTCGCGGCAATTCAAGAACACTTCTGGTTCCCGGACGGTTCGGCCGCCGAGCAGGCCCCGCTGACCGAGTGCGTCGGACTCGCGGTGCCGGCCGCGCTGGACCGGAATGCTCTGCACAGCGCGGTGCGCGCGCTGCTGGGCCGGCACGAGATCCTGCGCAGCGCGGTGCGCGCGGCGGGTGGGCAGCCGGTGCAGCTGGTGCTGCCGGTGCCGGAACAGCTGCCGATCACCGAGATCGCGCTCGATCCCGGCGCGGACATCGCTCGGCTGCGCGACCGGGAACTGACTCGATTCGCCTGCACCGGAATCGATCCGGCGGCCGGTGGCGCCATCGCGTTCCGGCTGCTGCGCGGCGGCGGGCCGAACGGCGGGGATGTGCTCGCGGTGGCGCTGCATCACCTGTTCCTGGATGCCACGGCGGTGCGGCTGCTGCTCGCCGAACTCAGCGCGGACTACGACGCCGCACTGGCCGGAAACCCGTCGCCGGTGCCGCCGCCGGAGCTGCAATACCGCGACTTCGTCCGTTGGGAGAGCGACACCCTGTTTCCCGCCTTCGAAGCCGCCGACACCGCCTGGTGGCAGGCGACTTTACGCAATGCGCCGACCAGGCTGGACCTGCGGCCGGACCGGCCGCGCCGACGCATCAAGCGCGGCGTGGGCCGGCGCACCGCGTTCGTCCTGCCCGGCGTCGCGGGCCTCGCGCTACGCGGCACCGCCCGGACGCTGCGTTGCTCGCCGTACGCGCTGTGCCTGGCCGGGTGGGCGGCGACGATCGCCCGTTCCACCGGTCAGCCGGACCTCATCCTCGGCGCCCTCGCCGCCAACCGCACTGTCCCACAGTTGAAAACGCTCATCGGGCAGATGTCGAACACCGTTCCGCTGCGCCTCGATCTCGGCGGCGACCACACGCTTGCCGACGCGGCGGCGCGCTGTTCGGCGACCGTGGCGGCGGCGATCGAGCACGCCCGGTTGCCGTTCAACCGGATCGTGCGGGCCGCCGGTGCGCCTCGCCCGACCGACCGGACCACGCTGATCCAGCACCTGTTCCTGCCGCCGGTGGACGCGGTCGGCGAACTGCGGCTGGGCGGGCACCCGGTGCAGGTACTCGACGTCGAACGCGAACGCGGCCGGTTCGACACCGTCGTCGAAATCGAGTTCGCCGGAGCCGAAGTCAGACTGTGGCTGGAATACGACGGCGATCTCTACACGCCGGCCGGCATCGACGCGCTGGTTCAGGATTACGCCACTGTGCTGCGGCAGTGGCTCGAGCATCCCGAATCGCGGATGTCCGAGCTGGTTCTCCAGCAACCGGCCCCGGTAGCGCTCGCCCCGATCAGCGCGGAGCAGGTCCCGTTCGAATTGCCCGACGGGACGCCGATCACGTTGTCACTGGACCGTTCTCGCGGTGCGGACCACTGGCCGGTGCTGTCCGGTCTCGCCGGAGCGCAAGACCCGCAACTGGATTCGGCGCGCTCGGTGCACCAGCCGTCGGCGCTGCTGCTCGCCGGAGCTCCCAGCGGGCTCACCGCACGCCGCGATGCCGAAGGCCGGTGGGAGATCGTAGCCGGACTGCCGGAGACCGCCCCGCTCGAGCCAGGCCTGGCCGAAACTGGCACGGCGCCACCCGCGGACCGCCTGTTGGAGCTCGTGACCGAACTATGGGCACAGGCCCTCGAATACCCCGGGCTGAGCGCGGACGACGATTTCTTCGCCTGCGGCGGACATTCGATGCTCGCCACCCGGCTCACCGCCGAGCTGCAGGAAACCCTCGGCGTGCCCGTCCGGGTGCGGACCCTGTTCGAGAACCCCACCCCCGGCGAACTGACCGTTCACCTGCGCACAGCGAATCCGAACCTGGACAAGATGCTTCAGCTCGTCTCGGAGTTGGGCGATCTGCCGGTCGGTCTCGCTGCCGCATTGGACGATTCGGAGCCTTCGGGGACTTCAGTACCGAATTGGCCCGACACCATTGTCGAGGTGCCGCTGCTGTCGGGCCAGCGCCAGCTGTGGCTGGCCGAGCAGGCCGACCCGGGTGCCCTCACCCACACCATTCCCCTGGTCCTCGACCTGTCCGGACCACTGCGGCCGGACGCGTTCGCCCTGGCGGTGAACGATGTGGTGGCGCACCAGCCCGGCCTGCGCGGCACCTTCGTCGAGGTGGAAGGCCTTCCGGTACAACGGATCCACCCGCACACCGGCATCGACGTCCCGGTCCTCGACCTCACGAAACTGGACGACGCCGAACGCGAGGCCGAACTGAAGCGCCTCGAACAGGAGATCGCGTTCACCGGTTTCGACATCACCGCCTACCCCCTGCTGCGCGCCCGGGTCGTCCGCCTCGACGCGCAACGCCACCAGGCCCAGCTGCTGTTCCACCACCTGGTCATGGACGAGGTGTCGATGACCCTGCTGATGCGCGAACTGAGCACCGCCTACCAGGCCAGGGCCGCCGGTCACCCGCCGCGGCCGAACAGGCACGAGGTCGACTTCGGCGCCCTCGCCCTGGCCGAACAGGACATGCTGAACGGCCCCGAAGGCGAACGGCTGCGGCGATTCTGGGTCCGTGAGCTGGCGGGCGCACCGGAGCTGCGGATACCCACCGACCGGCCGCGCGGCGACAAGGCCAGGTTCCGCGGTGAGTTTCTGGAGCGACCGACCTCGATTGCCGGCGCCGCCGCCGTGCGTGAGCTCGCCGCGGCGGGCAAGACGACTCCGTTCGCCGTCTTCTGCGCCGCCGTCGCGGTCCAATTGCACAGGCTCAGTGGACAACACGACATCCTGATCGGCATCCCGACGGCCAACCGCACCCAACGCGGCGCGGAACAGTTGATCGGCTGCTTCCTCAACGTGGTCCCGCTGCGCCTCGACCTGTCCGGCAACCCGCGGTTCGACGAGCTGGTCCAGCGTGTCCGGGCGGCCGTATTGCGGGCCTACGAACACCAGCAGGCCCCGTTCGCCGACATCGTGCAGCTTCTTCAGCGTCCTCGGGTGACAGGGAAGCACCCGATCTACCAGGTCACCTGCGAGCTACAGCTGGAGACCTGGATCCCAGCCCAATTCGCCGCCGGTGTCGACTGCGACTATCGTTTCCTCACCCACGGGACCGCTCGATACGACATGGCCTTCCACGGTCTCCTCCGCCCCTCCGGCCTGTCCGCGATGCTCGAGCTGAACACCGATCTGTGGGACCACGCGTCCGGTCACCAGCAGATAGACCAGGTCCTGCGGATCCTGGCCGCCGCGGCCGCCGGCCCGCGCACCCCCATCGCGGACCTGCTCCCCGACTGAGGTATTCACCCGCAATGTATACATTTTCGCGAACACTGCACTGTTGCCTCTGCCTGTGGCATTCTGGTTCAATAACACTCAACACTCGGCGCCCATAGTCTGCGATCTCGCGATGCCTCCCCGATGCCCGGGTTATAGGCGCGGCTCACCGAGGTTCGGAGGAAACGTGACTGCGACAGAGCAACCCGCCAAGCAAGCCGTCGTCGATCGGCTCACCACCACATTCAACTGGCTCGATCCCGAGTACACCCCGGAGCTGGCCGAGATCGTCAACCGCACGATCCGCGAACGCACTCCGGTCGCCTACTCGGCCGCGCACGGAGGCATGTGGATCCTGTCCCGCTATGCCGACGTCAAGGCCGCTCTGCGCGACCACGATACGTTCAGTTCCGCAGCGGGCGTGCACTTTCCGCGCGCCGCGGGCATGCCGCCGTTCTCCCCCATCGACTTCGACCTGCCGGTCCAGGCCAAGATCCGCAACCTGATGGCGCCGCCGTTGAAGAAGCAGGCGATCCACGACCTGGAAGCCTCGGTGCGCGCGCTCGCGGCTGAGCTGATCGCGCCGATCGTCGAACGCGGCCACGGCGACTTCGTCGCGGAACTGGTTCAGCCCTACGCCATCGGCGCGCTCGGACTGGCCATCGGATTATCCGTCGAGGTGCAGCACGAGATCCGCGCCATGACCAGCACGATGTGGCGCTATCTCGGCGAGGAGACCGACGCGACCAGCTTCTGGATGCACTATCAGCCCATCCTGGCCGGCGAGATCAAGCGGGCCAGGGAGCACCCCGGCGACTACTATCTGTCCTGGCTGGTGAACGCGACCCTCGACGGCGAACCGGTCTCCGATGACCTGCTCTACTCGATCATCGTCTCGTATTGCGTTGCCGGGCATGCCAACACGATGAACACGGTGAACCGAATCCTGTGGTGGCTGGCCGGCGATCCCGAGCTCCAGCAGCGTCTGAAGCGCGAGCCCGACCTCGTGCCCACCCTCGGCGACGAGATCCTGCGCCGCTGGTGCCCCACCGACCGGTTCACCCGGGTCACCACCCGCGAGGTCGTCGTCAGCGGCGTCACCATCCCCGCGGGCGCCCGCGTCGTCCTGCTCTTCGACGCGGCCAATCGCGACCCCGAAGAGTTCCCGGACCCCGAGACGTTCTCGCTGAACCGCGGCAACTCCCACCACCACCTGACCTACGGCCACGGCATCCACCGCTGCCTCGGCGAACATTTCGCCCGCATGGAATTCAAAGCCGTGCTCGCCGAAATCGCCCGCCGCCCCACCTTCCACCTCACCGAGGCACCGCCCATCCACTTCGACAACGGCCGCCACATCCTCTTCGACAGCCTCCCGGTCCGCTTCGACACGAACGACCAACCGACGTAACTGTTTCCGCACGCTCACCAACAGATCGGGCCCTGCCCGGTGTTGCCCTGAACCGGGCAACACCGGCATGCTCACTCAGATGACGAACACGGCGATCCCGGTACTCGCGGGCCGGCCTATGACCGGCCGAACCGAGACTGTGTCGTGGGCACTGCGGTGCCCGACGAACTGAGACCTGAGTATCGGGACTCGGAATCGCAGGCCCAGTTCGGCACCATCCAGCTGCTGGACGGGCGTGCCCCTGAGTCGATCACCGTCGAGTTTCGCAAGGGCAGAGTACAACTCAGTGCCGGTCGTCTCCCCGTGCGTTGCGGCACCCGACAGACCAGCGACCCAGCGATCGCTCAGCGGCGGTAGAAGTCGCCGAAGGTCCATTCGACGTTCAGGCCGCGGCCGGTGCCGGCGGGGCCGCGGGTCAGGGCGGGGAGGACGTCGGTGAGCAGGAGGTGGCGGAGGACTCGTTCGCGGAGGTGGTCGTCGGCTACCTCGGGGAAGTATTCGCGTTGGTTGGAGGGGACCAGGACGGCGTCGACGAATTCGGATTCGGACATCTCGAACGATCGAACCTGCATGGCGCCCAGGAAATGTGGGGTGAGGGCGGCCGCTACGGCGAACCGGTCGTTCGCGGTGGGCAGGATGCGACGGTCGGAGCGGCCGAAGGCTTGGATTCGTTCCTCCTCGGACAATCGAGCGGCCGCCGCGGCCGCGGTGCGCACCGCGGCGGGTAGCCCGTCGACGCGGAACGAGTCCGCCTCGGCGATCAGCTGCATCCAGTGCTGCCGGGCCAGCCGGTTGGGGTCGTGGAACAGCACCGAGGACTCGGCCGCCGGCCCGAGATCCGGTGTGCTCCAGATCAATCGGCCGCCCGGCACCAGCACCTCGGCGAGGTTGGCGGCGACCTGGGTGAACGCCCGCGCGGGGATCAGGTGGAACACCATGTTGGCCATGACGACATCCATCGCCAGGCCTCCGGTGACGTCCCGCAGCTCGCGGAAGGCCTTGTCCCGCGACTGCATCGAATGAAACCGCGTCCACGGGCACCCCTTCAGCAGCTCGTACCCTTTGGCGAACCAGCCGGAGGGTATGTCCACCAGGTGGATTTCGAACTCGGCACCGACCCGGGCGAGCCGTTCCGCGAGTTCGATGTCGCGGCAGGCTTTGATCAGTTCGATGGCGGCCAGCCCGGTGCCCGCGCCGTAATCCATGACCCGGATGACCTCGCCGGGTGTGGCAGTCTGTGCCCGGCGCTCTATCTCCAGCAGCACGTCTTTGACGACCACACCGGTGGCCGCCGCACACCACCCGCGCGGCTGGTGAATGTCGCCACCGTCGAACAACAACCGGTGCAGTCCCTCCCCATCGGTGAGGTCGACCGAATCGTCCGGCCGCCAGGTATCGTGCCGCTGTGGCGAGGCGGCGGCCGCGAACGACGGATCCACCTCGGGCCGTACCGCCAAGCGGTTCAGGCTGATTGCCACGAACGGCTTCCGCGCCGGATACCGCTGCTCCAGGTAGGCGATCGACTCCAGTCCCGCATTCCGGCAGCACCGCAGGTAGGCGGCGTGATCGACGAGCAACTGGTGCGAGTATCCGTGGTAGGCGTCGAAGGCGATGCTGTGCAGCGACCCGATGTGCCGCCGCACCACCTGGGGCGGCACCGAATGCGCCTCCAGCACGACCATGCCGTGCTTGCGAATGTTGTTGCGCCACCGGCGCAGATGCTCCGTCAGATCGTCCTCGATCGCACGGTCGGACAGCGCATGCCCCGCCGAATCGACGGACGCACCACTCGACCGTCCGCCCGGCACCGCGCCCCGAGCGCCCCGGAACTCCCGATTGTGATCGATGAAGCTGCGGATGTGCAGCCCGTCCTCGACCGCGACGCCGACCTCCTCCAGCTGGATGCGCACGCCGTCCGGATCGCTGATGTCCCCGGCCAGCAGCCGCGCCGGAACTCCGGCCTCGCGCAGGGTTTCCCGAGCGCAGTCCAATGCCGCCTCGTTGACATCGATGCCGACCATCAGCAGCGGATCGGTGTCCAGGCAGCGCCCGCGCAACGTCGATTCCCGAATGAGGTGATACAGCCGGGCCAGCCATGTCCCGTCACCACAGCCCATGTCGGCAATGAACGCGGGTTGACTGGAAACCGGTGCCCGATCGAAGATCTCGACGAAGATCCGATCCGCATCCGCGTAGTAGCGGCGATGCGCGTGCCCGCTCGCCACCACGTTCAGCTCCCGATTGACATGCCACTCGGGCACGCCGAACTCGGTCGTCACGACCAACTCGCCCCGATACAACTCGGGTAGCCGGGCGAACATCGGCAGATACGACCCCACCATCCCGAAATGCGTGGCGAACGCGCACAACTCACGCCCACCACCGGTCCAGCTCGCATCGGCATCGACGTACCCGGACGTCTGCAGGAGCCGCAACGCCGCGCGCCCGAATCGATCGGCGGGCAACACCGGTCCCTCGGCAGCCAACGCGCCCGACGCTTGCAGATGCAGCACCGTCGGGACGATCAGGCCCCCTTCGAAATGCACCGGGGAATGCGCCCGCGCGAGCCCGAACTCCCGCCGCCACAACTCCACCGACCCGACCAGCGCCTCGTACTCCGCGACGAGATCGCCGCGCCACGGCACAGCCCAGGAATCCGGTGCCGGATCGTCGAACGAAGCCAGAAACCGCCCCACCCGCAGATAACCCGCCGGCGCGTCGGCAACCGCCCGCCCGGCCCGCGTCCAATTCAGGAACACCGACATCGGGTCGAGCTCGGGAGCCTCGCGCAACCACCCCTGCGCCACCAGCGACCGCAACGCCACCCGAAGGTATCCGAACCCGCTCGGCGTCAAATCCGGCACGAGTTTCCGCAACGACCGCTCACCACCGGAATCCGGTGTCAGCAAACCCAATCGGTCGAGCGCGCGCAGCGTGACCGAAAGGACAACCCCATCGTCGTACAGAAAACACTTGCGCCGCATAGCACTGCGGAAATCGATGGTCTGCGATTCTTGCACAGTCATGGTGTCGTCGCCTCAACTTCATGTTTCGGGCAGATGGAATGGCAGACCCGCCGGTCAGGCTCGATCAGGCGCGAACGCGGTCCGAATCCCCTGCCGTCATGCTGGTTTCGGCCAGCAGCCGAAGCCGGCGCCGGTCCAATTTGCCGCTCGGCACCTGCGGCAGCGCGTCCACGACGTGCAGCACGGCCGGCACCATGTGCTCGGGCAGCGTGGCCCGCAGGCGTTCTCGGATCGCGGCGGTATCGGTTCCCGCATCGGCTACCACAAACGCCACCAGGATCAGATCGATGCCCTCGCTGCCGGCCGGCGTCACGCCACACGCGTTGACCTCCGGGTAGTCGCTGAGCGCGGATTCGACCTCGCCGAGTTCCACCCGGAAGCCCCGGACCTTCACCTGGCTGTCCGCGCGGCCCAGATGATCGATGTTCCCGTCCTCCCGGCGCCGGGCCAGATCCCCGGTCCGGTACATCCGTTCGCCGACGCCGTCGGGTGCGGGCAGAAACCGCGCCGCGGTCAGCCCGGGCTGCCGCCAATAGCCGAAGGACAGTTGGGCACCGGCGATGTAGAGCTCGCCGATCTCGCCGGGCGCCAATTCGTGGCCTGCGTCGTCGAGCACATACGCGCGATTTCCCGGAATCGGAATGCCGATCGGCGGCAGCGGCGGCCACGCGTCCGGGTCGTCGGCCAGCGGATGATTGATGACGGTATGGGCCTCCGACGGCCCGTACTGCTGGAACAACCGGCACTGCGGCAACTTCTTCAGCAGCGCCCGAAGCGCATTCGTGCACTGCAACTGCTCCCCCGCCGGAATGATCTCGCGCAGCCGCACCGCGTCCAGGTCGACCTCGTCGGCCACCATCACCAGCGACTGCAACCCGACGTAGGGCAGGAATATCCGGTTGATCTCCGCGCGGATGATCAGATCCCAGGTGCGCACCGGATTCCGCCGCGTGCTGTCGTCGATGCACACCAGGGTCCCGCCGGAGATCAGGGTCGCGAATATCTCCTGCATCGCGACGTCGAACGAGATCGCCCCGTATTGCAGCGTCCGGCTCCCCGCGCCGGACACCGACGCACTCGCCTGCCAGCGCACCAGATTGGCCAGCCCGGAGTGCGGCATCAGCATGCCCTTGGGCCGCCCGGTGGATCCGGAGGTGAACAGCAGGCAGCACCCGCTCGCCGGATCCGGCTCGACGAGCGGGTCCGCGGGCAGGTCCGACCGGTCCTCGAAAATCTTTGGTATGACGAATGATTCACGGCCCTCTGAAACAAAGGGCGCGACGGTGTGCGCATGCCCGACCACCACCGCCGCGCCGCTGTCGTCCACCATCATGCGCAGCCTCGGCTGCGGATACGTGACGTCCAGCGGAAGCACCGCCGCGCCCGACCGCAGGATCCCGACCAACCCGACCAGCAGGCTCGCGGACCGCTCGGCCGCCAGCGCGACGACCTGCCCCGCCCCGACGCCCCTGCCCCGCAGCCCGTGCGCGATCCGCGCCGACTCCCGCCACAGCTCGGCATACGACAGACTCTGCGCATCGTCCACGACCGCCGGGTTGTCCGGGTAGTCGGCCACGGCCGCGGCGATCCCGCCGACCACTGTGCGCGAACCGATTTCGCTGTGCATCACCGGAGAAACCCCCGCTCGGCGTCGAGACCCTTCAACTGCTGTTCGATCTCGGAGACCACCGCGCCGAGGCCGGGATTGCGCAGGACGCTGTGGTGGTCGCCGTCGATCTCCCGCACCACCAGCCCCGGTGCGAATTCGCGCCACGTCTGCGCCATCCCCGGCGGCGACTGCGTCGCGGGCAGTAGGTGCACGGGCCCGGCGTACTGCCCCGGCGGGCGATACGCCGCCACGTTGAGCATGTGCGAGCGGTACACCGCGAACTGGCGCATCATCTCCTCCAGATCCAGCACCTCGGGTGCGGCAGAACCCCACCGTTCCAACAGATCCGCGAACACGCGCCGCGGCGACAGGCGGTCGAGCCCGGACAGCACCGGCAGCTCGACGCCGAAATCCGCACTGACACTGTGCAAATAACCCTCGGCCAGCCGCGCCTCCGCGTCCGGCGCGGCGGCATCGACCTCGAAGAGCGCGGAGTCGATCAGCGTCAGCGGCACCTCCCGTCCGCCCCGCTGCGCGTGCACGCGCGCCATCTCGAACGCCACGACGCCGCCGAGCGACCAGCCGACCAGCGCGAACGGTCCGTTCAGCACGTCTTCGGGCAGCTGATCGAGATACCGCTCGGCCAACGCGGTGACCGAGGGTCCCGGATCGCGGCCTTCGAACGCGTACACCGTGCGGTTGCTCAACGCGGTAGCCAAAGCGACATAGGGGAATACGCCGCCGCTGGCCGGATGCACGGCGACCACGGGCACTGGCTCGAACCCGGCCTGGATCTCGACCAGATTGCTCAGCGCCCCGGCCCCGCCGGACATGCTGATCACCCGCGCCGCCAGATCGGCCACCGTGCGATGCCGGAACAGCACGCTGACCGGCAGATCGATCCGGGTCGCCTGCCGCAGCCTGCTCATCAGCTGGATGGCCAGCAGCGAATGCCCGCCGAGCAGGAAGAAGTTGTCGTGGATGCCGACCTCGTCGACCTCGAGCACGGAACGCCAGATGTCGACGAGCAGCCGCTCGGTGTCGTTGCGCGGCGCGACCCGCTCGACATCGCTGTCGTCCCCGTCGATCTCGCGCAGGGCCGCCGAGTCGACGGTGCCCCGTGCGGTCAGCGGCAGCGCGTCGAGGAAGACGAATGACCTGGGCACCAACGGGCCCGGCACCAGTCGTTGCGCGTGTGCCCGCACGTCGTCGCGCAGTTCTGCCCGATCGGTTTGTGCCGCCGGCGCAGTGGCGAGATAGGCGACGAATCGCGAGGCACCGGCGGGATCGGCGATCGCGAGGACCCGCGCGTCACGCACCGACCGATGCGCGGTCAGTGGCGATTCCACCTCGCCCAACGACACTCGGACCTGCCGCAGAAGCACCTGTGCCGCTTCCGGTCCCAGCAGCTCCAGCTGCCCGTCCTCCCGGAACCGCCCGAGGTCTCCGGTCGCGACATCGCCGCCCGGCGCATGGCTCACCCACACCCGGCCGGGAGCACCGATCGGAAGCGGGTGCCCGTCGACATCCCGAATCCGAACCGCGAGGCCCGGATAGACCCTGCCTGCGACATCCCGCCCGAGCGGCCGATCGTCGAGGCACCGGCGCGCCGCGATGTCACCGATCCCGGCGACCCGGTAGACAGACCAGAATTCGGTGTCCGGCAGCAGCCGCAGGCACCGCGCCTCCAGCTCGACACTCAACGGCTCGTGTGTGCTGAGCACCCTGCGGATGCTGGGCGAAAGTCGCTTCCGCTCAACGGCATCCATCACCTGACTCAGCAGGCCCGGCGCGATGCACAGGGTGTCGACGGCTTCCGTCGCGAGCGCGCTCGACACCGCGTCCAGCAGTCCGGCCCGAACGTCGATCAGTACCAGCTGCGCGCCGGCCTCCAGCGCCCAGACCGCCTCGTCGAGTTCGACCGCCGCGGGCGCCATGGCGAACAACACGACACCACGCGGCGGCACCGGAAACCGCGCCCGCCGACGATCCACCGCATGGCGCGCACTCGCACCGAGCCCATTGCGCCACAAGGGAATCAGCTCATCGACCAACCAGCGGTAGGCGCCGGTCGCCGCATCGTTCGGCGCCGGGATCGGCGTACCGTCCGCGAACACGGTGTGCGGCCCCACCCGAACCACCGGCTCGCCCGGATTCGGCGCGGAGCCAAGCGAACTCGCCCCCACCGCGCCACCCACCCGGTCGAACTCCGCCAGATCCGCCGCATCGAACAGATCCAGCGCGGACAGCGGCACCTCCGGCCGCGCGATGGCCGCCGCGATCAGTCGCTCCAGCAGCGTGGTCATCCGCGCCACCGCCGCCGGGTTGAGCAGCTCCCGGTTGTACAACCAGCTGCCGCCCATTTCCTCCTCAGCGACGAACACATTGAATTCCAGGTCGAACCGCACGATCCCGGTGTCGAACGGCACCAGGTCGGCGTCCAGATTCGGCAGGCGCACCCGGTCGTTCGACGCGGTCTGGAAGTTGAACAGCACCTGGAAGATCGGCGTCACCGTCGGATTGCGGTCCGGCTGGAGCTCGATCACCAGCTTCTCGAACGGCATGTCCTGATGCGCGAACATGTCCAGCGTGCGTTCGTGCCCGCGCTGGATGGCCTCGGCGAGGCTGGGCTGTCCGGTCATGTCCATGCGCATGACCAGCGTGTTGACGAAGAATCCGATCATGCCCTGCAACGCGCTGTGCGTCTGGCCCGCCGTCGCGACGCCGACCACGATGTCGTCCTGCGCGCAGAACCGCTGCAACAGCGCGGTGAAGCAGGCCAGCACCACCACCGACGGCGTGGTCTTCGCCTTGGCGGCGAAAGCCAGCAGGTCCTCGCGTAATTGACGGGGATACGCGAATTCGTGGACGCCACCGTTGGCGCGCTGATGGGCGGGTCGCGGCGCGTCATGTGGCAGTTGCAGCAAGCCGGGCGCCCCATCGAGGCAATTGCGCCAGAAGTCGTTCAGCTCGTCCAGCCGCGGCCCGGACAGCCGCGTCCGCTGCCAGACCGCGTAATCGATGTACTGATGCGGCAATGTCGGCAGCGCCGCCGGGGCACCACCACGCAGCTGCGCGTAGAGCCCGTCCAGCTCGCGGAACAGGGTGACGATCGACCAGCCGTCGCAGACGATGTGATGCACGGTCAGCGCGATCAGATGCGCGTCCGGGGCGACCCGGACCAGGAGCACGCGCAGCATCGGCCCGGTCGCGAGATCGAACGGCCGCCGGATCGAGGTGCGCACCAACTGATCTGCGGCGGCGGCCGGGTCGGGTTCGGCGCTGACATCGTGACTGTCGATCTCCGGCCGGAAGCCAGGGCCGACCCGCTGCACCGGGACACCGTCCCGGCTGACGAACACGGTCCGCAGCACCTCGTGCCGGTCGATGACCACTTCGAGCGCTCGCGCGAACGCGACCGGATCGGGCGGTGTGCTCGTCCGCAGCACCACCGGGACGTTGTACGCGCAGCTGCCCGGAACCAGGCTGTCCAGAATCCACAACCGCCGCTGCGCGAAGGACACCGGACCCGTGCGCCCGGCCGATTTTCGCTCGGCGCCGGCCAGCATCTCCGCGAGCAGCCGGCGTTTGTCCGCGACGTCCATGTTCGCGATCGGACTGTGCATGCTGTCCCCGTCTCCTATCGTCGCGCTCGCCGTCGACACGACGGTGCTGAACGCGCAGGCCGGAATGAGCCGCCCGGCTCGGGACGAGTCCACAGGGTCGAACCTGCCGACTCTTCAGTCTCTGACGACTACTCGACATAGTCATCGAAGATACGACATTTATGTCACACCAGGTCATGCGCGTCAAGGCCGCTGCGAACCCGGCGAAGTGTGGCCTGTTCGCAGTGTTGTATTCGGTCGACAACCGATGACTTCGGTCCGACGGATGTACGGGTTTCCGGGCACGCCAGACCTACACCGGCCCCCGGCACGGCCCGTTCGGCGGCTCAGCGCAAATTCTGTAGCCGGACCTGCCCGCGGGCGACCAGACTGCCCACCGCGTCCACCGTCTCCACCACCCAAACCTGGTGCGTCGCACCGCGATGCACCGGCAACGCGGTCGAGGTCAGCTTCCCGTTGGCCGCGGTGGCGGGCAGGAAGAAGTCGGTGGCGTTGCTGACCCCCACCACCATGCCGCGATCACCGAGCCAGCAGTCCGCGGCCACGCTGGCGACCGACTCCACCACCGCGCAGTGCACGCCACCGTGCAGGATGCCGTGCGGCTGTAGCAGGTCGCCGCGCACCGTCCAGCCCGCGACCACCCGATCCGGGCCGACCTGCTCGAATCGCAGGCCCAGGTGCTCGATGTAGGGTCCGAGACCCAGCTCGACTTTGTCTGTTGTTCCGGCCATTGCTCATCCCACCGCTCGATCGACCCTTACCGTCAGCCGACTCAGTCCGCACGCGCGCGCGACATGCGCCGCCTCCCGGTCGAGCTCCGCGCGCGGCAGGTCGGCGCCGCCCGGGAGCGGGGTCACCACCAGCTCGGGGCCGGCCAGCTCCCACACGCCGCCGATCCGGCCGTCCACCAGGACGATCGGCGATATCCAGCCGGACGTGCGGCTCACCGCGGCGCGATGCGCCTGCGGCAGGATCATGTCGTCTTTGGTCCCGGGACCGAGGATGTACTGGTCGAAGCCGCCGAGCAGGCGGATACCCGAGCATTCGGCGGTGTCGGCGAGTTCGGCCGCGTGTTCGGTGGCGATCACCGACTTGCGCCCCTCGACGTCGACCTCGGTCAGCTCATCGCCCAGGTCCGCGAACCACTTTCGCAGCCTCGGCTTGCTCGTACCGTTCAGCGACAGCCACCGATCGAACGCCTCGGGCGTGCTCGGACCGTACGCGCCCAGATACGCTCTGATCACCGTGGCCGCCGCCGCGTCCAGCTCCGGCGCCTTCGCCCAATCCGGGTACCGGCCGGCCGGCCGCGTGAAGGTCACCTTGGTGCCCTCATTCGGACCGTGACACAGCACGCCGCGCCAGGCGAGGGGTTTCAAGACCTGGCCCCAGCCCGACCGCAGCCTGGACTCCAGGGCGGCGAAGCGCTTGTCCGACACCAGTTCCCGGACCAGCTGGTCGCGGGTGAGCACCGTGCCGTCGAGCAGGTCGGCCACCTTGTCGGTCAGTTCGTCGATGTGGCGCGGCGTGACGCCGGAAGCTCGCTGCCAGGATGGTTTCCGCCAGGAGCCGTTGGCCTCGAGCAGTGTCAGATACGCGCTCGCCGCACCGGGCGGCAGCAGATGCAAGGTCCCGCGCATCGCCCAGGTCTTCATCAGCGTGAGCCCGGCGACGTCCCGGTTGACGCTGTCCCGGTCGGGCGCCGACTGCCGCACCGCGACGGCCAACTCGGCGGCACTCCAGACCTGAACCTGTACACCACACAGTCTGCCGACGATCTCGTGCGCCGTCCCGGTGCCGCGCGGATCCAGGTATTGCCGCCGCATCCGCCACGCGGAAACCTGCGCCGCACTGACCTTCACGCAGCCTCCTCTAGTGAATAGCACCCCACACTACACCCGGTATGTAGTCTCCGCGCGGCCCGGTCCGGCCCAATATTCCGGGCATGACCGGCGCATCTCGCCCGGTCGGTACGCTAGCCCGCCTCTCGTATGTCGAGTACAGTGTCGCTGGAGACATCACCGATACTGTGCGAGTGTGCGGAGGAAGTCCCGACAGAAACCACACACTATTCACCGTATCTCGGGGTGACCCGTCGGCCCGCCGCACTGACGATGCGGCGCTCGAGACTCGTGACGGTGCACTGCCCCGATGGTCGAGCGCACCCTTTCGGCCACGATCCCTGCGCGGACGACGGCCGCGGACGGCGCTCGCCGAGGGCGATAGGAGAGGAACGGGGAGATGATCGAGCAACGAGACGAGACCGCCGACGCCTTACAGCAGCGACTGGCCGCCCTCAGCCCCGCGCAGCGGGCTCTCGTGGAACGCATCATGGCCGAGCGCGGCGCGGAATCGCCAGGGACCATCCGCAGGCGGCCGGCCGGACTCACCCACATACCCGCGTCGTTCGAACAAGAGCGCCTCTGGTTCATGAACGAGCTGTTCACCCAGCGCCAGATCTTCAACGTGCCCACCGCTTTACGACTGCGCGGCCCACTCGATGTCGAGGCGCTGCGCCGATCCGTCGCCCGGGTGGTCGAGCGGCACGAGGCCCTGCGCACGGTCCTCGTGCTGCAGGACGACAACCCTCGCCAGGTCGTGCTCGACCACATGGACGTGCCGCTCGTCCTGCACCCGTTCCGGGATCTGCCCGACCCGGCCCAGGCCGCGCGCGACCACGCCTCGGCGTCGGTGGGCGAGCCGTTCGACCTGCTCACCGGCCCACTGCTGCGCTGCGACGTGTACGAGATCGGGCCCGACGATCATCTGTTCGTCCTCGTGCAGCACCACATCGTCTCCGACACTTGGTCTTTGGGCATCCTGCTCACCGAGCTCGGCGCGTACTACTCCGGCGAACTCGGCAAGCCGGTCGCGCTCGCGCCGCTCGACGTGCAGTATCCGGACTTCGCCTACTGGCAACGGGAGATCCTCGACAAGCAATCCCTGGAGCGCCAGCTCGACTTCTGGCGCACCCAGCTCGCGGGCTACTCCGGCCTGCTCGAGTTGCCGACCGACCGTCCGCGCCAAGCGATTCGGACCTCGCAGGGCAAGTTCTGCCCGATCGAGTTCCCGGTGCGGCTGAGCGCGGCCGCGCGCCGGCTGGCGAAAGAGAACTCCGCCACCCTCAATGTGGTCTTTCTCGCCGTTTACTTCGCCCTGCTGTCCCGGCTGACCCGGCAGCAGGACCTGGTGGTCGGCGTGCCGATCGCCGGCCGCTCGCAGCCCGCGCTGCAACAGCTGCTCGGCTACTTCCTGAACTGGCTGCCGGTCCGCGTCCGGCTCGATGACCGGCCGTCCCTGCGGCAACTCATCCAACGCACGCGAGACGTGTTCGCCGGCGCGCTGATCAACCAGGATCTGCCCTTCGACATGCTGGTCCGCGAGCTGTCCCCGGCCAGGGCGCCCGGCGTGACGCCGGTGTTCCAGACCTCGTTCAGCCTGCGCGACGCCGCCCCGCGGCCGCCGGACCTGCTCGGTTTGGCCGTCGACTTCGCCGAATTGGACGGCGGCGTCACGCATTACGACCTGATGGTCGAGCTGTGGTGCGAAGACGACCGGGTGGTCGGCTACTTCCCGTTCGACGACGCGCTCTTCGACGAGTCCACCGTCGAGACCTATGGCCGCTGGATGATCCGGCTGCTGGCGGAGGGAACGGCCGACCCCGATCGCCCGCTGTGCACGGTCCCGCTGCTGACCGAGGCCGAGCGCGCCGAGCTGGTCGGCGATCGCCGAACCGAACTCGGCGCGGTCGACACCGCGCTGCACGAACGGTTCCGCGCTCAGGCCGTGTGCAGGCCGGACGCGATCGCGGTGTGCGACGAGCACACTCGCTTGTCCTATGCCGAACTGGATCTGCGATCCGACCGGCTGGCGAATGTCCTTGTCGGCCACGGGGTCGGGCCGGGATCGATCGTCGGTCTGCTGGTCGATCGAACCGCAGACCTGCCGACGACCGTGCTCGCCGTGTTGAAATGCGGTGCGGCGTATCTGCCCATCGATCCGGACAGCCCGCCCAGCCGGACCGCGATCCAGCTCACCGACTGCGCGGTGACCGCGGTGCTCACCGCGCCCGAGTTCGCCGACCGGCTCCCGGCGACCTCGGCTCCGCTCATCGAGTTGAACTGGCAGGCAACCGAACTGGCGAATGCCTCCACCGCCGTGGTGCGCGCGGTCGTGCCACCGTCCGCTCCCGCCTACATCATCTACACCTCCGGTTCGACCGGCACGCCGAAGGGCGTGGTGGTCTCCCATGCCAACGTCCTGCGCTTGTTCACCGCGGCCGAGCACGTCTTCGACCTCGGCGAGCACGACGTCTGGACGTTGTTCCACTCCTACGCCTTCGACTATTCGGTCTGGGAGCTGTGGGGTGCGCTGCTGCACGGCGGCCGGGTCGTCGTGGTTCCGCAGTGGCTGACCAGGGTTCCGGACGCGCTGCTGGAGTTGCTCGCGCGCGAGGCGGTGACGGTGCTGAGTCAGACACCCTCCGCCTTCGCCCAGCTCGCCCAGGTCGCCGTCGCCAAGCCGGCCGAACTCGCCCTGCGCTACGTGGTTTTCGGCGGTGAAGCACTGAACTTCGCCACGCTGCACGAGTGGTTCCGCGTCTTCGGCGACCACCGGCCGGAACTGGTGAACATGTACGGCATCACCGAAACCACGGTGCACGTGACCTTTCGGCGGCTGTCCAGCGCGGACGCCGACCGGTCCGGGTCATTGATCGGCCTGCCGCTACCAGACCTGACGCTGTATCTGCTCGATGACGAGCTGGAGCCGGTGCCACCCGGCATCCCGGGCGAGATCTTCGTCGGCGGCGCCGGTGTCACACTCGGCTATCAGCGCGCACCGGCCATGACCGCCGCGCGCATGCTGCCCGACCCGTACAGCTCACAACCCGGCGCCCGGATGTACCGCAGCGGCGACATCGCCATCCGCCGCGGCGACGGCGAACTCGCCTACCTCGGCCGCGCGGACCACCAGTTCAAGATCCGCGGCCACCGGGTGGAACTCGGCGAAACCCATTCCGCGCTACTGAGATTGCCGGAGGTCGCGCAGTGCGCGGTGTTCGTCGCCGACGACCGGGTGGGCACCAAGGCGCTGATGGCCTGCGTCGTCCCCACCGGCGATCAGGCGCCGACCCCGACCCAACTGCGGCGCGCGCTGCTGCGCACCCTGCCCGACTGGATGGTGCCCACCACCATCCTGGTCCAGGACGAACTGCCACTCACCAGCAACGGCAAGATCGATCAGCGCACCCTCGCGGCACTGCAACGCACCGAGGCGAAGTCGCGCGGTTCGATGGCGCCGCCGGACGGCGAGACCGCCACCGCGCTGGCCGCCATCTGGGCGGACATGCTCGGCGTCAACGGGATCGGCGCCGAGGACAACTTCTTCGAGCTCGGCGGGCATTCGCTCATGGTCGTTCAGCTGGTGTCGCGCATTCGCACCGGCTTCGGCCTGGAGGTGCCGATGGAGACGCTGTTCCTCAACTCGAATTTGCAGTCGATGGCTGACCTGCTCGCCGAGCTCGACCGGGACGCGCCCGGCGGGTTGGAGGTCGACGACGACAACTGGATCGCGAGTTTGCCGGAGGCCGAACTCGACGCGCTGCTGGCGGCGATGTCCGGCGATTCCGCGGCGCCGCCCGCGGCCGGGAACGGAGAGGTGGACACGACGATTGCGTAGCCGGTTCGGCCTCGGCGGGATCCGTGCATCGGTACATCACTGATCGGGACTTCTGTATCGACGGAGCCTCGAATTACACTAGGGAAGGCACATGCGGTCACATATTATTGCTCGTATCGACCTGGACGAGGATCGTTTAGCGTCCGATCTGGACTACCTGGCCGGCGTGCCGCGGGTAGAGGAGAAATACGACGAGTTCTCCTCCGGGTATTGGAAGAACATCTCGCTGGCCAACAGCAGCGGACTCACCGACGATACCGAATACCGGGACATCGAGGGTGCCGCGATCACCACCGACCACGGACGTAAGACCACCTACCTCACCGATCTGGTGGAATCGGTCTTCGACCGCAATCGGGTCAAGATGGTGCGCGCCCGAAATCTCATCGACGCCATGGTGCTGCCGCATCGCGACTTCGTCGAACTGGAACGCGACAACGACAACTACTTCCGCACGTTCATGGTGCTGGAGGACAATCCGGAGGCTTTCCACTCCGACAGCGACCATGTTTTCCGGATGCGCCCCGGTGAATTGTGGTATCTCGACGCGGCGGCGGTGCATTCGGCAGTGAATTTCTCGACGGTGTCCCGGCAATCGATTTGCGTCGATTTCGTCCTGGACGCGGACCGGGACGAGGCGGCGATCTTCCGCGATCGCGGCACCTACCACCGCGACACCCAGCCGGAGATCCGGCAGCGCCGGACCTTCACCAGCGCGCACGAACAGCGACTGCTCGCCTTGACCCCGGTGGTCGATCGCCGCAACTTCAAGGACATTCTCTTCCTGCTCGCCAAGGTCCACTTCGACTACGAGGTACCGGCCGAGAAGACCTACGAGTGGCTGCTGCGGATCTGCGACGGCACCGGCGACAAGTATCTGGCGGCCAAGGCCGCCGAGATCAGCGAGTACATGGTCGACGCTAGGGCGCTCGGCGAACGATTCTCCATCAACGACTGGGCGTTGACCGGGTAGCGCCCGGCTCGAGGCCGCGAAGTCATGCCGGTGGTGGCGTGCCGCTCGGACACCCACCACCGCACGCTGCCGCGGCGCTGCTACTTGATCGGCAACTCCTGGACGGCCCACTCGTTGCCGTCCGGATCGGCGAAGTACACGAACTTGCCCCAGCTCAGTTCCTCGACCGGGTTCACGTCCACGCCGGCGTCCAGCAGCTTCTTGTAGGCGTCGTCGGCGCTGGCAACCACGATGTGGACGCCGCGGACACTGCCGGGTTCGCCCTGCGGCATGCCTTTGCCGAGGCAGATGGAGCAGGCCGAGCCGGGCGGGGTGAGCTGCACGAACCGTAGATCACCCTGGGCATTGTCCTGATCGAGAGTGAAACCGATCTTCGTATAGAAGTCCTTGGCACGATCCACGTCGGTCACCGGGATCGCGATGAGCTCGATTTTCCAGTCCATCAGCCAAGCATCCCATCGGGTGCCGACAAAGTCATAGTTTCCATCCAGCAACATCGGCGTTTCGCGGCGCGTCGCTCGCCGTCGGCCGTCCGCCGCGCGACGGCCGGTATCCGCTGGCGGTCAACGACTTCGGTAGCAATACAGTGACATCCGGACTGCGCCTCGCGTAAAATCCGGCCCATGCAATATGTCGTCCTCCTCAGAGGCATCAATGTCGGCGGCAAGAATAAGGTCAGTATGGCCGACCTCAAAGCGGCCCTGGAAGAGGGCGGATTCACCGAGGTGAAAACCTACATCAATTCCGGCAACGTATTGGTGAAGAGTTCACTGTCGACCGCCGAGGTGAACGACGCCGTCGAGAAAATCATCAAGGACACCTTCGGTTTCAAGGTGGACGCGGTCACCCTCACGAAAACCGCGTACAAGAAGATCACCGACGCGCTGCCGGACAACTGGGTCCACGGTAAGTCGATGGGCTGCAACGTGATGTTCCTGTGGGCCGACATCGACTCCCCCGACATCGTCGAAAAGCTGCCCGCCAAGGACGGGATCGACACCGTGAAATACGTTCCCGGCGCGATCCTCTGGGCGTTCGACGGCAAAGACGTCAACAAAACCGGCATCGCCAAACTGGCCGGCCCCGGCCCGGCTCAGCGCATGACCATCCGCAACTGCAACACCGTCCGGAAGATCGCGGGCATGCTCGATTGAGCGAGCCCGTCAGGGCAGGATCGAATCGATGTAGCCACCGTCGACGCGAACCGCGCCGCCGGTGGTCGCGGAGGCGAATTCCGAGCTGAGGTAGACGACCAGGTTGCCGATTTCGGTGGGCTCGATCAGGCGTTGGATCAACGAATACGGACGGTGCTCGCGCATGAACTCACGTTGCGCGTCGTCCCACGGCAATTCGTCGCCGACCAGCTCGCGCACGAAATCTTCCACGCCCGGCGTATGGGTCGGGCCCGCCATCACCGAATTGACGGTAACCCCCGTTCCCGCAGCGGCTTTCGCGTAACCGCGGGTCACCGCGAGCAGCGCGGTCTTGGTGGTGCCGTAGTGCACCATCTCGAGCGGCGTGACCACCGCCGAATCGCTGGCGATGTTCATCACTCGGCCGAAACCACGAGCCATCATGCCCGGCAGGTACATCCGGATGAGCCGGACCGCGGAGAGCACGTTGACCTCGAAGTAGCGCCGCCATTCGTCGTCATCGATCTCGAGCACCGGTTTCGCGCCGAAGATGCCGAGGTTGTTCACCAGGATGTCCGCCTCGTCCACCGCGTCGTGCAGTATGTCGGCACCTGCGGCGGAGGCGAGGTCCGCGGCGACCGCGGTGACGACGGCGTCGGGCACCTCGTCGACGATCGTCGCGCGCGCGGCCTCCGTCTTCGCCCGGTCCCGCCCGTTCACGGTCACCGAGGCACCCGACCTGGCCAACTCGGTGGCGATGGCCAGCCCGATTCCCTGGCTCGAACCTGAAACTATTGCGCGTCGTCCCGATAGATCGATGTGCATGTCTCGATGGTGCCGCACTCGGCCGGACAGGCCGTCCCGACGCGCGGAGAACTACCCGACGCGATTTCGTTCACGCCGAGGGTAATCATCGCGGCCCGCGCCCGAGCGCCCTAGCGTCGAGGGGTGGGTGCTACACGGCGGCGGCCGTTGAAAACCGTTACTGGCGTGAGTGGTTCGACCGATATCTACCAGGCCGCACTGGACCCGGGACAATCCACGCTGGCCTCGGCCATCGAGATCGCGAAACTCGCCGAAGCCAACCGGTTCGACGCGCTGTTCGCCGCGGACCTGCTCAGCTTCGGGAATCAGGGCGCGATCGGCGCGCAGGAGCCGCTGATCTTCGTCTCCGCGCTGAGCTCGGTCACCACCCATGTCGGCCTGATCGCCACCGTGACAACGACTTTCCACCACCCGTTCAACCTGGCCCGCCTGTTCGGCACCCTCGATCACGTCAGCAACGGCCGCGCCGCGTGGAACGCGGTCACCTCCTCGGTCGGCGAGGAGAACTACGGCGACCAGGACCTGCCGTCCCCGGAGGAACGCTACGCACGCGCCGCGGAATCTCTCGAGGTCGTCAACGCACTGTTCGACAGCTGGCGCCCCGGGGCCCTCACCTCGGACGGAAACGGCGGCGCGATCCTCAACGCCGACCTGGTCCGGCCGATCGACTACGTGGGCGAACACTTCACCGTCCGCGGCCCGCTGAACATCCCGCCGCTACCGCAGCGCCGCCCGGTGCAGTTCCAGGCCGGCCAATCCGAGGCGGGCATCGAACTCGGCGCGCGCTTCGCCGAGGTGGTCTTCACCTCGCTGCCCACCCTCGACGACGCCATCACCTATACGAAGAAGATCCGTACCCGCGCAACCGATTTGGGCCGGGCCGACGGGCTGCCCCTGATCATGAGCTCGTTCCACGCCACCTACGGCTCCACCGAAGCCGAAGTCCGCCAGCTGGTCCGCGAACGAGACGAGGCCACCGATTTCGACGCGGGCCGCCTCGCCCTCGCCGATATGCTCGGCGGCGGCGTCGATCTGACCGATCTCCCGCTGGACCGGCCGATCCCGGAACACCTTCTCCCCGAGGTGAACTCGGTCCACCGTCGCCGCGGCCGGGTCGAGATCTTCAGCGGCTTCGCCCGCTCCGGCAAAACCCTGCGCGAGCTGATCATCGCCGCCAAGGACACCGGTCACTGGGCCGCCGCGGGCACCCCCGAGCAACTCGCCGACGCCATCGCCGAACGCTACGACGCCGGCGTGCTGGACGTCATCAGCCTCGGTGGCCTCGCCGACCCCCGCACCCGCGACTTCTTGCTCAACGGCCTGCTCCCGGAACTCCGCCGCCGCAACATCGTCGGCACCGACTACATCGGAAACACCTTCCGGGACAACCTCGAACTCCCACCGCTCCCCCCGCGCGCCGGCGCCTAGCCGGCCGGAGCCAGGCCCGCTGACACACGCGCCCTAGATTTAGCTCTGATTCAGAGCTAATATGGGGCTATGGAGGAAGCGGAACTGGTCGGGCGGCTGATGAGCACGTTCGGCCGTTTTCGCAGGCAGGTGGCCCGCCTGGTCGGGCGATCGTTCGATCGACCAGGGGTCAGCGCGGCGCAGGCGGAGTTCTTGCGCCTCGTCGGCCGCAACCCGAACATCTCGGTGAAGGCGGCGGCCGCCGAACTGGGGCTCGCCCCGAACAGCGTGTCGACCTTCGTCACCGCGTTGGTGAAGGCGGAACTGCTGGTCCGCGAACCGGATCCGGCGGACCGGCGCGCGACCCGGCTGAGCCTGCCCGGCCCGGTTCAGCGATCCGTCGACGAGACCCGCAGGCGCAGACACGATCTGGTCGCGACCGCGCTCGCGGAGCTGACCGCCGCCGAACGCGCGGAGCTGATCCGCGGCCTGGAGGTCGTCGGCAAGCTCACCGGGATCCTGCACGAACACGAGCAGAGGACGCGCAGATGAGATCGAATTCCGTTGCCCCACCTGATGACTCCCCCGCCGTCGAATGCACCGGCCTCACCCACCGCTACGGCGAGCACACCGTGGTCGACCACCTGGACCTGCGCATCGATCGGGGCGAGGTGTTCGGCCTGCTCGGTCCCAACGGCGCGGGCAAGACCACCACGATCCGCCTGCTCACCACCCTGATGCCGGTCGAGGAGGGCACCGTCCGGGTCCTCGGTTTCGAGGTCGGCCGCCGCGACATCGATATCCGGTACAACCTCGGTTATGTCCCGCAACAACTTTCGATCGAGGGTGCGCTCACCGGCCGGCAGAACGTCACCTGGTTCGCCCGGCTGTTCGACGTTCCGCGCCGGGAACGCGCCGACCGGGTGACCGAGGTGCTGGCCGCCATGGACCTGCTCGACGTGGCCGACCGGCTCGCCTCGAGCTACTCCGGCGGCATGGTCCGCCGGCTGGAACTGGCCCAGGCCCTGGTCAACCGGCCCGCCCTGCTGGTCCTCGACGAACCCACCGTCGGCCTCGATCCCATTGCCCGCGACAGCGTCTGGGAGCGCGTGCGCGACCTGCGCCACCGCTTCGGCACCACGGTCCTGCTCACCACCCACTACATGGCCGAGGCCGACCTGCTCTGCGACCGAGTCGCCCTGCTGCACCGGGGGAAGCTGCAAACCGTCGGCTCACCCGGCGAGCTCAAGGCGGCCCTCGGCCCCGATGCCAGCCTCGAAGACGTCTTCCGCCATCACGGCGCCGACCTCGACGAGGACTCGACCACCGAAGGAGGGTTGCGCGGTGTCCGAAGCACCCGCCGTACCGCTCAACGCGCCGGCTGACCACCCACCTCTGCGCCTGGCGCCGCACGGCCTCGCGCGACTGCGCACCCTCGGCTCACGCATCGGCACCTTCGCCCTCGTCGAGCTCCAGAAGCTGCGCCACGACCGCACCGAACTCGTCACGCGCGCAGTGCAACCCGCGCTGTGGCTGCTGATCTTCGGTACCACCTTCGCCCGGCTGCACACCATCCCCACCGGGAACATGCCCTACCTGGACTTCCTGGCGCCTGGCATCATCGCGCAGTCGGCGCTGTTCATCGCGATCTTCTACGGCATCATGCTGATCTGGGACCGCGACGCCGGAATCCTGAACAAGCTCATGGTCACCCCCACGCCCCGCGCCGCGCTGATCACCGGCAAATGCTTCGCCGCCGGCGTCCGCGCGGTCGCCCAGGTGCTGATCATCGTGGCGCTGGCGCTGATCATGGGCGTGCACCTGACGATGAACCCGCTGAAGCTGCTCGGCGCGGTGGTCGCCGTGCTCCTCGGCGCCTCGTTCTTCGCCTGCCTGTCCATGACGATCGCGGGCCTGGTGGTGAAGCGCGATCGCCTGATGGGCATCGGTCAGGCGATCACCATGCCCCTGTTCTTCGCCTCCAATGCCCTCTACCCGCTGGACCTGATGCCCGGCTGGTTGCGCGTGATCAGTCACGTGAATCCGCTCAGCTACGAGGTCGACGCCCTGCGCGGGCTGCTCGTCGGCGGCACCTACCACCTCTGGCTCGACCTCGGCGTCCTCGTCGTGTCGGCGGTCCTCGGAATCGCCTGCGCCGCATACCTGCTCGGCCGACTGACCCGATAGCGGCGGTCAGCCCGGGAACTGGGCGTGCTGGGTGAGCATGGTGATCCAGCGGGTATTGGAGAACGCCTCGATACCCCAGCGCCCGCCGAAGCGACCGTAACCGGAACCCTTCACCCCGCCGAACGGCGCCTGCGGCTCGTCCCCGACCGACTGATCGTTGATGTGGACGATGCCCGTCGTCAACCGATGGGCCACGCGCAGGCCGTGGGTGAGGTTCTCGGTGATCACCCCGGCGGACAGCCCGTTCTCGGTGTCGTTGGCCTTGTCGGCGGCTTCCTCGTCGGTGCCGAAGGTGTCGATGACGCACACCGGGCCGAACGACTCCGCGTGATACAGCTCCGCCTCGCGCGGCACCCCGGTCAACAACGTCGCGGGATGATGCGCACCCTCCGGAACACCGCCACCGGCAAGCACCTTCGCGCCCTTGCCGACGGCATCCGCGATCAACCCGGCGACCCTGGTGGCCGCGGCCGCGCTGACCAGGGGCCCGATCATCGTGCCAGGATCCTCCGGATTGCCCGCGGGGAGCCCGGACACCGCCGCGACCAGCTTGCCGGTGAACTCCTCCGCCACCGACTCGTGCACCAGCAACCGATCCGCCGACATACAGATCTGGCCCGCGTTGGCACACATCGAGAAGGCCGCGGCCTGCACGGCGTAGTCGACGTCGGCATCGGCGAGCACGACGACCGAGTTCTTGCCGCCCAACTCCAGCACCGCGGGCTTGAGGTGCTGGGCCGCGAGGACGCCGATCATGCGACCGACCTTCGTCGAGCCGGTGAAGTTCACCGCACGCACCCGCTCGTCACCGATCAACGCCTGCGCGACCTCGGCGGCGTCGGCCGCATCGTTGGTCACCACATTCAACACGCCGTCCGGCAAGCCGGCCTCGCGCAGGATGTCCGCGATGAACAGCCCGCTCGACAGCGGCGCCGCCTCACTCGGCTTGAGCACCACGGCATTTCCGGCGGCCAGCGCGGCGGCGACCGCCCGGGTGCCGAGAATGATCGGCGCGTTCCACGGCGCGAACGCGGCGACCACCCCGAGCGGCTCGCGCACCGCCAACCCCAGCGCGCCCGGCTGCTCGGCGGCGAGCACCGCACCCCGCGGCGCGGTCACCGCCGCGGCGGCCTCACGAAACATGTTGGCGCCCAACGACACATTGAACGCCGCCCAGCCGAAGGTGGCACCGGTCTCGCCGGTCATCGACGCGACCGCCTGCTCCAGCCTGGCATCGAGCAGGTCGGCGGCGTCGAGAAAGATCTTGCGCCGCGTAAACGGACTCGACGCGGCCCACTGCCCCGCTGCCGCGGCCGCGGCAGCCACCGCGGCGGTGACATCGGGGGCGGTGGCGGCGGCCACCGTCGCGTACGCGTTCCCGGTATGCGGGGTGATCACCTCGGTAGTCCGGCCGCCCTCGGCCGGAACATCCTTGCCGCCGATCAGCAGCCCACGCGCAATGGTCATGATTCCTCGATTCGATCCCGCGTCCAGCACCGACGCTGCCGCACCCAACGCAGTACCGTAAAACCGACCGGCGCGACGGTCGAATCGGGGAAATATGGCGCGCTCGTCCAAACGGAGCGCAGTGAGATCTATGACCGCCGGCGCCGGTACCGCACCCGGCACGGCTGCTGCAGCTGCACCACCATCTTCGAATGATCGTTGCGGTAGCTATCCGACGGCTGCGCCAACTCGAACTCCCAGTCCCGCAACAGAATCGAGAAGATCGCTGTCAACTGCATCAACGCGAACGGCGCCCCCACGCACCGATGCCTGCCCGCCCCGAACGGAATCCAGGTCCACCGATTGGCGATGTCCTCCTGCCGCGGATCGAGATACCGCGACGGATCGAACGCGTCCGGCCGCGGGAAGTCCGCCGCGATGCGATTGGAGATGGCCGGCGTCGCCGCCACCATGTCCCCCGCCGCGATCCGATGCCCGCACACCTCGAACTCGTCCCGCGCGACCCGCATCAGAATGATCAGCGGCGGATGCAGCCGCAACGTTTCCTTCAGTGCCGCTTCCAGATTCGGAATCTGCCGCAGCGCGTGGTGGCTGACCTCCGCCCCGTCGGCGTACAACTCGTCGAGTTCACGCACCACCGCATCCAGGATCTCCGGATGCCGCAGCAATTCGATGATCGTCCACGCGGCGGTTCCCGAGGTGGTGTGATGCCCGGCAAACATCATCGAGATGAAGATCCCGGTGATCTCGCTGGCCGAGAACCGGAGCGCGCCCTGCTCGTCCTTGATCGAGATCAGCACATCGAGCATGTCCCGATCGCCCTTGCCGGCCGGCGGTTTCGCCGCGCGCCCGTCCATGATCGCCTGCACCAGCTGGACCAATTGCACCCGTGCCGCGTCCCGGCGGCGGAAACTCTCGATCGGCGCGTACGGATCGACGTAGGCAAGCGCGTCGGTCCCCTGCTCGAGCTCGTGATAGAGCCGCGCGAACCGCCCGTCCAGCTCCGCGCGAAACTTGCGCCCGATCAAACACGACGACGAGGTGTAGATCGTCAACTCGGCGAAGAACTCCAGCAGATCGATCTCCCCGGCTTCCCCCCAACCCGCCAGCATCCGATCCACCTCCCCGGCGATCGTCGCGGCATGCCCGCGCATGTGATCCGCGCGCAACGCCTGGTTGTGCAGCATCTCCTTGCGCCGCTCCGGGCTCGCGTCGAACACCACCCCGTCGCCGAAGATCGGCTTCATGAACGGATACGCCGCAGACTGATCCAGTTCCTCGTCACCGGCCCGGAAGAAGAACTCGTTGGCCTCGGCCCCGGACAGCAGAATCACGTCCCGCCCGGCCAGCTCGAACGCGCCGACGTCGCCGCACTCGGCCCGGACCCGCCGCATCAACGCGATCGGATCGCTGCGGAACTCCGCCAGATGCCCGTGCTCATCGGCTCCCCCGGACACCCGCTGCGGCTTGACCAGTGCCATCGGCAATCCTTCCAGAACACCTGCCCACACCTGCGTTGGACATGTGTCTGGACAGTACACCGAAAGCGGCGCGTGGCACCGGTACTTCAACGAAAATGCCGGCGCCGCTTCGACGCTCACCTCACGGCTGGGTCAGGAAATTCGCGATCAGACTGCTCGCCATCTCCGGCATCCCGTTGTTCTGCCGTTCCGCGGCGGTGACCACGTCGTAGTGGCGGTAGCCGGGAATGATCTTGGCGTTGGCGGGCAGCAGGCCGCCGTAGCCCGCGTTCTGCAACGGCGAGTCGCCCGAGAGCAGGGTGAGGTTGCGCCTGGCCGAGGGCGTGCTCTGCCAGCGATCACCGTGCAGCAGGAAGTTCAGGATGCCGCCGCTGCGGTTCTGCAACTGCCGCAGCTCACCGTCGCGGCCGAGGCCGAGCGCGAAGATCGTGTCGGTGATGATGCGCAGCGGGGTGTATTCCTCGAAGAAGTCGGTGGGCTGCCCGCCGGGGTTCATCGCCCTGGCGAACTGACCGACATCGGTGACCTCGTGATCTCGGTCGGTCGGGTTGCCCCGGACCGGATCGATGCCGTCGATCGTGGAAGCGGGCATCTGGTCGTAGTTCTTCCAGCCACACAGCTGGTTGTGATCGACCGGGGTGTAGTTCTGGCCGTAGCCGACCCGCAGCGGAATGATGAACAAGGTCGGTCCGAGGATCGGCACCGAGGCGAGCCCATTGGGAATCGGGTAGGTCTTGCCGACCGTCGGGCAGTCGTAATATCCCATCCCCGCCTGTAGGACATACTCCGCCGAGTTCTGGTCGAACAACATGCCAAGGGCCGCGGTGTTGGTGAGCCGGAAGTCGCGCGGCAGATTCCGGCCGGTGAACAGGTCCAGATAGTCCTTGCCGTAGAACGTCCGCATCCACGGTTCGGTCCGCAACTCCGCGGGCACCAGCGTCTTCAGGTCGCTTTCACCGTCCGGGTTCTGGTCCGCGGCCATGCCGGCCAACTGATAGACGTTCATGATCTCGCTGGCCGCGAGCACCGGCCATTGCGCGACACCCAGACCGTTCTTCAGCAACCAGTCCACGCCGTTCTTCACCGCACCGCCGACGGCGGAAAAGAACATGTCCAGCGGCGGCGCTCCGGCGAACCCGGCGGGGTCGGTCATCGCGAATCCGTCCTCCGGGATGATGCCGCCGCCGCAGAGATTGAAGCCCGCGTCCTCGGTGGTGGCCGCGTTCTGGTCGAAGTCCCACGCCATCATCGGCCCGGTCAGGAAGGCGCCCAGCGAGTGACCGCCGCAGAAGCTCTTGGTCCTGGCGCCGGGGTCGGGCAGCAGATACTCGATCACCACCCGCCAGTCGTCCATGGTCAGCGCCAGGCCGTACTCGCCGAGATAGTTCAGGTCCTGCGGGGTCTGGTAGCGGTAGGACTTGCCGTCGATCGCTTTACCGCCGAAGTAGTAGTCCGCGGCGACGTGATAGTCGCGCGCCTTGTCCGCGGCCTCCCACCCGGTGCGGTCCTCGGCACAGTTCGCCCGGCGATCCAGCGAAATGTACTCGACGAACTTGCCGGTCGCCGCGGCCTTCCGAACCACCTGCGGGCCTTGCGGATTCATGTTCGCCGCACCCGAGAAGGTGCCGGGCTGCACGGTCAGCACCGCATCCGCGTCGGCAGACCGCTCCGGTCCCCGCTTCGACCGATAGCGCACGAACGAGATCCAGTCGCACGCTTCCGGATGCGCCATCGTGGAGTACGGGCTCGGATAGTGCAGCCGGACATAGCTCGCCTCGACGTCGTCGCCGAGCGCCGGATCACCGGCCACCGGGCTGGTCTCCACCCGGTCCGCGCCCGCCGAAAACGCAGGCGCGGCAGTCGATATGGGCACCGACAGGCCGGCGACGACCAGTACCGCCGTGATCGCCACCGACATCGCCGTGGCCGGCCTCATTCCGATTCGACTGGTGAGCCGCATCGCTCCCCGCTTTCCGGTCTGCGTTGTTCCGTTATGTGTTGTCATCCGAGGGTTTTCACGAAGTCGGCCAGGGTTTGCGCGCTGGCGTCCGGTTTGCCGTCGTTCTGCACCCGCGCCGCACCGATCGTGTCGACGTGGCTGTAGCCCGGCAGCGTGACCACCTGCGCGGTGGGCGGCGGCGGCACGACGACGCCGACCCCCTGCTGCACGAAACCGTCACCGGCGTAGGCGATGTAGCTGGGCTTGGTCCGCGCCATGTTGTGGTAGCGCAGGTTCGTCAGGTCACCGCTGCGCGCGCCGCCGTAGCCGGCGCCGATGTCGATGAACAGCCGGGCCGGAAAGTAGGTCTCCCAGTACGCGTAGGGGCCGCCGATCCCGAGTTGTCTCGCCGCGTCCCGGATATCGGAGGCCTCGTGGTTGGGCGAGGTGTAGGGCACGCCGCGGACGTCGTCGTAGTTGCGCCAGGTGTAGAGCGCGGTGCGATCGGTAGGGCGAACGCGCGGCTGCGGACCGGCGATCGCGCGCAGGAATCCACCGAGCAACGGCACCTGGGTGACCGAACCCGGCACCGGAAAGGTCTTCTCCGACACCGGCCCACCCGCCAGCGCTCCGACACCCTGCTGGAACAGCGCGAAGTTGCCGGAGTTGTTGTCGATGAACTCGCCGAGCAAAGCCGTGTTGGTGAACCGGAACTCGCGCATGCCGCCGGAACCGTCCGCACCGTTGGTGGCGAATGAGGTCAGTGACCCGGAGAACATGAAATCGAGCGTGGCGTCGATATCCAGGTCATGCGGAAGATGCGCCAGCAGTTGACTTTCCGCGTCCGGCTCCAGGTGCGCGGCGAGACCGGCCAGTCGATAGATCAGGAACGATCGAGCGCCGATGATCGGCACCGAGACCAGCGCGCGCGGCAGCACACCGACATTCGCGACCGCCTTCACCACGTCGTTGGCCGGGCCGACGATCGCATTGGTCAGATCGTGCAGGAACGGCGTGTTCTGGATCGCCACCGGATCGGAGGTGATCATCGTGTCCTGTGCGGCGAACGCCGCACACTGGTTGTAGCCGGCGTCGCCGGTCGTCGCCGGGTTACCGTCGAAGTCCCAGTCCGCGAAGAACCCGGTGACCAGGCCGCCGAGCGAGATTCCGGTGCACACGTACTTCTGTTGCCGCACAGCCTGATCCGGGATCTCCGCGAGCATCAGCTCGTACTCGTCCCGGATGACCCGCTCCATGCCCATGGCGTCGAGCACGGCCAGATCCGGCGATTCCTTGAACCCCGGGAACACCCGGCCATCGATCGGCTTGTGATTGAAGTAGTAGTCGACCGCGTCGAGGTAATTGCCGGTCCGCAGCGCGTAATCGAAGCCGACGGTCTCGTCCAGGCACGCGCTACGCCGCGCCAACGCCCAGAACTCGACGTTCTGCCCCGACGCCTTCGCCGCGACCACCGTGTTCGCGGCGACGCTGTCGTTGTTCACCGCGCCGCCGATCGCACCGGGCTGCTGCACGATCACGTGATCGGCGTCCGCGGCCGCCGCGGGCCCGCCGACCGGGCGGTATCGCAGATAACCCGCGCGGTCGCAGGCCGCGGGGTGCGCGGGTGCGCCGGCGGGCAGCGGGAGCAGATAGCTGACGTTGGAGATGATCACCCCGTCCCGCACCTCGAGCACCTGTTCCTGCCGGTCGGTCGCGACCCCGACCGGCGCCGGCTCGGCCGCGGCGGCCCCCACCGGCACCAGCACTCCCGCCGCGGCCGCGGCGACCGCAGGCAGAACCGCCCAGCGCAGTCCCTGGCGAACCGAGCGTCCCCAGCGTGTAACCGAAGCCACGAATCGGCTCCTCTCGTGTGTCCGAACGACACGACGACAGCCGAGAACTATCGACCGCGTCGTCTGGAACGAGCACACCACTGCGACCCAGACAGCCACCATTGACATATTTCAGAAAGATTCCGACCGGCGATAGTGCATGTGCACGGCACCCCGAGCAGGCGAAACGGGTGCGAGTCGGCACGAATATGGTTCGGCTGCCGGATAATCCGGGCCGCGGGGGCGATCGCCGATGCGGGTCGACGGCGGCGCCGCGACGCGTTCGGCGGCCACGCCGGCTGGGACGGTTCCGGTGTGTGGCCCGCCCAACGGAAGGTCGATCTATCGCTGGGCGGGCCACTTCCCCGTACACCCAGGGACGCCGCCACGTCCACATGGGCCGCGTTGATCTTAACCGGTCCACGCCCGCAGGGCGGGGAGGCGCTACCCCGTGTGCAGCGCCCGGAAGACTCGGTGCAGTTCAGCCTTGTCTTCGAAGCCGATGCCGGGTGTGTCGGTGAGCCGCAGCCGGCCGTGCTCGATCACGGCGGCGTCGGCGAAACCACCGGTGGGCTGGAACTCGCCGGGATAGGACTCGTTGCCGCCGAGCCGCAGCGCCGCGGCGATGTGCAGCGAGAACTGGTGACCGCCGTGCGGGATGCAGCGGCGCGACGACCAGCCGTGCCGGCGCAGCATGTCCTGGATCCGCAGGTATTCGACCAGGCCGTAGCCGAGCACCGGGTCGAATTGGAGGTAGTCGCGGTCGGGGCGCATGCCGCCGTAGCGGATGAGGTTGCGGGCGTCCGGCAGCGAGAAGAGGTTCTCCCCGGTGGCCAGCGGGCCCGGATACCGCTCGGACAGCGTCGCGTGCAGAGCGAAGTCGAGCGGGTCGCCGGGTTCCTCGTACCAGAACAGGCCGTACGGGGCGAGGGCGCGGCCGTAGTCGAGCGCGGTGTCCAGGTCGAATCGGCCGTTGGCGTCCACGGCCAGCCTCGATCCGTCGCCGTCGAGCAGCTCGAGCACCGCCTCGACCCGTTTGACGTCGTCGGCCAGGCTCGCGCCGCCGATCTTCATCTTGACCACGTCGTAGCCCTGGTCGAGGAAGCCGCGCATCTCTTCCTGGAGCTGGGTCAGTCCCTTGCCCGGTGCGTAGTAGCCGCCCGCGGCGTAGACGAACACGTCCGCGTCCGGTGCGCCGAGGCCGTAGTGCCGGGTGAGCCACCGGTACAGCGGCAGCCCGGCGAGCTTGGCCGCGAGATCGAACAGCGCCATGTCGATCACCCCGACGGCGACCGACCGTTCGCCGTGACCGCCCGGTTTCTCGTTGCGCAGCATGAGATTCCACGCCGCCGCCGGATCGATGGCGGAGCCGTCCTCGGTCAGCAGCTCGTCCGGGTCCGCGCGCATCAACCGCGGAATGATCCGGCGGCGCAGGATCTCTCCCGCGCTGTAGCGGCCGTTGGAGCTGAACCCGTAGCCGACGACCGGTTCGCCGTCCCGGATCACGTCACTGACCACCGCGACGATGGAACAGTCCATCGCGCTGAAGTCGATGAACGCGTTGCTCATCGAGGAGTTGATCGGCACGACACCCTCGTGGATGGCGACGATTCGGGGCATTACGGTTCTCCTCCTGTGCTTTTCGGGCGGGACAGCCCGATGGTTCGAGCGGCGAGTTCACGGTCGAGGCCGTCGGGCTCCCACCGCGCGACGACGACGGTCGCGACCGCGTTGCCCAGGACATTGGTCAGGGCGCGCATCAACGACAGGAAGCGGTCGACCGACAGGACGAGCGCGAGTCCGGCGACGGGCACCAGGCTGGTCGCGGCCACCGTGTTGGCCAGCGTGATGAAGGCCGAACCGCTCACTCCGGCAGTGCCTTTGGACAGCACCAGGAAGATCAGGAACAGTCCGAGCTGGTCGCCGAAGCCGAGCGGAATGCCGTACACCTGGCCGATGAAGACCACGCAGATCGGCACCACCACCGCCACCCCGTCCAGATTGAACGAGAACCCGGTCGGCACGACGAGACCGATCACGCTGCGGCGGCAACCGACCTGCTCCAATCGCCGCATCAGCTGCGGCAGTACGGCTTCCGAGGACGACGTGCCGAGCACCACGGCGAACTCCCTGCGCAGCACCGTGATCAGCCGCCACAGTGAGAACCCGGCGAGCAGCGAGACCCCGCCGAGGATCACGACGACGAAGACCGCCAACGCGATCGCCGAGACCCCGACCAGCTTCATCAGTGCGGTAAGCGTTTCCGGCCCGTACTTGCCGACCGTCGCCGCCACCGCGCCGAAGGTGCCGATCGGCGCCAGCAGCATGATCATGCCGATCATCCGGAAGAACACGTCGGTGAGCTTCGCGCAGCCGTCCACGATCGGCCGCGAGATCCGGTCCGGCAGCTTGATCAACGCAACGGCGAAGAGCACCGCGAAGATCAGCACCTGGATGATGCTGCCGGTGGCGAACGCGTTGACCGCGTTATCCGGCACCATCTTCGACAGGAATTCGCCGAACGAGTCGTGCTCCGCACCGCCTTTCACGTAGCTGGACAGGTCGCCGGAGGCGTGCGCCGGCGGCGCGACCCCGGCGCCGGGCCGCAACAGGTTCACCGCGAGCAGCCCGAGCAGCATGCCCACCGTGGTGATGATCTCGAAGTAGATCAGCGCCCGCGCCGCGATCCGGCCCACCGCCCGCATCCCGCCGGTCGCGACGATCCCGGTGACCATCACCAGGAACACGATCGGCGCGATCAGCATCTGAATCAGCGCGATGAACGCCTTCGCGATCGGTTGCGTGCTCGCCGCCGCGTCCGGCGCGACGATGCCGAAGATCGCCGCGACGATCGCCGCGACCAGCACCTGCAGGCTCGTGTTGGTGGCCAGCCCGCGCCACCGGGGGCGCGGCGACGCCGACTCCGGCGTGACCGCGATTGCTTTGTCGCTCATGGGAATCGCCGCACATCACCGGTCACGGACAAGGGTGTCGCGCAATGCCGCGCGATCGACCGTCAGGCCCAGACCTGGCCGGTCCGGCACGGTGATCCGTCCGTTCACCGGTCTCGGCGCGTCCGGGAACAGCAGTTCGCCGACCTGGACCATGCCGAGGTGCCATTCGAGAATCCACCCGTTCATCAGCCCGGCCAGCGTGTGCAGGTTGAACAGCGGCCAGCCGCCGCCGTGCGCGAGCGGCAGGTTGTAGATCTGCGCGAGGTGCGCGGCCTTGCGCGCCTCGGTGAACCCGCCGCAGTAGCAGACGTTGGGTTGCAGGATGTCCACCGCCTGCCGCTCGACCAGCTCGCGCAGCCGCCACCGATGCCCCTCCATCTGGCCGGCGGCCAGCGGAATCCTGGTGTGCCGCCGCAGATCCGCCAGCGCGCGGGCGTCGTTCTGGTGCAGCGGCTCCTCGAACCAGGTCAGGTTCGCGTCCTCGACGGCGCGGCACAGGCACGCGGCCTCGGTCGGGGTGTACAGGTAGTTGGCGTCGATCATCAGGTCGATGCCGGGGCCGACCGCGTCGCGGACCGCGTGGATGCGCGCCGCGTCCTCGCGCCAGCCGCCCCGGTCCACCGCGACCACCAGCTTCAGCGCGGTGACACCCTGATCCAGTTGCAGTCGCGCCGCGGCACACAGGGTTTCACGGTCGTACTGCGGGAAGCCGAACGTCACGTACACCGGGACCTCGGTCCGCGCACCACCGAGCAGACCGGCGACCGGGCGACCCGCCGCCTTGCCCTGGATGTCCCACAGCGCGATGTCCAGCAGCGACAGGGCGCTCGACACCACGCCCGTCATGGTCCGCGGATTCAGGGTCCGCCAGACCCGCTGATGAATCGCCTCCACGTCGCGCGGATCCATATCGAGTACCACGGGCAGGAAGTGCCGCTCCAGCGCGACCACCACGGCTCGGGCCAAGAAGTGCCCGGTCAGCGCGACACCGGTCAGTCCCGCATCGGTCTCCACCTCGCAGAACACGAACTCGCGCTGTTCCTCGCGACCGTAACCGCTGACCCGCTCGCTCAGCAGCGGCACGTCGATCGAGGTCGTATGCACGCTGGCGCGGATGTCTTTGATCTTCATTCCGTCCTCCTTCTGCTCACTTCCGGACGGTGCACTGAGTCTGCGCGCGTGAATCGTCAACTGTCAACGATTTGCAATCGACTGTTGACTATGCGACACTGCGGAACTGTCGACGGGCGCGGGCAAGGAGTGACGGTGATGACCGAACAGACGCAGGCGATGACCGCGCTGCAACAGCGGGTGGCCGAACATCAGTCCAGTTCGCTCCTGCAGGTGATCGCCGAGGAACTCGAGCGGCTGATCATCGCGGGCGCGCTCGGCGGCGGCGACCGGATCAACGAATCGTCGCTCGCCGCGCGGCTCGGCGTCAGCCGCGGCCCGGTACGCGAGGCGCTGCGCCAGCTCGAACGGGGCAAGCTCGTCGAATTCCGCACCAACCGGGGCATGTTCGTGCGCGAGGTCTCCGTCGCCGAGGCCGCCCAGCTCTATGACATCCGCGCGAGCCTGTTCGGCTTGGCCGGTCGCCTGGCCGCCGAACGCATCACCCCCGAGCAGCTGACCGAGCTGCGCGCCAAGGTCGAACAGCTACAGACCGCCGTGCCCTCGGTAGACGACTACTACCCCCGCAACGTCGACCTGCACCGCACCCTGGTCGCACTGTCCGGCAACCCCCGCCTGGCCGACCTCTACGACGACGTCTCCAAGGAACTACACCTGTTCCGCCGCCACGGCCTCGAATCCGACGCCGCCCGAACCGTTTCCAACTGCCAGCACGGCGAGATCCTGGACGCCATCGCCGCCGGCGACGCCGTGACCTCGGGCCGGCTGATGGAGGCGCACATTCTGTCCGGCAAAGAGCGCATGCTCGCCGCGCTGCACGACTGACCAGCGACTACGGGCCGCGCCGGTCGGGCGCCGCGCCCGGCGATGCCGCGTCGACGGCCTCGACGATATCGGCGACCGTCCAGCAGGAGAGCAACTGGCGCACGGACAACCGGACGCCGAGTCGTTCCTCGATGGCGACGGTCCCGATGGCGACGGCAACCGAATCGAAGCCCAGGTCGCCGAGGAGGATGGTCTCGGGCTCGCGCCGCCGGACGTCCATGCCGAGGTCGGTCTCGAAGATCTCGAGCACGATCGGCAGCGTTCTTTCGGACACGAAACCAAGCGTAATCACCGGTGCCGGAGCGGTCTTGGATCGAACGATCCGGGTGCGCCTCAACGAACGGCGCGGTTGCCACCGGCGTTGAGCACAGATCAACGTTCGGCCGATGAGCCGATCGCCGAGCCGAAATTAGACTCGCCGCCATGCGAACGAGCACGCCGCGCGTCCTGGTCGTCGGCGGCGGCATCGCGGGCCTGACGCTGGCCGCGGCATTGCGGTGCAATGGAATCGAACCCACGGTCGTGGAGCGGGTGGCGCGATACGGCGACGTCGGCTACGTGATCACGCTGTGGCCGATGGGCCGCCTGGTGGTCGAGCATCTCGGCCTCGGCCGCCGGTTCAACGACCTCGCGGTGCCGATCAACACCTACTCGACGCACACCGACGGCGGTGGCCGGTTGCGCGACTTCGACTTTCGCGGCCGCCTCGGCGACGGCGTCCCGCGCGCGCTCCGACGAGCCGAGCTGATCGAACTGCTCGGGTCTTTCGCCGGAGGCACCGAGGTGCGGATGGCCCGGACCGTGACGGGTATCGAACAGGACGGGCGCGTCGTCGTCGCCCGCTTCGACGACGGTGCGAGCGCCGAATACGATGTCGTGGTCGGGGCCGACGGCATCGATTCCGGAATACGCGCACTGGCGGCGGGCGAGGTGCCGATGCGCCGCACGGGTCTTCGACTGTGGACCTGGTGGACGCGGGGTATCGGCGTCGCGTCCGACGAGTCACACGAGTTCTGGGGAACCGCAAGATATTTCGGCTACAACCCGACCACCGGACCGGTCGGCTGCGCGGCCGCGCTGCGCGCGGCGGATGCCCCGGCGACCCCGGCGCAGCTCCGCGAACGCCTGTCCGGCATTGCCGGACAGCGGGATTGGATGCTCGACGCACTCGACGACCCGGACCGCGTCGGCTGTTTCGACCTGGCCGATCTGCGCATGCGGGACTGGCGGTTCGGGCGGGTGGTGTTGCTCGGCGACGCGGGCGCGGCTTTTCTGCCGACCGCGGGTGTCGGCGCGTCGATGGCGATGGAGTCCGCGCTGGTCCTGGCCGAGGAGCTGTCGAAGGTGGGCGCGGACCAGGTTCCCGACGCGCTCCGGCACTACGTGCTCCGCCGCCGCGCCAGGGTCGACGCCGTGCAGAATCGGTCCCGGTGGCTCATTCCGGTGATGTTGCGCCGCACCAGGTTCGGCACCGCCGTGCGCAACGCCATGGTGCGTGCACTGCCGGAGCACGCGGTGATCTCGGAGATCACCCGCTGGAATCCGTGAGCCGGCTAGCACGACGACGGTTCACCGGAATCGATCAGCAACGCGCGCAGGGTGTCGGCGAATTCCGTGAGTGCACAGGGCAATACCCGCGGATCGGCGACCACGCCGACGCTCAGCTGATCCCGCAGGATCAACGTGGTGACCATGAGCTCGTCGGCCATCAGCGGTGACAGCGGCAGCGTGGCCGTCACAGCGCGGCCGAATATCCTGTGTCGCCGGGCAAATCCGGGCGTGATGCTCACGCTGAGCTGACAGGTGTCCCGCACCATCCGCGCCATCAACCTGGTCTGCGCCCGCCACGGTAGATACTGCAAATCCACGCCGGCCGAGGCCAGCGCCCGGGCCTGCGCCACCGGATCGATGGCGGCCAGCTGTTCCCGCACCGTCCGAACCCGGTCGATCATCCGCCCACTCGACATCTCCAGGTCGAGGAACGCCGACGCGGTGGCATTACCGGTGTGCCGCAGCGCCTCGTCGAGGGTGACCGGCAGCATGATCCGCAATGCCTCCCCGGCGCCGCGCGGTGCTGCCCGTCGATACGCCTCGGCGGCGCTCGCCAGCAGATAATCGGTGCTGGACCCTGCGGTCGCGGCAGCGTTCCGGCGTAGCCGCGCCAGCGGAACGGCGAAGGTCGCGATCTGCCGCACACAGTCCGGCGGCGGAAACGGCAGCACTCGCCCGCCTCGACGCACCGAACGGGCGGCGCGGTACTGCCGCGGTACCTCGGTGCAGGTCCGCCAGGTGAAGGACCTGCGGAACGGAAACCGGGGCGCGGTAACGAATCTGGCGGAGTCGGCGACCGTCGAGTCCACGACCAATGCGGCGAAGCCAGGTCCGGCCAAGCCGTCGCTCAAGCAGTGCTGCACCCGCAGCAGTACCGTCTGACTCCCCCGGTCCTGTTCGTCGACCAGCGTGATGTCCCACAGCGGCACGGTACGGGTCATCGGCGTCGCCATGAGCTGTTCGATCAAGCGCGACAGCGCATCCTGGTCGTCCACCGCGGCCGCCTGCACGCGGGCCCGCGGGTCCACCTCTGCGCGAACAAATCTCGGTCGCCGACGCAGGCGCTCCGGCAGGCACAGGCGGTACAGCTCGTGCCCGCGTGCGCGATTCGCCACCCGCGCACGCAACTGTTCGAGCGTGACCGGATCGCCGGGTTCGAGCTGTAAGCCGAGCATCCAGTGCATCGGATGGCCAACACTGTCGAGGCGCAGTTGCACACAGTCCAGCTCGCTCAACCGATCCCGGCGACCGTCCGCCGTCCACCGTTGCCGCGGTCTCATGCGCCGAGCTCCCCCGGGTAGCCGAAGTACCGCATCGCCGGAGCCGGCTCGCTCCGCCCGATGGACTTCGCCAGCACCCGGCTCGGCCCGACCTCGACCAGCCGCGCACAGCCCAGGTCGCTCAGTCGCCGGATGACCGCGGTCCAGCGCACCGGCGCGGTCAGCTGTCGCTCGGCCAGGTCCCGCCACCGCTCGGCGGTGTACAGCCCCGCGTCCACATTCGCGACTACCCGAATACCGGTCGGCCGGAATTCGGCCGCGGCCAGGGCGTCGCGCAACGGCGGTGCGGCGGCGGCCATCAGCGGCGTATGGAACGCGCCATCGACGGGAATCCGCACGATTTTCAGCCGGACCTTCCTGGCCTCCTCGGTCACCGCCGCCACCCCGTCGACCGTGCCGGACACGACGACCTGTCGCGGCCCGTTCACGTTGGCCACCCACACCTGAGCGCCTTCGGCCCGGACCGCGGCCGTGAACTGTTCGACGGTGTCACCGCTCGCGCCGAGAATCGCGGCCATCGTCCCCGGGCGCTGCCGGGTGGCCGCGCGCATCGCCGCGCCGCGTGCCGCGACGAGCCGGGCGCCGGTCGCAGGCGCCAGCGCACCCGCCGCCACCAATGCCGTGTATTCCCCCAGGCTGTGCCCGGCGCACGCGCGCACCGGGCCGACCATGCCGTGCTCGACCAGGTAGTCCAACGCCATCAGCGACATGGTGAAGATCGACACCTGCGCCGAATCCGTACGCCGCAACTGCTGTTCGCCTGTGCGCAGCACCAACTCGGCCACGTCGTGGCCGGTCCATTCGGAAACCTCGCGGACGATCCGCCATTGCGGTGTGTCCCGCCATCGATCACCCATGGCGGGTCGCTGCGCGCCTTGGCCCGGGAAAATCAACGCACATCCGGTCCGCTCGCCGGACCGGGACGACGCTTCCACCCTGTCGTCACGCTCGAGCACAGCTCGACCGTAACGCGCGCTGCGGCACCGGTATTCGGTCAGACGTTGAGACGGCTTCAGCGAACGCACGATGATCCGCGCCGACGCCGTCGATACGCTCGCGATAGTTCGAGCCGCGAATCCCGGAGAGGCAGCCGTGGACGAAACCGCAGTGACCACTCGCCCCGTACCGGATGGCGGCCGAACGACGCTCGCGCAGTTGAGCTTCGAGCACACGGTGCCGCGCTCGCTCGTGCATCGCGCCGCGGTCAACGAGGTATTCCTCACCGACGCGGCGGTCATCGGCAAACGCGAATGGGCCGTTGCGGCCATGCTCCCGCGCAGCCACATGCTGTTCAACGACGGCGGCAATCCGGACTACCTGGATACCATCGCGATCATGGAGGTCACCCGGCAGGTGACCGAGTATGTCGCGCATCAATTCGTGAACGTGCCGGACAACCAGTTCTTGGTCTTCCGGGACATGCGGATCGATATCTTCGCGCCCGAACGCCTGCGCGCCGGCCCGGAACCGGCGCGCGTGGTGACCATCGTCAACGCGCGCACCTCCGAGCGCCTGGCTCAGCACCCGGTGACCATCATTGTCGACGGCCACGAATGCGGGCGGGCAGGCGGCCGGTGGCTGCCGTTGCCGCTGCACTACTACGAATACATTCGCGAACGCGCGCGGACGAAGACGCTCGCGCTCGGCCCGGAACCGGCGCGCGCGTTCGATCCGGCCACGCTGCTCTCCCCGGACCGGGTCGGCCGCGGCCTGCCGCGAAATATTCTGCTCACCAACGAGATTGCCAGTGGCGCGGACAGCATCGACTGCGAGCTCACCTTCGATCCGACGCATCCGGTGTTCTTCGACCATCCGATGGATCACGTGCCCGGCATGCTCCTGCTGGAGGCGGCGAGGCAGGCCTGCCTCGCCGCGCTGTCCGCACACCGCGGCACCGACCCGCGCCGGGCCGTGATCGTCGGCTGCGACGTCGATTTCGGCAACTTCTGCGAACCGGAGCTGCGCACCGGCTGCCGGGCGGCGATCACCGATTCCAGCGGCCCCCGCCCCGGCCGACGGCATCGGGTGCGCGTCGGCTTCGACCAGGCGGACGAGTCGCTCGGCGTCATCGCCCTCGACGTGCTCGACGAATCCGGTTCGGGCTGACGGGAGAACCAGGTGCGCACACCGGAGCGGGTCGCGGTGGTCGGGGCCGGGGTCTGCGGTATCGCCGCCGCGCTCGCGCTGCGGCGCGCGGGCTGTGCGGTGGAGATCCTGGAACGTGACGATCGAATCGGCGGGCGCCTCGGTGTCGCCGAACTCGACGGGCGCGAGGTGCTGCTGGGCGGCAAGAACATCGGGCGTCGCTACACCCGGTTCCGCGCGCTGCTGGACCTGCTCGGCGGCACCGGATACGAGCCGTTCGGCATCAATACCTCCAGGGTCGTCGCGGGCCGGCTGGTCGGCCTCGACAGCGGCAACCGGGCCGCGACGTTGAACGGCGTTCTGCGGATGTGCGATTGGCGGGACCTGGCCGCCCTCGACCGCATAGCGCGGACGGTGAAGTCCGCGGACCAGGCCCGGTTCCTCGGCTCCGATCTCGCCAGAAGACTGGGCCGGCACGACGATCGGCCGTTGTCGGAGCATTTCGGCAAGCGTACGACCGCCAACTTCCTCCGGCCGATCACGGTCCGGATGAACGGCGCCGAGCCGGACGAGGCCTACTACGGGAACTTCCCGGCCAACATGGGCATGCTGATCGACACCTTCGATCAGCCGACCACCGGATTGTCCACCCTGCTCGGGCGTATCGCTGATCTTCTCGAAATTCGGTACCGCACCGCGGTCACCGGCATCGCGCGGCTCGACGATGGCGTTGTTCTGCACCTGCTCGACGCGAGCGGGTATACCACCCGGGCACGCTACGACGCCGTCGTCGTCAGCACTCCCGCCCACGCGGCGGCACCGCTGCTCGCGTCGTTGTCGGACACCGTCGCCGAACTGCTGTACGCGGTGCGCTACTTCCCGGCCACGGTCGCGGTGGTCCGCTACGCACACAATGTCTTCGCCGCGGATGTCCGCGCCATCGCCCTCGACGACCAGCCGTGCAGCAACGCGGGCAGCTACGGCAAGGAGATGCGAAACGTTGTCCGATATACATTCTCGGGCAAACACGGTCGATTGATCGATCCCGCCGACGCCGATGTGCTCGACCTGGTCACCGATACCGAACACCAGTTGCGCACCCATCTCGGCATCACTATTCAGCCGAGAACCGCTGCGGCGGTGCGTCATTGGCCACACGCATACTGCGGCTACCTGCCGCATCACGGCGACTTCCTCGATGCGCTGTCCGCCGCGTCCGCCCCGCTCACCAACGTCGCCCTGGCCGGCGACTACCTGCTCGGCACCTCGATCGAGGCGTGCTGCCGATCCGGCGAAACGGCCGCCGCCGCACTGCTTTCGGCCACGCGCCGGGGAGCGATCGGGTGAGAATCCTGATCGTCGGCGGCGGCATAGCCGGGCTCACCCTCGCGGCGCGACTGCGCCAACGCGGACTGCGCCCCACCGTGATCGACACGATCGGCAGCTACGGTCCCACCGGGTACGCGATCGCACTGTGGCCGGCCGGGAGCCGGATCCTGCACGGGCTCGGGCTGTGGAACTCCTTCATCGACCTGAGCGTGCCGCTGCGGCGTTACGTCGTGCACGACCGCGACGGCACGATCCTGCACACCTTCGACCTCGACCGCCTCGATGCCTGCCGCGGGCTGCCCCGCGCCGCGCCGCGCGCCGAATTGCTGGCCATCCTGGAGTCGGCCAACGGCGGAACACCGGTCGATCTGGAGACCGAGGTGGAGCGGATGCGCCAGATCGGCTCGACCGTGCGGGTTCGGTTCGACGACGGCCGGGAGCGCGACTACGACCTGGTCGTCGGCGCGGACGGCATGCGTTCCCGTACCCGCAGGCAGGCGAAGCTACGCACCGCCGAGCATCGGTTCGGCTGGCGGATCTGGTGGTGGTGGGCGCATCGCGATGTCACTCCGCCGGGCGAGTTGCACGAGACCTGGGGGCTGCGACGCGTCATGTCCGCCTATCCGACCCAGGATCGCGTCGCCTGCTTCGTCGCGATCGCCGGCTCGTTCGACGGCGCGGACCGGGAGGCCGGGCAGTGGCCCCCGCGCGACCCGCGCCGCGCCGACGAGTGCTTGATCCTGCGCACCTTGCCCGACGCAGACCGGGTCGAGAGCCTGGATCTGGTGGAAGTCAACGTCCCGCAATGGATTCGAGGACGGATCGTGCTGCTCGGCGACGCCGCCGCCGGCCTGGTGCCGAGCACCGGCATCGGCGCGTCGCTGGCGATGGAGTCGGCCGCCGTGCTCGACGACGAACTGGTGCGGGTGGACACCGCGCACATCGACACCGCCCTCATCCGGTTCGCCCGCCGCCGCATGCCCAGGATCGACGCGGAACAGCACCGCGCCCGGGTGTTCGGCGAGGTGATGATGCTCAACCGCTGGAACGACCTTCCGCTCCAGCACCCATTCGCCGAGGAGAACCCATGACCAGCACGACGCTCGACGATATCCCCGGACTCTTCCGGTGCGAGACGGTCTCACGCGCCGACGCGACCAACCAGTTGCTAGCCTTGACCAGGCAGTTGCGCGCGGGCGCCGCCGACCGCGAGGTGTACACCGTGCATCAGCACGTCGACTGTCCACCCGAGGTCCTCTACGACTATCTGCTCGATATCCGCAGTGTCGAGGAATTCACCTACAGCATGCGCGATTTCCGCCCCAACGGCGACACCGGCCGCTACGTCGGAGTCGATGCCACCGACCCTGGGACCACGATCCACCTGCGCATCATCGGCAATCGCGAGGTCGGCACCGTCGACTACGAGTCGGCGTTCGATCAGGGCGACGATCTGTGGATGGTGTTCTGCGGCCGGGTGCTGTCCGCCCGCCGGGTGCAGCGCCGCAGCGGCGCACTGGTCTCATGGACGATCTGGCGGCATCCCTACTACGACAAGAATCCGTATCCGCGGCTTTCGCCGCGCCGCGGCCGGGTATGGCCCGGGTCGATGTGGCCGCTGTTCCACGCCTGCGATGTGCTGGAGCTGCGCAACCTGCAGACGATTCTCGAACATCGCGCGCGGCTCGCGCCCAGCGCCGGGCGATGACCCGTGGCGACCGACCACTACGATGCGGCGGCGGAGTTCTACGACATCGCCGGACGGCCCTATTGGAAGCCGCGGGCCGGCTTACTGGCGAAGGCCATGTCCGGTGCCGCGCAGACGAATTCACCGATCGTGGATGTCGGCGCCGGCACCGGGCTGGTCGTCGAGATCATCGGCGCGGCGCTGCCCACGGTCCCGATCATCGCGATCGAGCCCTCCTCGGCCATGCGCGCCGCACTCGCGAGCCGGGTGCAGGCGAACGGGCTGGCCCCACGGGTGACCATCGTCGCGGGCACGCTCGAGGAGACCACGCTGCCCGACCGGATCGGCGGCCTGGTCGCCTGCGGGGTGCTCGGGTATCTCGCACCGGAGGATCGGCACGGGTTGTGGCGACTGCTCGCCGACCGGCTGGCCACCGGCTGCCGGGCGGTCGTGGACGCCGCGCCGTTTCCCGCCACCCGGACGGTCCGCCCGATCCGCGTCGGCGTCGTGAGATTCGGCGTGCGACACCACGAGATCTGGCTCGGTTCGCGCCCCGCCGACCCGGGACGGATCGAATTGACCACGATGTGCCGGGTGGTGCAGGACGGGCGGACGGTACGGGAGTCGGTGAGCACCGTGTGCTGGTGGGCGCTCGAAATGCGAAGCATCGTCGCCGAAGCCACTGCGGCCGGACTCAGCTGCCGTCGCGCCGGATGGGACCTCATCACGTTGTCCACCGAGCCGGATCGACCACTCGATACTCAGCGGAGCGGCACCGCGACCTCCACCAAGTGTTGAGCCAGGTGTGACCATTCGGCCGAGGAAACAGGGCCGTACCCAAGGTTATCGTCGGCTCATACGGAACCGGTTCGCCCGGAACACCTTCCCCTCCGGTCCGTTTGGAGACCTGGCGACGCGAGGAGTGTCATGCCGAATCAGATTGCGGCGGAGACCGATTCGACATTCTGGCACGGATTCACCAATATGCGCGGGTTTCGCAGGCGCGGCATCAGCATCGCCTCGGCCGAGGGGGTCTGGGTGGTGGACACCGAAGGCAACCGATATCTCAACGCCTTCGGCGGACTGTGCAATCTCAGCCTCGGCGGCGCCCACCCCGAGATCATCGACGCGATCCGCGAGCAGGCGGGTAAGTTGCTGTATTTCCCCATCGAGCGGGCGACGCATCAGGCCGCCGACGAGTACGCCCGGCGGCTGGCCGCAGTGACCCCCGAGGGCCTGAACACCGTCTTCTTCGCGTCCACCGGCTCCGAGGCCAATGAAACCATCATCAAGATGATGCGGCAGTATCAGCGGCTGCGCTTCGGCGCGGACACCGCGAAACTCGGCGTAATCGCCCTGGATCGGGCCTATCACGGGGTCACCTACGGCGCCTTGAGCGCCACCGGCTCCGCGTTTCGCCGGTTCCGCACACAGTTCGAACCCTTGACCCCCGGCTTTCACCACGCACCCTCCCCGTACGCGTACCGGTGTGAATCCGGTTGCGCCGGAACCTGCACGCTCGCCTGCGTCGACGCGATCGAGACGATGGTCGTGCGGCTCGGGCCGGCCAAGGTCGCCGGCGTGCTCGTCGAACCGGCGCTCGGCGTCGGCGGCGCGATCGTGCCGACCCGCGAGTATCACGAGCGGCTGCGCGAGATCTGCGACCGCAACGACCTGTTGCTCGCCTACGACGAGGTGATCACCGGATTCGGCAGGCTCGGTGAATGGTTCGGCGCCGGCTACTTCGACGTGCGACCGGACTTCATGGCCCTGTCCAAAGGCATCAACAGTGGCTATCTGCCGTTCGGCGCCGTGGTCGTACACGACGACATCTATCGCGAATTCCTCTCCGCCGTTGATGGTTTCATCGCGACCGGCAGCACCACGAACGGCAATCCGCTGTGCTGCGCCTCGGCGCTGGCCACCCTGGAGATCATGCAGCGCGACGGCATCGTCGACCAGGTGCGCCAGACCGGCAAGTACCTCTTCGACAAGTTCGCGCGGCTGCGTGAGTACCCGATCGTCGGCGATATTCGCGGCGCCGGATTGCTGATGGGGATCGAGCTGGTCAAGAACCGGGACACCAAAGAGCCTATCCCGCAACAGCAGTGGCAGGTGATCGAGGACCGGCTCGCGCTGAGCGGGCTGATCATCGGCAGCCAGGGCGCGGAGGGTCTGGGCGGCACCATCGGCATCGTCCCGCCGCTCACCATCACGACCGAGGAGGTCGACGAGCTCTACCGCCGCCTCGACGGCGTGCTGGCCAGGTACTCCCGGCTCACCGCCAAGAGCTGAACCCGTTATCGCCCAAGCAAACCCACCATGTACACCGATCCGAGGAGGAACGCCGTGGGGTTCATGCTGAGTTCGGACGAACTCGACGACATCGTACGCAGCGCGGTCGCATTGGCGCTCGCCGTCGAACCATCCGACGTCACGCCGGGCAAATTGCTGATTCCGGAGCTCGGCGCGGAATCGATCGACTTCCTGGACATCACCTTTCGGCTCGAGCAGTTCCTGCCGATCTCGGTGCCGCGCGACGATCTGAACGAGCAGGCCGAGGATGTGTTCGGCGCCGGAGCGGCGGTGGACACGCTGCGCAGGCTGACCCCGCTGGGCGCCTATCTGGTCCGCGAACGTCTCCTCGGGGTCGATCTGAGCAAGGTCGAACCCGGGATGCGCGTCGAAGACGTGGCCGCGCTGTGGACCGTGCACACCTGGGGTGGGCTGTGCCGGCGGCTGCTCGACACTATCCCGGAGCGGTGCCAGGCCTGCGGCGGCAGCCGGACGTTCCTGCGCAACGAGGACGGCGAGTTCCACGCCGAATGTGACACGTGCGGAACCGAACTCACCGCGATACCGGGCGACGAGCTGAACCAGAACTGGTTCGAGGAGATCCGCGAACTCGACGAGGTCGCGCTGTTGGTCCAGCAGAGCCGGGCGCAGGCGGCCGAGGCAGCGGCGGCGACCGCACCGGCCCCGGCCGACGCCGTCGCGGAGTGACCGGTGTTCGGCGAGGAGCACCCGCGACGGGTGGTCATCACCGCGGCGGAGATGGTGACGCCGCTCGGCGCGGACGCCGAGACGACCTTCCGTGGCTTCGTCGACGGTCGCTCCGGAATTCGCACCACCACCCGATTCGACGCCTCCGGACTCGGCTCCCAGGTCGCGGCCGAGATCGATGACGGATTCCGCGCCACGATCGAATGGCCGCCAGACGCCGAGGCACTGTCCCGATCGGCCCCACGGGCGGTTCAACTCGGCCTCGCCGCCGGGCTCGCGACGAAACGGGCCGCCGGACTTGCCGATACACCCCCGCAGCGATTCGGGGTGTGCGTCGGCACCTCCGGTCACATGTATGACATCGGCGTCTTGGACGAACTGCTCCAGCACAGAATGGGCAGGGGGACAGCCGGTCCCGGGGCGGAGTTCGCCGGCCTGCTGGCCACGCAGCGGCACAGCATGCGCAAGAACGCCAGCGCGGCCGCGCTCGCCCACCTGTGCGGTGCGGCCGGACCGACCATGACGGTGTCGTCGACCTGCGCGTCGGGCACCCAGGCGATCGGCGAGGCCACGCTCTGGATCCGCGAGGGCGATGCCGACGCGGTGCTGGCGGGCGGCTGCGATTCGCTGCTCAGTTTTCTCGGAATCTCGTCATTCGATCTGCTCACCGCGCTGGCCACCCGGTTCAACGATCACCCCGCCGCCGCGAGTCGCCCGTTCGACCGCAGACGCTGCGGCTTCGTGATGGGCGAGGGCGCCGCCTTCGTGATGCTGGAGGAGCTCGAACACGCGCTGGCGCGCGGCGCCGAACCGCTGGCCGAGGTGGCCGGGTACGGCACATCCTGTGATGCCTATCGCATCACCGATAGTCCGCCGCACGGTGCGGGCGCAGTGCTGGCGATGTCCGGCGCCCTCACCGACGGCGGGCTCCGGGCCGAGGACATCGACTACATCAGCGCGCACGGCACCTCGACACTGATCAACGATCGAGCCGAAACCCGCGCCGTGCACAAGGTTTTCGGCGATCGCGCGGCCGCGATCCCGATCAGCTCGCAGAAGTCGATGATCGGGCACACGATCGCCGCCGCGGGCGCGATCGAATGCGTCACCTGTGTGCACGTGCTGCGCACCGGCCTGATTCCGCCCACCATCAACTACGAATTCCCGGACCCCGACTGCGATCTGGACTATGTACCGAATACCGCTCGCGCGCAGGAGGTTCGAATCGCGATGAGCAACTCGTTCGGGTTCGGCGGCCAGAATGCGAGCATCGTGCTGCGCCGCTGGGCGGACGGCGACGGCCATGGGTGAACGCGTGGTGGTGACCGGCGTCGGCGCGGTGTCCGCGCTCGGCAACGACGCGCGCACGCAGTGGAACGCGTTGCTGCGCGGGGTTTCCGGTGTCGCGCGGCTGCGCGAGCTCGCCGAAGATCTCGAACTGCGCGCCGACTGCGACCGGCCACTCGCCGCGGCGCGGGTGCGGGGCATCGACCCGGGCGACTGGATCACCGACCGCAAGGCCGCCCGCGCCATGCGGCTGCACACGCACCTGGCCTTCGCCGCGACCGGACAGGCCATGACCTCGGCGAAGATCCATCCGGGCAACATCGACGCCGACGCGACCGGAATCACCCTGGGCGTCACCATGATCGACTACGACATCGCCGACCTGGAACTCGCCGCCCGGCGGTCATTGCACGATCCGACCGGCTTCGACATCGAACGGTTCTGCCGCACCGGGTGGCGCGCCATCTCGCCCATGGTCTCCATCGTGATGCTCAACAACGCCACCCTCTGCCAGATCGCCATGCAGTACCGGCTGCACGGGCCGAACGCCTCGTTCAGCCCCTTCGGCGAGGCCGGCGGGCAGGCGATCGGCGCGGCGCTGCGCATGTTGCAGGAGGGCGACGCCGAGGTCATGCTCGCCGGCGGGGTCAGCCCGCGGCTGAATCTGTCTGCCCTGCAACGCATGCTCTACCTCGGCATCGTCGCGCGGACCACAGACCCGGCGGCCGGATCGTGCCGGCCGTTCGATCGGGACCGTACCGGGACGGTGCCCGGCGAAGGGGCGGCCGTGCTGGTGCTCGAGACGCTCACGCACGCCAGGGCCAGGGGCGCGCACGTGCTCGCCGAGGTGCTGGGCCACGGTGCGGCGGTCGGCGCGCCGCCCGGACCGGAACCGCACCCGCCGCACGCGGCGATCGAACAGTCTTTGGCCGCGGCCCTCGACGACGCGGGGCTGACCCCGGACCAGCTCGGTTGCGTGTACGCCGACGCGCCGGGACTGCGGTCGGGCGACGCCGTCGAGGCGGCCGCGATCGGCGCCGTACTCGGCCGGCACGCACCCGGCATCCCGGTGACCTCGGCCAAGGGCGCCACCGGTCACCTGCTGGCCGCCGCGCTGCCGCTGCACAGCGTCTTCGCCGTGCACGGCCTGGTCGAGCGGCGGGTGCCCGCGATCGCCAATCTTCGCTATGCCGAACCGGATTCGGGCCTGGCCCTGGTATGCGGCGGCGCGCGCCGGATGGGTGCCGGCACCGCCGTGGCCTGCCTGGCCGGTGGGTTCCGCGGGCAGAGCGAGTGCGTCGTGTTCGGTGCGTTCGAGGCGAAGGGGGCGTGATGCGATTCCTGCTCTACGACCGGGTGCTGGAGGCGAGCAAGCGCGAGTCCATGGTCGCGGTGAAACACGTCTCGCTCACCGAGGACCATTTGACCGCCGGCTACGCGGGCCGTCGGCTGCTCAGCGGGTCGCTGCTGCTCGAGTCGATGGCGCAGGTCGCCGGCTGGCTGGTCCATCTGAGCACCGACTTCACCGTCTCGGCGTTCCTGTGCCTCATCGACCGGGCCGAGATCGTCGGCGAACTCCCGCCGGGCCGGGCCATGCGGGTCGAGGCGCGCATGCTCGGGCTGAGCAAACGCTGGGCGCAGCTCAGCTGCGCGGCCTACGACGAGACCACGCCCATCGCGCGCATCGCACGGCTGAACTACGTGCTCCAGGACATCACCGACCCGGCCGAGATCGCCGCCGAGGAAAACCGGTTCCGCTACTACTCCGGCTGGTCACTCGACCGGATCCGGGCCGAGCCGAATGGGCCGGTGTCCCCGTGAACCGGGTGGTCGTGACCGGGCTCGGCGCGGTCACCCCGATCGGGCTCGGGCACCGCCGGTTCTGGGCCAACCTCGTGGCAGGTACCTCGGGCGAGGGGCCGATCACGCTGTTCGACGCGTCCGCCCTCCCGACCCGGATCGCCGCCGAGGTCGCGGAATTCGACGTGCACGACTACTGGGACGGCCCGTTCCCCGCCGAGCTGCGCGCCGACCGGCAGGCCCGGTTCGCGCTCGCGGCCTGCGCCATGGCTCTCGCCGACAGCGGTCTGACCCGGACCGGCGGTCCGATCGCGGCGAGCACCACCGAGCGGGTCGGGCTGGTGCTCGGCACCGGGCTCGGCATCGTCGGCATGGACGACATCGCCGGCCACCTCGACGACCACGGCCGGTTCCGGCTCCCCGCGCCGCTGGCCGGTCCGGCGACGATCAACCCGGTTTCGCTGATCCGCGATCCGCAGGACCTGGTGATCGGCTTACTCGCCGGGCATCTGGGCATCACCGGACCGACCACCGTGATCACCTCGGCCTGCGCGGCCGGCGCACACGCCATCGGCACCGCGTTCCGCCTGCTCCGGCGTGGCGGCGTCGACATCGTGCTCTGCGGCGCAACGGATTCCATGATCAACCCGCTCGGCCTGGCCGGGCTCGTCGCGCTCGGTGCGCCCTCGACCGACAATCTGGCCGGTCGCACCGGCCGCCCGTTCGACGCGACCAGGACCGGTTTCGTGGTCGGCGAGGGCGCCGGCATGGTCGTGCTGGAGACCGAGGCGCATGCCCGCCGCCGGTCGGCGCCGTGGTACGCGGAGGTCGCCGGGTTCGGCTGCTCGCTCGACGCGCACCGGTTCACCGAACCGCACCCGAACGGCGACGGGGCCGCGCTGGCCATGCGGGCGGCGATGGCCGACGCGGCGGTGAGCCCGGACCAGGTCGGCCTGGTCAACGCGCACGGCACCGCGACCATCCTCAACGATCGGGTGGAGACCACCGCGATCAAGCACGTCTTCGGCCGCGCCGCGACCCGGCTCGCGGTCACCGCGAACAAGTCGATGACCGGCCATCTCATCGCCGCCTGCGGCGCCGTGGAATTCATCAGCACCGTACTGAGCGTGCGTACCGCCCTCGTGCCGCCGACCGTCAACTATCGCCATCGCGACGCCGAATGCGATCTCGACTACGTGCCGGGCACAGCCCGGCACCTGCCGGTGGACGTGGCGCTGACCAACTCGTTCGGCCTCGGCGGCCAAAACGGCACCCTTGTGGTGCGCCGCGCCGCCGACGACGCGTTGACACCGGTCTGAGGAGGCGATGGCGCACATGCACGTGTTATTGGTGAATCCCGACGTCCGGGACAAGAGCGTGATCTACGGCAATCGCATGCTCAATCCGGTTCCGGTCAACCTCGCCTACCGCGCGGCCATGACCTCGGTCGCGCACCGGGCCACGGTGATCGACGAGAACGCCACGCCCATCACCGATTTCGGCCGGTTCGCCGACGTCGACCTGGTCGCCGTCACGTCGAAGTTCTTCGGCGAGCGCCGGACCGGTGAACTCGTCCGCGGTTTCGGCGACATGGGCACGCCGGTCGTCGTCGACGGGTACTTCCCCAGCTACGACCCCGGGGCCGAGCGGATGGGGGCGGCCGCCGTCGTCCGCGGCGAGGTCGAGCAGGTGTGGCCGCAGGTGCTCGACGACGCAGCCGCGGGCCAGTTGCGCCCGCGCTACCTCGGCGGTCCCGTCGACCTGGCAACGCTGCCGCAGTACGGTCCCGAACACCTGCCGCCGCACGATTACGTCTTTCCGGTGGAGGCCACCAGGGGTTGCCCGTTCTCGTGCAACTTCTGCATCGAGACCCGCTACCACCACGAGTCGTTCCGCACCCGGCCGATCGATCATGTACTCGCCCAGATCGAGTCGCGCACCAGCGATTTCGTTCAATTCTCGGATATCAACCTCGTCGGCAACCCACGCTACGCGCGCACCCTGTTCGCCGAACTGGAACCGCTGCGGGTGCTGTGGGGCAGTCAGGCCACGATCACTATCGCCCAGCGCGAGTCGCTGGCGCAGGCCGCCGGGCTGGCCGGGTGCATGCTCGTGTTCATCGGCCTGGAATCGGTGCGACCGCAGAACCTGGTCTCCTCGGACAAGGCCTGGAGCCGCCCGAGCGACTATCGCGGGCACATCGCCCGATTGCACGACGCGGGTATCGGGGTAATCGGCTCGTTCGTCTTCGGTTTCGCCGGCGATACCCCGGACGTGTTCGAGCGGACCCTGGAGTTCGTCGTGGACAACGAGATCGAGATCTGCCACTTCAACCCGCTCGGCAGTGGCCCTGGAGTGCCGCTGTATGAACAACATCGGAGCGCGGGCCGGATGATCGACCCCGGCCCGGGCGGGCCGTCGCACCTGCGCGCCTCGGTGGCGCCGGTGTCGATGACCGTCGGACAGCTCGAAGACGGCCTCGAATTCCTCTACACCAGCACCTATTCCCGCGCGGTGACCCGGCAGCGCCTACGCCGTCACATCGCCGACCGCCCGCTGCCCGGCCCGCAGTCCGCGGCGAAGAAGCGGGCCATCATCGGCCTCAACCTGGCCTATCGGCGAGCCGTGGAACGACACTACGGCTCGGTCGGCGCGGAGCGACTGCCGTGACCGCTACCTCGCTTCTGCTACCGGCCATCTCGGGCGCGACACCGATGGCGGTCGGTGTCGATATCGCAGCGGTCGGCCGGGTGCGCGTGCTACTCGCGGCGGGAAACGGGTTCGCCCGACAGGTGTTCCGACCGGCAGAGATCGTGTACTGCACCGGCTTCCGCGATCCCGCACCGCATTTCGCCGCCCGGTTCAGTGCCAAGGAGGCAACGCTGAAGGCGCTGCAAGTCGGCCTGGGCTTGCCGCCCACGACGCGGCGACTGCGCGACATCGAGGTCTGCCGGCCTGCCGGCGCACCACGGTTGCTGCTGCACAACCGCCTGCCCGCACTGGCACGCCGACTCGGAATCACCGGTGCCGCGGTGTCATTGAGTCACGACGGCGACTACGCCGTCGCCTACGTGTTGCTCACCGCGCAGGGGGCGGTGAGCACATGAACCGCCTGGCCGACACCGTCGCCATCGTGACCGGCGCCGCCGGTCTGTTCGGCACGGCCATCGCCACCCGGTACGCCGAGGAGGGTGCGGCGCTGGTGCTCACCGACATCGACGAGACCCGCCTGCACGCCACGACGAAGGCGATCGAAGCCGTGGCCGACGTGCCGATCACCGCGTTCGTCGCCGATCTCACCGGCCCCGCCGACGTGACCCGCCTGTTCGAGCACACCGACGAAACCTACGGCCGCGTCGATGTCCTGATCAACAACGCCGGCGCGGCGCTGCGCTCACCGCTGGTCTTCCACAACGACGCCGACTGGCACCGCATGCTCCGGATCAACCTCGACACGGTCTTCTATTGCAGTAGACAGGCGGTGCGGCGGATGCTGCCGCGACGCAGCGGCCGGATCGTCAATGTCGCCTCGGCACTCGGATTGACCGGCGGCGCGGACGAAGTCGCGTACGCGTCCGCGAAGGCGGCGGTGCTCGGCTTCACCCGCAGCGTCGCCCAGGAGGTCGGGCGGCGCGGCATCTGCGTCAACGCGATCTGCCCGACGTTGGCCGACAGTGGCGTCAGCCGAGCGTATTTCGGCGGCTTCGACGTCGACATCCGCGCAGTCGCCGGCTATCTCGCCCGGCGCGCGGCGATGCCGCGACCGATCGCGCCGGACGACGTCGCCGATATCGCGGTCTTTCTCGGCGCACGCGAGAGTGCGTACCTCAATGGGCAGGCCATCCTGGTCGGCGGAGTCGGATAGGAGTTCCCGTGCGCTTTCTCATGGTTGACGCGATCACCGAACTGGACGGCGGACGGCGGGCGGTCGGGGTGAAGAACGCCGCGATGAGCGAGGACTACTTCGCCGATCACTTTCCCCAGCAGCCGATCCTGCCCGGTGTGCTGGTGCTGGAGGCGATGACCCAGCTGGCGCGCTGGTTGGTGATCACCGCCAGCGACTACCGGACAACCGTCGCGCTGAGCGCGGTGCAGCACAGCAAGTTCATCGACTTCGCGGTTCCGGGCGATCGGCTCACCGTCGAGGTGGACCGGCTCGACAACGACGGCGGCGCAGCGGACCGGTCGGCCGAGCTCGATTTCCGCGGCACCGCGCAGGCGCACGGGCGCAAGATCGCCGTCGCGACGTTCCGTTGTCGCAGTTACCCATTGGCGGAATTCGAGGATCCGGAGAGCGCTCGGCGGAACTATCAGGTGCTGCGGCTCAACGGAACGAAGGTGAACGGGCGATGAGGCGCCGAGTCGCCGTCGTCGGCGCGGGCGTCCTGTCCTGCCTCGGCACCGACTATCGCGCACAATGGAATCGAATTCTGGCGGCCGACACCGGGTTACGGCGATCGACCACCGCAGGCCATTGCGATCCAGGCTATTTCGGCGCGGTCGATGACACCGAACATCCGGTCGCCGCGGCGGACCGCAAGCAGCTCAAACGGCTGACCAGAGCCTCGCGTCTCGGCGTGTTCGCCGCCGACCTGGCCGTGGCCGACGCGGGCCCGGTCTTCCTGGCCGCCGCGACCGCGCGACGCGGAATCTACATCGGCTCCAACGAGAACGAGGACGAACACAACTACCTCGAACGGTTTGCGCCGGTGCTGGCCAGCGCGCGCGGGCCGGACGGCGCCCTCGACTACCGACGGCTCGGCCACGCGGCACTGCGCCGGGCCAAGCCGGACTTCCTGCTGTCCGGCCTGCCCAACGCGGCGCTGTGCCAGATCACCATCCGGCACGAGATCTGCGGCGCGAACAGCACTTTGGTCGACGGGTCGGCGATGGGCCTGTGCGCGATCGGGCGGGCCTTCCGCGCCGTGCGCGACGGGCGCGTAGACGTGGCTGTCTGCGGCGGAACCGACGCCGGCGCGGACGAATTCGCCCGTCTCGCACTGCGCGAGTTCGGCTTGACCTCGGCCTGCGCGCACGGTACGCGCTCGATCCGGCCGTACGACCGGGGTCGGGACGGATACGTCTGCGCCGAAGGAGCGGCCGCGCTCATCCTCGCCGAGGTGGAGTTGGCCCGCGCCTATGGTGCGAACATCCTGGCCGAGATCGCCGGATTCGGCGCCGCCACCGATCGGGGCCGGCCGCTCGCCCCCGACCCCGACGGCAGCGGCGTCCGCGACGCGATCGCGCGCGCCGTCGCCGACGCCGACATCGATCCAGGGCAGATCGGCTACGTGTACGGGCACGGTGACGCCACCGTCGACGGCGATCGCGCCGAACTGCGGGGCATCGCGAAAACCCTGGCGCGCGAACGCCGTATCCGGCTCACCGGGACCAAGGCGGCCACCGGTCACATGGGGCCGGCCACCGACGTCGCCGAGGCGGCGTTCGCCTGCCTGAGCGTGCGCGACGGCCTCATCGCGCCGACGCTCAATCTCGAGCGGCCCGACGCGGCGACGGCCGGTGCGATCGACGTCGTGGACCGGCCGTGCGTGCTCGACGCGCGGTACGCGGTCACGCTCAGCCGAAACGTGGATGGTCCCGAAGTCGCCGCGTTGGTGCTCGGCGCTTGGCAAGAAGAGAGGTGAGGGCCATGTCAGCCGATCTGGCGGGGCGCTCCGTACTGATCACCGGCGGCTCCCGCGGCATCGGCCGGGCGATAGCGCTGGAGTTCGCCGACCGCGGCTCGGACGTGATCCTGACCTACTGGCGCAAACGCTCCGCCGCTCGCGAGGTGGTCACCGAGATCGAACGCAAAGGCAGGCGTGCCCTCGCGCTGCGCGTCGACGTCGGCGAAAGGGATCAGCTGAAACGGCTTTTCGCGGACATCGGGGAACAGTGGGGCGAGCTGGACTTCTACGTCAACAACGCCGCGTCGGCCATCATGAAACCGTTGTTCGCGCTCGAGACCCCGCACTGGCGCTACATCCTCGACACGAATGTCACCGCGGCGTTGTTCGGCTGCCGCGCGGCCTACGACCTGATGCCCGGCGGGCGCGGCGCCATCGTGCTGCTGTCGAGCATGGGCGGCCGCCGTTACCTGCCCAGCTACGGCGGGCTCGGCATCTGCAAGGCGGCGATCGAATCGATGGGCCGCTATCTGGCCGTAGAACTCGCGCCGGGGGTCAACGTCAACATCGTCTGCGGCGGGCTCATCGAGACCGACTCGGTTCGCGCGCTGGCCGGTGCGCAGGAATGGATGCGGCAGGTCGCGGAGGTCGGCCCGATGCGGCGGGTCGGGCGACCCGCGGATCTCGCCAAGGTCGTCGCCTTCCTGTGCACCGACGACGCGAGCTGGATCCGCGGCCAGACCATCGTCGTCGACGGCGGCGCCTCGCTGACGTCCGGATAGCCAACGACTAGGAGGCACTCGTGCGCACCGTGATCGAGGAAACCCGGGGGATCTACGACCTGACCCACCGGCAGATCACGCTCACCCCTTCCGGGCAGGCGATGATGGCCTATTTGTGGCAGGACTGGGGCGGCTATCTCGGCCAGCTGAGCTGGACCACCAGGGACCAGCTGCGCGAGCTGACCCGAGCCACCGGGTTGGCGCCCCGAACGACCGGCCTCGATCTGTGTTGCGGCACCGGCGGAATCGCCCGCTACCTGACCGAGGCCACCGGCTGTGCGATGACCGGAATCGACTACTCCGAGCCTGCGATCGAGATCGCCCGGCGCACCGGGACCGCCGTGCGCCCACCGATCCGCTTCCATCACGGCGACGCTCGCGAACTGCCCTACCCCGCCGCGACCTTCGACGCGGTGGTGAGTGTGGACAGCCTCGTCATCGTGCCCGACCGGCATCGGGTGGTGGCCGAGTGCGCCAGGGTGCTGAAACCCGGTGGCCGCCTGGTGTTCACCGACGAGGTGCTCACCGGCCCGTTCCCGCGTGACCCGGACACGTTGCGCGCCTTGTCCGTCTACGGCCGCCTGTTCCCGCAGACGCCGGCGGGATATCGGCGACTACTGGCACACGCCGGATTCATCGACCTCGATATCCGGGACACCACAGCGATGTTCGTCGCGATCAACCGGCGCTGGGCCGAATCGTATCGGCGCTTCGCGGAGCAGGGCCGGGAGGTGCTCGGCGACAAGCTCTTCGATGACGGCCTGGCATTCTTCGAGACGCTCGCCGAACAAGGCGCGGCGGGGCGCCTCGGTCAGGTCCGGGTGCGCGCCACCCGCGGACCCGAGTAGCCGATGGTGTACCGGGCGAGCCGAGCCGGGGACGATCAGCGCACGACCATCGTTCCCGCCGAGTCGATACTCGCTGTGCTGCGGGGTGTTTCGAAGACCTTCGGGCGCGCGGAAACCGCCGTGCAGGCGCTGGCGGAGCTGGACCTGACCATCGTGTCCGGCGAATTGCTCGTGGTGCTCGGTCCCTCCGGGTCGGGCAAGACCACGCTGCTGAACGTACTCGGCGGCCTAGAAACGCCGGACACCGGCGATATCCGCGTCGACGGGCGGGCGCTCGGCGGCCTCGACGCGAAGGCGATGGCCACGCTGCGCAGGGAGTCGCTGGGCTTCGTCTACCAGTTCTTCAATCTCGTCCCGACCCTGACCGCGGCCGAAAACATCGCGGTACTGGCCGAATTGGCCGGCGGTGCGGTCCGATCCCGGGTCCGCGAGGTACTCGCCGACGTCGGACTGACCGAGCAGGCGCACCGCTTCCCGGCCCAGTTGTCCGGCGGGCAGCAGCAGCGGGTCGCGATCGCGCGCGCACTGGTGAACCGGCCGCGCCTGCTGCTGTGCGACGAACCAACGGGCGCACTCGATCTGGACACCGGGCGCGGCGTGCTCACCCTGTTGCAAAGACTGTGCCACCGCGATGGTCGCGCCGTAGTACTGGTTACCCACAACCAGGCGATCGCGGCCATCGCCGACCGGGTGCTGCGGATGCGCTCGGGTCGCATCGTGGAAGACAGAGACCAGGACACACCGTTGCGGGCAAGCGAGATCTCCTGGTGACCGGGCATCCGTCGCTGCGCCGGAAATTGCTGCGCGACATCCGCGTTCAATGGCCGCAGTTCGCCGCACAGACGATGATCATCGTGCTGGGGGTCGCGCTGTTCACCGCGTCTTACGGCGCGTACCGGAACCTGACCGCCTCCTACGCCGGAACGTTCGCGACCCAACGGTTCGCCGATGTCTGGGTGACCGGCGGTGATTCGACCGCCATCGCCGCCGCGGCGCGCACGATACCCGGCGTCGCGGATGTCATCGTGCGCAGGCAGGCCGACGTGCCGCTGCGCGTCGGCGCGGACAAACTGCGCGGGCGGATCGTCGGTATTCCCCCGGACCGCCCGCCCGAGATCAACTCCCCGACCCTCCTGTCCGGTCGCTATCCGGCCGCGAACGAGATACTGATCGAACATCACATGGCCGAGCACTTCGGCTTGACCACCGGTGCAACGCTTTCCGTGCTGGGACCCGACGGCTGGCGGGACGTCTCGATCGCGGGTGTGGTGTCCTCGGCCGAGTACCTCTGGCCGGCGCGCAGCCGCCTCGACATGTTCGCGCTGCCGGACAACTTCGGCGTGATCTTCGCGGCCGAGCCGTTGGCCACCGCGCTCACCCCGGGCGCGACCGACCAGACCCTGGCCCGATTCGCCGGCACACCGAATCCCATTGCGCTCGAACAGCTTCGGCGCGCAGCGAACAGCCATGGCGCGCAGGAGGTGCTCGACCGGGCCGATCAGCCGTCGAACTGGTTGTTGCGCATGGACATCGACGCCTTCGGGCATCTCGCCTACCTGTTTCCGTTGTTGTTCCTGAGCGCCGCCGGACTGGTGGCCTACATCCTGTCGCATCGCCGGGTACAGGCCGAACGCCCGGTAATCGGCGTGCTGCTGGCCGGCGGCATGGACCGCGCGACGATCCTGGGGCACTACCTGCACTACGGGATCGGGACGGGGCTCGCCGGAGCGATCGCCGGAATCCCGTTCGGGCTGGTCGGATCCGGCACACTGAGTCGTGTCTACCTCCGTGCGATCGATCTACCGGCGTCGGCGGCGGTCGTCGAGATCTTGCCGATGACCATCCTCGGCGGGCTGCTCTTCGGTGTCGCGGCAGGCGCGCTCGGCACCCTCACACCGGCGCTGCTCGCCTGCCGTACCCCGCCCGCGGCCGCGATGCGCGGTCCCACACCCCCGCGCCCCGGGCGAATCAGCCTGCCCGAGCACGTGTTCCCGCCCCTGCGCCGGCTCCCCGCGCGGTGGCTGCTCGTGCTGCGGACCATCGGGCGCAACCCGCGGCGCACCTGGAGCACCGCCCTGGGTACCGCGCTGGCGCTACTGATCGTCCTCACGTCGTGGATAATGCTCGACACCATGGCCCAGGCCTTGGACGTGTCGTTCCATCAGGTTCAAACCGCCGACGCGCGAGTCGATTTCACCGCTCCGGTCGATCAGCGCCGCTTGGCCGAGCTGACCCACGCCGACGGAGTCGTGGCCGCCGAACCGATGGTCCAACTGCCGGTCGTACTGACCGCAGGCAGCGCCACCGTTACGACCGCACTCATCGCGCTCCCCCGCGACACCACGATGCACGGCCTTCGCCCCGTCGCCGGCACCACCGTTGCCCGCGACGGCCTGCTGGTCGGTAAGGGCGTCCGGCGCCTGCTGCACGTCGACACCGGCGCCTCGCTCGAGGTGAAAGTGCCTGGCGTGCCGCCGGTTCAGGTACCCGTCGCGGGCGTACTCGACGAACCGATCGGCACCTTCGCCTATGTGTCGATCGAACAGCTCGACGCGCTGGCAGGCACGCCGATACCGGTCGGCTCGGCCCTGCTGCGCGTCGCGCCGGGCACCGATCCCGATCAGCTCCGGCGCGAGCTGTCCGGCCGTTCCGGTATCGCGGCATACGAGGATCTGGCCGAGTTGAATCGGCTGATCGACCGCTACGCCGGATTCTTCTTCGTGTTCGTCGGCGGGATGCTGGCGCTGGGCGGTGTGCTGGCCTTCGCCATCGTGTTCACCACGATGTCGATCAACATCGCCGAGCGGCGTCGCGAGTTCGCTGTACTGCGGGCGGGCGGTATGCCGCCCGGCATGCTCGCACGCCTGATCACCGGCGAGAACGTGCTGATGGCGCTGCTCGGCATCGCGCCGGGCCTGGCGTTCGGAGTGCTCGGCGGCCGCGCCTTCCTGTCCACCTATACCAACGACCAGTTCCAGCTCGACGCGGTCGTCCGGCCGAGCACCCTGAGTATCGCGGCGCTGGTGATCCTGGCGGTCACCGCAGGGTCGCTACTTCCCGGGCTGCGCGCCGTTCGCCGCCTCGACCTCGCCGCGATCATCCGCGAACGGTCCGATTGAGCCCGCCCGGAGGTGCGCCGATGAACCATTCCGCCTTCGTCACCGGCGGCAATCGCGGCATCGGCCTGGCCATCGCCCGCGAACTCGCCCGCCGGGGCAAGCCCGTGGCGGTGTCGACGCGTTCCGGTGCGGCGCCCGACGGATTGTTCGCCGTGCCGTGCGATGTCACCGATCAGCGGCAGGTGGATCGCGCGTTCGCCATGATCGAACAGCGGCTCGGCGCGGTCGACGTGCTGGTCGCGAACGCGGGCATCACCAAAGACGTACTGCTCGCGGCGATGACCGAGGCCGACTTCGCGTCCGTGCTGGATACCAACCTGATCGGCACGTTCCGGGTGATCAATCGCGCCGCCCGGACCATGATTCGCCAGCGCCGGGGCCGGATCATCCTGGTGTCCTCGGTGACCGCGCTGCTCGGATCGGCCGGGCAGACCAATTACGCGGCGTCCAAGGCGGGCATGATCGGCCTGGCACGGTCGCTCGTGCGGGAGCTCGGGGCCCGCGGGATCACCGTCAACGTGGTCGCACCGGGATTCGTGGACACCGACATGACCGCCACGCTGACCTCGCAGTGGCGCGCCGAGGTCACCAAGAAGATTCCGCTCGGCCGCATCGCCGAGGCCGCCGAGATCGCCCGGGTGGTCGCGTTTCTGGCCGGCGAGGACGCGGGCTACATCACCGGCGCGGTGATTCCGGTGGACGGCGGGCTCGGCATGGGCCACTGACGGCCGTGGCGCAGCCCGTTGCCGGGGCCGGCCGCGCGCGGTTGCCCGTGGTCCGTGCTGTTGTCGAGCAGGGCGATCAAACCGGTCTCGTAGGCCACCGCGACCGCCTGCCCGCGCGTCCCGACGGCCAGCTTCTGCAATACGTGGTGCACGTGACTGCGCACGGTCGTCGCCGAAACCGAAAGCTGGCGGGCGATCTCCGCGTTCGAACGGCCGTGCGCGAGCAGGCCGAGGACCTCGGCTTCGCGGCGAGTCAGGCTGCCCGCCACCTGAATATCCAGGTTCCGGGTGACGCTGGAGGCCACCACATGATCGAGACCACCGACGATCTGCGGCGGCACCACCAGCCGATTACCCACGGCGACCACCCTTATCGCACAGAGCAGTTCGAACGGCGAGCAACCCGACGAGAGCAACGCGCGCACGCCGGTCCGCACGAGGTTCACCGCGCGCGCGACATCCTCCTCGGTCATGACCATGATGACTTTCGACGCCGCGACGATCTCGGCGAGACGATGTTTGCCCTCGACGGCGCCGACGAGCAGGACCACATCGGGCGCGTGCGCTTTGATGGCGCCGAGCAGACTGTGTCCACCGGCGACATCGTCTACGACATCAATATCCGGCTCCCGGTCGAATTGCACACACAGACCCGAACGCATCAAGGCGCTGTCCGCACAGACCACCAATCGAATGGTGACCGACCTGTGCGCCGACACGCTAGTTCCCCGGCACTCGCTCACCGACCCGGGGATCGGCGCCGCGACGGTTCCGATAATCGCACCGCGAAGGCGCGGGGCAGGCCACCGCTCCACATGATCAGTTCCATTGCGTGACAGAACATCTCACGCTCCTATCGGTCCCAGCGAATGTTCACCAGGGTAGCACGTTCATGCTGCACTACTTGGTTGTTTCATCCCGAATACATTGTGCAGATCAACGATTCTTCATGTGCACACTGTCGATTACATAAGTCTGCCGGAATCATTCTCAACAGTGCGTTCTTCCCTTTCGGTCACCGTAGGTCTCACGCACCCGCAACAGCGTCGCCGCAATTTCCCGACCAACCGTACCCAGTAATGAGCTCAGCGTGGTTCGATCCACCGTCCAGCGCGGCAGGCGTTCGAGAAACTCGCCGACCTCGGCCATCGCCGCCACCAACTCACCCGCACCGTCGCCCGCCGTATTCGGCGCGATCCGCATTTGCAAAGTAATTGCGCCACAGCGCTTTCCGATAAGCCGCGCGAGCACGGCCTCCGCATAATTCTGCACCGACGGTCGCGGTCGTGTGCCGATCGCCCGCGGCGAAAGCACCAGCCTGCCGAGCAGGCCGACTCGTCGATACTCCGAGAACAGCGGCGAGCGCACCGCCCGGCGCAGCATCGAGTCCATTGCCGCCGCGATATCGGCCGCCCCGGATCGCTCGTGCTCCGCCGCTTCGATTGCCGCGCAGGCGAGCCCGGCCGCCATGTCGTTTCGATAGTGTGTGCGCAGCCACCGCGCCGAATCCGGTGCGGTGCGCGACACCTGCTCGAAGGCGGCCGCCGAGATCATGACCGCGCCGATCGGGACCAGCGCGTCGCTGAGCGCCTTGGACAGCGCGACCAGATCCGGCCGGAAACCGCGACCGGTGCAGGCGAGAAAGTTGTCGATATCGCAGCGCCAGAAGCCGGTGAATATCTCGTCCACCCCAACCAGGAAACCGGCGGCCGATCGCCGCCGCTCGATCTCATCGAGCACCGCCTGCGGTATTTCGACGCAGTCGTAGCCCTGCACGATTTCCAGCCAGACCACCGCGATATCGTCGCGCAGCAGCGCCTGTCGCAATTCCGTCAGGTCGTTGATATCGGCCTCGATCACCTCGACCGGATACGGACTGAAGGCATGCTCGTCACGGTCGCGGAAGAACGAGCTGGTCCGGCTCACGGCCAGCGACATCGGGCCCTTGCCGGAATAGTTTCCGCGACAGGTGAGCACCGTCGCACGGCCGGGCCGGGCGCACAGCGCCGCGAGTAGCGCATTGTCGACGGCGCTCTGTCCGCTCACCGCGGGCAGCATGATCGGCAGTCCGGTCAACCGCGCCAGTGTGCTTTCCAGCCGCGATGTTTCGTCACCCGCCGTACCCGCCGTCATGATCGTGTCGGCCGACTGCGCGTTGTGCCCGCGGAACGCGGGCCCGGTACCGGAGGCCAGGTCGATGTAGTCCCGCGTACCGCGCCGATACCGGACACCGCTGGCCTCGTCGAAGGTCAGGTTGATGGCGGCCAGGTCGATCGCCCTGGTCTGCCAGGTATTGCTGTGCATACGTAGGCGCGCACGGCGGGTAAAACTGTTGCGCCGCATACGAGTTACCGCCGCGTGCTCGTGCCGATCCGGCGGCCGCCAGCGAATCAAGGTATCGGACAACATGCGCATGGCCAGTCCGTTGCCACCGAATGTCGATACGTGCGCGATACTGTCCATCGTGTTGTTCCACAGCGCGAACATCTCCCTGGTGAACGAGACAGTGCCACAGGGCATCTGATTGTCGGCGCTGACTTCGCCGAGAAACACCAGATCGGCGACGGCGACCGATTCGCGCAGCGGAGCGAGCGCGGTCTCGTCGCCGAGCAGGCCGCACGCCACGACGGCACCGCGCCCGCGCGCGACCTCGAGCGCCGCACACACCGGCATGACCGTGTCGTCGGTAAAACCGTCGACGATCACGACATACGATGTCCATTCCGCGCCGACCCGGTGCAGAAACTCCTCGACGGTGCCGACAATCAGCATGTTGTCCCCGACAATCGCGGACAGCCCCGGCACCGCGTGTCCGAATGCGTACCGCGCGGTCCCGGTCGGGTCGAGCATCAGAATGCGGCAGGCGCCGGCCGCGCCGCCGCGATTGTGCCGGTTGCGCAGGTATTTCACCACCGTACCGAGCGCTTCGACACCGGAATTCACGAATACCGAATGCCATGCGGTTCCGGTCGAATCGCCTTCGCTGAGCAATCGATGCAGTAGATACGCCGAGACCGCGCCATCCGGCGGAACATAGGTGCTTGCCAGCACCATATTCGGCGCCTTCGCGGCCACCCGCTCGGCCAATATCTGCCGCGCCCGATCGTGATCACCCGAAAACGCGGTCCGAATTTCCGGCCCGGGCCGGCGCGCGTCTTCCGAAGTCACCCCAGTCGACATCACGCCAGCCTATCGCCGGAGGCCGGATCCGACATCGGCCGAACGGCGACGCGGACGTCAACGGTTATTCGACGACTCCTCGAATTGGACCGACGGCCAGCCGATCACCCGGAAATCCGGCTATCCGGCGGCCCCGTGGATCGCTAGGGTATCCAGGTGATGTCAACTGCGCAGATGCTCGCCCTCGGTGGCGTGATCCTGGTGGCCGCCATGTCGCCGGGACCGGACTTCTTCATCGTGACCCGGAGTTCGGCGCTGTCCGGCCGCCGCGCCGGAATGGCCTGTGCGGCAGGGATTGCCGGTGGCGTATTCCTGTGGTCGGTGGTGAGCGCGCTCGGTGTCGCGGGACTCCTGGCGGCGTCCGCGCTGGCCTTCACGATCGTCAAGCTCGTCGGCGCGGGCTACCTGATGCTGCTCGGCGTCCGCGCGCTGCTGGCCGCGCGCCGCGGCGGTTACGAGACCACCGCGGACCTGCCGACCGGTGGTCCGAGCGCGCTGGCCGCATTCCGCCAGGGTCTGCTGACCAACCTGCTCAACCCGAAGGTCGCGGTCTTCTTCCTGGCCCTCCTCCCCCAGTTCCTGCCCGCCGCGCCGACCGTCACCGACACCGTCTCCCTGGGCGCCATCGCCGCCGCCGTCTCCCTGATCTGGTTCTCGGTGCTGGCCAACGTGGTCGACGCCCTGCGCGGCCTACTCGCCAAGTCGACCGTCCGCCGCACCCTCGACACCATCATGGGCGCCATCCTGGTCGCGTTCGGCATCCGAATCGCCTTACAGAGCAACTAATCTCGGCCGCGGCCAGGTGCACCCGGCCCGCGATCAAGCCGACGGCCTGGCGAGCTGTACCAACTCGCTGTCCGGGCCGAGCACGATGCGCGGGGTCTGGGCGGGGTCCAGCCAGCGCAGCACTCGGAGCAGGTCGGTCCGGGCGAGGGTGACGCAGCCGGAGGTATCGTCGGATCCGTTGACGTGCAAGAAGATTGCACTGCCCGCGCCGGGGATCGGTGGGACGTTGTAGGCGATGAAGGCGAAGTAGTCGTATTGCGGTGTCACCTGCCAGAGGGCTTCGCTCGCGCCACCGGGGTCGACGCCGTGCTGGAAGGTGTTGTAGCCGGCGGATGCCGGGTTCGCGTTCCACCAATCGCCCTCGACCAGCCGGTGATACGGGTAGCGCGTGCCGGGGTCGGGCCGGACGCCGAAGACGGTGGCGCCGAAGCCGTACACCCCGGTCGGCGTCGACGGCACCGATTCGCGGTGGTGGTCGCTGAACCCGTCCGTGCCGATCCTGGCGACCATCGCCGGGAACGCCCGCTGCCAGGCACCGTCGACCTTCTCGAAGGTCTCCAGCATCGCCCGGGTGGTCGCGGCGACCGGCGCGTGCACGACGATTACCTGCGTGGTGACGGTGGGCACGGCGTGCAACACAGCCGAGAGCTCCGCACTCGGCTCCCCGTACGTCGCGCTCGTCGAGAAGGCGGCGACCAGCGAAACCACGAGCCCGGCGACGCACTGCGGAGCGGCCATAACCGCGACGTTACTGCGGAGCACCGCGCCCGAGTGGGCGGCGCACCGCTACGCCTGTGTCGACGCGAGTTCGATCACGGTGATGTCGGAGGGTGCGCCCACTCGGACGGGGGGTCCCCATGCGCCGGCGCCGCGGGTGACGTAGAGCTGGGTGTCGCCGTATCGTTCCAGGCCGGCGACCGTCGGGTTGGCAAGTCCGGCAATCAGATTGCCGGGCCAGACCTGCCCGCCGTGGGTGTGCCCGGACAGCTGCAGATCGACGCCGAACTCGACCGCGTCATGGATCTGCACGGGTTGATGCGCCAGCAACACCGCGGTGCGCGCGAGATCGCGGTTGCCGAGCGCGGCGGTGAAATCCGGTCCCTGACCGATGCGCTTACCCTGAAGGTCGTTGACGCCCGCGAGATCGAAATACGGCAGCTCGACGCGACTGTTCGCCAGCAGGTGCAGGCCGAGTTCCCGCACGTGCTCGATCCACTCTTCAGCGCCGGAGAAATACTCGTGGTTGCCGGTGACGAAATAGGCGCCGTGCCGCGCGGTGAGCCGGGACAGCGGTTCGACCGCCGACCGCAGGTGTTCGACGCTGCCGTCGACCAGATCGCCCACCACGGCGATGAGATCCGGCTGGGTGCCGTTGATCGTCGCGACCACCCGCTCGGCGAAACCGCGACCGAGAATCGGGCCGAGATGAATATCGCTGACCACGGCGATCCGCATGCCGTGCGCGGCGCGTGGCAGATTGGCCAGCGGCACCGTCAGATGCTGCACCCGTGGACCGGCCAGCACGCCATAGGTGCCGTAGCCGACGGTGCTCACCGCCGCCACAGCCGCCGCACCACCCACCGCGCGCGAAACGAAGAGCCGCCGCGAAACCGGCGCGGGATCGTCCGACTGATCAGCCGCGACGGGTTCGGGCGCACCCACGGGAACGCGCGCGTCGTCGACCACCGCGGAGCCGCGATCGACCCAGCGCCGGAAGAACGGCCGAATCGCCTCGCCGACCAGCAGCCACAGCACGAGGTAGAGGAACAGCACGCCCCACATATATCCAGGCCAGGCGAGAAGCTGGACGGCCAGGAACGGAATCCCGGCCCGCTCGGCCACGAACGCACCGATCAGCAGCAAGGGCCCTAGGACGACCATCGCGGTACCCACCCGCCGCCCGATCGATCCGCGCATCGTCGTATCCCGCACCAGGCGCCGCCACACATACCAATGCAGCCCGCCGAACACCCCGAGTACGACGATTCCCACGCCTGCGACCACCACGGCCCCACTCTAGGTCGAACGAATCGCGGATACGTGCCACTGAATGACACGCCAGTGCTGCGCGGACCGCTGGGCTCGTCGCATGCTCGAAGAATTCGCCCATATCCGTACGACCTCGCGTCCGAGCGAGAGGACACCCCGATGACCACGTCCGACCTGGATCTGCTGAGCCGGCTTCGCCGCTACGCGCAGCCACCCGCGGGATTCAGTCCCCGCCGGGCGGCAACCGATGAGCTGCATCGCTATGGGTACCCCCGCAAGCCGGACCCGGAGCGCGAACCGCGGCTGCACGCCCTGTGGGATGCCACGATCGACGACTCGTATCGCATGATCACCCCGGAATTCAGCATCGATCCGATCCTGAGCGAACGACGCTCGCGTCCGTTGGCGTTGATCGATCCCGACCGGCGCGACGCGCAGGGCAAGCTGCTCTCCGCCGACGGCTGGGCGGGCGCCGTCGTCGGGCGCGGCGACGGGCCCGCCCTGAACACCGTGAGCGCGAGCTTCCACGTGCCCCGGATCTTCGTGCCGCCGGGCGGGCTGCCCAACGGCCGGTATTCGATCGGGGTGTGGATCGGGCTCAACGGGTACATCGTGGACCAGCAGGTCGTGCAGGCGGGCATCGTCGGCTGGCTCGGGATCGGCCCCGGCTACGACGAATTCGTCCGCTACTACGCCTTTTTCGAGTGGTATCCGAACCCGCCGGTCCGCATCGACAACTTCGTGGTCGCCGATTTCGACGAGATCACCCTGACCGTGTGCACACCGAATCCGAGCCGCGGCTTCGTCGCCATCTCCAACAAGACGAATCCGCAGAACACCAGTGTCGGGTTCGATCCGCCACCGGGCATGGTCTCGTCCGGATCGAGCGCCGAGTGGATCGTCGAAGCACCACAGCATCTGCTTCCTCGATTCAACGACGTGCAGTTCGTCGGTTGCGTCGGCGGTTCCCCCTCCACCGAGATCGATCTGGGCACCAACCCCCAATTCATCACCGAAATCAGCAGCGGCACCGGCACTGTCCTCACCCAGTCGACGATCGACTACGAGATCTTCGCCGTCGGCCCGCACGGAGTACGCAGCAACGCCGACATCCGGTTCCGCGGAAGCGGCTGGCCCGCCTGACATCTCGCTTCCGGGCCGCGCCCGGGCCGTTCAGACCCAGGCGCCGAGCGCGAGGAACGCGCAGATGAGCACGAACAGGATGCCCATCAGCGGCGCGACGAATCGCACATACCGGTCGTAGCGCACCTTCGCCAGGGCGATACCACCGGTCACCACCGCGGTCGTCGGCGTCACCAGGTTCGCCCACCCGGACGCCGACTGCCAGGCGGTAACCACCAGCGAGCGTGGCACATTCGCGAAGTCCGCCAGCGGCGCCATGATCGGCATGACCAGCGTCGCGTGCCCGGAACTCGACGGAATCAGGAACCCGAGCGGAACATTCACCAGGAACACCGCGACCGCGAACAGCGCCGACGAGGTGCCGGTCACCACGCCTTCCAGCGCATGCAGTGCGGTGCTGGTGATTTCGGTGTTGTTCATGATGACGGTGACCCCGCGCGCCAGCACGATCACCATGCCTGCCCCGACGAAATCGCCGAACCCCTTGCCGACCGCCTCGGACATCCTGTTCTCGCCCAGCCCGCCGACGAGCCCGATCAGCACCGCCCCGACCAGGAACAGCGCGGTGAGTTCCGGGAAGTACCAACCCAATTCCCAGGTGAACGGCTCGGCCTCGGGTCCGTTGATCACCTCGGCCCACGGGATGATCGCGAAGATCATGAACGCGAAGGTGAGCGCCACCAACCAGAGCACCGCGGCCTGCCGCCGGGTCATCGCGGCCGGCGCATGGTCTTCGGCGCGGATGTCCCGATCGCCGGGCTGCCAGCCCGACCAGGACTTGCCGGGATCCCGCTTGACCCGGCGCGCGTACCAGAGCACGTACCCGACGGTGGCCGCGGTGAGCACCACCAGCATGGCGATCCGCAGCAGGATGCCGTCGCCGATCGGAACGCCGGCGGCCGAGGACGCGGTGCCGGTGGCGAACGGATTGACCGTGGAACACAGCATGCCGACGCCGGCCCCGCAGATGATCGCGCCCACCGCCGTCATCCGGTCGTAGCCGAGCGCCAAGGTCAACGGCACCAGCAGCGCGTAGAAGCCGAGCGTCTCCTCCGCGAACCCCTCCACGGTGCCCGCGATCGCGAACACCACCATGACACCGACGATCAGCAGCGCGGACCGGCTGCGCAACCGAAAGGCCAACTGCCCGATGCCGCTGTCGAGCGCGCCGGTCGCGAAGGCGACGGTGATGAACGCGCCGACGGCGAGCACGAACAGGAAAACCGCTGCCGCGCCGTAGAGATTGCCGGACAGGTCCGGGCCCACCTGACCGGATTTCGCGTCCTGAATGCCGTAGAGACCGTTGATCGGCGAGAGGAACAGATCGCGCAGCCGCGCACCGAAGTTCTTGGCGTCCTCGATGCGATGGTATGACCCGGCGATCGGGTGGCCCTTGCCATCGATGTCGTAGGCCCCCGGCGGGATGACGAACGCGGCGAGCCACACCAGTACGGCGACCCCGGCGAGGATGGTGTATGTGGACGGGAAGTACCGCGCCTTCTGCGTCGGTGGTTCGGATTCCGTTGCAGCCTTTGCCGTTTCGACGTCGCTCACCGGCGCGCCCCAGCCGCGAACAGGGCGAAGAACTCGGCCTCGGCGAGGGCGACCTTCTCGACTTCGCTCAGCAGCACCCGTTCGTTGAAGCCGTGCAGGTTGCACTTGGCGTCCTCGGCGCCGAGCAGCAGCACCTCGGCGCCGGGATTGACGGCGGCCAGCGAATTGGTGAGCGGGATGGACCCGCCCATGGCCGAATCGACCACCTCGGCGCCCCACGCGTTCCGCATCGCTGCGCGCATCGCCGCATAGGCCGGACCGGTTGTGGCAGCGGCGAATCCGCGTCCGACATCACCGCCGGTGACCTCGAGTTCGATACCGTACGGCTTGATCCCGCGCAGGTGCTCGATGACCGCCCGCTGCCCTTCGGCCGGATCCTGCTCCGGATGGACGCGCACGTTCAGATACGCGCGCGCATACGGAACAACCGCGGACGCGGCGGTTTTCACCGGCGGCGCATCGAGGCCGATGACGGTGATCGCGGGGCCGTACCAGATTCGCTCCCCGATCGGACCGGTGCCGAGCAACGGCATTCCCGGTGTCATGCCGGTGATCTCGGCGAACTCGGCGTCGGTGTAGTTCGCGCCGGTCCACGTGTCCCGGCGCAGTCCCTCGACGGCGACGTTGCCGTCTGCGTCGTGCAGGGTGGTCAGCGCGGCCATCAGCGCGAGCAGCGCATCCGGTGCGGCACCGCCGAATTGGCCGGAGTGCACGGGCGCGGCCAGGGTGCGGACCTCGACGAACACGTCGGCGACACCGCGCAGCGCGGTCGTCAGCGTCGGCGTTCCCGCGCGGATATTGCCCGCGTCGCAGATCAACAGCGCGTCGGCCTGGAACAGGTCGGGTCGCTCGACCGGATAGTCGTCGAGCACCGACCCGTACTCCTCCTGACCTTCGATCACGACGATGATCCCCACCGGCGGCTTGCCGCCGTGCGCCCGCAGCGCACCGATGTGCGCGACCACGTTGCCCTTGCAATCGGCGGCACCGCGCCCATGGATCGCGCCGTCTCGCCGGACCGGGGTGAACGGCGGTGTGTTCCACAGCGTTTCGTCGCCCGACGGCTGAACGTCGTAGTGCCCGTACAACAGTACGGTCGGCGCACCCGGCGGCGGCGGAATGCGCCCGTACACCACCGGCGCCGTATCGGGCAGTTCCAGCACCCGCAGGTCGTCGACGCCGGATTTGCACAACTCGTCGGCAACGCGGTCGTGCGCACGGTGCACATGGTCGACCGGATAACCGGGAAACGCGATCGACGGTATCGAAATCAGCTGTTCTAGCAGTTCTGTGAGCTCCGGCAGCAGATCACCGACGATCCCACGCAGATCACCGCGCTGGTTCATGCCGCACATGGAACCACCCGATCCGCCCGCCCCGGCAAAGCCTCGGCGATGTTTATCCAAGAGTGACCGAACCCGGGCCGGAACCGTGTCGTACGGTTTGATCAGCACGCGGTGTCCTCGGTGCTGGGCGTTACCCATGACGGCCTAGGAAGAGGGTTCCTCATGATCGACGATCAAGCAGACCTCCGGCGCCCGTCGGACCTGCCGTTCGACGACACCCTGTGGGACGCGGTCGCGGTGGCGTTCGAGCGCCACCGCGGGCGGCGCGCGGCGATCGCCGCGAACGGGGTCGGGTTCGTCCTGGTCGCGGTGCAGCTGGCCGTGCTGAGCATTCCGTGGACCGGCGGGCATTCGCATTTCCGGCACGACGCCATCGTCGTCGGCACCGTCGGGCTGGTGTACTTCGCCGTCGCGGTGCTGATCGGGGTCCATCGGGGTGAGCGGCGCGCCGATCGGGCGTTCGGCTGGGTGCGGCAGCGGCGGGCGCCGAGCGCTCAGGAACGGTCGCTGACGCTGGGTTTCGCCTCGGCCGAGGCGATCGACGAGCTCGGCGGCTGGCTCCTCGGGGCGATCTTGATCGCGGTCGTGCACGCCGTGCTCGAGTATCCGGTGCTGTACACGGTGCGGGTCGGCATCATCATCGCGCTCGGCGGGCTGACCAGCGGCGCCCTGTCGTATCTGCTCCTGGAGCGGGTCGCCCGCCCGGTCCTGCGGATCGTCCTGGCCGGCGAGGCGCCGCCGGCCGGCGCCGTGCTCGGGCTGCGCGGGCGGCTGATCCTGTCCTGGCTGCTCAGCGGGGCGGTCCCGGTCGTGCTGCTCGGCACCGCGGCGCTCGGGCTGACGCCCGCGGAGCGCGCCTGGCTGCCGGTGTCGCTGTCCGTGCTGGCCGCGCTGAGCGTCGTGGCGGGTCTCGCGTTCACCGCCGCGATGGCCTGGTCGCTGGTCGAGCCGGTGGTCGGTTTGCAGGCCGCGCAACGCCGGGTGCAGAACGGCGACCTGTCCGCGCAGATCCCCGTCGACTACGGCGGCGAGGTCGGGCAGTTGCAGGCCGGGTTCAACCACATGGTCGAGGGAATGCGCGAACGGGAACGCCTGCACGACCTGTTCGGCAGGCACGTCGGCACCGAGGTCGCCCGCTTCGCCATGACCGGCGGTGTGCGCGTGGGTGGCGAGCGCCGCCCGGCCAGCGTGCTGTTCGTCGACCTGATTGGTTCGACCTCGCTGGCTCAGCGCCTGCCCCCGGAATCGATGGTGACCATGCTCAACGACATGTTCGCCGCGGTGGTGGACTGTGTCGGCGCCGAGGGCGGTTGGGTGAACAAGTTCGAGGGCGACGCCGCGCTGTGTGTCTTCGGCCCGCCCGACGACACCGCCGGGCACGCCGCCGCGGTCCTGCGGGCCGCCCGCTCGCTGCGTTCCGCGCTGGCTACCCTCGCCGAACGATATCCCGAACTCGACGCCGCGATCGGCGTGTCGACCGGGGTCGTCGTGGCCGGCAATATCGGCGCCGAGCATCGATATGAATACACGGTCATCGGCGATCCGGTGAACGTGGCCGCCCGGCTCACCGAAAAGGCGAAGGCGGTGCCGGAACGAATACTGGTCGCCTACGACACCATTGCCGACGCTCCCGACGAAGCCCGGTGGTGGCAGCCGCACGACACGCTGATGCTGCGCGGCCGCTCCACTCCGACAAAGACTTTCGCGCCGCTGCCGGTTCACGACAAAACAGCGGCACGAACCTGAACGGAACTATTCGAGAATCGCCGACAGCCCGTACCCGGCGAGCACGCGCCGGGTCACCGCGGCCAGTTGCTCCGCGTCGACCAGCTTCGGTGAATGAAACCCGTTGAATCGTACGGTGATCCGGCCGCCGGTTTCGAACAACGAAACATAGAGGTTGCCCCCGCGCTCGGCAAGTACGGCAGGCGAGTCCAGACTCTGATTGACCAGGCCGAGCCTGATCTTCGCTGCCGGACCGCCGTCGACGCGCAGCATCTCGGGGTCGAGTTCGCCGAGGTTGGAGCACACCGAGACGGTGGCGTCGGCGGCGACCTTGCGCACCAGCACCCCGAACAGCCTGCGCGGCAACGCGACCGCGATCGGAATCAACGGCGCGACCGGTCGTTGCCCGGTGACGGCCGCGCTCAGCTTCTCCTTGATCACCGCGCGCAGCGGGGCAAGGTCGGTCAACGGCCCGTCGCGCAGATCCACCTCGAAATCTATGGACGCCAAGGCATTGGCCCGCTCGTCCGCCTCGGCGCGGGTACTGACCGGCATCATCATCCGGACCAGCCCCTGGTCGTCGGTGCGACCGATCTCGGTGGCGACCGCCGCGGTCACCGCCACCGCCAACGTGGTGGCGCTGCCACCGCGGTCCCTGGCGGCGGCATGCCAGTGCTGCGCCGGAATCGTCGCATCGACGGTCGGCAGGCGAAAGTCCTGGTCACCGCCGCGCGCCGCCGCGGTGTCGCCGCGCCGCCCCAGCGCCAATTGCACCGCCAGCCCGGCCGCGCGCACCAGCGCACCGCCACGCCGCGCGGCATCGCGACAATCACCGAACAGCAGCCGCAGCCGCCCGAATTCGTCGGTCGGATAGCGCAGCTCGAATCGCTTGTCCGCGACCGCCTCCGCGACCGCGGCACAGAACGCCCGGCCATCGGCGATCGTGTGCGAGGCCAGCAGCGATATCGCGCTGTCCCCGTTGTCACAGGCGGTCATCGACAACCGCCACGCGGGCCCGCCGAAGGTGCGCAACTCCGCGCGCCCCTGCGTGGCGACCCACGTCTCGAGCTCTCCGCGCGGAATCGGCGTATCTGAGACCTCGAGCGGAGCGAATTCGGCTCGCGCACTCCACCGGTCACCGGCGGCCGGGATCATCGCGGCCTTGACCACCCGGCCCAACCTGCCGTGCCGTAATGCCGTGTGAAAATCCGCGAGTGCCGCTTTGTCCACCGGACGGTCGTAATACCAGACCGCCTGTATCGCCAGGGTCCCGCCCAGCGCGGAATGCCCCCGCGCGCTGACACAATCGATGTCCCCGAGCCGGTACGTCACACAAATCTCCTAGAGTTGCCGTAGCCGCCACAGCGGTGCTGAGCTGCTCGGCAAAAGGAGCATCCGGGGGCACGCCATTGCGGTCGAACCCTGTATCGGCGGACGGCCCCATTTCGCATCACCTTTTATTCAGGAAATTCGGCGAAATCGTAAATCATAATGCCGCAAACTAACGTCTTGGTGAAATTTACTTTCATACCGGTGACGGCCTCCCCGACGCCGCATTACTTACCGTCGCCGGTCAGCCGCGTTGGTCACCCGGGGTGTACGGAATGTTGAGGGCGTTGTTCTCGTCGACCCGAATGGGCCGGCCCAGCTGTGGAAACGCGCGCTGGGCACAGTCGGCGCGCTCACACACTTTGCAGCCGGGGCCGATCGGGATGGCGGTACTCGGGTCATCGAGCGGAAGTCCGTGCGAGTAGACGAGTTTGTGCGCGTAACTGAGGTCGCACCCGAGCCCGATGGCGAAGTCTCGCTTGGGCGAGAGATACCCCGGCGTGCTCTCGTCGGTGGTGCGGGCCAGCCACAGATACCGGCGGCCATCGGGCATCTGCGCGATCTGGGTCCGGATACGCCCCGGACTCCCGAACGCCTCGTGCACCACCCAGAGCGGGCAGCTGCCGCCGACCCGGGAGAAATGGAACGCGGTGGCGGACTGCCGTTTCGAGATGTTCCCGGCCCGGTCGGTGCGAACGAACAGGAACGGCACACCCCGCCGGCCGGCCCGTTGCAACGTGGACAACCGGTGGCTGACCGTCTCGAACCCGACCTCGAATTTCGCCGACAGCAGGTCGATGTCGTAGCGCAGCGCCTCCGCCGCGTCGTGAAACGCTGTGTAGGGCAAGATCAATGCCCCGGCGAAGTAGTTGGCCAGCCCGACCCGCAACAGCCCACGCGACTGCGCGGCCAGCGAGTCACCCCGCGCGATGACCGCGTCGATGGTGTCGGCCTGGGTGCGGAACGCCAACTGCGTCGCCAGTTGGAATGCCCGCTGCCCGGCCGACAACCGGCGGGCGAGCGTCAGCGTCCTCGTCCCCGGATCGAACGTGCGTTTCGGGCCGGGCCGATCGGGATCATCGGTACGGATCACGACCGCGATATCGTGCTCCTCCCGCAACAGCCTGCTCAGCTGGAGATCCAGCCCGCCGAGCGTGAATCCCCTTCTGGTGAACAGTTCTTCGGCGGCCGTGTCCAGATCGGGGATGTGGTTGCGGTGGTCGTAGAAGAAGTCGCGGACATCCTCATACGGCATACCGGTGCCCGAATCGTGGGAGTCGATCCCGGCCGACACCCGTTCGAGTTGTTCGGTCGCGCCGAGCAATCGGCGATGCATGCCGACCAGCACCCGCGCCGCGGCCGGAATCCGGGATACGAGTTCGTCGATCTCGGCGGTCGTGATCGCGACCCCGTCGGATTCCTCGGCGAACACCTCCTGCAGATCGGCGAGCAGCCGCGCGTCGGTGTCCGCGGCGAAGAACTGCATGTCCAGATCGAAGGTCGAGTTCAGCCGCAGCAGCACCGGCACGGTCAGCGGGCGCTGGTCGTTCTCCAGCTGATTGACGTAGCTGACCGACAGCCCGAGCGTCGTGGCCATCCCGGTCTGGGTCAGCCCCCGCTGCTCCCGCAGTGCGCGCAATCGCCCGCCCGCGTACACCTTCTGCATAGTCCGAAATCTAGCACCATCGTCTTACACAACTTTTACAAGTTCACCCGTTCGCTTCCGCAAAAATAGGCATTTGCGAGGTGTTTTCCAGGTCGATCGTGGTGTGTAGCGTGCGAAAAGGACGCTTACATCGAAGTCTGGAGGATTTCCACGGTGAAGAATCATCTCGTTCGCACCCACCGCTCCGCCGAGCGGTTCCCGCGCGCGGAACACCTCGCGTGGCGCATCGCCGAGGTCGCCACCGATCCGGTCGAGGTGGCGCCGGACACGGCGGAGATGATCATCAACCGGATCATCGACAACGCCGCGGTCGCGGCGGCCGCGCTGACCCGCCGCCCGGTCGCCAATGCCCGCGCCCAGGCGCTGGCACACCCCTATCGACCGGGCGCGGCCGTGTTCGGCGTCGGCGGCGGCTACTCCCCCGAGTGGGCGGCCTGGGCCAACGGCGTCGCGGTGCGCGAACTCGACTTCCACGACACCTTCCTCGCCGCGGAATACTCGCATCCCGGTGACAACATCCCGCCGATCCTCGCGGTCGCCCAGCACACCGGGCGCACCGGCCGCGACCTGATCCGCGGCCTGGCCACCGGATACGAGATCCAGATCGATCTGGTGCGGGCGATCTGCCTGCACGAACACAAGATCGACCACGTCGCCCACCTCGGCCCGTCCGCCGCGGCAGGCATCGGCACGCTGCTCGGCCTCGACGCCGAGACCATCTACCAGGCCGTCGGCCAGGCACTGCACACCACGACCGCGACCAGGCAGTCCCGCAAGGGCGAGATCTCCAGCTGGAAGGCCTACGCGCCGGCGTTCGCGGGCAAGCTGGCCGTCGAGGCCGTCGACCGCGCGCTGCGGGGCGAGGGCGCGCCGTCGCCGATCTGGGAGGGCGAGGACGGCGTGATCGCCTGGCTGCTCGGCGGTCCGAAGGCCGAGTACTCGGTGCCGCTGCCCGGCCCCGGCGAGGCCAAGCGGGCCATCCTCGACTCCTACACCAAGGAGCATTCCGCGGAGTACCAGAGCCAGGCCCCGATCGACCTGGCCCGCCGGATGCGCGCGCGCATCGGCGATCTCGACCGGATCGCCTCGATCGTGCTGCACACCAGCCATCACACCCACGTGGTCATCGGCACCGGTTCCGGCGACCCGCAGAAGTTCGACCCGACGGCCTCGCGCGAGACCCTCGACCACTCGGTGATGTATATCTTCGCGGTCGCGTTGCAGGACGGAACCTGGCACCATGAGCGGTCTTACGCGCCCGAGCGCGCGCAGCGGCCCGACACGGTCGAGCTGTGGCGCAAGATCTCCACCGCCGAGGACCCCGAGTGGACCCGGCGCTACCACTCCACCGACCCCGCGGAGAAGGCGTTCGGCGCGCGCGCCGAGGTCACCCTCGAGTCCGGCGAGGTGATCGTCGACGAGCTGGCGATCGCCGACGCACACCCGCTCGGTGCCCGTCCGTTCGCCCGCGAGCAGTACATCGCGAAGTTCCGCACCCTGGCCGAGGGCGTCGTCGCGCCGGCCGAGCAGGATCGGTTCCTCGACGTCGCCCAGCGCACCGCCGAGTTGAGTGCCGCTGAGCTGGGCCAGCTTTCGTTCACCGTGTCCGACGAGGTGCTCGCGCGGGCGCCGCGACTGCCCAAGGGGCTGTTCTGATGCCGGGCCCGCTCGCCGCCGCGACCTCGGCCGCGGACAAGCGCGCCGCCTTCCGCGCGGGACTCGCGTCGGGCTCGATTCAGCGGTTTCCCGGTGCGTTCAATCCATTGGTGGCCACGCTGATTCAGGAGATCGGGTTCGAGGGGGTCTACGTCTCCGGCGCGGTGGTTTCGGCCGATCTGGCGCTACCCGACATCGGCTTGACCACGTTGAGCGAGGTGACCGAGCGCGGACGGCAGATCGCGCGGGTCACCGATCTGCCCGTCCTCATCGACGCGGACACCGGATTCGGCGAGCCGATGAGCGCGGCGCGCACCGTGACGTTCCTCGAGGACGCCGGAATCGCGGGCTGTCACCTGGAGGACCAGATCAATCCGAAACGCTGCGGCCACCTCGACGGCAAGGGCGTGGTGCCGACCGAGGAGATGGTGCGCCGCCTGCGCGCGGCCGTATCCGCAAGGCGTGACCCGAATTTCGCGATCTGTGCACGCACCGACGCGGCCGGCCTGGAGGGCATCGACTCGGCGATCGAGCGGGCCAAGGCCTACGCCGCCGCCGGTGCGGACCTGATCTTCACCGAAGCGCTCGCCACCGCGGCCGACTTCGCGAAGTTCCGGGCGGCCGTGTCGATTCCGTTGCTGGCCAACATGACCGAGTACGGCAAGACCGAATTGCTGACGGCGAAGACGCTGGAGTCGATCGGCTACAACGCGGTCATCTACCCGGTCTCGACGCTACGCCTGGCGATGTGGGCCGCCGAGAACGGATTGCGGGAGATCTTCGCCGAGGGTACTCAGGCCGGCCTGCTGGATCGGATGCAGCCGCGCAGCCGGCTCTACGAATTGCTCCGGTACGAGCGCTACAACGAATTCGATTCCGATGTCTTCGATTTCAGCCTGGGGAAGGACCAATGACTACAGCATCGCGCAACGATTCGGTGACGGGTGGCGATCAGGCGACGGGCGGTTCGGCGGCCGCCGTGCCGACTGTCCACAAAGGGCTGGCCGGCGTTGTCGTGGATACCACGGCGGTGTCCAAGGTGGTACCCGAGACCAACTCGCTGACCTACCGCGGTTACGCCGTGCAGGACCTGGCTGCGCACTGCTCGTTCGAGGAGGTCGCCTACCTGCTGTGGTACGGCGAGCTGCCCAACGACGCTCAGCTGGAACGGTTCTGCCAGCAGGAACGGGCGGCGCGGCGGGTCGACCGGTCGTTGCTGTCGCTGGTCATGAAGATGCCGGACAACTGCCATCCGATGGACGTCGTCCGCACCGCGATCAGCTACCTGGGCGCCGAGGACCCGGCCGAATCGGACAGCAGCCCGGCGGCCAACCGCGCGAAGGCCTTACGGATGATGGCGGTGCTGCCGACCATCGTCGCGGCCGACCACCGCCGCAGGCACGGCCTGGAGCCGATCGCCCCGCACTCGCACCTCGGGTTCGCGGAGAACTTCCTGCACATGTGCTTCGGCACGATCCCGTCCCCGGACCTGGTGAAGGCGTTCGAGGTCTCGCTGATCCTCTACGCCGAGCACAGTTTCAACGCCTCGACCTTCGCCGCCCGCGTGGTCACCTCGACCATGTCCGACATCTACAGCGCGGTCACCGCGGCCGTCGGCGCGCTCAAGGGCCCGCTGCACGGCGGGGCCAACGAGGCGGTCATGCACGACATGATCGCGATCGACGACCCCGCCCTCGCCGAGCAGTGGCTGCGCAACAAGCTGGCCAAGCGGGACAAGGTGATGGGCTTCGGGCACCGGGTCTACAAGAACGGCGATTCCCGGGTCCCGACCATGAAGCGGGCCTTCCTCGACATCGCCGCGGCCACCGGCGGGCACAAGTGGGTCCGGATGTACGAGATCCTCGAACGCACCATGGACGAGGCCACCGGCATCAAGCCCAACCTCGACTTCCCTACCGGCCCCGCCTATTACCTGCTCGGCTTCGACATCGAGATCTTCACCCCGATCTTCGTGATGAGCCGGATCACCGGCTGGGCCGCGCACATCATCGAGCAGAGCGAATCGAACGCGTTGATCCGCCCGCTGAGCGAATACGTCGGCGTGGCACAGCGTTCGGTGGTCGCCTGACTCGCGCCATCCGTCCGGATCGCGCCCTGGACGGTGAGCGGACTTTGGCGTAGGCCGTTCCCCCTGCTATGAACTAGCGTAGGCCGGTGACGGTCGGCTGATCCGCGGGAGCTCGGCGAGTGTGTGGAGTTCACTCGGCGGGAATCGGTTTCGCGGATCAGGCAGGGAGGGGCGCGGTCGTCGTGCCACGTCGAGAATTCGGGGGGACCATGACGGACATCGCGCAGCACACCCAGGGGGCGCCGGAGTGGGTGCGGACTCGGGATGGACGGCGACTGTATGCGACGGTGGTGGCCGGCGCCCACGCCGGCGCCGCGCCGACCGTCGTGTTCGAGGCCGGGTCGGCCGCGGCGCGGTGGTCCTGGGCATTGGTGCAGCCGGGAGTGGGCCGGTTCACCCGGGCGGTCGCGTATGACCGGTCCGGACTCGGCCGCAGTGCGCCGGATGTCACCGATCGCACGCTCAGCCGGATGGCCGACGACTTGAACGAGGTGCTGGACCATTTCGGGCCCGGCCCGTTCGTGCTGGTCGGGCACAGCGCCGGGGGGCCGATCGTCCGGCTGGCGGCGGCCCGGCGGCTCGATCGGATCGCCGGGCTCGTGCTGATCGATCCGACGGACGAGGCCGCCGACGTGTTGTTCGGTCGCGGGTTTCGACGGCTGGAACGCGGTGCGATCGCCGTGAGCGGCGTACTGGCCCGGTTGGGGTTGCTGAAGCTGCTGTTCCGGGCGCAACTGCGGGCCGCGCCGGACGATGTTCGGCCGGAGATGGAACGAGAGGCGTTCCGTCCCAGCGTGATTCGCACACAGCGAGAGCAGGCGCGGACCTTCCTGGACGAGCTGGCGACCTGGCGCGGCAACCCGCCGGACCACGACCCGGTCCCGGTCACCGTCATCTCGGGCGCACTGGCCGGTGAAGGCATGAACGCCGCGATGCGCGCCGCGGCCATCGCCTCCCATGCCCACCGGGCCGCTCGATCGCCGCTCGGGCGGCATGTCCTGGCCGAGAACTCCTGCCATAACGTCCCCGCCACCGACCCGGATCTGATCGTCCGCGAGATCGCCAGAATGGTGCGCAAAGCGGACGACGACAACGGGTAACGTTGAGCTTCCGCGGAATCGGAATGTGTTCCGATGAATTACATTTCGGCGTTACCGAATAATCCCTTCACCGTGCCGAGTCCGGTGCCAACTTAACGTTCGTGAAGCACAACTTACACTGGTAGCCGGAATTGGTTGCGCGGCTTAAACTCTCAAACCCGACGGTAATCGACGGAAAGTAGCCGATGGGTAAGCACCGCGCACCACAAAAGCCTGACGTCCCGATGCGGTTGGCCGTGGTATCGACGGCCGCGCTGCTCACCGCCCTGGTCACGGCCGACCGCGGCGTATCGCACAGCAGCGGTCCGACGGCCGCCCGCGCCCACAACACTACGGTCGGCGAGCCGACCGGCCCGGTCTCGTCGCCACCGGAAACCGGGCCGGAAGCGGTACCGGATCTGCCCCTCGACGAGCACCCGCTCGGCGATATCGCGCCGGCGCCCGATATCGAACTCGGGCGCCACGCCGCGGATAATCCGAATCGGCAGGGCGCACCCCAGCCCGTCGAAGACCCCGCGCCGCCACCCCCGCGCGACGTGGTCGGCGGTGCGACGGCGGCGTGGATCGCGGGCACCACGCAGGGCTACGAATGGCTCACCTATATCGAGCGGTGCATCGTGGCGCACGTAATGCCCAACGCCGAGCCGGACAGCGTGTAGCCGCACAAAGGTTGCGCTCACTCGCCGCGATCGGCATTATTGCGCGGGTATGCCGCCGAATTCCGATCCCGTTTCCGACAGCCTCGAAGGCTTGTCCGTAGGTGATGCGCTGGGCGCGCAGTTCTTCGTCCCCGGCCGGTCCGTACCCGATCTGCTCGCCGGGCGACCGCCGGCCGGCCCGTGGCCGTGGACCGACGACACCGAGATGGCCTGTTCGGTCTATGCGGAAATCCGGCACCGCGACGCCATCGACCAGGACGCGCTCGCGGCCGTCTTCGCCGACCGCTGCGAACCCTATCGCGGCTACGGCGGCGGCACAGTCGTTGTGCTGCATGAGATTCGGGACGGACGCCCGTGGCGCGAGGCGGCCGGCGCCGCGTTCGACGGCCGCGGCTCCTGGGGCAACGGCGCCGCGATGCGGGTGGCCCCGCTCGGGGCGTACTTCGCCGGTGACCGGGACCGAGCGGCCGCGCAAGCCGCGCTGTCCGCCGAGGTCACTCATCGGCATCCGGAGGCGATCGTCGGCGCGATGCTGGTCGCCGCCGCGGCCGCGCATGCGGCGGCGACTCGCGTAACCGGCTGCACGGCAACCGAATTACTCGACTCCGTCGAGCCGTACCTGGTCGACGGCCGCACCTCCGACGGCGTGCGTCGGGCCCGGAAACTCATGGGACGCACGGTGGCCGAGGCCGCCTACGAGCTGGGCAACGGTGCGGCGGTCAGCGCCCAGGACACCATCCCGTTCACGCTCTGGGCCGCCGCGACCTTCCTCGACGACTACCCGTCCGCCGTCGCCGCCTGTGTCGAAGCCGGTGGCGACGCCGATACGACCGCCGCGATCGTCGGTGGAATCGTGGCCGCCCACACGGGCATCGGAGGCCGTGGTGCTATTCGCGGCATTCCCGAGCAGTGGCTCGCCGCACGCGAACCACTTCCCGAATGGGCGACAGCGTGACGCCGGCCCAGCATTTCGCGAATGGCCGGCGTCAGCGACAGGGCGCACCACTGTTCGCCCGCGCAGCCGTCCGGCATCTGATCACACGAATGCAAGACCGACCGGTCGTCTAACCGCCCTCCGGCGATTGCGAAAAGTTAGCCGATATCTATAGTTGAACACTTGACCAGCTCGAAATGCCATGCCCGCCAGCACATTGACCAGCCCGGTCCGGCACCGGAGAGACCACTCAGTCGGCAGTCGCCTGCGGTTAGTTGCGGGCCAAACAGGAGCCACAGTGTGATAACGGTCACAGTGGGATAAGCAAACGGCATCCGGGCAGCGAGGTGTGAACCACCCTCGTCGAGCTAAATTCTGGCTACTGAAATTTGTTTGCCCGGCTTCCGGCGCCTTGATACGATAATTTCATCCAATTGGGTGGAAGATCAGTGATGACTATATTTCCGTCAGCGTGATGATTTGTCTGATGATTTCGGTTCAGAATACCATTGTTGAGCCGGTGGAAATCAAGCGCATTCACCGGAGGGAAAGCAGTGCAGGGGCTTACACAGGAAGACGTCCGACATACCTTCGACGGCGGCCTTCCAGCTCAGAATAACATCGATTCCGCCATCATTGTGGGCGCCGGATTGGCCGGTCTCGCAACAGCATTCGAATTGGCGAAGCAAGGTACCACCGTCACCGTTCTGGAAGCGAGTGACCGGCCGGGCGGCCGAACCTGGACGTTCCGGCGCCCGTTCGCCGACGGCCTGCACGCGGAGGCCGGCGCGATGACGGTGACCGAACAGTGCCATTACACCATGCATTACCTCAGGGAAATGGGTCTGGAGACCGAGCCGAGCGATCTGGTCGACACCGATTTCCGCTACTACCGCAACGGCATTCGGATCCGGCCGGATCAGGTCGCCGACCACGCCGATACGCTGGGGCTGCACCCGGATGAGCGGCAGCTCACCGTCGCCGACCTGTTCGCCAGGTACGTCACGAAATTCAACGAGAACCTCGGACCCGAGGTCGCGGCACCGGACTGGACCCCCACGCCGAATCTGCTGGAGCTGGACCGGATCTCGGTGCGGCGGATCCTGCAGGACCGCGGCGCGTCGGCAGGCGCAATCGCGCTGATCGAACCGCTGTTCCTCGAAATGCGCGGCGGCGAACTGGAATCCGCCTCCGCGATGGCCTGGGCCCGGTACGAGTCGAGCCCGCGCTCGTTCTCCGCGGCGGGCGCCCAGTGGTACAAGGTCAAGGGCGGCACCGACCTGCTCGCCCACGCCCTCGCGGACAAGGTCAAAGACCACGTCCACTACCGCAGCCCGGCAGTCCGCATCGCCCAGAGCGAGCGCGCGGCACAGGTCACCTTCCTCGACCGCGACCGGCTGCAGACGATCAGCGCGGATCGGGTCATCGTCACCGCGCCGTTCAGCAGCATGCGCCGGCTCAATCTCTCGATGGCCGGACTGTCGGCCGCGAAGCATTCGGCGATCCGCAACCTCCGATACGTCTCCGTCCTGCGCATCTACCTGCAGATGCGGAAGAAATTCTGGCCGGAGGACAAACTGATGTTGTCCGCGGACACCGCGATCTGCACCGTCCGCGACGCCACGCCGCGACTACCCGGCCCGCGCAAAATCCTCGAATGCTGGCTCACCGGCTGGCCCGCGCAGGCCGCGGCGAGCATGACCGAGGACGAACGGGTGGATTTCGCATTGCGCGAGGTGGAGCGGATGCTGCCGGGCGCCCGCGCCAACTTCGAGCTCGGCGCCTCCGTGGCCTGGGACAACGAGCCCTACGCCGGCGGCGCCTACATCCTGCCGGAGGTGGGTCACGGCGAACTCATGGAACACACCCGGACGGCGGAGGGGCGCATCCATTTCGCCGGTGAGCACACCGCGTTCGAACCGAACGGCGGTTCAATGAACTACGCACTGGAGTCGTCCATTCGAGTTCTTCTCGAACTGTCTTCCCGCTGATCGCGCACGGCCGAACAACTGAATTGCCATACGGAAGGGAGGAGCGTCTTGCTTCATCCGCGCTTGCTGATCGTAGCGGACTGCCAGGGGATCGACGATACGATCAATGACCTCAAACGGCACGGTTTCGAACCCGAGCCGACCACGACGGGAGCCGAAACCATGGCGTCCTACCCCGATTTCGACGTGGTGCTCATCGATCTCGACTTCACCGACTTCGACGGCCTCACCCTGTGCCGGGAGATCCGCCGCGCCAGCGACATCCCGATCATCGGTTTCTCGTCCTTCGAACTGGACCAGGTCCTCGCGCTGGAGGCGGGTTGCGACGACTGCGTCGTCAAGCCGTATCACAGCCGTGAGCTCATGGCCCGCCTGCGCGGCCTGCTGCGCCGGGTGCACATGATGTCCCAGCCCGCGCTCATCGTCGGCCAGCTGGAAATCGACTCCGCGCTGCGCGAGGTCAGGGTGGGCAACCGGCTGGTCGAGTTGACCCGCAAGGAGTTCGAACTGCTCCGGCTGCTCGCCGCCGAACCGCAGAAGGTGTTCTGCCGGGCCGAACTGCTGCAACGGGTTTGGGGATACGACGACGTGGACGCCGAGGTGACGTCGCTGGCCAGCCGGACCATCGACACCCACCTCAGCAGCGTCCGCAAGAAGCTCGGCTCGCCGGACTGGATCGTCACGGTGCACGGCGTCGGATTCCGTTTCAACGAGGACGCGACCCGGGGCAAGCCGGCGCACGCCATCGAACCGGCCGGGGCCGGCGGGGCCGCCGGTTAGCCCGCCGCCGTCACCCCGTCCGCTGTTTCGACGGGGTCAGCTTGGGCGTGAACGTGTCGCCGTACCGCGCGGCGAACTCGTCGATGATGGCGTCTTGGTCCGCGCGCACATCCCGCCCCGCACACAGTGCGTCCAGCACCGCGCTCGACTCCTGCTGCACCCGCTGGACCGCGTCGTACGGCATGTGGGTGAACGCCACCAATTGATAGAGCGGCGTATAGAGCTCGGGACGCAGCTCGTGCAGCCGCCGTTCCAGCGCCTTGCGCTCCAGGAATCGCGGGCTGTTCACGTGGTCGGAGAGTTCCTCCAGATTCCGCATCGACAGCTCGGCGAGGGCGTGCCCGGCTCGCACGCGAACGGCGCTGTATTCGTCCACCACGACCTCGGCGACCGTCTTGACCGTGCCGCCCTCGGACCGGACCGCGGCCTGGAACTTCTCCAGCAGGCTCGCCAAGGTGGCGGCATCCTCGAAGCTACAGTTGATGCCTTGCCCGTAGAACGGGACCACGGCGTGCGCGGCATCACCGACCAGCACCGCGCGCCGATGGTGGTACGGAGCGCAATTGATGATCCGGAGCCGGCCGGGGCTGCGGCCGGCCAGTTCGTTGCCGACCTCGGCCATCCGGCCGAAGACATCCGGGAACTCGGTCGCGCAGTAGTCGCTGATCGCCTCGGCCGACGGTAGACCCGAAAAGTGCCGCAGCGCACCGTCTCCCGCCGTCGGCTTGAACAGACTGGTGGTGAACGTCTGATCCCGGTTGGGCTGGGCCTGCAGGAAGTGGTCGCCGCGCGGCCACAGGTGCATACCGGTGGGGTCGGCGTCCCGGTAGTCCATGGTGATCTCGGCGTAGCCGTGCGCGATCGTATCCTGGGTCATCCAGACCTGTTTCGGATGTGCCGCGACAATGGCATCGCGCACCGCGCTGTTGGCGCCGTCGCAGCCGACCAGCAGATCACCGGTCACCCAGCTCGACGAGCCGTCCCGATCCTGAAGCAGCGCAGCGGGTCGCGCGGTGTCCACGTCGAGACACCGCTGCCCGTAATGGATCCGGGCGCCTTCGCGCAGCGCCTGGTCGCGCAGCAGGTCCTGCAAGATCCCGCGCGGGATGGACAGCAGGTGATGGTTGTACATCGTCCCGTACGCCTGGGTCGAGATCGCGCCGTCGCGGTGGTGGATGATGCGCTTCGCCAGCACCGAACCCTGAAGGTACAGACGGCGTTTCACCGATCGGGGCAGGCAGTCGAGCCCGCGCGAGGTGAGCGTCAGGTTGAACGAGTGCCCGGAGCCGGTGCCCGCCGACTCCGGCTGCCGCTCGAACAGATCCACCTCCAGCCCCTGTCTGCGCAGCAGCGTGGCCAATGCGCAGCCCACCGGCCCGGCGCCGATGATCACCACCGAGCGCATCGCCTGTTCAGTCATTCTGGTCTCCTCCATGAGCTCGCTCGGTCGGTGGCGCGATGGCGCCGACGGCGCGGAAGTACTCGAACATCCGGTGGATCCAGCCCGGATTCGCCTGCGGGTAAGGGCATCCCACGTCGGCCAGGGCGCGCCTGGACTTCTCGTTGTCGAACGCGTGCGCGCCGAGCCGCATCACACCCTCGCGCATGAGCGGCACCAGCGGGCCGAGACCGCGCCGTTCGTCGTCGTTCTCGGCGGCCTCGCGTTCCAGGGCGGCCATCCACACCGACCCGGCGGCCGGTTCGGTCGCATAGCCTTCGGCGCGAATGGCCTCGAGGATGGTCGGCCAGTCGAGGCCGTCCGGGTGGTACAGATGCCAATTCTCGTTGTCCGGCTTGCCTTCCGAGAGCCGGATAACGGCCCGCGCGACGTAGTCCACCGGCAGCAGGTCGATGGCCGGCGTCTCGACGATGTCGTCGGGGTAGCAGCCGAGCAGCGCGAAACCCTTCATCTGCAACCAGAAGAAGTCGTCGTGCCTGCACGCACCGGTCCGGCGATGACCGGCGATGCGGCCGACCCGGTGCACGGTCACCGGCAGCCCGGCCGCCCGCGCCCGGAACGCGAGTTGTTCGGCGACCCACTTGCTTTGCGAGTAGCCGATGCCCAGCGACGCGGGGTCGCCCGGCACCGTGTCCTCGCCGACCCGGCCGGAGGTCGAGTCGGGCGGGAAGACGCCCAGCGTCGAGATCAGGCGCAGCGGAGTGCGATTGACCCCGCAGAAATCGAGCAGATGCCGCAGGCCGTCGACGTTCGTGCGCTTGACCGTGTGGTACGGAACGACGAAATTGATGTGCGCCGCGGCGTGATAGACCTCGGTCACGTCGCGGGCGACGGCCGCGTAGTCGTCGCCGAGGCCGAACCGCGGCCGGTCGAGATCGCCGAGACAGACGTCGACCTCGTCGAGTCCGGAGGGATCGAGCGCGAACTTGCGGAACGTGCGGCGCAGGCGGTCGCGTCCGTCCGCCACGGTGTCCGCGCGGACCAGGCAGCGCACCCGCTGCCTCGTGCGCAGCAGTTCGTCGAGCAGGTGGCTGCCGAGGAATCCCGTTGCGCCGGTGAGGAATACCGCGCCGCGCGCGGGCGCGTGCCGCTCCCCCACGAACAGGTCGGGCAGCTCGGCGTCCGTGGCGAGGTCCGGCGCGGCGGCGGCATAGCGGTCGGCGAGGCTCTTCGTCATCCCGCGCGGGGTGGGCGTGCTCAGCAGCGTCGACAGCGCGACGTCGGTGTGGAAGTGCTGCTTGACCTGGCGGTGCAGGCGGGCGGCGAGCAGCGAGTGCCCGCCGAGCACGAAGAAGTCGTCCTCCGGTGTCGCCGGGCGCCGGCCGAGCACCTCGGCCCACAACCCGGCCATCGTCCGCTCCGAGTCCGTCCAGGCGACGGCGGACGGGTCGGAGTCCTCGGCCGCCGGCTCGACGGGCAGCGACTCCAGCGCCCGACGGTCGGTCTTCCCGTTCGGTGTCACCGGGATGGTGTCGAGGCGGGTGACCTGCCGCGGGATCATGTAGCCGGGCAGCACGGCGCCGAGCCGATCGCGCCAGTCCGTCGGCGGTTCCGCGGCACTCTGCACGAACGCGCGCAGCGCGCGGTCACCGCCCTCGGACACCACGATCACGGCGGCCGCGTCCACGTCCAGTTCCCGTTCCAGCGCGGCCTCCACCTCGCCCGGTTCGACGCGGTAGCCGCGGATCTTGACCTGATCGTCCTTGCGGCCGCGGTAGTGCAGCCGGCCGTCCGGCGCCAGCACGACCACGTCACCGGTGCGGTACATCCGCCGTCCGGCCACGAACGGGTCGGGGACCATGGCCGCGCGCGTCTTGTCCGGCAGCCCGATATAGCCGGGGGACACGACCGGTCCGGCGACGCAGAGCTCGCCCTCGACGCCGAACGGCGCCTGCCGGTCCGCGCCGGTCGAGTCGGTGTCGAGCACGTACGCGTCGACGCCGGGCACCACGCGGCCGATCGACGGGATGGTCGGCCATTCGTCGGGGTCGGCCGGCAGCCGGTCCCAGCTGCACAGGTGGGCCTCGGACGGGCCGTAGGCGTTGATCAGCCGGGCGCCCGGATTCCGGCGGAACATGGCCCGCACGTCACCGGTGATCACCAGGCGCTCGCCGGTGACATACACCTCGCGCAGGTCCGGCAGTTCCACCGCGGACGTGCGCAGCACCGCGGCCAGCTCACGCAGCGTGACGTACGGAAGGTACGCCCGCTCGACCCGCTGCTCGGCGAGCAACGTGGCCAGCGCCTCGAAATCGGTGCGGGCGGCAACCGGTGGGATGACCAGAGTGCCACCGTTGCACAGCGTTCCGAACACCTCGATGGCGAAGACGTCGAAGGCGGGCGGCATGTACTGCAATGTGCGCATCGCCAGGTCCGAGGTGAACAGCGCCTGGTTGTGCACGAGGTTGGCCAGCGTGATCTCCGGCAGCCGGACGCCCTTCGGCCTGCCCGTGGAGCCCGAGGTGTACACGATGTAGGCCGTATCCTCCGGCGTCTTCCGCCGCCCCTCGAATGCGGTTCCCGCGCCGCCCATTTCGGTCACATCGAGGACCTCGAGCCCAGGCGGCCACGCGCTCCCCGCGATATCGATCTCGGGCGCTCGAATCAATATCTCTGCGCCGCAGTCGTTCAGGGTGAAGTTCAGTCGATCCCACGGCTGGTCGGCGTCGAGCGTGACGTAGCTGCCGCCGGCGCGCAGGATTCCGATGACCGTCGCGATCAGGTCGACGCCCGACCGCATCAGCACGGCGACCGGCTGCCCGGCGCGGACTCCCCTGGCGGCCAGGGAAGCGGCGACCGCGTCTGCGCGCGTGGCCAATTCGGCGTAGCTGAGCTCGGCGCCGTCGGCGGTCAGCGCGGGCTCCGAGCTCGCGGTCTCGACGGTCGCCGCGAACAGATCGGCGGTCAGCTCGGTGCCGAGTTCGGGCGCGTCGGCACAGCGCGCACACAGCTCGGCGATCGCCCGCCGCTCCGCGTCACCGGTCCAACGCAGATCGCCGACCGGCACGTCCGGGTCGGCGAGCACACTGTCCACGAGGGTGCGCAGGCGCTGCACCAGGTATTCGGTGAAGTTCGCCCCGTCGGCCGCCGCGGTCGCGTGCTCGACCACCAGGGTGAAGTGGTCCGCGGTCTCGTCCACCAGGATCGCCAGGTCGTACTTGGCGCCACCCGGCTCGTGCTCCCACGTCCGCACTCCCCACTCGCGCAGATCCAGACGCCTTGCGGCGGCGGGCATCACGGTGACCATCGCGTTGAACAGCGCGCCGTCCTGGTTGCCGCCGGCCGAACGCAGCTCGCCGAGGACCGCCTCCAGCGGCGCGTACCGATGCCGAAGGCCCTCCAGCACTTCCCGTTTCGCCGCCCGCAGCACGTCCCTGGCGGTGGCGCCGCGCGTAGGCCGGTGGCGCAGCACCACGGTATTCGTGAGATGGGCGAGCACCTCGGTGTCACCCGCGCCGCGCACGGACACCGGAATGCCGAGCAGGACATCGTCCTGACCGGTCTGCCGGTGCAGCATCACGAAGCTGAGCGCGACGAAGAACATGCTGGTGGTGATGCCCTCCGCGGCACAGAATTCGCGCACCCGCGCCGACAGCCCGGCATCGAGCACCGACTGCCGGGTCACGTGCCGCGCGGGCCCCTCGGCGGGCAAGCCGAGGGGCGCCGCCGCCGGGGCGTCGGCGAGCTTGTCCCGCCAGAAACGCAGCGTCTCGGAATCGGCGGACAGCTCGGCCCACCGCGCATAGGCCTCGATGGCCTGGCGCCGGTCTTCCCGGGGCGGCTGCTCACCGCGCCGCACCGCGGCGTAGGCCGCCGCCAGCTGGGTGAGGTACGGCTTCCAGGACATGCCGTCGAAGACGGTGTGGTGGATGTTGAACACCAGCACGCTGTTCCCCGCGTCGCCGAACCGCAGATGCCGGGCCCGGGCGAGCGGACCGGCCCGCAGATCGAAAGCGGCACCGGCGATCTCGGCCACCTGCTCGGTCACCCACGCGTCGACGTCCCCGCCGGGATGGTCGCGCATGTCCACGTCCGGCGCCAACTCGCGGTGCACCACCTGGCGCAGCTCGCCGCCGGCGTCCATGTCGAAGGTGGTGCGCAGCGCGGCATGGTCTCGGTGCACCGCGGCCAACGCCTCGACGAGGTGGCGGTGTTCCAGCCGGATACCCACACGCAGGACCAGTGGCTGGTTGTACGCCGTCGGATCCGCGCCGTAGACGCTGTCGAACCACAGACCGGGCTGCGCCGGGGAGGCCGGCCGGAGTTCCGCGCCGTTCGATGTGTGTCGATCGGTAGCCGTCATGTCAGCCTCGCGCACGCTTGGTGCGAATCAGGTCGGCCACACCGCGCACGGTGCCCGCGCCGACGATCTCGTCGGGGGCCAGTCCGACGCCGGCCACGTCCTCGAGCCGGGCGCCGAGGTCGATCAATTGCAGTGAGGTGACGCCGCTTTCGATCAACCCCGCATCCAGGTCGAGCTCGTCTGCCTTGGTGATGTCGGCGAGCGACGAGCGGACGACCGCGGCGATCCGGTCCTCGGGCTCGGTCCGCACGGGGGCACTCGTGTCCACGCCCGCCGGTGCCTCGTCGGCGGTGTGTTCCGCGAGCCGCGAGCCGAGTTCCCTGCGGTCGATCTTGCCGTTCGCGTTGCGCGGAAACGCGTCGACGATCAGGACCATCGACGGAACCATGTAGTCGGGCAGAAGGTTTCGCAGATACTCGGTCAGATCCCGTTCCGCGAGTTCGTGTCCGGTCGCCGGCACGCACCACAGCGCGAGCTGGTCCGCCGCGCCGTCGCTCGGCACCGCCTGCGCCACCGCCTGCTGCACGCCGGGGAACGCCTCGGCGGTCACCTCGACCTGCCGTGGCTCCACCCGGAATCCGCGCACCTTGACCATCTGGTCGGTGCGGCCGGCGAGCACGATCTCCCCGTCGGTGGTCAGCTTGGCCAGATCGCCGGTGCGCAGCAGCCGCTGCCCGTCGTGCCGGACGAACTTCCGCTCGGTCTGCTCGGGGTCGCCGAGATACCCCAGCGCCACACCGTCACCGGCGATGCACAGCTCGCCGATCCGGCCGGGCTCGCACCGCTCCGCACGCTCGTCGCGCACTGTCATCTCGACGGTCGGCATCGGCCTGCCGACCGGGATCTCGGCGTCGGAAAGGTCAGCCCGGGTGATCTTGTGGACCGCGGTCAGCGCGGAGTTCTCCGTGCAGCCGAACGCGTTGAACACGTCACCGTCGATGACCGCCAGCGCACGCTCGAGGTGCGCCGCGGACGGGAAGTCACCGCTGACGATCACCGTCCGGACCCGCGTGAGGTGCTCGGCATGGTGCTCGACGAGCAGGTTGAACAGTCCGACGGACAGGTTCAGCACGGTGATCCGCTCGCGCGCGATCACTCTCGCCAGCTCACCGAGCGGCGGTATCTCCTGTGGCGCGATAGTCAACCGGCCACCGCGCAGCAGGCAGGTCCAGATGTCGGTGGTCGACGCGGCGAACGCGGGCTGCGCGAGTTGCAGGAAACGATCGTCGGGCCCGGGGGTGAATCCGACGAGATGCTGGGAAACCCGGGCGATGCCGCGATGCGCGATCACCACGCCCTTGGGCACGCCGGTCGAACCGGACGTGAACAGAACGAACGCCGGCGCCGCCGCGGTGACCGCGGACGGCCCGGACTCGGTGGACAACGACTCCGCGGCTGCCAGCAGATCGCCGACCGGAAGGCAGGTTTCCGCCGGAAATCCTTCTGCCGCACCAGAGTCCGTCACGGTGAGCGCCGGCTCGGCGACCCGGTACATCCGCGACTTGTGCTCGGCCGGGTGGGCCGGATTGAACGGCACCACCACGAGTCCGGCCTTGAGTATGCCGAGAAACACCTGATAGGTGGCGAGGCTGCGCTCCAGGTGCACGCCGACCCGCGCCCCCGGCGTCAGTCCACGATCACGCAACGCCCGCGCGATCTGGCTACTGAGGTTGTCCAGCTGGGCATAGGTCAGCGTGGTATCGCCGTCGGAAATCGCTTCCCGCTCGGCATATTCGCGCGCCGTGCGCACGAAGGCGTCGACAATGGTCTCGGTGGTCGCGCCCTCGGCCGAGCCCGTGGTGACGGACTCCGGGGCGGTCAGTGTGGGTTTCATCGCGCTGATGTCACCGTTCCTTCCGGTTCTGATGCGCCTCGGCGGCGCGGCGCCAGGCCGAGGTGGCGCAGGCTGGTCCGGCCGAACGGGGTCGACGGGTCGGCCAGATCGAGCGGCAGGTCGAAGTGGTCCCGCTCGGGCACGATCTGCGCCCGCACCGGGACCAACTGTGCGGCAAGGTGTTCCGCGTACGCGGCGTGCTGGTGCAGATACGTCCGGGTCTCGTGCCGCCCGGCGGCGAGCAGGACCGAGTCGCAACGCGGGGCGCGCATCCGCAACGGGCTGCATTCGGCGGCGAGTTCGGGGGTCAGCCGCACGGCGTCGTTGACGTAGGTCTCGGGGATCTCGGTGAGGTCGTACAGCCCGCTCAGCAGGCACGCGCTCCGCACCCGCGGCGCGTCCTCACCGGTGAGCGCCGCGGCCAGCAGATGCGCGCCCGCGCTGCTACCGGCCACGTGCAACCGCTCCGGATCGATCCCGAGCATCGGTCCGGTGGTGACCAGCCAGTCGAGCGCCCGGACCACCGAGCCGATCATGCCGGGCACCGTGCGATCCGGCGCGAGCCCGTAACCCACGGCGACATAGGCGCATCCGTGCGCCACCGCGTGCGCGGCGGCGAAGCAGGCGTCGTCGATGCCGGACTCCTGCCAGTGCCCACCGTGCACGAACACCAGCGCCGGCGTCTCCGGCCCCCGGGTGCCGCGCGGCACCGCGGGAAACACGTGACACCGCTCGCCGTGCCCCTCGCCGTACGGCACCGCGATGTGCACGTCCAGCTCGGACCGGGCCGCGTCGCTGAGCGTCCGGTACCGCCGCAGCGAGGCGGCCATGTGCCGCGCGACCGAGCTCGGCGAGTACTCGCGGTCGAGCAAGGTCGGTTCACTCATCGGACTTGCGCCCTTCGATGACTCCGTGCGGCGTCCAGCCCTCGTTGCGGATCCGCTTGATGTCGCCGAATCCCGAAGCGACGAGCCACTCTTCGTGTTCCCGCCACGGGTAGATGGTCGACTCCTCGGACGGCAGGGTGGCGAAGTAGACGTTGTCCAGCGCGGTGTAGAGCGGGCCGCGCCCGTCGTCGTCGGCGAACGCGTTGAACACGATCACCCGGCCGCCCGGCGGCAGCGCCGCGTACGCCCGTTCGAGCAGCGCCCGGTTCTGCTCCGGCGACCAGATCACGAACTGATGCGCGAACAGGGCGGCGTCATATCCGCGCGGCAGCGGGTCGCCGAACATATCGCCGGCCACGACGTCGATCCGGTCACCGAGCCCGGCGGCCGCGATATTGTCCCGGGCCACCTCGACGGCGCCCTCGAGATCGAACACGGTGATCCTCAGGTGCGGGTGTGCCTGGGCGAGCGCGATCGCATTCACCGCGTCGCCGCCGCCGACATCCAGAATCTTGGTCACGGTGCGGTAGTCGACCTGATGCAGCAGCACCGGATTGGACAGCTCGGACCAGGAATGCATGCCGCGGAAGAACAGCGCCTCCAATTCCGGCGTCTGCTCGAGCCGGGTGTACAGGTCGTTTCCCTTGCCGGGCAGATGCTTGAGGCCCAGGTTCTTGCCGGTGCGCAGCGACTCAGCGTATTCCTTGGCGGGCAGGTAGGTCAGCCGCTGCTGGAAGTCGATGATGTTGCGGATGAGCGGCCAGGTGCCGTCGGCCATCGCGTCGTGCAGCATCGCGCTCAGCGTGTACGCGTCGCCCTCGCGGTCGGTGAGGCCGAGCGAGGTGGTGCCGAGCAGCAGTTGCCGCGCGGATTTGGCGGGCAGCCCCAGCCCCTCGGCGGCCTGGTCGCTGGTGGACGGGCCGTTCAGGTCGAGGTATTCGAACAATTGCAGTTCCGAGGCCGCGCGCAGCTGCTGAAAAGCAGCGAATCCGAACAACACCGGGACGAGCGAGGTGAGATCGACCGGTTTCGTCGGCTCGGTCTTCAGTTCCGTCATCGTGATCGTGTTCCTCCAGCAGTCGGGGTATTTGTCTGAGATCTGCGCTCTAGAGCCGGGTGCGGAAGGTCCACAGTTCCGGGAAGAAGCGGTGTTCGTTGATGGCGCGCAGCCACGGTGCCCCGTCGGTGCCCGCCGTCCCGCTCTTGCCGCCGAGCATCCGCTCGACCACGAGCAGGTGGGTGGCCCGCCAGTGCGAGAACTGATAGGCGACCTCCAGCAGGGCCTCCGCCAGCCGGTGCGCGTCGGGGTGCCGAGCCGGGTGCCGGTAGATCTCCAGCCACACGTCCTCGACCAGCGGATGGGCCTCGTGCTGTTGCGCCGAGGGCCGTTCCAGGCACTCGGTCGGAACCGAAAAGCCCTGCCGGGCAAGATGTTGCAGCACCACGTCGTACAGCGACGGCTCCAGCAGTTCGGCCCGCAGCATCGCGTGCCCGTCCCGCAACGCCGCCTCCACCTGCCGCTGTGGCCGGTTGCCCAGCACGAACTCCAGTGCCCGGTAGGCGAAGGATTGGGTGCCGGAGGCGTCGTTGAGCACCTCCCGGAACGCCACGAACTCGTCGACCGACATCCCGTTCATCGACTCCCAGCAGGCCACGAGCACCCGCTGCGTGCGGGTCGCGCGGGCCAGCGCCAGGCAGGTATCGGCGACGTCGTCGCGGACCAGTGCGCGGCGGGCGGTGTCGAGATCGTCGATCACCGCGCGGAACAGCAGCTCCTTCACATGACTGATCAGGATGAAGTTCAGCTCGCCGCGGGCCTCGCTGCGCGGGACCTGCAACGCGTGCAGTTCGTCCATGTGCGCGTAGGTGACGTACTCGGGCGCAACGTATTCGGGTGCGCGGGTCATCGCACTGCCCCCACGGCGCGGGCCAGCGCGTCGGCCGCCCGCGACACCTGTTCGTGCGTCACGTACAGCGGCGCGAAGGCGAAACGGATCAGGTCCGGCGGGCGGGCGTCGACCAGCACACCGCCGTCGGCGAGTGCGCTTTCGACTCTGTCCGCCTGTGGAATTCGCAAGGCGAAATGACCGCCCCGCCGTTCCGGGTCGCGCGGGGAGACCAGTGCATCCAGCAGTTCCGGACGGCTGCCCGCGAGGCACTCGAGGAAGAACTCACCGAGATCCCTGGAACGCCGGCGCAATTCGTGGATGCCGACCTCGATCAGCGGGGCGAGAGCATGATTCAGCCCGACCAGGCTCAGCAGCGGTGGCGTGCCGGTGCGGGCGCGATCGATGTCGTCGGCCGGGACGAATGTCCGCGCCATCGCGAACGGCTCGGCGTGCCCGTGCCAGCCGGCCAGTGGAAAGTCCACGGCCGATTGAAGTCTGATCGGGACGTAGGTGAAAGCCGGTGCGCCCGGACCACCGCCGAGGTATTTGTACCCACAGCCGACGGCCAGGTCGACCGCGTTCGCGTCCAGGTCGACCGGCAACACGCCGGTGGCATGGCTGAGATCCCACACCGATACGGCTCCTACCGCGTGACACAGCGCGGTGACCGGACGGATCTCTCGCCGCTCCCCGGTCCGGAAATCCACGGGTGCGGCGAGCGCCGCCGCGACCTGAGTGCCGTTGTGCCGCAGGTATTCCTCGAAGCCGGCGCGCGATTCGACAACGAGCTCGCGGTCCAGCAGCCGGGCCACCGAATTCGCGATGTACAGATCGGTCGGGAAGGACTCCGCCTCGATCAGCAGCACCGGGCGGTCCTGGCGCAGGCGCGCGGCGGCGGTCAGCGCGTTGAACACGGTCGTGGAGGTGGTTTCCCCGGCGACCAGCACCTGCCCCGGCCCGGCGCCGAGCAGCGTGCCCAGCTTGTCGCCGACCGTGCGGGGCAGCTCGAGCCAGCCGTCCTGGAACCAGGCCTGCACCTGGCGCGGCGCCCACTGGCCGGACACCACACGGTCGAGTTCGGCGGCCAGGTTGCCGCGGGGCGGGCCGAGGGAGTTCCCGTTGAGGTGGATGGCGCCCGCGGTGGCGAACTGGCGCGCGTACTGGGCCAGCGGATCGAGATCGTCCCGACGTCTGGCCTCGTCGAGGGCAGGCATGGTTGCTCCGGATTCCGACCGAATGCTCATCCCTCACTCGCTTTCTGCTCGTCGTCGATCGCGGGAACCCATACCTGGCCGGTGATCCGCACGCTCGCCGTGTCGCCGTGTCGCGCCCCGGTGCAGCCGAAGACGGACTCGCGACCGTCACCCGTCACCTGCCGAACCGTCACCGGCGACCGGCCGTCGGCGGTCAACCCGAGCCCGGTGAGTCCGAGCGCGGCGGCCGCGGGCAGGCAGCCTGCGTCCTCCGGGATGCCGAACCCGGGCGCGAACACGCGGGCGAGCACCTCCTGCCGATCCGGGTCCCAGCGATACGCGGTGAGATCCGGGAGACCCAGCTCCCGCATCCGGTCGAGATCCGGGACCGGCAGGGAACGCGGGTCCTCGGTGATCCGGACGAAGTTGAAGGCCCGCCCGATCCCACCGGCATGCGCACTACCCGTGCGCCAGCCGAACAACGCGGGATCGTACGGAATCCGTTCGTGCACAACGGGTCCGTCGAACGGCACGCGCACCTCGCCGCCGTCGGTCCACAGCCAGTGGCAGCCGACCTCGGCCGTGCGGCCGACCGCACCCGGCGCCAGCCGACCGGTGCCGACCAGGCAGGCCGCCACGCCGGCCAGCGAATGCGTGCCGAACGGCGTCTCGCCATCGGTGTTGAAGATCCGCGAACCGAAAGTCTGTTGCGCCGGGGAGCATTCGCTCACCAATGCGCTCTCGTCGGCATTGCCCTGGCGCGCGTACTCCGCGGCTTCCGCGACCACGCGGTCGTCGCACCGGCCCTCGGGGATCAGCACGTCCAAGGTGCTCCCCCGCCCGGGCGCCGCGCCGAACATGTCCAGGCGTAGTACTCGCATCACTCGCCTCCCAGGTGCTTCTCGGCGAAATCGATCACGACCTGCTCGTCGCCGCGATACGGCTGATCGGGGCGCGGCCAGTGCACGACCAGATCGGTGATGCCCACCTGCTCCAGCTCGCCGGCGGCGTCCTCGTAGGCGGCCAGCGAACCGGTGATCCCGCCCACCGCCGCGTCGGCGACGAACAGCTTGCCGAGCGTGGCCGGGTCCCGGCCCACCCGCTCGCACGCGGCGTCGATGCCGCGCACCTGGTCTCGCAGCACGGGCACGACCTCGCGCAGCGGCCGCGTGCGGAAGTCGTTGGGCGGCCCGGACGTAACCCAGTACCGCGCGAACCTCGCGGCCAGCGCCATGCCTCGCGGGCCGGTCGCGGCCACGGCGAAGGGCAGGCGCGGCGCGTCGCCGGCCCGCGGATGGAAGTCCACGCCCGCCGCGGTGTACCAGCGTGACACCGTTGTCACGGAGCCTCGGGTGAGCACGGTGTCGAGGAGTTCGACGAACGCCTCGAATCGGTCGGCGCGCTCGCGCGGGCCGAGGTCCGGCCCACCGAGGATGCTCACATCGAATCCCGGTGCGCCGGCGCCGAGTCCGCAGATCAGCCGGCCGCCCGCGATGTCGTCGACGGTGACGAGTTCCTTGGCGAGCGCGACCGGGTTGCGGAAGTTGGGGGTGGCCACGAGCAGGCCGAGGCCGATGGCACCGGTGACGGTGGCCGCGGCCGTGAGCGTCGGAATCGACGCGTACCACGGACGATCCGCGAGCCAGCGCCACATCAGATGGTCGTAGGTCCAGGCGTGCCGGTAGCCGAGCTGCTCGGCGGCGCGCCACCGGTCGGCGGCGACCTTCCACTCGTGCTCGGGCAGCAGGACGATGCCGTGCTTCATCGGCGCGCCTCCTCGAGTCGCAGGTCCGATACCAGCCGGGCCGCCCGATCCAGCACCTGCGGGATGTCGGTGACCAGCGGTCGCATCACCGCGTCGGACTCGGCCGTGACGACCGGGTGGTGACGGCCGTCGACGTCCGGGTACAGCCCGTTGTGCCGCAGGTCGGCGGTGAGATCCGCGATCCGGGAATCGAGCTGGGCCACGAACTCGGCGTGGCTGACCGGGCGCCGGACGGTCAGGAAGAAGTTGTCGTAGAGGTCTTCCTTCTCCCGGGAGACGCTGACGCCGGGTACGCCGGCGGATTTCTGCAACAGCGAATGACCATCCGGCACCAGATGATCGGCGATGTGACTGTGGGTGACCTCGTTGCGGGCCACGGCTGCGTCGAGCGCCGCGCACGCCGGGTCGTCCTGCCACGGCAGCTTGCCGCGGAACAGGCGGCGCACCGGTCGATAGTCGGGCGCCCAGGTGCCGCTGAACGCGGGGTGCTGCAACGCCATTCGCGCCCTGATGTCGGCGTGATAGTGCTCCCGCGGGACGGTGGACGAGTAGAGCAGCATCGCGCTGTACCCGTCGACGCAGGCGGACAGCAGCTCGAGTTCGCGTTCGTCCGGCTTGTCGGCATCGTCGCCGGAGTGCAGCCACACCACGTCACCCATGGCCCGCCACATCAGGAACGAGATCTGGTGACCGGCGATCCAGCGGTACCAGAACAGCCGTTCCGCCTCGACCTGCCGGGTGCCGAATACTTTGTAGTCCAGCATCTCCCGGTCGGCTGCCGCGGGCTCGCCGGGAGCGTCGGCGGCTCCCGCGAAGCCGTCGCCCAGCGGCGGCATGAACAACAGATGCGGCTGCAATGCGGGCGGCCTGCGCCCCTTCGGCCCCTGTCCGTTATGTCTGCTCACGACCCTGCTCCGGGGAAGTAGAGGAATTCCATCTCGAGGCCGTTCGGGTCGACCACGTACAGGCTCTGCATGCCGTCCGCGTCGGTCACGATGTCGGAGGGCGCCTCGTCCCTGGCCCAGCGCAGATCGGTCGCCGCCCGCGCAGTCAGCCACCGCTCCCGAAGGGCGACAAGGTCTTGCGGCCGGTCCACGGTGATGCCGACGTGTTGATATTGGTAGCCCAGCGGGTCCGGGCCGTCCTGTGTGTGCGCGGTCCGGTCGAAGACGTGGAATCGCACGTCCCCCGTTTTCAGCTCGACCAGCTTCTCGATTCCCGGTAGTCGCTCGAGGGTGAGTGGTGAGAAGCTGTCGAGCTTCCATTCCACCGTGGCGCCGAGGAATTCCTGGTACCACCGGATCGTGGCGTCCACATCGTCGGTCTGAATGGCGAGGTGGTGAAATTTCGGCGCGATGTCAAGCCCGTGCATCGGATGCCTTTCCGTCGCGAATGTGCTCAGCGCGGGTCCCTCACCGCTGCGGGAGGGAATGTCCCAGCGCTTTCCATACTCGGCGGAGAGCGAGGTCAGGGGCAATCAAATGGGGTTCAAGAAACTCTTAAATCGTTGTCAGACAGCAGTTTCCTGCGCTTGTCGAAAACCTCTGACCAGCACGGGTTTACCGCGCCGGAAACCGGATACTCCGGCGCACGACACGATTCGACTCCGAGTGGACGGCGCGCATACCGCCACGCCGCCCGATCGGCCGGTGCCCCGCGGAAAAACAATACGCCGCAACCATATTGGCGGCGCTTACGAACTCCGCTCGGCCGCCACGGCCGGTCGGCCGTGCACCTGATTACGTTGCCGCAGATCAGGTATCAGCGTCAGCAGTCCGCCGAGCGCCATGGCGGCGCCGATCCAGAGCGGCGCCGTGAGGCCGAGCCCGGCGCTGATCCCGAGGCCGCCGAGCCAGGGGCCGATGACCACCCCGATGTTGATGGCGGACCCGTTGACGGTGTTGACCAGCGCACCCTCATTGGACACCGACATCACCCTGGCCGCCATGGCCGGGTTGAGCGGCAGGCCGATCAAGCCGAGCAGCACGGTGGCGACGACGGTCGGCGCCTTGTCCTCGACGCACAGCGCGAAACCCGCGAGCACCAGCATCAACGCGATCAATCCCGCGAACAGGACGGGCCGCGTGTAGCGGTCGGCGAACCGGCCGACGACGGCATTGCCCACCACGGTGGCGATCCCGTAGGCGGCGAACAACAGCGGCACCGTGGCCGGCGCGAACTGCGTGGCATCGGTGAAAATCGGTGACAGATAGGTGAATCCGGCCACGACGGAGCCGATGACCAGGGCGTTGGTCGCGTACGCGCCCCACAGCCGCAGGTTGCGGAAGGCCGGGATCTCCGCACGGAAGTCCATGGTCTGGGTGTCGCCGCCGGACGGAACCAGTGCCACGACCGCGGCGATACACACCAGTGCCAGCGCGTCGACCAGCCAGAAGCTGGCCCGCCAGCCGAAATGCTGCTCGATGAAGGTGGCCAGCGGCAGGCCGACGACCTGGGCGACCATCATGCCGCCGTACAGCACCGACATGGCGCGTCCGCGCCGTTCGGCGCCCACGAGCCGCACACAGACCGCGGCGCCGACACCGAAGAACGCCGACGCGGCCAGCGCGGTCACCACCCTGGCGATCACCAGCACCCAATAGTCCTGTGCCAGAGCGCCGATCGTCTGCCCGGTCACGAAGACCACGAGCAGCCAGATCAGCGACCGCTTCTGCGGCACCTTCGACAGGCCGACGATCAGCACCGGCCCGCCGACGACCATGCCGAAGGCGAAGATCGAGACGAGGTAGCCGATGGCGGCGATGGAGACGCCGAGGTCACTCGACATGCCGGGAATCAGCCCGGCGACCATGATCTCTGTGGTGTTGAGGCAGAAAACGCCGAGGCCCAACACGTATACGGCGAACGGCATGGCACCCCTCACGGCCGGGCGAACGCGGTCCACCGGTTGCCGGACGGGTCGGTGAACTGTCCGATGATCAGGCCGGTCGCATCGGAGAACGGGTCCATCAGGCGTTGTCCGCCTGCCTGTTCGACGCGCGCGAGCAGGTCCGGGACGTCGGTGACGAGCAGTCCCGGTATCGCGTAGTCGGCCGGGTTCGGCAGGGCGGTCACGTCCATCGTTCCGCCGATCGGCTCCGCCGCGCCGCCGGGGTGCACGCTGTAGTAGACCGCCCCTTCGGCGGCCTCGTCCCGCGCGTAGGTCCAGCCGAACGCGTTTGCGTAGAACGTCCGGGTGGCCTCGAAATCCGTTGTGCCGATTTCGAACCACGCCGTCGCGTTCGGCACCGGGGCCGGCCGCACCTGCTCGCCGGCAGCGGGTTGGAACAGCCCGATCTGGTTCCCCTGCACATCGATGATCACCGCGCGCAGATCGCCCCCGGCGGTCCGGGCGGGATCCTCGAAAACTTTGGCGCCCAACGTTTCCAGCCGCGGAACAGTCGCTTCGATGTCGTCGCATACGACACTGATCCACAACGCATCCGCGCTGCCGCGGCGCAATGCGCCCATGCTCGACGCCGCTCCGGGCGCGGTGATCGTGTAACAGCCGGGGCCGGACGACGCGAATTGCCAGTCGAATACGCGCTGATAGAACTGCTTGCCGAGGTCCGGATCGGTGGCGGTGATTTCGAACCACCCCACGGTGGCCGGGTGAGTACCCGAGGCGCTCATAACCACTCCTCCTGTATGACAGAGTACGAGTTGGTGTAGCGATAATTACCGTAAACTAGTTTCCAACGGGAAATCAAGTCCGCGACCGGGTGAGGAGAGACCAGTGTCTGTCGACGAGCACGAGCACAGCCAGGTACTCGACTGGCAGGGCGGGATCGAGAACGCGCTGGCCCACCTGACCTGCGTGCTGGTGGCGCGCCGCACCAGGACGACCCCGGAGCGGGTGAGCTGGCAGCAGTACGACGTCCTCGAAATGCTGCGCCTGCGTGGGCCGATGACGCCGTCGGCGCTGAGTGACGCGCTGAGCGTCTCGCGCCCGACCATGTCCAAAGCCCTGCGCGTACTGAAGGATCAGGAGCTGGTGGAACAGGCGACGCTCGGCACCGACCGGCGCGCCCAGACGACCTCGCTGACCTCGACCGGCCGCGAATTCCTCGACCGCGCAGCCGAATGCAGGCGGGACAACGCCGCGATCGCCGAGTCCGTGCTCACCCCGGCCGAACAAGCAATTTTCGCCGAACTGTGCGGCAAAGTCGCCGAGGCGATCCACAATGCCGGCCAGCCCGCACCGATTTCGCCGTAACCTGCACTGTCATATCGCTTCAAGAGCATTTGACAGTAACTTGAAGATTCTCTGGATGTGCCGGGCATAGCCGCCCGGATATGTTCGATGCAATGGAAATCGGCCGCCGCCTTCGTGCTTGTCATCGGCCGAAACCATTGCGTCGAAAGGAGTTTGCCGTGCCTGAATTCAGCGCCGGCACCATGCAGTCCGCGATAGTCGGTTTCGATCCGCTCGAACGCACCTGGATCACCGGCGATCACGCGGGGCTGTCGTTCGCTACCGCGCCCGCGCTGGAGGGTGAACTGCTCGTCGACGAGGAGTCGCGCGCCGCGGTCGCCACCGACCTGGGCAACATCACCAATCACAAGCCCGCGGCGGTGCTGCGGCCGCGATCGGCGGCCGACATCGCCGCGATGATCCGCTTCTGCCGCGCGCACGACGTCAGCGTGTCGACCAGGGGCGCGGCGCACACCACGCTCGGCCAGGGTCTCACCGACGACCTGGTGATCGAGAACAAATACCTCAACCGCATTCATTCCATCGGTAAGGATGTCGCCGAGGTCGACGCCGGAATCCTGTGGAAGGACCTGATCGACGCCGCCTACGCGCAGTCGCCGAAGCTGACCCCGCCCGCCGTCACCGGTTACACCTCGCTGACCGTGGGCGGCACGCTCTCGGTCGGCGGGCTCGGCGGTCTCGTCGGCGCGCTGCGCACCGGGCTGCACGTCGACCACGTGCGCGAACTCGAGGTCGTCACCGGAACCGGCGCGATCGAGCGTTGCTCGCCGCGACACCTGCCCGATCTGTTCGAGGCGGTGCTCGGCGGGCTCGGCCAGTGCGGCGTCATCACCAAGGCGGTGCTCGACCTGGTCCCCGCGGCCGAACGCGCGCGCTCCTATGTGCTGGAGTACACCGACAACGCGAAGTTCTTCCGCGATGTGCGCACGCTCATCGAGCGACCGGCCATCGACCACGTCTATGCGGAGTTGTATTCGCCGGAGTCCGAGCCGACCCATCGGCTCTATGCCACAGCCCTTTACGATCCGGCCACGCCGCCGGACGACGCGGTCGCGACCGAGGGCCTGACCACCGAGGCGTCGATCGACGACACCACCTACCTGGATTACGCGTACAAGATCGACACCCTGGTCGACGGCATGCGCGCCGAGGTGGGCTGGGACCGGCTGGTCAAGCCGTGGTACGACGTATGGCTGTCCGGCGCCGTGGTCGAGGAGTACGTCGGCGAGGTGCAGTCGCGGCTCAGCGCGCGGGACATCGGGCCGTTCGGGATCAGCCTGCTGTATCCGCAGCGGCGCTCGCACCTGACCCGGCCGCTGCCGCCGGTGCCCGACGCGGACGGCTCCGACTGGGTGTTCGTCCTCGACATCAACACGGTGGCCGAGACGCCCGGCGTCGATCCGGCGTTCATCGACGAAATGCTGGACCGCAACGATCACATGTTCGCCCATGCGCGGGCGCAGTACGGTGCCGTGCTCTATCCGATCGGCTCGCTGCGATTCACCGCACAGGACTGGCGAGCGCATTACGGCGACAAGTGGACGGCGTTGCGCGCGGCGAAGACTCGCTACGACCCGGGCGCCATTCTCGCGCCGGGTCTCAAGATCTTCCAAGACGACTAGGGAGTTTCCCCATGCCTCCATCCAAGCCCGAACTGACCGGGACCACCGGTGCGGTATCCAGTACGCACTGGCTCGCCTCCGCCGCAGGCATGCGCATTCTGGCCAACGGCGGCAACGCCTTCGACGCCGCCGTGGCCGCCGGCTTCGTGCTCCAGGTGGTGGAACCGCATTTCAACGGTCTCGGCGGTGACCTGTCCGTCGTCGCGCACCGTGCGAACAGCGATGAGGTGCACCAGATCTGCGGCCAGGGCCCGATGCCGCGGGCGGTCGGCATCGATACCTTCGCCGAGCTCGGGCTGAGCGGTATCCCCGGATCGGGGCTGCTGCCGGCCTGTGTACCCGGCGCCTTCGGTGGCTGGATGCGGATGCTCGCGGAGTTCGGCACGATGTCGCTGGCCGATGTGCTGCAACCGGCGATCGGCTACGCGGACAACGGCTTTCCGCTGCTGCCCGAGACCGCGCAGGCCATCCAGGTGCTCGCGCCGCTGTTCCGCGAGGAGTGGACCGGGTCCGGCCAGACGTATCTGCGGGGCGGCGTCGCGCCGGCGGCGGGCAGCCGGTTCCGCAATCCGGCGCTCGCCAACACCTATCAGCGGCTGATCAAGGCGGCGGAGTCCGCGTCGGCCGATCGCGAGGCGCAGATCCAGGCCGCACACGATGCCTACTACAAAGGCTTTGTGGCGGAGGAGATCTCGGAATTCCTCGGGTCGGGCCCGATGCTGGACTCCACCGGCAGGCGGCACCGCGGACTGCTCAGCGCCGACGACCTGGCCGGCTGGCAGCCCACCGTCGACACCGCGCCGAGCTACACCTACGGGGCTTATGAGGTGTTCAAGCCGGGACCGTGGTCGCAGGGCCCGGTGTTCCTCCAGCAGATCGCGCTGCTGGACGGATTCGATCTGGCGACGATGGGCCCGGGCAGCGCCGACTATATGCACACCGTCACCGAGTGCACGAAGCTCGCGATGGCCGATCGTGAAGCGTGGTACGGGGATCCGGCGTTCAGCGACGTGCCGCTGGCCGCGCTGCTGGACGAGGAGTACAGCCGGGAACGGCGGACCCTGGTCGGCCCGCGGGCCGCGCTGGACCTACGGCCGGGTGCGCCCGGCGGCCGGACCTCGTTCATTCCCGAGCGGTCCGTGCCGGACTACCCCGAGGCCGACTCCGAGTGGATGTCGCAGCTGCGCAACGGATTACCGACGATCTTGCAGGAGACCGCGACGAAGGGCGACACCGTGACCGTCACCGCGGTCGACCGGCACGGCAACCTGGTCGCCGCGACGCCCAGCGGCGGCTGGCTGAAGAGTTCGCCGGCGATCGCGAGCCTCGGCTTCCCGCTCGGCACCCGCGGCCAGTGCGGCTATCTTGCCCCCGGCCACCCGAACTCGCTGGCACCGGGCAAGCGGCCGCGGACCACGCTCAGCCCGACGGTGGTGCTGCGCGACGGCCGTCCGTATGTCGCGTTCGGCACGCCGGGCGGCGACCGGCAGGACCAGTGGACGTTGCAGTTCTTCCTCAACGTCGTCGACTTCGGCCTCGACTTCCAGGCCGCCACCGAGACCACCGCCTTCCACACCGATCAGGTGCCCGCCTCGTTCACGCCGCACGCGCACCGGCCCGGTGTCCTGGTGGCGGAGCAGACCTGCGATCCGGCGGTCGTCCAGCAGCTGGAACAGCGCGGCCACCAGGTGGAACTCGTCCCCGCGTACTCGCTGGGCCGGGTCTGCGCGACCGGGTTCACCGAGGACCACGAGTTCGTCCGGGCTGCCGCGAGCCCGCGCAAGCGGCACGCCTACGCCGTCGCCGAATAGCGCCGGGCGACACCATCTTCGAAAGGAACAACGATGACGACCACCGAATATCGTCCGGAAATCATCGAACTCACCGATGAGCGGCAGCGCCGGGAATGGCAGGCGTTCACCCTCTCCGACCTGCCCGAAATGATCAGCGCGATGCATGTCTGCCACGCGGTGCGGGCGATCGCCGACACCCCGCTGCTGGAGCGGCTGAAGTCCGGGCCGCGCAGCCCCGCCGGCGGGCTGCTGGCCGGGATCGATCCCGACATGGGACCCGGTTTTCTGCGGTATCTGGTCAATCGGGGCATTCTCGAGACCCGGGGCGAGGAGTTCTTCCTGACCCGGCTCGGCGAGTTCCTCACCACCGATGTCTCGCTGGCCCGCCTCGGCGTCTACGTCGACGCGTACGGGATGGTCACCAGCCGGACCGGCGAGCTGCTCACAGGCAAGGCGGTATACGGCAAGGACGTGATTCGCGACGGCGGCAAGCTGGGCGCGCACTGCGACACCCTGTTCTCCGCCTTCCACACGCCCACCCTGCTGACCGCCATGCGCGGCCGGAACGTCGAGCGGATTCTCGATATCGGTTGTGGTGGTGGGTCATTGGTGGTCGACGCCTGCCTGCGCGATCCCGCGCTGACCGGTATCGGCCTGGATATCGACGCCGACGCCGTCGCGGTGGCCAACGAGCATGCCCGCACGTCAGGTGTCGCCGATCGGGTCGAGTTCGTGGTCGGGGACGCGTTCGCGCCCAAGTCCTGGCCGAAGGAATGTTTCGAGGCCGACGGACTGTGCATGATGAGCGCGTTGCACGAGCACTTCCGGCACGGCGAGCAGGCCGTCATCGACCTGTTGAACGAGATCTCGGCGACGTTCCCCGCATTGAAGATCCTGCTGATCGGCGAGCCGGAAATCCGTTACGACGGCAGGGAGAACGACGACGACTTCTTCCTCATCCATGTGCTGACCGGTCAGGGACTGCCGCGCGATCGGGCCGCCTGGTTCGACGTGTTCGAGAAGTCCGAGCTGACCTGTCGCCGGATGTACACGCGACCGGAGGCCGGGCCGCGGTTGTGCTTCTACGATCTGGCCGGAAAGGACCGGCCGTGACCACCACAGCGACCCCCGGCGTCGCGGTCGAGACCGATCTGGACCTGTTCTCGACCGAGGCCCTGCTCGATCCGGTCCCCAGCTATCAGACCCTGCGCGACCTCGGCCCGGTCGTGCGGATGACCGAACATGATCTCTACGGGCTGTTCCGGTACGACCAGGTGCGCGCCGCGCTCGTGGACTGGGAGGGGTTCAGTTCCGCACGGGGCATCGCGATGAACCCGACGGCCAACGAACTGTCGGACGGCTCGCTGCTGTCGATGGACCCGCCGCGGCATCGCGCCGTGCGCAAGGTGCTCGACGACGCCCTGCGGCCCAAGTACGTACGCAAGGTCGCGGGCAATATCGAGCAGCTCGCCGACGAACTGGTCGACGACCTGATCCGGCGCGAAACCTTCGACGGCGTCACCGATTTCGCGGCCAAGCTGCCGGTGGACATCGTGATGGACCTGATCGGCTTTCCGCGCGACGAACAGCGGGACAAGATTCTGGTCTGGGCGCTCGGCGCGTTCAACTACTTCGGGCCGCCCGGTGCGCGTCAGCTGTCGACCTTTCCGGACGTCGAGGCGCTCATGCAGTATCTCGTCACCGACGCGACGCCGGACAAGTTGCTGCCGGACAGCTTCGGCCACATCGTCTGGGCGGCAGCCGATCGCGGCGAGATCACCGAGAACGAAGCCCTGATGACCATGAGCGCCTACGCCTGTGCCGGGCTGGACACCACCATCGCCGGCGTGGCCAGCACCCTGTGGCTGCTGGCCGAGAACCCGGACCAATGGGCGGCCGTTCGGCAGGAACCGAAGCTGATCCCCGGCGCGTTCCTGGAGGGCGTCCGGCTGGAGACACCGATCCAGCACTTTTCGCGCGTCACCACCGAGGACCGAGAGGTCGACGGCGTCACGATTCCCGAGGGCGCCCGGGTCCTGGTCTCCTACGGTGCGGCCAACCGCGACGAACGCCACTATCCCGACCCGGACAGCTTCCGGGCGGATCGAAACCCGGCGGACACGGTCGGCTTCGGCTTCGGCGTACACAACTGTCCGGGAAGAACTCTCGCCTCGATGGAGGCCAACGCGTTGTTCGCCGCCCTCGCCGCACGCGCGGCCACGCTGGAACTCACCGGTGACCCCATCCGGGAACCGAACAACATCACCCGGGGACTGGCAACACTCCCCATGCGCATCTGCTGAAAGGGGCGACCATGCGAGCGGCACAGGTGGTCGAATACGGCGCCCCACTCGAGCTACGCGAAATTCCCGATCCCGCACCGGAACCCGACGGCGTCGTGCTGGAGGTCCTGGCCACCGGCATCTGCCGGAGCGACTGGCACGCGTGGATGGGCGACTGGGGGTGGATGGGCGGACAGGTCGCGCTGCCGCGCACACTGGGACACGAGATCGTCGGCACGGTAACGGCTGTCGGCCGCGAGGTGCGCACCGTGCGGGTCGGCGACCGGGTCACCACCCCCTTCCACCTGGCCTGCGGGACGTGCGCCTACTGCCGGTCGGGGCACGCCAATGTGTGCGACAACATGCAGGTGCTCGGGTTCTGGTGTGACGGCGGGTATGCCGAGTACGTCCGGATCGCCGCTGCCGACGTCAACTGCGTCCGGGTGCCGGACGAGCTGACACCGGTGGCGGCCAGCGCGATCGGCTGCCGGTTCATGACGGCGTTCCATGCGGTCACCGGGCAGGGACAGGTTCGCCCCGGCGAATGGGTGGCCGTACACGGGGTCGGCGGGGTCGGATTGGCCGCTGTGCAGATCGCCAGTGCCGCAGGCGCTTCCGTTGTCGCGGTGGATATCGATGCGGGCAAGCTCGCGCTGGCCAAGGAGCAAGGGGCGGTGCATACGGTCGACGCGAGCGTCGAGCAGGATGTGCCCGCGGCCGTTCGAGAAGCCACCCGCGGTGGTGCGCACGTCTCGATCGATGCGCTCGGCACCGCGGCGACGGTGGTGAATTCCCTACGCTCGCTGCGTAAGCGCGGCAGGCACATCCAGGTCGGGCTGACCAGCGCGGCGGATTCCGGGCAGATCGCGCTGCCGATGGATCTCCTCACCATCGGCGAACTGACCGTCGTTGGCTCGCACGGCAATCCGCATTCCAGCTATCCGGAGTTGCTCTCGCTGGTCACCTCCGGCCGGCTCACACCGCAGACGCTGGTGCGGCGCACGGTTTCGCTCGACCGGGCCGGGGAAGTCCTGTCCGCGATGAGCGATTTCACCACCACCGGCATCACCGTCATCGACCGCTTCTGACGCGGACCGGGAGGACACGTGGAAACCAGCCCCGTGGGCGCCGCCGCCCGCAACTTCCTGACCCGGCCGCATCTGCTGTACATCGACGGCGCGTTCGTCGCGGCGGCGAGCGGCCGGACCTTCGGTACCGTCGATCCGTCCACCGGCGGGCACCTTGCGGAGATCGCTTACGCGGGAGCGGAGGACGTCGCGGCCGCCGTCACCGCCGCCCGTGCCGCGCTCGACGGACCTTGGAGCCGGCTCTCCGCCGCCGATCGCGGGCGGCTCATCGCGCGGCTGGCCGACCTCATCGAGCACAACGGCGAGGAACTGGCCGAGCTGGAGGCGCTCGACGCGGGCAAGCCGATCACCATGACGCGCGCGCTCGACGTTCCGGCCGCGGCAGCGCAATTCCGCTACTTCAGTGGCTGGCCGGCCAGGATCGAGGGCGAGACGATACCCGTCGCGGTGCCGAATACGTTGTGCTACACCAGGAAAGAGCCGGTCGGGGTGTGCGCTCAGATCATTCCGTGGAACTTCTCGCTGTTGATGACGGCGTGGAAGGTCGGCGCGGCGCTGGCGGCCGGGTGCACGGTGGTGCTCAAGCCCGCGGAGCAGACGCCGTTGACCGCGTTACGGTTCGCCGAACTGGTCGACGAGGCGGGCTTCCCGGCGGGCACGGTCAATGTGCTGACCGGAGACGGACAGACCGGTGCGGCACTGGTGGATCACCCCGGCGTGGACAAGATCGTGTTCACCGGGTCCACGCCGGTAGGCCGGGAGATCGGCGCGAAGGCAGGAGCACAGCTCAAGCGGGTGACCTTGGAGCTCGGCGGGAAGAGTCCGAACATCGTTCTCCCGGATGCCGACCTCGACGCCGCGATCGCCGGGAGCTACACCGGGATCTTCGTCAATGCCGGCCAGGCCTGCAACGCCGCGTCCCGGCTGTTCGTGCACGAGAGCGTGTTCGACGAGGTGATCGAGGGGCTGTCGGCGCGGGCGAAGCGCGCGCAGGTCGGGCCCGCGCTGGATCCGGCGACCGAATGCGGGCCGGTGGTATCGGCCGAGCAGTATCGGCGCGTGCGCGGCTACCTCGAGGACGGGCTGGCCGCCGGTGCGACGTTGCGGTCGGGAGACCTTCCCGACCCCTCCCCCGCTGGCGGGTTCTTCATTCGGCCAACGCTTTTCACCGATGTCACGCCGGAGATGCGGATCTGCCGGGAGGAGATCTTCGGGCCGGTGCTGGTGGCGTCGCCGTTCGGCGACATCGAGGAGGCCGTGCGCCTTGCCGATGCCACCGAGTACGGTCTCGCGGCCGGCGTGTGGACCCAAAACCTCAGCACCGCACACACTCTCGCCGCGCGCCTGCGTGCGGGCTCGGTCTACCTCAACACCTGGGCGCCCGGTGATCCGGCGGCCCCGTTCGGCGGGGTGAAGGCGTCCGGGGTCGGCCGGGAAATGGGACGGGCCGGGCTCGACGCGTATCTGGAACCGAAGACCGTGTGGGCGACGCTCGCGTGAGACGACGATAGCGAAAGGACAGGACGATGTGCGGAATCGCCGGTTGGGTGGATTTCGATCGTGATCTCACTGCCGAGCGCCGGGTTCTCCAGGAAATGGTGGACACCATGGCACTTCGCGGCCCCGATGCCGAGGGAATGTGGTTCCATCCGCATTGCGCCCTGGGACACCGGCGGCTTTCGGTGATCGACCTCGAGGGCGGCAGGCAGCCGATGGTCACGCCGGAAACATTGCCCGACGGGACGCCGCTGGCGGCGATCAGTTACAGCGGCGAGGTGTACAACTTCACCGAACTCCGGGACGAACTCACGACCAAGGGCCACCGTTTCTCGACTCGGAGTGACACCGAGGTCGTTCTGCGGGCCTACCTGGAGTGGGGCACCGAATTCGTGCGGCGGCTCAACGGAATGTTCGCCTTCGCGATCTGGGACAGTCGCGTCGAGGAATTGCTGCTGTATCGGGATCGGTTGGGCGTCAAGCCGTTGTTCTACTATCCGGCCGCCGACGGTGTGCTGTTCGGGTCCGAGCCGAAGGCGATTCTCGCGCACCCGGCGAGCCGGGCGGTGCTCACGCTCGACGGGCTGCGCGATGTGCTGTCGTTTGTCCGGGTTCCCGGGCAGACACCGTTGCACGGAATGTATGAGGTGCGTCCCGGGCATGTGCTCCGGGTTCGCCAGGGGCGGCGGACCGAGGAGAAGTATTGGGAATTGGAGTCGCGGCCGCACACCGACGATATTCCCGCGAGCGTCGGCCGGGTCCGGGAGTTGTTGGAAGACATCGTTGCCCGGCAATTGGTCGCCGATGTTCCGCTGTGCACGCTGCTGTCCGGCGGATTGGATTCCAGTGGGTTGACGGCCCTCGCGCAGCGGAGGCTCGACGGCGGCAAGCGCATCCGGAGCTTCTCCGTGGATTTCGAAGGGCAGGTGGAGAACTTCGCGCCGGAGCCGTTGCGGGAGGCGCCGGATCAGCCGTTCGCGCAGGAATTGGTGCGGCACGTCGGGACCGACCACCAGACCATCCTGTTGAACAACGCGGATCTCGTTTCGCCGAGCATCCGGTCCGCGGTGTCGCGGGCGTGGGATCTGCCGTTCGGGGACGGCGATCTCGGGCCGTCGCTCTATCTGCTGTTCCGTGCAGTGCGGGAGCAATCGACGGTCGCGCTTTCCGGCGAATCCGCGGATGAGGTCTTCGGCGGCTACCTGTGGTTCCATGACGAGAAAGCCGTGCGGGCCGATACGTTTCCGTGGCACGCGCTCGGCGAGCGGTCGATCACCGAGCAGTCGACTGCGTTCCTGAATCCGGATCTGACGGCGGCACTGAACCTTCCGGAATACATCGCCGATCAGTACCGGACGGCGCTGCGGGAGGTTCCGCACCTGGCCGGGGAAGCCGGGCACGACCGGCGAATGCGGAGCGCGAGCTATCTGAATTTGACCCGGTGGCTGCCGGTGATGCTGGATCGCAAGGACCGCTTGAGTATGGCCGGCGGCATCGAGGTCCGAGTTCCGTTCTGCGATCATCGACTGGTCGAGTATGTGTTCAACGTGCCGTGGTCGATCAAGACCTTCGACGGACGGGAGAAGAGCCTGTTGCGCGCGGCGACCGCGGATCTGCTCCCGGAATCGATTGTGAAACGCCGCAAAGCGCCCTATCCGTCCACCCAGGATTCCGGGTATGACCGGGCGATCAAGCACATTCTCGGAAAGATTGTCGCGGAGCCCAGTTCGCCGGCATTGCCGCTGTTCGATCTCGACGCGATCGATCGGCACCTGAACGCACCGGTGGCCGGCGCGTCATCGATGCAGGAACGCGGGCTGTACAACGAGACACCCATTCGCCTCGCCGAATGGATCGACGCCTACGACGTGCGCGTCTTGGTATAATTTCCTTTTGGAAACTAGTTCTGGTCACGCTGAGGGGAGTGGATATGTCGGATCGAGTCGGTCGGCAAGCGAACGACAGTATTACGCTGCAAGGCGTCCGCGAGAACAACCTGAAGAACGTGTCGCTGGAGATCCCCAAGGGGCGGCTGACCGTCTTCACGGGCGTATCCGGTTCCGGTAAGTCGTCGCTGGTGTTCGGCACGATCGCCATCGAGTCGCAGCGACAGCTCAACGAGACCTTTCCCTGGTTCATTCGTAATCGGCTGCCGAAGTACGAGCGACCGCATGCCGAGCGTATGTCGCATCTGTCGACGGCCATCGTGGTCGATCAGCGGCAGATCGGCGGCAGTTCCCGCTCGACCGTCGGCACCATGACCGAGATCAATCCCATTCTGCGCGTGCTGTTCTCGCGGCACGGCAAGCCCAGCGCCGGCGAGTCGAGCAGCTACTCGTTCAACGTTCCACAGGGCATGTGCCCCGAATGCGAGGGACTCGGCCGCACCGCGCGCCTCGATCTCGATCTGCTCCTCGACAAGAACAAGTCGCTGAACGAGGGAGCGATCACGTCGCCGCTGTACGCGGTCGGTGGTTACCCGTGGACCATCTACGCCGAATCCGGCCTGTTCGATCCGGACAAGCCGCTGGCGAAGTTCACGGCGGAGGAATGGGACAAGCTGCTGTACGGCGAGGGGTTCAAGGTCCGCCGTCCCGGCAAGGATGTCACGCACTCCAACGAGTACGAAGGCGTGGTCACCAAGTTCAATCGGCGCTACCTCAAGAACGGGCTCGATGCGCTGAAGGAGAAGGAGCGCAGGGACGTCGAGCAGGTCGTGACGGTCAGTACCTGTCCGGCGTGTGGCGGCGGACGGCTCAACAAAGCCGCGCTGGCCTCGAAGATCAACGGGAAGAACATCGCCGACTACGCGGCGCTGGAGGTCACCGAACTGATCGCCGAGTTGGGGCACATCGACGACCGGGTCGCCAAACCCGTTGTCGAGGCGGCGGTTACGGCGCTGACCCGGCTGGAGTCGATCGGGCTCGGGTACCTCAGCCTCGGTCGCGAGACGTCCACACTGTCGGGTGGTGAAGGACAGCGACTGAAGACGGTCCGGCATCTCGGCAGCAGCCTGAGCGACCTCACCTTCATCTTCGACGAGCCGAGCGTGGGGCTGCATCCGCGAGATGTGCACCGGCTCAACGAACTTCTCGCCCAGCTGCGGGACAACGGCAACACAGTCCTGGTCGTGGAACACAATCCCGACGTCATGGCGGTCGCCGATCGAATCGTCGACATCGGGCCCGAAGCCGGTGCGCACGGCGGCGAGATCGTGTTCCAAGGGACGTACCGGCAGTTGCGGAAGGCGAACACGCTCACCGGGCGGCGGCTGCGTGAGCACACCGGCCTGAAGGAGAAGGTGCGCGAATCGACCGGCGCGCTGGACATCCGCAAGGCGACGGTGAACAACCTGCACGATGTGTCCGTGCGCATTCCGACCGGCGTGCTCACCGCGGTGACCGGGGTGGCGGGTTCCGGTAAAAGTTCGCTCATCTCAGGGGCTTTCGCGGCCCAGCATCCGGACGCGGTGATGGTGGACCAGTCGGGCATCGGCATCTCCTCTCGATCGACGCCGGCGACCTATGTGGACATCATGGACACGGTGCGCGGGCTGTTCGCGAAGGCGAACGATGCCGATCCCGGGCTGTTCAGCTTCAACTCCGCCGGTGCCTGCCCGGCGTGCAAGGGGCGCGGGGTGATCGAGACCGACCTCGCCTACCTGGATCCGGTCACGGTGACCTGCGAGGTGTGCGAGGGCAGCCGGTATCGGCCGGAGGCGCTCGCGAAGACGTTGCGCGGCAAGAACATTGCCGAGGTGCTCGGACTCACCGTCGAAGAGGGGCTGGCCTACTTCACCGAAGAGAAGGTGATTGGGAAGCTCGCGACGCTCGGCGAGGTCGGCCTGGCCTATCTGACGCTGGGGCAGCCGTTGTCCACACTGTCGGGTGGTGAGCGTCAACGTTTGAAACTCGCGCTCCGGCTGCAAGATACGGGCACCGTGTTCGTCTTCGACGAGCCGACCACCGGCCTGCACATGGCCGATGTCGACCGCCTGCTCGTGCTGTTCGACCGGCTGGTGGACGACGGGAACACGGTCATCGTGGTCGAACACGACCTGGAGGTGGTCAAACACGCGGACTGGGTGATCGATCTCGGACCCGACGCCGGACGTCACGGTGGCCGAATCCTGTTCGAGGGCACGCCGGAACAGCTCACCGCCGACAAGAAGTCCGTGACCGCGCAGTACCTGCGCGCCGATCTCGAACGAGCCGATCGCTGAGTTCGTCCGGGTCAGCCGAGGGCGCGGTCGGCCAGTGCGGCGACGATCGGGGTGAGGGTGGTGGCGTAGCTGACCGTGAGGTGGTTGTCGTCACGGTAGATGAGGTTGTCGCGGGCGATGAGCGGGCACCGGGTGGTTGTGCAGAACAGGTCGGTGAGGTCGGCGTAGTGCGCGCCGGCGGAGGTCGCGGCGGCGCGTTCGGCGGTGATGCCCGCGTCGTCGACAGCGATCGAGCGGGACGGTGTGCAGGCCAGCGCGTCGTCCAAATGGTCGGACAGGCAGGTCGGCGCCGTCGTGTGCGGATCCGGGATCGGGCCGAGGACAAGGACCTTCGCGCCGGTTGCGCGTAGCTGGGCGGTCAAACGGGACAGACTGTCGATCCATGCCTGGTCGTAGGTCGTGAAACCGAAGTCGCCGCCGTACCGGCGGGACATGCTCAGCACGATCAGTCGCGGGTGCTCGGCTTGCAACCGGGACAGGATCTGGTGGCGCCACTGCACGCATTCGGTGTACTCGCGGCCCAGGTAGGGGCTGGTGATGGGCAGCTCCATCAGCGGGCAGGTGACCTTGCTCATCGTTTCCAGTCGCCAATGCCGTTGTTCGGCAACTCGTTCGAACGCGGGACTCCACATCGCGGCGTGCGAATCGCCGACCAGGGCCACCCTGCTGGTCGAATCCGGATCGCCCGAGGCGCATTCGGGCTGGCCGATGTCGAGCCACGAACGTACGCAACCGTTTCCGAAAACCGTCGCCTTGTCGCCGGGTGCGTCGGCGAGCGCCGGCGAGAGATTCGAAGGGACGGAGCGCCGTTCGGCCGAAGCAGTGACCGCGGCCTGCACCTGCGCGGTCAACTGTCGGACCACCGCACCGTGCGGGTCGACCGCCGCTGCCGCCGGCTCCGGCGCCGACATCACCGTGAGCGCCTCGGCGGCCGCTCCGTGGCCGACCGGGGCGGGCACGAACACGAGCAGCGCCACCCCCGCACCCACCGCCACCGCGGTGACGGCGCCCCCGCTCGCGAGACTCAGTGCGGCCGAACGCCGTAGCGGTGCCGCGAACCGGACCGGATTCTCGACGAACCACAGCGTGAGCATCGCCAGGCCACCCGCCGTGACGACGGCGCCTACCGCGCCGACGGTATCGAGATCATGACCGAGCACCCGTGGCGCGAGCAACAGCACCGGCCAATGCCAGAGATACCAGGAGTACGACAGCCGCCCCAGCGACTGCAACGGCTCGACCGACAGCGCCCGCCCCACCCCCCACCGGGTGGTGGCGCACCCCGCGGCGATGATCAGCGCCGAACCGAGGACCGGCAGCAGCGCCGCCGTGCCGGGATACGGTGTGTGCCCGTCCAATCGGGTACAGGCGAACAGGATCGACGCCAACCCCGCCCACCCCGCTACGGTTGCCACCGATTCCGGCAACCGCCGCCACACCGGAACCGAAAGGGCGACCATGCCTCCGAGCGCCAGCTCCCAGGCCCGCGCCGGTAAGGCGAAGAACGCCCACGGCGGCAGCGTGCGAGTCCAGGTGTACGAGATCGTGAACGACGCCGCGGCGACGAGCGTGAGAACGATCAGATACGGCACCGGCGAAGGATCCACCCGACGCCGACGCCGCACCAACCACGCGACCCCGATGATCAACGCGGGCCACAGCAGATAGAACTGCTCCTCCACGCCCAACGACCAGTAATGCTGAAACGGCGACGGCGGCGCAGCCGCGGCCAGATAATCCGTCCCATTCCACGCGAGCCGATAGTTCCCCGCATACAACGCACTGGCGATCCCATCCCAGAGCACCGCCCGAGCCTGCAGCGGCGGCAACCACATCGCCGCCCCCACCGCCGTGGCGACCAGCACAATCCCCGACGCGGGCAACAACCGCCGAGCCCGCCCACCATAGAACCGAGCCAACCCCACGGTCCCGGTAACCGCCACTTCCCGCCACAACATCCCGGTAATCAAAAACCCCGAAATCACAAAGAAAACATCAACCCCCACGAATCCACCCCCAACCCCCCACACCCCCGCATGAAAAACCACCACCGCCACCACCGCAATCGCCCGCAACCCCTGCACATCCCCCCGAAACCCGACCCCCACCCCACCCGGCTCAACCCGCCGACCCACCATTCCCCCGGCCACAGTCCCTACCATGGGACGCATTCTTACCAACTCACCCCAAAAATGTCCCCCCGAACTTTCCCGATCAAGAATCACTGAACAAATATGTAAGTCACGCTTATAAAGCTCGCCGAGCATGCCGGGCGTACTGCCGCCGATCATCTACGCACTCATATTCACGCAAAGAATTTCCACCACGGACAGGCGACAAATCGGCCGGAGCATCGGACGTGTACGCGTCAACCCGCCGCGGCGGCACAGTGCCGCCGATCAGCAAGCCCAAAAACCCGCGCCAGCAGGTGCTTGACGTAATGATTACGTCACTATATCGTGGCCGTATGCTGTTTCCGACTCCCGCATTGAGCGACGCCGACGAACGTGTGCTGTCCGAAGTGGATCGCATGCGCGATTTGTTGCGTCACCAGCTACAGGGCGCGCCGAGCGGGTGGACCGGAGGGTTGCGGAAGTTCCTGACCGCAGATGCGGTGGCGGCGTCCAACTCCATCGAAGGTTTCAAGGTCGCCACTGTCGATGTGGAGGACCTGATGGCCGGCGAGCGTGACGTCGACGTCTCGGAGGAGAATCGAGCAGAAACGCTTGCCTATGAGCAAATGATGACCTACATCCAGACATTGGATGACGTCGAGGACTTTACTTACAGCAAAGGACTTCTCAACGCACTGCATTGGATGCTGCAGGGACACCGGCACACTGCACGCCGACCAGCCGGCCAGTGGCGGCGAGGTCCGGTATACGTTACCGACGTGCGCGATCCGAGCATTGCCGCATACACCGCGCCAGAGGCAGCGGCGGTGCCGGGATTGATGAACGAGTTGGTGGACTGGCTCGATATCGAGAAAGGGTCACACCCACTGGTTCGCGCTGCGATGGCTCACCTACATCTGGTATCGATTCATCCCTGGGCCGACGGCAACGGCCGAATGTCACGCTCGCTGCAAACGTTGATGATCGCGCGCGAAGGCGTACTCGCGCCGGAGTTCTCTTCGATCGAGGCATGGCTGGGTCGTCCGGGTAACACGTGGGAGTACTACCAGGTACTGGGGCGTCGCGGCAGTGAGTACCGGCCGAATCAGGATGTCTCGGAATGGATCCGGTTCAATCTGATCGCCTATCACCAGCAGGCACAGACTGTCCACGCGAGGTTCGTCCGTTCCGGACGGGTATGGGAGTCGCTCATCGATTTCGCCTCCGGCAACGGTTTGGACGAACGACTGGTCACCGCGTTGCACGACGTCGCGATGTCGGGCCGGGTGCGCCGCACCCGCTACGAGCAGAACGAGGGTCTGAATCTGCAACAGGCACAACGTGATCTACGCGAACTCGTGCGGAGGCAGATCCTGGCGCCGGTCGGACGCACCCGCGCACGGTTCTACGTCGCCGGCCCGATGTTCCCCGAGGCTGCATTGGAAATCGCGCACACACCAACGACATTGACAGATCCGTACGCCACCGCATGACGAATCGCACGAGCGGAATGGTTGCGGCGACTTCCCCTATCCATGGAGGGTGTGGGCGAGGGAATAGCCGAGCGCGGCGGCGGCCAGGCCTGCGGTGATGCTGAGTACTGCGTTCAGGGTGGCCTGGCGGTAGGCGTGGTGTTGGGCCAGGCGGACGGTTTCGTAGCTGAAGGTGCTGTAGGTGGTGAAGGCGCCGCAGAAGCCGGTGCCTGCCAGCAGCATCCAGGGGGCGGAGAGGCCCGCGCCGGTGATGGCGCCGAGGATCAGGCAGCCGGTGATGTTGACTGCCAGTGTGCCCCAAGGGAAATGGCCGTCGTGGCGGGATTGGACGGTGCGGTCGAGCAGATAGCGCAGCGGTGCGCCGAGGACGGCGCCGGTGATCACGAGCAAGGCGTTCATCGCGCCGCCTCGACCGGGGTGGGACGCACCAGCGCGCGAACGAGTATCTGGGCCAGGGTGGTGGCGACCAGGGCCGCGATCAGGGTGCCGAACAGGTAGACGGCGGCGACCAAGACCGTGGCCGGATCGAGTAGCGCCCTGATGTCGTTGGCGTAGGTGGAGAAGGTGGTGAAGCCGCCGAGCACGCCCACGCCGAGGAACGGACGTACCAGCGGATGCGCGGGACGGATTTCGGTGATCACGACCATCAGGACGCCGAGCAGGAAACTCCCCGCTACGTTGATCATGAACACCGCCCACGGGAAGCCACCCGCCGGCGCGGGCCAGGCGAGGGTGAGCCCGTAGCGCGCCAACGCCCCGAGCGCGCCGCCGACGGCGATGACGGCCAAGACAACGCCGTGCGTGCTCGCGAGTTCGCAGCGCTGGTCAGGGCTGTGCAGGTCGATATCGGGATCGACGAGAACGGGTGCATGCGGGTCGATGGGCACGGCTGTCTCCTACTCCATGGGCCGCCCGAAAGCGGAGTGATGGGGTAGGGACTGTTGGCCGGCGATGCCCGCGGTTGTTCCGGATCCGATGCCCGGAGCGGCGAGCCCCACCGCCGCAGCAACCATTGTATGTCGTGTCAACGCGGGGTGCGTGCGGGGGTATGGCCGACAGGTTCCGGAGCGCGGCTACTGGCGGCGCAGCTTGCTTACCGAGCGGAGTACCCAGGGTGCGGCGGCACCGGCGGCCACCGCCGCCAGCGGTACGACCACACGTCCCCAGATATCCCGAATCGGCCGATACCGCACCGCGCCGTGACTGATCTCGAGGTACCCCACCGGACGGATATCGGTGCCACCGCCGATGCTGCCCTCGATGCCGCCGAATCCGATACCCGCGCGCGCCACCGGCACGACGGTGACACCGCCGGCGGTGACCGGTTCACCGAAAACCATTGCCGCACCGGCCCGTCCGCCGACCAGGTCCGCGATCTGGTCGCGCACGACCGTCGCGACATCGTCACCAGGGCGCTCTGCGGTCATGGGAACAAGCCTAGGACAGAACGAAACCCGGTGGGGATGGCCACCGGGTTGCGTTCTGCCTTGTTTCCAGACTTACAAGGCGAGTCCACCGTGATGGGTCACGGTCTTTACCTGTGCGGGACTGGTTTTCGCCGCCGTCGTGCGCGCGGGCGGGTTGTCGCTGAACGCGAACGTCGCGACCGAGTAGGCGATGGCGCCGGTGTTCACGGCGAGCGCCTTCTCGTTGATGTTCTTGGTCGTGTCGCAGGCACTGTGGTAGCAGGAGTCATACGGCTTGCCCGCTTCACCACCGAACATCTTCTGCTGCTCGGGCGTCTTGACCCCCTCCGCACCGGTGAACAGGCCGCCGACCGGAATGCCGACCGCCATGAACGGCCCGTAGTCGGAGCGACCGTCGAGCGCGGTGGGGATGTGCGGGAGGCGGAGGAAGTCGAAGTACTTGGCCAGGTTCTTCTCGATCTCGGCGGAACCGGCCGGTCCCCCGCTGCCGTCATAGATCATGTACGCGTAGTTCGGCGACGCGATCATGTCGTAGTTGGCATACAGCGCGATCTTGCCGCGATCCGCCTCGGGCAGGTTCGCCACGTAGTGTTCCGAACCGAGCAGGCCGAGCTCTTCGGCTCCCCACCAGGCGAAGCGGACCTTGTTCTTCGGCGGCACCTTGGCCAGCTGCAACGCGACCTCGAGCAAGCCCGCGCTGCCGGATCCGTTGTCGTTGATACCCGGACCGGCGAGCACGGAGTCGAGGTGCGCTCCGGCCATCACGACCTTGTCCGCGTTGCCGCGTTTGGTCTCCGCGACGATGTTATTGGTGGTGCGGGTCGTGCTCTCGGTATCGGTCTTGACCTTGACCACCGTGTTCGCCGGGGACGCGAGGTCCTCGCCCACGGCGAAGCTCGCACCGACCACCGGCACCGTGAAACCGGGCCCGCCGAGGGTTCCGGCGAAGGCGTCGGTACGGCCGGGCTGGCCCTCGTTGAAGATGATCACGGCCGACGCGCCTGCCGTCTGGGCATTGCGCGCCTTGTCGGCGAAGGGGCAGGTGCCGCGCTGGATCAGGGCGATATTGCCCGCGGTGAAGCCGGCGAAGTCCTCGGCCTCGCAGCCGGAGGTCGAGCTCGGCACCGGCGCGGGCGGCAGGGTCAGATCGACGGCCTGAACCTTGCCCGTCACGTCGCCGGAACCCGAATAGGTCAGGGTGGTGAAGTCGCCGAGATCGCTGCTGCCCGGCGCGGTCGGCTTGTAGACCTTCGCGTCGGGTGAGACCTGCGACATGGCCGCGGTCGACTTCTCCCGGAAGAACGGGAAGTCGAACTTCTGCACGGTTACCTGGTAGCCCGCGCCGCGGAGCTTGCCGGCCACGTAGTCACTGGACTTGTCGAAACCCGGGGTGCCGGAGGCACGGGTGCCGCCATTGGCGTCGGCGATCTTCTGGAACTCCTGCAGGTGTCGTTTGATGTTGGGCGCCTGGACCGATTCGGCCAGTTGTCGCTCGGGGGGCGCGCCAGGATCGGCATGCGAGATCCCGGCCAGCGTGAGCGAGAGAGCGAGAGGCAGAGCGGCGGTGACGGCGACAACGCGACAAGCCTTGGCACGGCGGAAGATGTGGGGCATGTGGGGCTCCTCCAAAGGGACGGACAAATCCCGATGGTCGGAGGTTAAGCCGGTATGTCCGCTTAGTGAAACCCCAGTCCAAGTGGGGAAAACGGTTGTGTGGGTACGCTATCCGGCGGTCGGGGCCGGTGATTCCGGAACGACGAAACCCCCGGCCTGCGCAGGCAGCCGGGGGTTTCGTCGGGTCGAATTACGCTCAGCCCTTGATCAATTCGGGCGTCGCGGATTCGGTCTCGTCGGAATCTTCATGTGCGGCAGCTCGGTTCGGCAGCAGCACGGCGGCGGCGATCACGACCAGCGCCAGGACGGCGGACACCAGGAACGCCAGGCGCATGCCGTCCAGGTGCGCGGTCACCGCGTCGACGCCGTCCTTGACCAGCGCCGTGCTGCGCGCCGACATCACGGTCACCACCAGCGCGGTACCGAAGGCCGCGGCAACCTGCTGCAGGGTGCCGAGCATCGAGCTGCCGTGCGAGTACAGGTGCTGCGGCAACGCACCGAGCCCGAGGGTGAACACCGGGGTGAAGGTCGCGGCCAGCGACACCATCAGCAGCATGTGCAGGCCGAGCAGCTGCCAGTACGGCATGCTCAGCGAGATCAGCGTGAAACCGGCCAGCGACGCGGCAATGCCGATCGACCCGGGGATCACCAGCAACCGTCCGCCGAACCGGTCGAACAGCTTTCCGATGGTCGGTCCGAGCAGACCCATCGCCAGACCGCCCGGCATCACCAGCAGGCCGGTCGCCAGCGGGCTCAGACCACGCAGGTTCTGCAGGTACAGCGGCAGCAGGATCATCGAGCCGAGCATCGCCATGAACGCGACCGACATCAGCACCAGCGCCTTGGTGTAGGTGCCGGCCAGCAGAACACGCAGGTCCAGCAGCGGGGTGCCGCTGCGCTGCAGGCTCAGCTGACGGAACACGAAACCGGCGATCAGCGCGACACCCGCGGCGACGATCAGCGCGGGGCCGGTCAGGTTGTCGACCTCGAATCGGCTGAGCCCGAACACCAGTCCGCCGAAGCCGAGCGCGGCGAGCACCACACTGGCCCAGTCGATCGCGCCGACCTGCGGCTCACCGACATTCTCCAGCTGACGCAAACCGAGCCAGGCGACCACCGCGGTGATCGGCAGCACGAGCACGAAAAGCCAACGCCACGAACCGACCTGCAGCACCAGCCCGGAGATCACCGGCCCCATCGCGGGCGCCACCGAGATGGCGAGGGTGACGTTGCCCATCACCCGGCCGCGATCCTGTTCGGGGACAACGGTCATCAGCGTGGTCATCAGCAGCGGCATCATCACCGCGGTGCCGCCGGCCTGCACGATCCGGCCGAGCAGCAGCACCTCGAAGGTCGGTGCGATGGCCGCGAGCGCGGTGCCGGCCAGGAAGATTCCCATCGCCGACGCGTAGGCCTGCCTGGTCGAAACCCGTTGCAGGAACCAGCCGGTGGTGGGAATGATGGCGGCCATGGTGAGCATGAACGCGGTGGAGACCCACTGCGCCGCTCGCTCGGTGACGTCGAGATCCGCCATGAGCCGGGGGATCGCGTTGATCATGATGGTCTCGTTCAGGATCACCACGAACGTCGCGAGCACCAATACCCGGATTACGAGCGGTGTCCGTCCTCCCTTGGCGGGAGCGGATATATGGGCGGACATCGGATACCTCCGGGCAGATGGTTGACAGTTGAGCGTGTGGCCCCTGGAGGGTCGAGGTCCCGGCGCCACAATGAATGAGACGGACTCGGGTGCTCGAACTCATCGGGCGCTCAACAGTTAACCGGTTGGGACCGACACAAATCACCGGGTTTTCCCGGAGATATGACCGTACGCTTCGAGATACGCGCTGTTCAACGGGATTTTTCCAGCGGCTTCAAGATCGAATAGTGAGCCGGATCACTCTGCCGGGCGCAGCGAACTAGACGAGCGACCAGGGCGGAGCTGTGCGCGAACGCGTTGCCTGGTCGCTTGCTCGGGGGTGCCGTCAGGCGCGTTTCCGCTCCCGATGGCCGCGCCGGTCCAGCTGCGGCGCAGGGTCCGGCACGATCCGCAACCGTTGTTTGTGGCGCGGGCCGGCTGCTGGTCCGGCCGGGTTCTCGTCGAGTGAATGTTCCGCCCGCGGTAGGGGCGCGATGGTGGGCGGCGGTGGGTCGTCGATCTCGGTGCGCTCGGCGAGGTGCTCGTCGGGTTCGTACATCCGCTCGGCCGGGGGTGCGGCCAATCGGAGGGCAGAAATCAGAATGTATGCGACCACGGCAGTTTCTCCGTTGTTACGGGCCGGCAACCGCACCGGCGGGGTGATTCACCATTCGGCGAAGGAACCGTCCTTGCGGTACCAGATCGGATTTCGCCAGCGATGGCCCAGTTCGGCGGCTCGGGCCACCGCCTTCTCGTCGATCTCGATGCCGAGACCCGGCGCGTTCAGGAGGTCGACATAGCCGTCGCGGTAGGCGAAGACGGCGGGGTCGACCAGGTAGTCGAGTAGGTCGGATCCGGTGTTGTAGTGGATGCCCAGGCTTTGTTCCTGGATGAGCAGGTTGGGGGTGGCGAAACCGACCTGCAGGCTGGCGGCCAGCGCGATCGGACCGAGCGGGCAGTGCGGCGCGATCGCCACGTCGCGACTCTCGGCAAGGGCGGCGATCCGGCGGACCTCGGAGATGCCGCCCGCGTGCGAGAGGTCCGGCTGGACGACCGCGATGCCCTGGTCGATCACCGTGCGGAAGTCCCACCGGGAGAACAGCCGTTCGCCGGTCGCGATGGGAATGCTCGTCCCGCGGGCGATCTCGCCGATCCGGTCGCTGACCTCGGGCACCAGCGGCTCCTCGACGAAGAACGGCAGGTACGGCTCCAGCAGCGGCAGCACTCGCCGCGCCATCGCCACGGAGAGCCGGCCGTGGAAATCGACGGCGATGTCGAACTCGTCGCCGGTGGCCGCGCGGACCGCGGCTACCCGCTCGACGATGCCCGTGGTGGCACGCGGTGTGTCGATCAAATCGAGTTCGGCCGAGCCGTTCATCTTGATCGCGGTGAAGCCCTGCTGTTTTCGTTCGAGCGCGGCTTGGGCGACATCGTCGGGGCGGTCGCCGCCGATCCAGCTGTACACCCGGATCCGGTCGCGGACCGCGCCGCCGAGCAACTGCCAGACGGGGACGCCGAGGGCCTTGCCGGTGATGTCCCACAGGGCCTGGTCGATGCCGGCGACCGCGCTGGACAGGATCGGACCGCCGCGATAGAAGCCGCCCTTGGTGAGCGCCTGCCAATGCGCCTCGATGCTCATCGGATCCTTGCCGACGAGGTAGTCGGCCAGTTCGTCCACGGCGGCGGCGACGGTGTGCGCGCGGCCCTCGATGACCGGTTCACCCCAGCCGGTGATGCCCTCGTCGGTGTCGATGCGCAGGAAACACCAGCGCGGCGCGACCAGGTAGGTGGTCAGTGCGGTGATCTTCACCGGGACTCCTTTCGTACGCTCCAGCCACCGTCGACGACGAGGTTGGCACCGGTGATGAACGAGGCGTCGTCGGAGGCGAGGAAGGCGACCGCCGCGGCGACCTCCTCGGGTTTGCCCAACCGGTCGAGGGCGGTGGCGCGGGCCGACATTCGCCTGCCCTCCTCGTCGACGTCGTCCCAGACCGGGGTGAGCACCGGGCCGGGCAGAATGGCGTTGAACCGCACCCGGGACGAGCCGTACTCCACGGCGAGTTGCCGCACCAGCGCGGTCAATCCGCCCTTGGCCGCGGCGTACACCGGATATCCGGGCAGGCCGAACTGGGCGTGCACGCTGGAGATCGCGACCACATTGCCGGTGCGGGAGCGCAGATCATCGATGAAGGTGCGCACACCGAGAAACAGCGGCGTCAAATTGACCGCCAGGCCCTCGTCCCACTGCGGGCGGGTCAGCTCGTGCGCGGGGATGGTGGCCTGCTTGGAGGCGTTGCTGCACAACGTGTCCAGCGGACCGAACAGCTCGTTGACCCGATCCCGCAGCTCGGCCCACGACTCCTCGCGGGAGACGTCGCAGCGGACGAATTCGGCGTGATGCCCGGCCGCGCGGATCTTCGCCGCGACCTCCGCTCCCCCGGCTTCGGCGATATCGGCGACGACGACCGAGGCTCCCTCTTCGGCGAGGCGCCGGGCCGTGGCGGCCCCGATGCCCGATGCCGCACCGGTGACGACCGCGACGCGGTCCGACAGGCGACTCAATGCTCTTCCCTTCGTGGTCATCGTTGGATGTCTGTGCCGGTGAGCAGGTCGAGGTCGCGGCGCGACGGCAGGCCGGCCCAGTCGCCGGGTACCGAGACCGCGAACGCGCCGCAGGTCGCGGCCAATCGCAGGCTGTGCCGGACCGGACCGCCGTCGAGCACGCCGGCGAGGTAGCCGGCGACGAACGCGTCGCCCGCGCCCACCGGATCGACCATGGTCACCGGGATCACCGGTTGCCGGATCTGCCGGCCGCGGTGCACTGCGAGCGCACCCTCGGCGCCGAGTTTCAAGACGACCTGCGACGGCCCGAGCGCGGCCAGGGATTCGGCCATGGCCGCCGGGCTCGCGGTGGGCACCAGCAGCGCCGCCTCGTCGGTTCCGGCGAAGACGATGTCGGATCGCGACACCAGTTTCGCCAGCTCGGCGGCGGCCTCGGCGCGGGACCAGAGCGCGCTGCGATAGTTGATGTCCAGTGACACGAGGACACCGGCATCGATCGCCGCGTCCAATGCGGCGTGCACCGCGGCGCGCGCGGTCTGACCGAGCGCCGGGGTGATTCCGGTGAGATGCAGGACGCCCGCCGCGGCGATCTGTTCCTGGTCGACCTCGGCCACCGACAGTTTGGCGCCCGCGAGCCCGCGCCGGTAGTAGGTGACCCGGATCCGGTCAGCGGTCCGCCGTTCGCGCAGCATCAGGCCGCTCGGCAGCTCCGGATCAATCCGGCAGCGGGACACATCGACTCGCTCGGCCCGCAGCCGATCCAGCACCATCGTGCCGATCGCATCGTCTCCGACGCTGCCTACCCACGCGCTGTCGTGTCCCAGCCTGCTGACGCCGATGGCAACCGTCGCTTCGGCGCCCGCGAAATCCATCCGCATCGCCGCACCCGAAGCCAACGGCCCCGGGTCGATTGCCGCCACCACTCCGATGGCCTCGCCGAGCGTTACCAGCTTGCCCCTCATGACAATCCGTCCCGCACGACCGGCGCGCTGCCGGTCACGACCGCACCTCGCCGCCGGCCGCCCGCCGCTCGTTCATGACAACTCCTCGCGCAGTAATGCCACGCGTTCGCGGAGGGCGTCGAGGTCGCCGCCGGTGCAGGCGTCGCCGATGAGCGGGGAACCGATGCCGAGGGCGGTGGCGCCCGCGTCCATGTAGGCCTTGGCGTCCTGCAGGGCGACGCCCCCGGTGGGCACCAGGGGAATATCGGGCAGGGGCGCGCGGAGGGCGCGGAGGTAGTCGGGCCCGCCGACCGAGGCCGGGAAGACCTTGATCATGGTGCTGCCCGCCGACCAGGCGTGGTGAATCTCGGTAGGGGTGAACGCGCCTGAGATCACCGGGACGCCCAGCCGGAATCCCTGTTCGATGACGTCGTCGCTGACGATCGGGGTGATCAGGTAGGCGGCGCCGGCCTCGACCGCGCGGTTCGCGTCGTCGGCGGTGCGGACGGTGCCGACGCCGATCGGATGCGCGAGCCCCGCGCAGTCTCGCAGTGCGTCCAAGGCGCCGACGGTCGTGAGCGTGAATTCGACCGCCGTGATGCCGGATTCGTGCAGCACGGCGGTGACTTCGGCGAATCGGGACGCGTCCGGGGCACGCAGGATCGCGATGACCGGGGTGCTCCACCGCAAGAGATCATCGGACATCGCTGGGCACCAATCCCGTATCGGCGTAGGCGGTTCCGGGCAGGCCGACGGCACCGGGGACGCAGGTGAACAGTCGACCGGCATCGGGTTCCGCGGCGCCCCGGCCCTCCGCGGCGGTGGTGATCACCAGGACGCTCAGGTCCGGCCCGGCGAACACGCAGCTCGACACCTGCGACGGGCCGACCTCGATGATCACGCGCCGATGTCCGGTGGGGTCGAATCCGTGCACCTGTCCCGCGCCCCAGACCGCGACCCACACCCAGCCCTCGCCGTCGACGGTCAGGCCGTCGGGGTCGCCGCCGAAGAAGCGCGCGAAGGTCCGGCCGCCGCTGAAAGTGCCGGTGGCGATGTCGTAGTCGAAGGCGTCGACTCGTTTCGTCGGGCTGTCCGCGTAGTAGAGGACGGTGCCGTCCGGGCTCCAGTCGAGTCCGTTGGAGATGGTGACTCCCGCGCGGAGGGTGGTCAGCGCACCGTCTGCGTCGAGCCGGTAGAGGGCGGCGCTTCCCGTGACGCCGTCCTCGGACATGGTGCCCGCGAGCAGACGTCCGTGCGGGTCGGCCTTCGCGTCGTTCAGACGGCGCCGAATCCCGTCCGCCGGCATCGGTATCGCGGCGATCGGCGTGGCGGTACCGTCGTCGGCGATCCGATAGACGGTATCGCCCACCGTCGCGACCAGGCCGCCGGAGGCGCACGGCACCACCGCGCTGACCGGCGGCGCCAAGCTGATCGTCGATCGAAGGGTGAGGTCGGGTCCGTCCAGGGTCGCGCGATGGATGTGCCCGCCGCGGATGTCGACCCACACCAGCTCCTGGGTTCTGCTGTCCCACACCGGGCTTTCACACAGCACCCCGGGTGGCGGAGCGCACGGATGCGCACGCAAGGTGATCATGATTCGCTCCTGAGATAGGCGGTGCACCGGCCAGCGGACCGGCCGCGCACCTTCCGGTTTCCCACATACCGACTCGCCGCACCGAACCGCGTGCGGATATCGAACGGATTGTGGCGGTGTGGGTTTCACATCAGGTCGGCAACCCGACCGCGCGTTCGCCACTGCGCCGCTGCTGAATGACGACGGCGGCGACCAGCAATGATCCCTGCGCGACATTCTGCCAAAATGTATTGACGCCAACAACATTCAGCCCGTTGTCCAGTGCGCCGAGCAGGACCACGGCCAGCAGCGTGCCGCCGACGGTTCCTTTGCCGCCCTTGAGCGCACATCCGCCCAGCGCCGCCGCGGTGATCGCCTTCAGCTCCAGACCTTCGCTGCCGGAAACCGGCTGCCCGGATCCGGTGCGCGCGGTGAGGATGATGCCCGCGATCGCGGCCACCACACCGGCTAGCACGAACACCGCGATCAGGTACTTGTTGATGTTGATACCGGAAAGCCGGGCGGCGGTGTCGTTTCCGCCGATGGCATAGATATTGCGACCGATATCGGTGTACTTCAGCAGCACGTGCACGGCCAGGGCGACGATCGCGAGAATGATCACCGGAACCGGCAGCCCGATGATCTTGCCACGGGCCAGGAAGATGAACAGGTCGTTGTCCAGCACGAAGCCCTGCGCCTTGCCGCCCGAAATCAGTTGGGCCAGACCCTTGTACGCGGCCAGCGTGGCCAGCGTCGCGATCACGGGGTTCACCCGGCCGTACACGATGATCAGCCCGTTCACCAGGCCGAGCAGCACGCCGACGCCGACCGCGGCGAGAATGCCGAGGAAGGCGTTACCCGAGGTCGCGGTGAACGCCATCGCGCTGATCACCGAGGCCACGCCCGCTTGCGAGCCGACCGAGATATCGAGCGCTCCGCAGATGATCACCACGGTCTGCACGACAGCCAGCAGCCCGAATACCGTGACCGCGTCGCCGATTCCGGCCAGGTTCGCCGGATCGAGGTAGCCATCGTTGAGCGAGCCGAAGATCGCGACGATGACCACGAGCGCGCCGATCAGGCTGAGATTTCCCGGGCCGATCGCGTGCAGCAGTCGCCGCGGGGTGAGCGCGGCGGTGTAGCGGCTCAGCGTGGGGGCCGGTGTGGCGGTGGCCACCGGCGGCGGTTCGAGTTGTTGCTCAATCATTGGTTCCCTCGAGATGTGTTCGACGTGAGGTCTGCGGCCATGGCGAGCGCGAGAATGGCCTCCTCGCTGGCTGCGCTGCGGTCCAGTTCGCCGGTGACGCGCCCGTGCTGCATGACGACGATCCGGTCGGCCAGGCCGAGTACTTCGGGTAGTTCCGAGGAGATCACCAGCACCGCCACCCCGGCCTCGGCCAATTCCTCGATGATGCGGTAGATCTCGGCCTTCGCACCGACGTCCACGCCGCGGGTCGGCTCGTCCAGGATCAGCACCTTGGGTTTGCGCGCCAGCCAGCGGGCCAGCACCACCTTCTGCTGGTTGCCGCCGGAGAGCTTGCGCACCTCCTGTTCGATCGAGGGCGTGCGTACGCGCAGCGAGTCGACGTAGTGCTGGGCGAGCCGACGTTCCTCGCCCGCTTTGACGAAGCGCAGTCGGCGCAGGTGATCGAGCATGGCCAGTGAGATGTTGTCGCGCACACCGCGATGCAGCAGCAGGGCCTGAGCTTTGCGTTCCTCCGGCGCGTAGCCGATGCCGGCCCGCACCGCGTCCCGTGGTTGACGCAACCGCAGCTGCTTGCCGTCCACCCGCACCGCACCGGAGCGGATCGGATGATCACCGGCCAGCGCGCCCGCCAGCTCCGAACGGCCCGCGCCGACCAACCCGGCCAGCGCGACCACTTCGCCCGCACGTACCTGGAGGCTCACGTCCCGCACGTCGTCGGTGGTCACCGCGTCCACATCCAGGACGACCCGGCCCGGCGCGCTCGGCCCGCGGGCGAACAGCGTGGACAGGTCACGACCGACCATCATGCGGACGATCTCTTGATCGTCGGTCTCCGCGATCGCGCGCACCCCGACCAGCGCGCCGTCGCGCAGGACCGCGACCCGATCGGCGAGCTGGAAGATCTCCCGCATCCGATGCGACACGTAGATCACCGCCAGCCCGCGCTCCCGCAACCGGCCGATCAGCGCGAACAGCGATTCGGTTTCGTGGTCGGACAGCGAGGAGGTGGGCTCGTCGAAGGCGATCACCTTGGCGTCGGTGGTGAGCGCCCGCATGATCTCGACCAGCTGGCGTTGCGCGGCAGTCAGTTTCGATCCGACGGTGTCCGGGTCGAGGTCGCGATCGAAGCCGAGCCGGGCCAGGTCGGTGCGCATCCGCTCGCGCAGCGCCGCGCGGTCGAGCAGGCGACCCGCGCGGCGCGGCAGCGCGCCGAGGTAGACGTTCTCGGCGACCGAGACGTGCGGCACGATCTCCGGTTCCTGACCGATCACCCGGATCCCGGCCGCGCGGGCATCGGCCGGGGTGGCCGGCTCGAGCACGACGCCGTCGAGTTCGAGCCGGCCGGTATCCGGACGGTGATCGCCGCCGAGGATCCGGATCAGCGTGGATTTGCCTGCGCCGTTCTCACCCATGAGCGCGGTCACCGCGCCGGCCGGGAAGTCCAGGCTCACGTCGCGCAGGGCGGGCACCCCGGCGAAACTCTTGCTGAGGCCGGTGGCGCGCAGGCCGTTCAGCTGCATGGAACGCCTGCCTGCTGCCAGCTGCCGGAGTCGACCATCGTGGTCGGGGCGAAGGCCTCGGCGGGCATGGCCTTGCCGTTCTTCAGGTAGTCGTAGATCGTCTGCACCGCGAGGGCGCCGACATCCTTGCCGTTGATGAACAGCGCCGCCTTGAAGCCGGTCGGCTTGCCGCCACGCCATTCCTTACAGGCCAGGTAGGCGCCGAGGCCGACGCCGAGCACGTTGTCCGCGGCGTAACCGGAATTCTGGATGGCGGCGACGCCACCGCTGACGTTCTCGTCGTTGCAGCCCATGACGATCCAGTTCTTGACCGAGCGGTTGCCCGCGACCGTCGCGGAGATCTTGTTCTGCGCGTCCGAGGGGGTGTTGTCGGTGCCGACATCGATCACCTTGACGTCGACACCGGCCGCCGCGCGGAAGGCCTTCTTGTTCGCCTCGACCCGGTCGGTGCAGACCGTCACGTCCTGCTTCCACGCATCGACGATCGCGGTTTCCTCCGGCTTCCAGCCGGCCTTCTTGAAGTCCTCGCCCGCTCGGCGGCCGACCTCGGTGCCCATCTGCGTTCCGCTGAATCCGACGCGCGGCACCAGTTGGTCCTTGGCACACTTCGATGGATCGGGACCGGTCGTGCAGACCTGGTCATCCGAGGTCAGCAGCGCGACGCCGCCGGTCTTGGTGAGCTGGGCGACCTGCGGGCCGACCGACGGATCCGGCACCACGACGATCACGCCGCTGGCCTTCTGATTGATCGCGTTGTTGACCTCGGTGACCGCCTTGTTCGCGTCGTTGCCCAGGTTCACGACCTTCAGCTCGATACCGAGTTCCTTGGCCTTCGCCTTCGCGCCTTCGGCCTCACCGATGAAGTACTCCTGGTCGCCCTGTTTCTGCGCGTAGACCAGGCTGACCGCGCCCGTCTGATGCTGTGGACCGTTGGCGGCCGAGTCGGCCTCCTTGCCCGATGAGCAGGCGGTCGCGGCCAGGGCCAGCGACACCCCGCACAGAACGGCACTGGTCCAACGTCGTCGATGGGTCCAGGACATGGGCACTCCTCGGTGATCTGACGCCTACTCGCGTCGTGTAGTGATGCCGGTTACAGTAAGACTTCCGATAACTGTTGTAAATACTGTTGGCGGAAGTGGTTCGGTATGTTTGCGACCACCAGCGGACGAGGAGGTCCCGACCCGTGTATCAGCTGACCGCGCGCGACATCCGACGTCGCAACAGGTTCGGCGTGCTGCAGGCGGTGTACGCCGCCGTCGGCCATATCAGCAGGCAGGAGATCGCCAGGGCGACCGGGCTGTCGTTCGCCACGGTCGGCAACATGATCTCGGAACTGCTGGACGTAGGCGTGCTCGCCGAGCTCGGCTACGACGCGCCCGGCATCGGCCGCCCGCGCGCCCAGCTCGCGATCAATCCCGACCGCGGCAGGCTGGTCGGGGTCGATATCGCCGAAACCGCCATCCACTTCGACCTTTTCGACATGGCGATGACGGTGCAGCGCTCGGTCGAGATCCCCGTCGACCCGGCGGCCACCGAGCCGGGCGATGTCGTCGCGCTGATCACCCGCGGCATCGGCGAGCTGGCCGCAGGCGACGCGGACAAGGTGCTCGGCGTCGGGCTGAGCGTGCCGGGTCTCGTCGATCCCATCGGCGGCGTCTCGGTGTTCTCGCCGTACTGGCATTGGCACGACGTGCCCCTCGCGCAGCTGCTCGAGCAGCACCTCGCCTACCCGCTGTACCTGGACAATCCGCTCAAAGCCAGTACGGCAGCGCATCTTTGGTTCGGGGCGGGGCGGGATGTGGACGATCTGATCGTCGTCACGCTGCGCGCCGGCGTCGGTATCGGCGTGGTCGTCGAGGGGATGCTCTATCGGGGTGTCACCAACAGCGCCGGCGAGTGGGGACACACCAACCTGGTGCTCGACGGACGCGAATGCCGTTGCGGGCGAACGGGTTGCGTGGAGGCGTATGTCAGCGCGCCCGGCATCGTGCGCACCCTGCGCGAACTCGCGCCGTCCAGCCCGCTACTCGACGCCGACGACGCCGTCACCATCGCGGCCATCGCCAAGGCCGCCGACGCCGGTGACGCGGTAGCGCTGGAGGTCATCGACAAGACCGGCCACTACCTGGGCGTCACGATCGCCAACCTGGTGAACCTGTTCAACCCGCGAACCATCGTCTTCGGCGACCTGATCGCCGACCACCTCGGCGCCCGCCTCCTCGACGTCACCCGTCGGGTAGCCGCCCGCCACGCCATGACCGACCCCTTCGCCGCGGTAACCCTGCAACTCTCCACCCTCCCCCACAACCCCGCCAGCCTAGGCGCCGCCACCTTCGCCCTCGAAGGCTTCCTCGCCGACCGCGAAACCTTCGGCTCCATAGCCGCCCGCCGAGCCCAGCGCACCCCTACTCCGTGATTTCCTGGGCATCACCCGACCACAGCCCAAGCAGCGCGAGACCCATTGGGGCCGCTCGTGTCCCACAGTGTGATTGCGGGCGAGGTTCGATCCGCGAGCCAGCTCGGGCTTGGTTGACCGAAACTAGCGCCTCGACTGCGGCCACTGCTGTTGTGCGGTTGATGGGCGGGCGGCGGAGGGGTTCTGGCGGCGGCGGTCTGCTCGGCTCTGGGGGTCCATGGCTCGTGCTGCCGCGCCGAGTAGGAGTAGCACGATGAGGGTTGCGGTGCCGACGGTCGCCCACAGAAGCATTGTGTTTCCTCGAATTCTCGGTGCGCGGCTATGCGGTAGTGCCTGCAATCCGATAGTCAACTGGCACAGATGCTTTCATGAGCGGGCCGGGTTTGCGACTTGACAGTGCACGAATGGGAAACATCAGTAGTGTTGCGCAAGAGTGCTGTTGGTTTTCACAACACCGAACGGCGCTGGACCGCAGTGGGTTTACGCGTTGAGAATGCGTGCTTGTGACTCATCGTGGGCGGTGGTCGGTATCCGCTCGCCATTGGCTCGGCGTCATGCCGTAGGTCGCGCGGAAGCGCTGGGTGAAGTGGGCGGGGTCGCGGAAGCCGTACCGGTGGGCGACGGCGGCGATGGTGTGCCGCGCGAGATCAGGTCGAGCGAGTTGGGCGCGTGCTCTGTCGAGACGCTGGGCAATGATCCACTGTTCGAGCCGGATGCCTGCCTGGGCGCAGATCTTGTAGAGGTGGCGGATCGAAATGTAGTGTGCGCGAGCGATGGTGGCCGGCGTGAGGGTGGGGTCGGCAAGATGGCGGCGGATGTACGCACGGATTCGGGCGACCATGATGTCGGTGGGCACCGCTGTCGCGTCACCGTGATCGACGGCGGTGACGAGCAGGGCGCGGATGACCTCCAGACAGGATTGGCCGAGCGCATCGCCCGCGGCGGGCTCGTGGACCGTGGGGGCGATATCGATCAGCTCGGCGAGCTGGGTCACCAGCAGATGGTGTAACGGACTGGCGCGTAACCGATCAGCGGCATCGCGAACGATGTCCTCGGAAAGGTCGAGCAGTTCGTGCGGCATCTGCAGGCTCACACACTCGCCCCCGGCGTACTCGGCCTCGAACGGCCGGTTGAGTTCGAGGAGGAAGAGATCACCGTCGTCATAGTGGTACCGGGTGGCGCCGCGGGTGAACCGCGATCCGGTGCCACCGCGGGTGAAGTTGATCAGGAACTGCGTGGCAGGCGCCTGCCGGATCAGCCGCGGCGTGCGCACCACCTTGATCCCGCCCAGCGCGGACCGCAACAGCGTCGTGTCACCGAGCTGCCACTGCTCGAATCGGCAACGGATGTCGCGATCCGGACCGGCCAGCTCCAGGTGCATCGGTGCCGCCGTCTCGCGGATGGCGGCCGCGACCAGATCGGCTCGCTCGTGCGGCGCGACCGTCGCGGTGTCGAGAACTATCACCACGCCGTCCCCCCGTGCTCGCCGCCGATCAACGCCCGGGTCCGGCCGGACGCGACCGCGCTGAGCCGCCGCTCGGCAGCGTCGAGCAGCGACAACGACCGATTGAACGCCACGCGGACGAACGCGTCCCGGTGATCGTTGTCGTCCAGGTAGAAGTATCGCCCCGGCACAACCAGCACCCCCGCCTGCCGGAGTAAGCGCTCGGCGAGGGTTTCGCTGTCCGCGTCGGTGAACGAGGTGATGTCGGCCATCACATAGCAGCCACCATCCGGTGGGACGCAACGGAAGTCGAGCTGGTCGAACATCTCGATGGTCCGATCCCGTTGTGCGCGTAGATCGGTGCCGGGCCGGGGGAACTCGGGGTCGGCCGCCGCGCCCCGCGCTACCGCTTCCTGCAAGGGTGCGGCGGTACCGCCGCACACGGCGATGTGCACCTGACGGGCCGCCGTGGTCAGCGCCGCGGCGGCCCGGAGATACCCGATCCGCCAACCACAAACCGCATGGCTCTTCGAAAGACTGCCCGCGACAAAGCATCGGTCGCGCAGGGCCGGAATATCGGCCGCCGAGATGTGCCGGTGGCCGTCGAAGACGTAGCCGCTATAGATCTCGTCGGAGACGACGACCGCGTTCCAGTGCTGGCACAGCTCGGCGATCTCGGTCCACTCGGCGCGCGAAAGCATGTGCCCGGTCGGGTTGTTCGGGGTGGCTACGATGATCGCCCGGGTGCGCGGTCCGAACGCGGCGCGCAGCTCGGCCGGATCATGACGCCAGTGTGGTGGGGACAGCGAGATCGGCCGGGGGATGCCGCCGGCGAGCGCGATGGCGCTGAGGAAGTTGTCATAGACGGGCTCGAAGAGGACCACCTCGTCGCCCGGCTCGACGACGGTGAGCACGGCCGTGTGCAATGCCTCGGTAGCGCCGACGGTGATGGTGATTTCGGTATCCGGATCCGCCGCGGGCCGGAAGGTGTCGGCGAGTTGCTTGCGCAGCAGCGGATTCCCGAAGGGGTTCGCGTATTGGTTGTGCTGTCCGCCGCGTAGCACCGCGGCGGCGGCCTCGATCAAGGCCGATGGGGTGGCCGGTGTCTCGGGCACGCCGAGGGCGAGGTCGATCGCCTGGCTGTCGTGTGCCTCGCTCAGCAACCGGAACAGTTGACCGGAGGCCAATCTCGCGACTTTCGACGCGATCTGCGGACGCGGGAAGGATGTCATGTGGTCATCTCCTTCGGTCACAACTGTGCGCGGATCGCCGCGCCGACGTCCCTCGTCGACAGCGGCCCGCCGAGGTCGGGGGTGACGTGCCCGGCGGAAATCACCTTCTCGACCCCGGTGCGAACCGCGCGGGCGGCGTCGCGGTGGCCGAGGTGGTCGACCAGCAGCGCGGCGGTGAGGATCGCGCCGATCGGATTCGCGATCGCCCGTCCCGCGATATCGGGCGCCGAACCGTGCACCGGTTCGAACAGGCCGAACCCGTTGCCGCCGTTGATATTCGCCGATCCGACCGCACCGAGGCCGCCGGCCAGCTCGGCGGTGAGGTCGCTCAGGATGTCACCGTAGGAGTTGTTCGTGACGATGACATCGAACGCGGTCGGATCATGGACCAGGTGCATGACCGCCGCGTCGACGTACAGGTGCCGGGCGGGCACGTCGGGATACTTGTCACACGCCTCGGCCCAGCAGCGCTGCCACAACGCGCCGCCGTTGCGGACCGCGTTCGACTTGTCCACCAGGCACACCGAGCGCCGTGCGCTGGTGAACGCGAAGTCGAGGATGCGCGCGACACCGTGATAGGTGCTGATCTCGGCATCGATCCCGACCTCGTTGCTCGTCGCCCGATGCAGTCTGCCGCCGATACCCGCGTAGAGCCCCTCCGTGTTCTCCCGGACCACCCGGCAGTCGATCGACCGCCGCGTCTCGTCGCGCAGCGGGCTCAGCCGATCGTGGCAGAGCACGGCGGGCCGATAGTTCACGTAGAGGTCCAGGTCGAAACGCAGGCGCAGCAGCACGCCGCGGGCATAGGCCATATCGGCCCTGGCGTCGCCGACCGCGCCGAGCAGGACCGCATCGCTGGCGGAAATGCGATCGAAATCGCTGTCCGACAACGCGATTCCGGTGCGCAGATAATTGTCGGCATTGACGTGCCCGAGAATGTCGAACTCGAGCCCGAGCGCCAGCTCGTCCAGGGTCCGCACCGCCTCCTCGATGACCTCGGGGCCGATGCCGTCGCCGGGAATCACCGTGATCGTGCTCATGACCCGGCTCCCCCGACCAGGCTGGGCACGCTCGGGCGGATGCTGGGCAGCCAGTGGGCACGGGTCCGTTCGTAGCTCCTGATCGAGGCGTCACGTTCGAGCGTCACCGCGATCTCGTCCATTCCGCCGAGCAGCAACTCCCGGGCCCGCGCGTCGACCGCGAACGGATACCGCACCCCACCCGCCCCGATCTCGCACCGACGGAGATTGACCGTGACCGGCAGGCCGGGGTCGCGTTCGATCGCGTCGGCCAGCCAATCGACCGCCGGTTCGGGCAACTCGACGGCCAGTAGTCCGTTCTTGAACGCGTTGCGGTGGAAGATATCTCCGAAACTGGTGGCGACGACGGCGACGAATCCCCAATCCCGCAACGCCCACACCGCGTGTTCCCTGGAGCTACCGGTGCCGAAGTTGTGTTGCGCGACCAGGACGCTGGCGCCCGTATTCGCCGGGTGGTTGAGCACGAAATCCGGATCCGTCCGCCAGCCGGCGAACAACGCGTCCGCGTACCCGCTCTTGGTCAGCCGCTTGCAATACTCTGCCGGGATGATCTGGTCGGTATCGACGTTGCTGCGCCGCAACACCACCGCCCGGCCCGTGTGCTCGGTGACCGCCTTCATGACTCCTCCAGAGTGTTCGGGCCGGTGAGTCGTCCGGTGACCGCGGTGGCGGCGGCAACGGCGGGAGACACCAGATGCGTACGCGCACGGGCGCCCTGGCGACCCTCGTAATTGCGATTCGATGTGGACGCACAGCGTTCGGTGCCGGTCAGCCGGTCCTCGTTCAGCCCAAGGCACATCGAACAGCCGGACAGCCGCCACTCGGCCCCGGCGGCGCGGAAGACGGTGTCCAGCCCCTCCTGCTCGGCCTGCCGCCGCACCGCCAGCGAGCCGGGAACCACCAGCATCCGCACCGACGGGGAGATGGTGCGGCCACGCAGAATCGCTGCCGCGGAACGCAGATCCTCGATGCGGCTGTTAGTACAGGACCCGAGGAAGACGGTGTCGATGTCGATCGACCGCATCGGCGTACCGGGGATCAGATCCATATAGTCCAGGCTGCGCTGAGCGGCTGCGCGCGCCGCCGGATCCGCGAACCCGGCCGGATCCGGCACCACACCGGAGATCGGCACGGCCTGCCCGGGATTGGTGCCCCAGGTGACGAACGGGGTCAGGCCGGAGACGTCGATGGTGACGGTGCGGTCGAACACCGCGCCCGGATCGGTGGGCAGCGTCCGCCACTGCGCGACGGCGTCGGCCCAGGCGGCTTTGCCGGGCGCCGCGGGCAACCCGTCGAGATAGGCCAGGGTGGTGTCGTCGGGTGCGATCAGCCCCGCTCGTGCGCCGGCCTCGACGCTCATGTTGCACATGGTCATCCGCGACTCCATCGACAGCGCTTCGACGGGTCGGCCGCGGAATTCGATGATGTGACCGTGCGCGCCGTTGGCTCCGATGTGGGCGATGAGCGCCAAAATCATGTCCTTAGCGGTGACATCGGCGGGCAACTCGCCGACGAATTCCGCGGCCATGGTGCGCGGTCGCGCCAGTGGCAGGGTCTGGGTGGCGAGCACGTGCTCGACATCGGAGGTGCCGACGCCGAAGGCGAGCGCACCGAAGGCGCCGTGGGTCGAGGTGTGGCTGTCACCGCAGATGACCGACATGCCGGGCTGGACGAATCCGCGTTCGGGCGCCACGACGTGGACGATGCCCTGACGGGTGTCGCCGAGCCGGAACAACTCGATGCCGTGCTCGGCGCAGTTGCGCCGCAGGGTTTCCACCTGCCCCCGGCCCAGCGCGTCGGTCAGCAACAGCGAGCGGGTCGGGACGTTGTGGTCCTCGATGGCCAGGGTGAGGTCGGGGCGGCGAACCCGGCGATCGGCCTGGCGCAGGCCGTCGAACGCCTGGGGCGAACTGGCCTCGTGCACCAGGTGCAGATCGATGTAGAGCAGGTCGGTGTGCTCGTCGACCGGTTGGATCACATGGTTGTCCCAGACCTTGTCGATCAGGGTGCGCGCGCCGCTCACGGAACCCCCGCCTTCCCGGTCGCGGCGTGCTGTCGCACGATCAGCTCCCGCACGCCCTGGAGGTCGATGCACTCGCCGTTGACCCGATTGGCGACGTAGTCCTGATACAGCCGCTCGACCACGCCCTCATCCACGGGAAGACCGATCTCGTCGTAGACGTAGCGCAGCACCGCCCGACCCGAGCCCCGGCCGACCAGCAGCGATCGGGTCCGGCCGAATCGCGCGGCCTCGATGTACTCGTAGGTGATCGGTTCCCGCAGCATGCCGGCCTGATGAATGCCGGCCTGGGTCGCGAAGGCGTTGACGCCGAAGATCGCCTTGTTCCGCGGCGCGGTCAGTCCGATCGCCCGGCTGAGTAGCTGGAAGGCGTGGTAGAGGCCCTCGGTCTTCGCGCTGGTTCGGGCGCCGATCTCGTGGCCCTTGTAGGTGAGCACGGCGATCAGTTCTTCGAGCGCGGTATTGCCCGCTCGTTCGCCGATCCCGGCCAGGGTGGTCTGCACTTCGTCGGCCCCGGCCTGGATGCCGGCCAGCGCGTTGGCCAGCGACAGGCCGAGGTCCTCGTGGCAGTGCGTTCCGATCGCGATATCCGGGCCGACCCAGGAACGGATCTTGGCGATCAGCGCGCCGTACTCGTTCGGGGTCATACACCCCGTGGTGTCGCCGACCGCGACGAGATTCGCGCCCGCGGCCAGCGATTCCTCGATCAGTTCCCGCAGCAGCGCGTCCGAACCACGGGTCGCGTCCTCGATACCCAGCGTCAGATTCTCCGCGCCCAGCGCGGCGGCGTAGCGCATCGTGTCGACGACCTCGCGCACCGCCTCGGCCTTGTCGATGCCGCGCTTGTACTTCAGGTGGGTCTCGCTGCCGGTGGCCAGGATCTGGAGGTGGTGGTTCGCGGTTCCGCCCGCCTCGATCGCCAGCCGCACATCCTCGTGCACGGCCCGGCTCAGCGTCGCGATCCGCGCGGTGGTCAACTCCTTGGCCAGCAGCGCCGTGGCCTCGTATTCACTCGGTGACGAGGCCGGGAAACCCGCCTCGATCACGTCGACACCGATCTCCTCCAGCGCCAGGGCCAGCTCGAGTTTCTGTCGCGGCGACAAGGCGTTCCCGGGGGCCTGCTCACCGTCTCGTAACGTGGTGTCGAACAGCGATATTCGCCGGAGTGACGAATTGTCGCAGCTGGTCATGATTCGTTTCTCCAATCCTGATCGGTGGGGATGTTTCGGTGCGCCGTCAGCGCGGAACGAGATCGTCGGCCCTGGCCAGGGTTTCGGCGGCGCGTAAGCCGGAGGCGACGGCACTGCACGCGTGCTCGCCCACCGGCTGCACGTGGTTGCCGACGTAGCAGATGTCCCGGATCGGGTCGTAGCCGTCGGGCTTCTCGAATCCCGGCGGGATGATCACCGGCGTCGCGTAGCTCGGAACACCGTGCAGCGCGGTGAATTCGCGGGGCGAGACGAGCCTGCGGTAGCGAATCCGGGCGGTGAAACCGGGGATCATGGATTCGATCCGGGCGAGCACGTAAAGCTCGATGCGGCTGCGCTGTTGCGCGTCGAACTCATCGACACCGCGCGGGAACAGCAGGTACGCGTTGAACGTCCGCTGGTCCCGCTGCGCGGAACCGGCAGGGCCGCAGGGAAACACGGTGAACGGAATGTCGTCCGGCAGCTCACCGGCGTCGAGGCGATTCAGGATTTCCGGGATTCCGGTGGGCACGTGCGCGACCGTGTGCACGCCCGCCGGGAAGGGCGCGCCGCCGTCGGTGGCGAGGTGCAGGGTTCCGAACGCCAGGCCCGGTACCACTCCCGGCGGGTACCGGTCGGCCGGGGCCTGACTGGACACCACCTGCCGCGCGCGCCGGACTCCGGTCGCCGTGCTGACGATCTTGCCCTCGGGGGCGGCCACGACGTCGAGAACCCTGCTGCCCAGCTCGATTTCGCCGCCGAGTTCGGTGAAGCGTGCCGTCATGGCATCGACGAGGGCTTGCGGTCCGCCGACCGGGGTGACCATCCGGTCGTAGCCGTATCCCGGCTTTCTCGCGAACAGTGCGGCGAACTTGTCGCCGCGGAACCGGCCCGGAGGCGTGCCGAACGCCCAGCACCAGATGCCGATCAGGTCCGCGACGGCAGGGCCCTTCACCGCGGCGAGGATGTCGTCGACGAAAACGGTTTCCGGGGAGGCGATTCCGCTGCGCAGCGCCCGGAGAAAGCGGGCGAGGTCGGGCAGCTCGCGTAGTAGCGGCCACACCGTCGCGGGGCCGATCGGAAGCCGGTAGGTCCGCCGCGCGGTGCACAGGAGCGAACGCGGTCTGGTGAATTCGATCTGCACACCCAGCCGAGCCATCGCGTCGACGATGAAATGCCCGAAGTCGTTGCAGGCGATGGTGAACGAGTAACCGTCGATGATCCGACTGCCGCACAATCCGCCGGCGCGATCGGCCCGCTCGATGATCGTGACCTGACGGCCCGCCGCCTGCAAGGCCGTGGCCGCGGTTAAGCCGGCCAGGCCGGCTCCGATGACGATGACGTCGTACTCGGGTGCCATGTCACCCTCCTCGGGTGTTGTCCGAAAGTCGATCAGGGGCGCAGGCCGGTAAGCACGAGGGCGTGCGGGATCTGGGTGTAGGCCGCCCAGAACTCGGGACCCAGCTCGGCGATCCCGGCGGTCGAGGGCCTGGGGTGCGTCCACGTGATGTCCGCGAAACCGGCTGCGCGCAGGGCGGTCTCGTGCGCCTGGCGCGACCAGCGGCGCAGGTGCACCGCCAGCGGCGGATCGAACAGTTCCGAGACCAGGGTCACCGGCTCACCCTCCTGGCCGGTGTGCGCGCAGCGCAGGGCGAACCCGTACGGTGCGTACCAGTCGGGATCGCGGGCGAAATCCGGGTTCACGGCGAAGGTGACGAAGCGCCCGCCCGGCCGCAGCGCCGCGGCGGCGCCACGGCACATCGCCGCCAGATGCTCCAGTGAAGTGGCATAGGGCAGGACGTAGACCGCGGTGACGATATCGACCGGGCCGAGCCGGGCCGCATCGGCGAGATCACCGAGAACATAGGCTATGCCGTCGGTTTCGGCGCGCTCGAGCTGTTCGGCGACAGCGAGCATGCCCTCGGAGGGGTCCAGGCCTATCACTTTTCCCGCTCCCGCCCTGGCCAGGGTGCGGGCATAGAACCCGCTCCCGCACCCCGCGTCGAGAACCGACAGCCCCTCGATGTCGCCGAGCACGGACAAGAAGCTGGGCGCTTCCAGATATTTTCGTAACGGAAGCTGTTCCGATTGTGCGTAGGTCGCACCGTATGCGGCGAATCGATCGCCGATCGCTGGGTTGTTCATGGCTCCTCATGGTTCTGGTGGATAACGTTCGCCAGCAGCGGTTTTCACCTGTCGCGCAGACCTCCCGTCGCCCGGATCAGCTCGGCCGCCTGGGCCAGGCTGAGCCCGCCCACCCGCAGGCCCGACGGGGTGCGAATGTGCAGCATCGACGGGCTGCCGGAAACTTCTGCGGCCGAATCGGTTTCGACTCCGCGCAACGCCTGCTCGATCGCTTCCGCCACGCCGGCGGCATGCGGCCCGTCGATGAGCGTGAAATGATTCCCGGACACGGTGCACACTGTTGTCCGGCCCGAGAACAATTGGCGCCATGCGTTTTCGGGATGCGGGTCGAATATCCGGTTGGTCTCGGCGGCGCGCAGGTACAGCAGGTCGGCGGGTATCGCGACCGGCTGGTGTTCGCGGATCGCGGAATTGGTCGCGACGATCACGGCTCGGATATTCGGGTCGGTGTCCATCGCCGTGGTGAACGCGGCCCAGGCCTCCGGTGCGGTGTCACGGAAGCTGTCGAAGGCCGCGCGCACGTCCTCGGCGGTGCGCAGGTTGTATCGGTGCGCGTCGGCGAACGTCGTGGTGTCGATGAGGACCACCACGGGGACAGGTTGTCCCGCGTCGAGCAGTTGCCTGGCCATCTCGTGCGCGAGCACGCCACCGGACGAGTGACCGCCCAGCACGATCGGCCCGCCCCGGTGCGTGTCGAGCAACGCCCGCACGTTGCGGTCGGCGGCGTCGCCGATCGTCGACGGAACCGGTTCGCCGGGTTCGATCCCGTAGGCGCGGAAGGCGTGCACGGGCCGGCGCGCGTCCAGGTGGTCGACCAAGTCCCGGTAGGAGTACACGGTGCCGCCGATGGCTTGAACGAGGTAGAGGGGCACCCGGTCCGGCTCGCCCGATCTGAGGGTGATCAGGACCGGTGAGTGCGCCGCCGCTGTCCGTGCCGGTGCCGGCGCGGGCCGCAGATGATCGAGCAGCGCACCGAAGGTCCGGTACTGGAGGAAGGCATGGGCCGAAATCTGCACGCCCAGTGCCTCTTTGATCCGGCTGCGGAACACAACGGCCAGTTGGGAGTCGCCGCCCGAGTGGAGGAAGTCGTCCGTGGCGCCGACCTCGGCGACGCCGATCAGTTCACACCACAGCCGACGCAGCACCTGTTCGATTCGATCGGAACCGGGCTCGGTCGCGCTGAGCGGCTCCGGGTGGGCCGCCGGTGTCGCCGGTTCGTCATCCACCGGGAAGGGGTAGGCCGGGAGCGGGACGCGCCTGCGACGTTCCCCGTGCCCGGCGGCACCCCAGTCGAGGTCGACGCCGCGTTCCCACAGCCGGGCGAGAAGTTCTGCGACCGTGTCGGTTTCGCATCGATCGGGCAGCAGGGTCGGCAGGACCGGGCGGTCCGCACCGCAGCGTGGATGCACCTCGGTGAGTTGCAGCAGGGCCCGCCCCGGCCCGATCTGCACGGCGATCGCATCCGGGTCGGCGAGCACGGTGTTCAGCCCCTCGGCGAATCGAATGGTCTGACGCAGATGCCGAACCCAATAGCGCGGGTCGAACGGTTCGCCGACGGGCTGCATGGCCCCGGTCAATCCGGACACCAGGGGAATGGTCGGCGACCCATGGGGACGGCGTGCGCATTCCCGGGCGAACTCGTCGGCGATGAGATCGGTGGCGGCGGAGTGGGCGCCCATGTCGATCGGCACCGGCTTGACCTGGACGCCGTCGCGGCGCAGTCGCCGCAGGAACTGTTCGAGTGTGTCCACCGGCCCGGAGACGGCACAGTGCCGGACGCTGTTCACCGCGGCGATGGCGAGTCCGGCATCGAGCATCGGCCCGACCTCGTCCTCGGCCAGCGGAACCGAGACCACCGCGGTCGGCGGGAGTTTGTCGCACAGCAATCCGCGCGCCGCGACCAGACCGACCACATCGGGCATGGACAGGACGCCCGCGACGTGCGCCGCGGCGTACTCCCCCAGGCTGTGGCCGATCAGGGCGGTCGGGGTGATGCCATAGGACCTGAGCAGTGCCGCGACCGCGAGTTCGGTGGTGAGTATCGCGGCGAAGTTGAGCGAAGGGCGGCGCAGCACTGTGGCGGTGTCGTCACCCTTTTCCGCATGAAGAAGCAACTCGCCGATGTCACAGCCCAATTCGGTTCGGAAAAGGGCGCGGCATTCGTCGAAGGTCGCCCGGTAGACCGGCTCTTCGGCATACAGGGTCCGGCCCATGCCGGGAAACTGCGAGCCGCCGCCGGGAAACAGGAAGACCAGCTTTCGCGGTGTGCCCGGGTCGGCGACGACGTGGCCGGGGCTGCCGGTGTCCGACAGTCCCTCGATCGCCTGCGCAACGCTTCGGCACGACACGGCGCGGCGATGAGCGAAGTGATGCCTGCCGCGTTGCAGGGTGAACGCGACATCGGCCAACGACAGATCGGAACTGTTCCGCAGGTGATCGGCGAGTCTCGTCGCAGCACGCTGGAGCGTCGCGGCGTCTCTGGCCGACACCGTGAGCACCTGTGCCCGTTCGGTTTCCGGCAATCGCCCGGGTGCCGGGGCCTGCTCCACCACAACGTGCGCGTTCGTGCCGCCCAGGCCGATGGCGGTGACCCCGGCGCGTCGTGGGAGGCCATCGGTGGGGGGCCACGCGACCGTCCGGGCGTTGACGTAGAAGCGCGTTCGGTCCAGCTCCAGCCTCGGGTTCGGCTGCCGGAAATGCACGACGCCTGGAATCCGGCCGTGCCGGACGGCCAGCACGGTGGCGATCAGCCCGATCACCCCGGCCGCCGAATCCGTATGCCCGATATTGGCTTTCACCGAGCCGAGCGCGCAGCGGCGCGCTGTGTCACCGGATCGGCCAAGCACCCGGTCGAGTGCGCGCACCTCGACGACGTCGCCGAGGGCCGTGGCGGTGCCGTGCGCCTGGATGTAGGTGACCGTCCCGGGATCGACACCCGCGAACCGGTAGGCGGCGTCGAGCATTTCGGCCTGGCCGTCGACACTGGGCGCGGTGAAGCCGAGCTTGCGATCACCGTCGTTGTTGGTGGCAGACCCCCGGATGACGGCGTGGATGGTGTCGCCGTCGGCGACCGCGTCGGCAAGGCGTTTCAGCACGACCAGGCCCGCACCGCCGGTGGAGATCGTTCCCCCGGCATCGGCGTCGAACGGCCTGCATCGTCCGTCCGGGGACAGCACCCCGCCGTCTTGATGGAGGTAGCCGGTCTCACCGTCCGGTCGCAGGCTCACGCCGCCAGCCAGCGCCGTCGCGCACTGCCGGGTGATCAGGCTTTCGCAGGCCAGATGCACCGCGACCAACGACGTGGAGCAGGCGGTGTTCACCGTGAGGGCCGGTCCGCGCAGACCGAGCTTGTAGGCGGTGTGCGCGCTCAAGAATTGCAGCGGATTGCCGAGCCCGACCCGTTGCAGCGCAGCCGGATTCGTGGTCTGCCGCCAGTCGTTGGCGCGGAGCCAGTCGTAGGGCAGGCCCGCGCCCGCGAAGACACCGGTCGGGCCGTCCAGCGCGCGCGGATCGTATCCGGCGTGCTCCACGGCCTCCCACGCCGTCTGGAGGAACAGCCGCTGCTGGGCGTCGAGTTGCCGCGCGTCCGCCGCCGTATAGCCGAAGAAGCCGGCGTCGAACGTGCCCGCCCCCGGCGGCACGCCGGTCGAGGCGACGAAACCGTTCCGGCTTGCCGAGCCGTGCACGATGCCCTCCGTGCCATCGGTCAGCAACGACCACAGCTGATCGAGGCCGGCCGCCCCGGGCGCCCGGACCGCCATGCCGACAATCGCGATCGAGTGCTCCGTGGGCCCGCGCTCGCCCCGGGAACTTCGTTCCGGCAGGCGTTCTGGCGCGCAGTGGTCGGCAAAGCGCCGAATGGTCGGATAGTCGAACAGGGTCGCGACGTCCACCTCGGTGTCCAGCGCCTCGGTCAACCGCTGCTGCAACTGGACCAGCAGCAGCGATGTCCCGCCGGCCTCGAAGAACGGTTCGTCGAGACCGATCGAATCCCGGCCGAGCACCGCACACCAGATGCGCTGGATCTCCGCCTGCGTCCCGGTCCGGTCGTCTCCCGGCGGGGGCGCGCTCGATTGCTCCGGTTTCGGCAGCGCGGCGCGGTCGATCTTGCCGTTCAGGGTGCGCGGGAGTTCGGCGACCGTCACGTAGGCGGTAGGAATCATGCTGTCCGGCAGCGTCTTTCGAAGGTGTTCGCGCAATTCCGCGGGCGCGGGGGCATCGGCGGCGGTGCAGACGAGGTAGGCCGCGAGATAGCGGATGCCGGGGCGGTCTTCCCGAACCGTGACCGCGCAGGCGTGGACGGCCGCGTGCGTGCCGAGCGCCGACTCGACTTCGCCGAGTTCGATTCGGACGCCGTTGAGTTTGACCTGATCGTCGACTCGGCCGAGGTAGGTCAGATCACCGTCGGCGTGCCTGCGGACCAGGTCGCCGGTTCGGTATAACCGTTCGCCGGGTAGCCCGGACGGATCGGCGACGAACCGCCCCGCCGTCGCGGCGGGCCGGTTGACATATCCGCGCGCTAGCCCCGGCCCGCCCAGGTACAGCTCACCGACCCCGTCGGCCGGTACCGGTCGAAGCGCGTCGTCCAGGACGTGGCAGCGCACGCCGGGTATCGGCCGGCCGATCGGCGGCGGCACCGAGCCGTCGAGCGGCCGGCTCACCGTGGCGCAGACCGTGGCTTCGGTGGGACCGTACCCGTTGAGCAGGACCCGGCCCGCGGACCAGGACGCGGCCAAGGTCTGCGGCACCGCCTCCGCCCCGACGGCGAGCACTTCGACCGACGGCAGGGAACCCACGGGCAGCGCCGACAGCGCGGTGGGCGCCATCATCATATGGGTAACCCGTTGTCGCGCACACAATTCCACCAGGGGCGCACCGAGTCGCAGTTGGCCGGTCGGGGCCAGCACAAGCACGCCACCGCACAGCAACGACACGCACAGCTCCATGATCCCGATATCGAAGCCCGGCGAGGACAACTGCAATACCCGGCTCGAACCGCCCGCCCGGAATCGCCCGCGCGAGACCCGAACCAGGCCGGCCAGGCCACCATGGGTGAGGACGACGCCCTTGGGTGTGCCGGTGGACCCGGAGGTGTAGAGCACATACGCAGGCTGATCCAGCGCGATGGCGCCGTGCCGCTCGTCGGCGGCCAGATCGTGGCCAGGCCACCGGTCGGTGTGGAGGTCGTCCTGGTCGAGCACGATCTGTTCCGCGACGGACTCCGCAGCGACCCACTTGCCGCTGTCGGCGGCGCGGCGAATGACCAGTGCCGGTCGAACATCGTTGAGCACGAACCTGATTCGATCCAGCGGGGCGTCCAGATCGATCGGCAGGAATGCCGCCCCCGATTTCGCCACCGCCAAGATCGCGGTGATCAGCATCCGGCCGCGCGGCAGCAGCAGCGCCACCACTCGTTCCGGGCCGGCGCCGCGGGCGACGATCATCCGAGCGATCCGGTTGGCCTGCTGGTTCAGGTCCGCGTAGGACACCTCCTCGCCTGCCGACAGACTCAGTGCGACGCCGGCGGGATGCTGCGCCACCTGCTCTTCGAAAAGCGTTGCGATAGTGGCCGGTTCGATCGAGCGGACCGGACGTGCGGCCGCCGAGCGAAGCGCGGCGCGGTCGAGTTTGCCGTGCGGGGTCAGCGGCAGGCGTTCCAGCCGGATCAGCCGATCGGGCACCATGTGCCGGGGCAGGGTGGCGGTCAGGTGCGCACGCAGATCCTCGGCATCGGCATTCCCAGCGGTCGCGAAGTAGCCGATCAGATGCCGGTCCAGTGGCGTCGCACCATCCACGACCACCGCCGACTGCACCACCGCGGGATGGAGATTCATCGCGTGCTCGACCTCGCCGGATTCGATGCGATGGCCGCGCACCTTGAGCTGCGCGTCCGCCCTGCCGAGATATTCCAGGACCCCGTCCGCGTGCGCCCGGACCAGATCGCCCGTCCGGTAGGCCCGCTCGCCCGGCGGACCGAAAGGACTTGCCACATAACGGGTTGCGGTGAATCCGGGGCGACGCAGGTACCCGCGGGTGATCCGGATTCCCGCAACGTACAGCTCACCGACCGCACCGTCGGCCACCGGCCGCAACCGCTCATCGAGCACGCATGCCCCGACGCCGTCCATCGGACGCCCGATCGGCACCGTATCCGCCAGTCGATCCGACGGTCGCAAGGCATGGCTGGTGACCATGCAGGACGCCTCGGTGGGGCCGTATCCATCGACGAACACGATCTCGGGACAGGCGGCGAAAACCTGCCGCACCGACTCCGGCGGCACCGCTTCGCCACCGCTCCACACCTGTTGAACGGCGCGCAGACAGCCGGGGTCCTCGGCGGCGATCAGCTGGAACACCGCGGCCGTGAGCCACACGGCCGAGACCTGCTCGCGCGCGATCGAGCTCGCCAGGATCGCGGTGTCCGGCCGGCCCGGCGGCAGCAGTACCGTCTGCCCGCCGTGCAGCAGGGGCACCCACAGCTCGTAGTTGGCCACATCGAAGCCGAACGGGGTGTGCATCAGCATCCGGCGATGCGCGGCCGTGGCGAAGCGGCTGTCCAGGGCGAACGCGGCGGCGCCCGCATGCGGGATCATCACCCCCTTCGGCCGTCCGGTCGAGCCGGAGGTGTACAGCACGCACGCCAGATTCGCCGGAGCACAGCGGTGGGCGGCGTCGGTCGGATTGTCATCGGGCTGACGCGCGCACTGTTCGACGGTGTCGGCGGTCAAGGCGAATACCGGCACCGGCAACGGATCCGACAGCTGAGCGATACCGTCGGCGCCGGCGATGACCAGCACCGGCCGCGCGTCATCGATGATCTGGGTCAGCCGGTCGGCCGGGTAGTCGAGATCCAGCGGCAGATAGGCGCCACCCGCCTTGAGCACCGCGAGCGTGGCCGCGATGCGCTGCGCCGAACGCGGCAGCGCGATGCCGACCAGGGTCTCGAGGCCGACTCCGGCGGCGGTGAGCAGTCTCGCCAATTGGTTTGCCCGACGGTTGAGTTGCCGGTAGGTCAGCACGCCGTCGTCTGCTTTGACCACGATGGCCTCGGGGTGCGCGTCGACCTGCCGCTCGAACAACCGGGCAAGGGACGCCCCGGCTGGTTTCGGCAGCGCCGGCGCATCGCCGTGCCCGGTGGCCCGAGCCAGCACGTCGCGCAGTTGGTCCAGCAGCTCCCGCACGGTCTCCGGATCGAAGCGATCGGAACTGTATTCGACCGAGCAGGTCAGGCCATTCGGTTCGCCGGCCGGGCCATGCTGCTCCCAGAACTCGAAGTAGAGATCGAACTTCGCCCAGCCGGTCGACGGGACCGACACCTCTGCGGACACACCGGCCAGCTCGACGACAGGCCAGGGCATGCTCTGCACCACCAATCCCGTTTGGAACAGCGGATTCCGGCCGAGCGCCCGTGGCTGGCCGACGGCTTCGACGACGCGCTCGAACGGGACATCGTGGTTGTCGAACGCCGCAAGCGCTACGGACCGGACCCGGGCGAGCAATTCCGGGAAGTCCGGCTGCCCGGAGGTGTCGACGCGAAGCGTCACCGGGTTGACGAAGTAGCCGACGACATCATCGAAACGATGGTCGAGCCGCCCGGCGGTGGCGGTGCCCAGCGGTATGTCGGTCCCGGCGCCGCGTTGCGCAAAGACCTCGGCCAGGGCGGCCGCCAAAATCATGAACAATGTCGCCCGATGCGTTTGCGCCGCTTTCGATAATCTCGTGTGCAGCTCCGCCGGCCACGCGTCGTGCACGACGCCGGCGCGGCCGAGCGGGGCGTTCGGCCGCGGCCGGTCGGCCAGGCCGGGCAGTTCCGTCGGCAGGTCCGCCAATGTGTCGGTCCAGAATCGGATTTGCTCGGCGGCGGTGTCGCTGTTCTCGTCGGCGCGGTCGTACGTATGACGTTGCCACACTGCGTAATCCGCGTATTCGATGGATAGCGGAGCCGAATTCGGGCTACGGCCGCCCACCCGTGCGGCATAAGCGTCGGCCAGATCGCGGCAGAACGGCCCGACCGACCAGCCGTCGAAGGAAATGTGATGCACCACGACCAGCAGGGTCGATTCCGTCGCGCCGGTGCGAAACAACGTCGCGCGCACCGGAATTTGCGTGCGCAGATCGAACGGCCGTGCCGATTCCGCCGCCACGACGGCCCGGCACTGCTCCGGTGAGACCGATCGCACCTCGAACGGGACACGAAATTCGTCCGCGGGAACGACGACCTGGCAGGGCCTTGCACCGATGACGGGATATACGGTTCGCAGGCTCTTGTGCCGCATGACGCAATCGCCGACTGCGGCTTCCAACGCCTTTTCGTCGAGTGCCGCGTGTACTCGAATGGTCAGCGGGACATGGTAAGCCGACGACGCCGGATCCTGGCGGCCGAGGTACCACAGTGCCGACTGTCCCGAGCTCAGCGGCAGCGGGTCTGGGCGCGGAATCGGTGTGAAGGCTTGTGCGGACCGGACATTCCTGTCGTCGACAGTGGACGTCAGCGATTGCGCAAGCCGAGCCAGGCTGGCAGCGTCGTAAACCGCGCGGGCCGACACGGCAATCCCCAATTCACGCCGTATTTCGTAGGCGAATCGGCAGATGTCCAGCGAATTCGCTCCGGATGCGAGCAGGTCACTGTCGACATCCGATTCCGATTGATCGATTATTCCGTTCCATAACTCAGCGAGCCGAGCACAAAGGTCGACCATGCCGCCTCCGCAATTCACCGCGATAGCTCCGATAGCGACGCTTTATCCGACGCGTCCGGCCGCTTACCTGGATCACCGACACGATGCACAGGAGCCGCCGGCCGCGGGGTATCTGAAATGCTGACAATGTGTGTGCCGCAAGAACATCCGGCTCCATGCCCGGGTAGAGCCGGCGGGTATCGATAGGAACAATCATTACACGTACTATTTGCGCTAGCCAAGAGCGAGTATGGTTGCTGCGGATACGCTGACTTTCCGGGCGATACCGCGGCTTCAGCGCCGTGACAATAACTACCCGGCCCCGATCGGATCGAGTTCTCCGGATAGATGTAGGCATAGACGGGACCTGGCCCATCGATGTGTCAGATTTGCTGGATGGTTCCAGATTCATCCATGCGAAAAAACTTCGGCCGCAACTCGAAAGTCGGTGTTTTGTGCGTGCACATTACTGGCCCGACCGTGCACACTACGTCGCCCGCGCCGACGGTTCAGCAGCAAACCGGATGGGCCGCGGCCGGACCTGGCCACGCGTCGACAATGTCCTCGATCGGGCGACGCGGAGTCGGGGCCAGCGGGGCGGAATGGGCCGGGGCCCAACCTATGCGGATCATGGTTTGGGGATAGGCACAGTCGTAGAGGACTGCCGCGCGGATGTCGTCGCGGAGTTCGCGCAGGCCCAGGGGTTCGGTCTGCAGGCAGGTCGACAGGCCGAGGTGGGTGGCCTCGAGCAGCAGGGCGCTGGTGGTTTCGCCGGCCCGGAGCTGGGCGCGGCGGTCGTCGTGGGGCGTGCAGATCACGAGCCACTCCGCCGCGTCGGGGGCTTCGTGGTCGTCGATCAGGTCGGCGTCGGCGAATATCCGGGCGGGGATTTCGTCGGCCAGGTGCGGGCGAGGCGTGTTGGCCGAGGGGACACCGTCCGCGGTGCTGCGGCGGCCGCTCCACGCGGCCAGCTCGAGTTGGTAGTCGGGGTCCTTGGCGTGGCGCGCGACCGCGGCCTGAAACGAGGGCACCAAACGCAGCCGGAGACTCTCCGGGACGTGGCGGACTACGGCACCGAACTTGGTCGCACGGGTGGAGATGGTTTTGAGATAGCCGGCCGGGATTTCCAGCGAGCGGTAGCCGCGACGGTCGGTGTGTCGTTGCAGTAATGCGGCGCCGAGGTCGATGTCGGCCTGGCTCGGCTGATGCGGTGCGAACTCGATGGTCGCGAGGTGGTCCGGCTCGTTCGGGTCCGGCAGGTGCGTCACGGCGGCGGACCAGCCGAGGACGGCCAGCGCGACGCGCAGATGATGCAGCACGGCACCGCAGCTCACGATCAGCTTGCCCTGCTGGGGATCGCTCGAGACGAGATGGCGCTGCGGGTCGGCCCACAGTTGGATCGCCCGCTCCTGAATCCGCCATCGCCAGGGCTGAGTGTTGTGGATGGACGGCGCTCGCACCGCCATCTCCAGTGCGATCTTGACCGTGTCCATGCTCGGCGACGAAGCCATGAGCTCGAGTCCATCCTTCCGATCGAGATAGTTCGGCAGCGCATCACCACGGCTGAGCAGGCCATTCGCGATCAACACCGCCATCCAGTCTCATCGCGGATCGGCGGACTGTCATCGAGTCATATGTCACGTCGCGGCAATGGTACCGGTATCCACCGCCGTATCGCCGCGTTCCGGCCGGCCGTGGCTCGCACCGAATACACGGTTCGAGATCCAGCGGTACGGGGATATGCTCGGCGGCGTTCGGGTCGGGTTTCGCCAACGTTCCAGGAGATCGCTGTGCTGACTTTCGCTCGCAAGCTCGGTATCGGCGCGATGCTCGGTGTCGCGTCGGGGTTGTCGGCCGCCGGTGTCGCCGCCGCGGCCGTGACAGTTCCGTTCCAGATCGCTCCCGCCCCGTTCGGTAATCCGAACGGTAGTTTCGACGCACCCGCCATCCAGTGCGTGGCGGTGGTCGGCGACCAGCCCGGCACCGTGGTGATCACCGGAGGTAAGCCGGGCGGTTGGGGCTGCATGCTCACCGCACCCGTGCAGTGGGTAAACCTCTCGACCGGCGCGACCGGAGCCACGCGCCTGTCCGACGGACTGAACGGGATCCCGGCACAGGCGTCGGTGAGCACCGGTGCCGGACAGGTTGTCTTCATGGTCAGTTCGCCTAGTTCTCCCACGGTTACACCGGGTTTCGCGACGCTCTACGTGCCGTAAGCGGGCGGGTGCCGCCGGTTCGTCGACGATGCGGCGGCGTTGGCGGGATCAAAACTATTGCTGGTCACCAGGACTCGGATCAGTGTTCCCACTGACTATCCCGCGTGACACCCGCGCGGTGAGTGTGGACTAGATCGCCCGTAACCTGGCTCGGCCGTTCACGCCGACCGAGATCGCGAGTTTCGTGTGGAGCTGAGTGTGCGGCCGCTGCCACGCGTGTTTCGACCACGACTCAGAACGCCGCCGCGGGGTTCGGCGGCGACTCCGGCTCCGATTCCGTCACGGATTCCGAGTCTGGCTCCGGTTCGGGTTCAGGTTCCGGTCCGGGGTCGGGCTCAGGTTCCGGTTCCGGCTCAGGTCCAGGCTCGGGCTCGGGCTCGGGCTCGGGCTCGGGCTCGGGCTCACGTTCCGGGTCTGGGTCTGGTCCGGGCTCAGGCTCCGGTCGGGGCACCGGGTCCGGCTCGGGCTCCGGCTCCGGCTCCGGGTCCGGCTCGGGTTCCGGCTCCGGCTCCGGGTCCGGCTCGGGTTCCGGCTCCGGCTCCGGCTCCGGGTCCGGCTCGGGTTCCGGCTCCGGCTCCGGTTCGGGGTCTGGTTCGGGGTCTGGTTCGGGCTCCGGTTCGGGGTCTGGTTCGGGCTCCGGCTCGGGCTCGGGCTCGGGCTCCGGGTCCGGCTCGGGCTCGGGCTCCGGCTCGGGTTCCGGGTCCGGGTCAGGGTCAGGTTCCGGTGCAGGCTCTGGATTCGGTTCGGGTTGTGGGTCTGCGTTCGGGTTGGGGTTGGGTGTGGGGGTTGGGTCTGGTTCCCATGCCGCGTTGTCCGGAGGTGTGGGTGGGCAGTAGGCGGGGATTGGGGGGACTGCGAAGTATCTTGGCGTGTACGGGATTTTTGAGGATGTGTCGGGGATCTCGGGGGTCCGTTCGCCGTCGTGTGTCGGGTGAGGGTTTGGGGTGGGTTCTGTGTGGACGTCGGGTTGCGGGTGTTCGGCTTGTGGCTGTTGGTGTGCGGGTTCCGACGCCGGGTGTTCGGGCGGGAGGGAGAGACGAGTGGCCGTATGCCCCTGCGCATCAGCCTGTTTCGCGTAATGGTCGAATTCCGCGCGGAGTTCTCTGCGTTGGGCGAGGAGTTCGTCGATCTGCCGTCGCAGATTGATGCGCTGCTGGAGTAGGTCGTTCGGGTGCAGGCCGGCGCCTTCCAGATCGGCGCTCCGCTGGGCGAATTCGTCGACCCGTCGTGCCAGTGCCCCCGCGCCTGCGCGGCGCAACTGCTCCGGGGTCATGCCTTCTGGATCGATGCCTAGTGCTCGCACCTTCTCCCGGATCGCATCGATGATCTCGTCCGGCTGCCGGACCTGTGACGGCGCACGCTCCCCTGTCGGTCCCGACGTATTCTCCTTTCCCGGTGTGGATTCCGGCCGCGCGTGGGTGGGCGCGGCTGGTTTCTCCGTGGTTGCGGTTCGTGGATGCTCGAATTCGGATCGAAGGTCTTGTCGCAAAGCCAAGATGTCGTCGATCTGCCGTTGCAGGGCCTTCCGGTGGGTGAGGTGCTCGTTCGGCGGTAGGCCCGCACCGTCCAGGTCCGCCATCGAGGCGGCGAGTTCCGACAGGCGACGCGTAACCGCATCCATGCCGCTACGATGCACCTGATCGGGGCCCATCCCCTCCGGGTCGACCCCCAACCCGCGGAGCTTCTCGCGGATCTGGTCGGAAACCTCGGCCGACCGTCTCGCCTCGGCGGCTTGCGCGTGGTCCTCGCCGGGCACACGAGACTGCACGTGCGGCTGTTCCGTTCCAGGAGTACGACTTTGGGATGCCGCCTTCTCCGTAGCGCTTGCCTCGACGGGGGTCCCGACGCGAGCCGAATCCGGCCGACGATCAGGTGTACCCGCACGCGGTTCGGAGCCGGCCGAGCGAATATCGGCACCGCCCGCTCGCGGCGTCGGCGCCTCAACGCGCGAAGGTCCGGACGGCTTCGACTGGGAGCCGTCGACACCGGCCGAGGGTCTCCCCTGACCTTCGTCACCACCACCCACCGACTTCCACCGGCCCCCGTCCCCACCAGCCGCCGACTTCGATTGCCCCCGATCAACCCCAGCCGGGTTGGCCTCGTGCGCATCGCTGCTGACCGGCGCGGGGTGCGGCTGAGTACGGCCCGGAGCGTGCGCCGGATCGGATGGATTGCCGACCACCGGTGACTGATTCGCATCACTGTCGATATCGGCTCCCGACTGCTTGGGTGCGGCGGCCGAGGTTTCGCCGTCGGTGCTCGTCGTGCCTCCGACTTCTGTTGCGGAGGATTCGATTTCGCTCCCCCTGGGTGATGCTTGTTCTGGCGGAGCGCCATTCTCAACGGGCGGGTGCAGCTCGGTACCACCGGCCTCCGGGTGCTGTTGCGTTCGTGCGCCTTCTTCTTGCGGTACAACGGAATTCGGTCCATCGTTTGCGCGCCCGGTCGGTTCGACCGGGTGCTTCGAATCTACGATCGGCGTGCCTGCTCCATCCCCTCCACGCGTCGACGAGGTAGAACCGTCGCCGCCCGGCCCACCGGCAGACTGAGATTCTCTGGGACCGGCGACGATTCCGGATTCGTAGTTCCCGGTGCGCGCCGGTGTCACCTGATGGGCACGCTGCGCCGGTTCCTCCGGGATCCCGGCGCGGCTCTCACCATTCCGCGCACCGGAATTCGTATTCGAAGCGCTATCGGCCTCGTTCATACTCCGGTTCGGTGCATCCCCCGGACGGCTGCCAGCGGAGACCTCCCGATTTCCGCTGCCATGGACAGACGAGTCTCCCGAGCGGTGTACGGAATCAGTGCCGGTCCCGTTCCGCGAATCCGCACCACCTGCCGGGTGGACCCGAGCGGAACTGCCGTCACCACCGCCGAATCGCGCTGGTTCCGCCGCGTCGAATCCCCGCGCACCGGCTCCACGCCCAGACGGCGCATGCCGAAACCCCTTGCTGCCACCGGTCAATACCCCGTAGGCCGCCCCGCCGGTCAGCAGTCGCGGATCCCAGGTCCACCCATTGGCGAACCCGCCGACACCCCATGCCCCCAGCGCCCCGGCCATACCCGATCCCGCACCGACCGCCGCGCCTTTCCACGCACCACTCCAACGTCGCTCCGGCAGTGGAACTTTCGCCGCCGCCTTGCCGAGCAGTCCCCCGGCGGGTCCGCCGACCACACCGGCCGCCGCGGCGGTATACGCCGTCGTACCGACCCGATTCCAGTCGATCCCGTCCCGATGTCCGGCCCCGACCTGATACGCCTGGATCGCCGCATCCTGCCCCGCACCGAGCACCGTGCTGAACACGACATGCTTCGCCGTGAACTTGGCCAGCGCGGCGAGTCCGGTCTTGGCCGCGAAGCGAGCGATCGCGCTGACCGCACGCTGACCGAGCACTCGCACCGCCACCCGGGTCACGGCGATGGCCGCCGCCTCGACCAGCGGCGCGGTCGGCGGAAACAACCACGCCGCGGCGATTTCGAAGGCCAGCATGGCCAGCGAGCTGATGACGAGGATCTTGGTGTACTCGATCTCGGTGCCGAGCGCATCCGCGGATTCGACGACATAGTCCAGGATTTCGGCCAGCCGCTCCAGCGATTCGGGACCGCGGTCCAGCTTGTCCAGCGCGGCGGTCATCTCCTCGGCGCCGTCACCCCATGGATACGCCTCGACGGTCGCCTTCCTGGCGGCGGCCAAATCCGGGAGCAACGCGCGGATGTCGGCGGCGGCCTTGCGCCAGTCGGCGGCGATGGCCCACATCTTGTCTTCGTCGCCGTCGGGCCAGTCCGATCCGGCGATCCAGCCGAGCCATTGCAGCTCGCTGGGCATGGTGATGGACATGCGATTTCAGCAGAAGTCGTACTACCGCCGGTCCATTCGGGCCAACAGGTCTGCGGCCTGGTACTGCCCGGCGGAGTACGAGCCGAGCGTCGCGGCGGTCTTGCCGATGCCGTCGGTGAGGTTCTTGTGCGCGGCCACATAGCCTTCCGGGCCGTCGGCGAAGGTGCTGCCGTAGCCATCGCCGCCCCAGGCCGCGCCCTTGGTCGCCAACGCGGATTCCAATGTGCTGAGAATGTCGTTCATCCGATCCTGCAGCAGACCCATTTTCCCTGCCGCACTCCGCAATTGCTCCGGAGTCACCCCGATCTTCGACGCCACGCCTGATCCCTTTCACCAACGATCCGGATTCAGACGATGTCAGCGTCCGACCGCGCCGGGAAAGATCCGCGCGACCGATTTGACGGTTCCCTGACATGCGCTGCCGGGCAACAATTCTGCGCATATCGGCCGGACCAGGGCCGGTCTCTCCGCTGACGGCAACCGCCCAGACCATCGAAAGTCCCGACAACCGTTGACGCGTCCTTTACACCCGGCCGACCTACACCGACCGCGCATGCTCCGTCCGCATCCGCTCCGCGAGCGTGCGAAAGACGGTAAAGTTCGGAATCAAGCTCACCGGAAGCGATTCCAGCGGCACGGCCGCCCCGGCAACACCGACACTGACCCACCCGGCGCTCAACGCGATATCCGTCACCCGCGACCACGGCTCCGACCGCTCCCCCGCGCCGATCTCGTCCCGCGTCATCCAGAAGTACTCGAAGTCGAGACACCCGCCTGCCTCGAGTACCGCTACGGCCCTCGGCAGCTGAGCCGCGGTGATCGCCCGATCGATCTCCGGCCCCCAGTCTGCAGGACGCTCGATCCCCTGCCGCAACACGATCGGATCACCAGCCGTGTCGGTCACGGTGTAGGCGTACGAAACCTGGTTCGCAGCAGGTGAATCCGCATGCTCGACAATATTGCGCCGCAGCGTCGTGGTGCCGTACCGGACACAGCGCGCCTTGCCGCCGACGATCACGACAAGCCCGCGCTCATACAGATCCAGTCGCACCCGCCGGTTCCGGCCGTGGATATACGCCAGCCACAACAGATCCCACAGCAGCCGGCCCCCGACCATCAGCATGCCTGTCACGCCGACGATGGCCACCACCGCCACACCACCCACAAAACCCGAAATGGTCACCAGCGCGGCAGCGAGCGTGGCTACACCTTCGACGACATAGCGCCGAATATCGGGTTGCGCTGCCGCATAGGTACTTCGGTGCGAACCCAGCCCCTCATGCCCCGCAATCCGGCCGATCTCGGCACGAAGTTCGACATCGTTGCCCGCAGGATCCGTCACGACGGCTGACTATGCCCCCGCCCCACCGCCTCGACCACCGTCATTGACGGAACCCATACACCCGACCTCACCGGCGCAGCGCGGTCTCATTCGCCATGTGCGACAGCTTCTCGGGATTGCGCACCGCGTACAGCCCGGAGATCCGGCCGTCATCGATCCGCAGCGCCACGACCGTGTCGACCTCCCCGTCGAGCCGGTAGATCAGCGCAGGCGAACCGTTGACCTGCACCGGCTCGACGGTCATCGCCGCACGAACGCGATCGAACCCGAGGGCGAGCAGGCGAGCCACCTTGTCGGCCCCGACGACGGGCCGCGCGACCGCCTGCTTGATTCCGCCACCGTCGCCGAGCAGCACCACGTCCGGCGCGAGGATGTCGACCAGGTCCTGCATATCGCCCGTCTCGATCGCCCGTTGGAAGGCGGCGAGCGCATCCCGGGTCTCGGTCTGGGAGACGATGCCACGCGGCCTGCGCGCGGACACATGGGCCCGGGCCCGATGGATGATCTGCCGGACCGCGGCCGGAGTCTTGTCGACGGCCTCGGCGATCTCGTCGTAGGACAGATCGAAGACCTCGCGCAGCACGAACACCGCCCGCTCGGTCGGGGCGAGCGTCTCCAGCACCAGCATCATCGCCATCGACACGCTGTCCGCCAGCTCGACGTCCTCGGCCACATCAGGCGCGGTGAGCAGCGGCTCGGGCAGCCAAGAGCCGACATAGGACTCCTTGCGCCGACCGAGCGTGCGCAGCCGGCTCAGCGCCTGACGGGTGGTGATCCGCACCAGATACGCTCGCTGATCCCGAACCTGCTCGAGCTCGACGCCCGCCCACCGCAGCCAGGTCTCCTGCAGCACGTCCTCGGCATCGGCGGCCGAACCGAGCATCTCGTAGGCGACGGTGAACAGCAGGTTCCGATGGGTGACGAACATGGCGGTCGCCGGGTCCGGCTGCTCGTCCCGGCTCCGGTCGGGCGCGGTCTTCGGCGTACCTGCCATGGGTGGCTCCTATCTCTGCACTCGGCTGTCACCCCACCAGATGCCGCGCGCCGCGATTCTGTGACACCTTCCGCGTATGACACACGTCACGTCCGCGCGCCTGTCACAGCGCCCGGGTCGCCGGCATCTGGTGTTCGTTCGAAACAACACCACGAGTGAGGACGAAGTCATGGAACCCCGTATCGACCTGTTCACCAACGAGCTCGGCGCCAAGTTCAGCAAGCGGTTCGCCAATGCCGGTCTGCCGATCGTGCAGTCGACGCTGCCGAAGCCCACACAGGAGCTGGTGTCGTTGCGCGTCAGCCAGATCAACGGCTGCGGCTGGTGCGTCGACCTGCACACCAAGGACGCCGCGGCCGCCGGGGAGAGCGCGCTCCGGCTCAACCTGGTCGCGGTCTGGCGCGAGGCGACCGTGTTCACCGAGGCCGAGCAGGCCGCGCTGGCCCTGGCCGAGGAGGGCACCCGGCTCGCCGACGCCGGCCAGGGCGTGTCCGACGAGACCTGGGCCCACGCGCGCAAGCACTACGACGACGAACAGATCGTCGCCCTGGTCGCGCTGGTCGCGCTGATCAACGCGGCCAACCGGCTCGCCGTGATCGTGCATCAGAAAGGCGGCTCCTACCAGCCCGGCATGTTCGACAGCCTGATGAACTGACCACCCGAATCGCGCCCCCGCCCAGGATCATTCGATCCGGGCGGGGCCTGGTGGTCACGCGGTTCGCTTCCGCCCCACCAGCATTGGCGATCCACCGCGAACAACACCGGAGACCGCGTGATCAAACTCATGTAGGTGAGGCTTGCCTAACTGGTAAGTTGTCGTTGTAATGGCCGCCATGGACACAATCCATATCACCCGCCGCCGCCTGCTCACGACCGCCTGCGCAGTCGGGCTCGGCGCCGTCGCCACCGCGTGCTCGGGGTCCCGATCGGACGATTCGTACTCGGGACCGGGCGGCTGGTCGTTCACCGATGACCGGGGCAGCACCGTCCACACGAAGGACGTGCCGTCTCGGATCGTCGCCTTCGTCGGCGCGGCCGCGATGCTCGCCGATTGGGGCCTGCACGATCGCGTCGTCGGCGTCTTCGGCGAAACTCGCGCGCAGGCAGGCGAACCGGCGCCGCTCACCGGCGAGCTCGACCTCGGCAAGGTGACCGTGCTCGGGAACAACTGGGGCGAATTCAATGTGGAGAAGTACGCCGCGCTCGAACCGGATCTCCTCATCACCGATATGTATGCGCCCGACCGGCTCTGGTACATCCCGGACGAGAGCAAAGCGAAGATCCTGACGATCAACCCGAACGTGACGGCGGTGCGGGTCTCGCACCGGACGCTGCCGGAGACCATCGCGCGCTATTCCGAGCTCGCCCGCTCGCTCGGCGCGGATCCGAACGCGCCCAGGGTCATCCAGGCGAAGGCTCGGTTCGACGCTGCCGCACAGGCGGTTCGGGACGCGGTCGCGCAGCGGCCAGGGCTACGCGTCATGGCGGCCTCGGCCGCGCCAGGCATCTTCTATGTCTCCGATCCGAAAGCCTCTGCCGATCTGAGCTATTTCGCGGAACTGGGAGTGGACCTGGTCCGGCCGGATCAGCTGCCCGCGGACGACTTCTTCGAGGAACTGAGCTGGGAGCACACCGACAAGTACCCGGCCGATCTGATCCTGCTCGACCGCAGGTCCACCGGGTTGACCCCGGAGGCGCTGACCGCCAACCCGGTCTGGCGCGGCCTGCCCGCGGTGCGCGCCGGCCAGGTCGGCGGCTGGCAGCCGGTCTATCGGTTCTCCCACGCGGGTACCGCACCGCTGCTCGAGGATCTGGCCGCGACCATCCTGCGCTCCGCCACAGTCATCTGACCGGGAGTCACCATGCGCACCCAGCCTTTTCGCTTCTTCGAGAACGTGCCGGTCCTGCGGACCGAGCCGCTCAGTCCGTCCCAGCTCCGCATCGTCTTCGGCGGTCCGTCGTTGGCGGGCTTCGACAGTGGCGGTCGCGATCAGAGTTTGTCGCTGTTCCTGCCACACCCCGGTCAGGCGAAACCGTGGGTGCCCAAGGACGCCGGGGAGAACTGGTTCGCCGAATGGCGGGCCGCCGATCCCGAGGTCCGCGCGGTGATGCGCGCCTACACCGCGCGCGAGCATCGCCCCGAAACAGGCGAGCTGGACATCGATTTCGTCCCGCATGCCGACGGCGGACCCGCCTCGCGGTGGGCGGCGAAGGCGCAACCGGGCGATCGGGTCACCATTCTCGGACCCGCCGACAGCGACAATCGCAGCGTCGCCTTCCGCCCGCCCGTCGACACCGGCTGCGTCCTCATCGCCGCGGACGAGACAGCCCTGCCCGCCGCGACCAGCATCCTCGAATCCCTGCCCGCCGGCACCGTCGCCAAGGTCTGGATCGAGGTGCCGCACAAAGCCGATCGCCGCGAACTGCGCACCCGCGCCAACGCCGAGATCACCTGGCTGGTGCACGAAGAACGCACCCGCGGCCGGATCGTACAGGCGATCCAAGACGCCGCACTACCGCACGAGCGCCCCTACGCCTGGATCGCCGGCGAATCCGGTGTTGTCCGCGCACTACGCCGCCACCTGGTCACCGACCGGCACATCCCCAAGTCCCACATCACCTTTCGCGGCTACTGGCGCCTCGGCGCCACAGAAGACGACCTCCGCAACGAATAACGCCCCACCCACTACTCAGAACACCTCACACGGTCCGCAACATCCCCGTCAGCACAGTATGGCGGTCGATGACGACTTCACTCGTCGGCCGGAAGCCGCCATGTTCAGCAAGCACGACGCTCGTCTCATTCGTCGCTATGAGGAAGACATCCGCGTCACTTGCATCGATACGCGCTCGAACCAGACTCGCGGTCAACCCCCTCCCGCGAGCGGCCGGCAACGCTCCCCCGCACGCCAGATACAGATGCGGCGTTCGGGGTCGAAGGCTGTCGAGCCGGCGGGACACGGCCAGGGCACGCGGTAGCGCAACTCCCAGCGAACGGAGCAAGCTGAACGGCTTTGCCATCGGCGAGACTACGCCCGCCCGCTCCCACAGCACGACGCTCACGACCTCGTCACCATCCGAGGCGGTGTCGACGAACCCATGGCGCCGCCGCGCTTCCACGCGGGAGTGCCAGAAGCGCGGCAGCGCGCGCCGGCGGCGGGCTGGATCCGGCCAGAAGTAGGTCATCAGCGGGTCATCCAGGAACGCTTCGGCAAGAACTCGAGCTTCCGGAGTCATGCAGCCGACCCTAAACGTCCGGCACCGACCTCGCCGCGGCAATCGCCGCGGGTCCGCAATCCGGTGAAAATGCTTTATGTCTAAAGCTTTAGAGGTAAAGTACTTCGTACCGCGACTCGAGGAGAGCGTATGAAGGTCGTGTGCGTCGGTGGTGGGCCTGCCGGACTGTACTTCGGGTTGTTGATGAAGCAGCTGAATGCCGATCACGAGGTGACCGTGGTCGAGCGGAACCGTCCCTATGACACTTTCGGGTGGGGGGTGGTGTTCTCCGACGCCACGATGGAGACGATGCGGGTGTGGGATCGGACCACCGCGGACCGGATCGAGTCGGCGTTCAATCATTGGGACGACATCGAGTTGCGGTTCAAGGGGCGGGTATTGCGTTCCGGCGGACATGGTTTCGTCGGGATCGGCCGCAAGAAGCTGTTGAACATCTTGCAGGCGCGGTGCGAAGAGGTCGGGGTGAAGCTGGAGTTCGACCGGGAGGTCGCCGCCGACAGCGAGTTTCCCGACGCGGACCTGATCGTCGCGGCCGACGGCATTTCCTCCAGGACCCGCGGCGGGCACCAGGACATCTTCGTGCCCGACCTCGTGACGCGCCCGAACCGCTACATCTGGCTCGGCACCGAGAAGCTGTACGACGCTTTCACCTTCGACTTCGTGCAGACCGAACACGGCTGGTTGCAGGCACATATCTACAAGTTCGACGAGCGCACCAGCACGTTCATCGTCGAAGCGCCCGAACACGTGTGGCGGGCACACGGACTCGACCGCGCCACGCCGGACGAGTCGGTCGCGTTCTGCGAGCGCGTGTTCGCCGACAACCTGCAAGGCGAGAAGTTGCTGACGAACTCGCGCCAGCTGCCTGGCTCGGGGTGGCAGAACTTCCAGCGGGTGAAATGCGAGAAGTGGTGGCTGCACAACGGCAACAGCCATGTCGTGCTGATGGGCGATGCCGTGCACACCGCGCATTTCGCCATCGGCTCGGGCACCAAGCTGGCGCTCGAGGACGCCATCGAACTGGTGCGTCAGCTCGGCGAGCACGGCGACACTCCCGCGGACCTGCCCGCGGTGCTCACGCGCTACCAGGAGATCCGGTCGATCGACGCGCTGCGACTCCAGAACGCGGCCTGGAACGCGATGGAGTGGTTCGAGGTCTGCGGCGAACGCTATTGCGATCAACTCGAACCCGAGCAGTTCATGTACTCGATGCTCACCCGCAGCCAGCGGATCAGCCACGAGAACCTGCGCCTGCGCGACAAGGGCTGGCTGGAGAACTACGAACGCTGGTTCGACGCGCGCGCCGGGCTGCCGCGAACCGCCGAAGAAGCCTCCGTCCCACCGATGTTCACGCCGTATACAGCACGCTCGGTGACGTTGAAGAACCGGATCGTCGTCTCCCCCATGGCCCAGTATTCGGCCGTTCACGGTGTGCCCGGCGACTTCCACCTGGTGCACCTCGGCGCTCGCGCGCAGGGCGGCGCAGGCCTGGTGTTCGCCGAGATGACCTGTGTCAGCGCGACCGGCCGGATCACGCCCGGCTGTCCCGGCCTGTACACCGACGAGCAGCGGCAGGCCTGGCAGCGCATCGCCGACTGGGTGCATGCCAACACCGACGCGAAGATCGGTATGCAGCTGGGGCATTCGGGCGCCAAGGGCTCCACCCGTCGCATGTGGGACGGCACCGATCAACCACTCACGGCCGACGACGACGAACCGAACTGGCCGTTGATCTCGGCCTCGCCGCAGCAGTATCTGGCCGGCCAGAGCCAGTGGTCGCGCGCGATGACCCGCGCCGACATGGACGAGGTCACGGCCCAGTTCGTCGCCGCGACCGAGCGCACGGCCACCGCGGGCTTCGACTGGCTCGAATTGCATTGCGCGCACGGCTATCTCTTGTCCAGCTTCATCTCGCCGCTGACCAATCGGCGCACCGACGAGTACGGCGGCTCGCTGGAGAACCGGCTGCGTTATCCGTTGGCGGTCTTTACCGCCGTGCGCGCGGCGTGGCCCGCCGATCTTCCTATGTCAGTGCGCATTTCGGCGCACGACTGGGTCGAGGGCGGCATCACCCCCGCTGACGCCGTCGAGATCGCGAAGCGGTTCAAGGAGGCGGGCGCCGATCTCATCGACTGCTCCTCCGGTCAGGTCACCAAGCAGGAACAACCGATCTTCGGGCGGATGTGGCAGACCCCGTTCGCCGACCGGGTGCGGCAGGAGGCGGGGATTCCGACGATCGCCGTCGGCGCCATCTCCGAGGCCGACCACGTGAACAGCATCGTCGCGGCCGGTCGGGCCGACCTGTGCGCCATCGCCCGCCCGCACCTGGCGAACCCGTCCTGGACCCTCACCGAGGCGGCCAAGATCGGCTTCACCGAACTCGGCTGGCCCAAGCAATACCGTGCCGCCAAACGGCAATTCGAAGCGAATATCCAACGCCAGCAGGCCGCCGCCGCGGCCGGGAAGGCCTGACCGGCATGCCCGACGACATCCCACGCGGTCTGACCGACCGGCACGCGCTGGTCACCGGTGGATCACGCGGCATCGGCGCCGCGATCGCGCACCGCCTGGCGGACCAGGGCGCTCGCCTCACCCTGCTGTCCCGCGACTTCGTCCGGGCCACCGAAACCGTTGCCCGACTGCCGAAGTCGGCGCAGGCGCATGCCATCGCCTGCGACATCACCGACCCGGAGGCCATCGCCGCCGCGTTCACCGACGCCCGCCTGATGCACGGCGCGATCGACATCCTGGTCAACAACGCAGGCCGAGCGGCGAGCGCACCGCTGCGCCGCACCACCGACGAACTGTGGCAGAACATGTTGGCCGTCAACCTGACCGGTACCTTCCTGTGCACGCGCAGCGCGCTCCCCGACATGCTCGCGGCAGGCCGCGGCCGCGTGATCAACATCGCCAGCACGGCCGGCCTGCGCGGCTACCCCTACGTCACCGCCTACGCGGCGGCCAAGCACGGCGTGATCGGCCTGACCCGTTCGCTCGCACTGGAACTCGCGGGCACGCCGATCACCGTGAACGCGATCTGCCCCGGCTTCACCGACACCGACCTGTTGCAGGAGAGCGTGACCCACGTGATCGAGACGACCGGCCGCAGCGCCGACGCCGCCCGAGCCGCCTTCACCGAGCACAACCCGCAGGGCCGGCTGATCCAGCCGGACGAGGTCGCCGCCACCGTCGCCTGGCTCTGCTCGGACGCAGCGGCTTCGCTGACCGGACAGTCGATTTCGGTCAGCGGCGGGGAGGTGATGTGAGGTGACCACGCAGCGCGAACTCGGCGACGAGCGCATCGGCAGGGAGGCCCGCACCGTCTCCGGCGACCACCTCGACGTGCGGCTGTGGCTGCGACTGCTGGCCACCACCAACGAGATCGAGCAGGAGATCCGCACCCGGCTGCGGGTCCGGTTCGCCACGACCCTCCCCCGCTTCGACTATCTGGCCCAGCTCGACCGGCATCACGACGGTCTGCGGATGAGCGCGCTGTCCCGCTATCTGATGGTGACCGGCGGCAATGTCACCGGCCTGACCGATCAGCTGGTGGCCGAGGGCTGGGTCGACCGGATCCCGGACCCGGTGGACAAGCGCGCGACCCTGGTGCGGCTGACCGAACTCGGACGCGAGCGCTTCGAGGAAATGGCCGCCGAACACGAACGCTGGCTGACCGAGATGTTCGCCGGCTTCGGCCGCGGCGACGAACAGGCGCTGTTCGATCTGCTCGGGCAGTTGCGGGTGCACCTGGCCGCCACGGCCGACCCCTCCCCCGTATCGAATCCTCAGGAACGCTCATGACCCAGCACCTCGACCCCGCGCTGCGCGAGGCCAACCGCGTGACCCTCGCCGACTACCCGGCCATTCACTTCCAGTGGGACGTGCACGAGGGTGTCGGCACGATCATGCTCGATCGGCCGGACCGCAAGAACCCGCTGACCTTCGACTCCTACGCCGAGCTGCGAGATCTGTTCCGCCGCTTGGCCTACGCCGAGGACGTCGCGGTGATCGTGCTGCACGGCGCGGGCGAGAACTTCTGCTCCGGCGGCGACGTGCACGACATCATCGGCCCGTTGATCGCGCTGCCCGCGCCCGAGTTGCTGATGTTCACCAGGATGACCGGCGATCTGGTCAAGGCGATGCGCGCCTGCCCGCAGCCGATCGTGGCCGCCGTGGACGGCGTCTGCGCCGGGGCGGGCGCGATTCTCGCGATGGCCGCCGACCTGCGCGTCGGAACCGCCCGCAGCGCAACGGCTTTCCTGTTCACCCGGGTCGGCCTCGCCGGGTGCGACATGGGTGCCTGCGCGATCCTGCCGCGCATCATCGGGCAGGGTCGCGCGTCCGAGCTGTTGTACACCGGGCGGGCGATGACCGGCGACGAGGCCTACGCGTGGGGGTTCTACAACGAATTGGCCGAACCGGACCAGCTGCTCGACACCGCGGGGCGGTTCGCGCGCCGGCTGGCCGAGGGACCGACGTTCGCGCAGGGCATCACCAAGACCATGCTGCACCAGGAGTGGTCGATGACGGTGGATCAGGCCATCGAGGCCGAAGCGCAGGCGCAGGCCCTCTGCATGCTCACCGAGGACTTCAAACGCGCCTATCACGCGTTCCGGGACAAGCAGCGCCCGAAGTTCGAAGGGAACTAACCATGTCCGAGGCCCATTGGGACTGGCCATTCTTCGATGACGAGCACCGGAAACTGGCCGCCGCGCTGCACGACTGGGCAGCCGGCAAGCTGAACAGCGGGACCAGCACCGACGTCGATGCCCGCTGCCGCAGGCTGGTCCGCACGCTCGGCGACGCGGGCTGGCTCCGACACACCGTCGCCGGCCCGGAATTCGGCGGCAACCGCGTCCAGATCGATACGCGCGCACTGTGTCTCGCCCGCGAGATCCTCGCCGAACGCAATGCGCTGGCCGACTTCGTCTTCGCCATGCAGGGACTCGGGTCCGGCGCGATCAGCCTGGCCGGGACCGACGAGCAGAAGCGGCGGTATCTGCCGCGGGTGGCGGCCGGCACGGCGATCGCCGCGTTCGCGCTCTCCGAAACCGGAGCGGGCTCCGACGCCGCCGCGCTGGCCTGCACCGCGCGGGCCGACAGTGACGGGTACGTGCTCGACGGCGAGAAGACCTGGATCTCCAACGGCGGCATCGCCGACTTCTATGTCGTCTTCGCCCGCACCGGCGAAGCCCCGGACGCCCGCGGCATTTCGGCCTTCATCGTCGACGCGGACACCCCGGGGCTGCACATCGCCGAACGCATCGACGTGATCGCGCCACATCCGCTCGCCCGGTTGCGCTTCGACGGCTGCCGGGTCCCGGCGGACCGGCTGATCGGCGACGCGGGACGGGGTTTCGCGCTCGCCATGCGGACCCTCGACGTCTTCCGGACCTCGGTGGCCGCCGCGGCCGTCGGGTTCGCGCGGCGCGCCATGGCCGAGGCGCTCGCCAGGGCGACCTCGCGGCGCATGTTCGGCGGGGTCCTGTCCGACTTCCAACTGACCCAGGCCGAACTCGCGCAGATGGCGACCACCATCGACGCGACCGCGCTGCTCACCTACCGCGCGGCCTGGCAACGCGATCAGGGGCGAGCCGTTACCCGCGAGGCGGCCATGGCCAAACTGGCGGCGACCGAAGGCGCGCAACGAGTCATCGATGCCGCCGTCCAGATGTGGGGTGCGCTCGGGGTGGTCAGCGATCAGCCGGTCGAGCGGCTCTACCGCGACATCCGCGCCTTGCGCATCTACGAGGGCGCCACCGAAGTACAGCAACTGATCATCGCCCGCGAACTCCTGCGCGGCGCCACCCCCGATTCGGCGTCCTGATTCACGATTTCCGCTCTCTCCCAAGGTTCGACCATGACAAGCGCGCACATCGACACCTTCGCCCGCGACCACCTGCCGCCGCTGGAGCAGTGGCCGGACCTCGTGTTCGACGCACCCGAACTGCGATTTCCGGACCAGCTCAATTGCGCCGCAGAGCTACTCGACCGGCAGCTGGACATCGGCAACGGCGACCGCCTGTGTGTGCAAGCGCCCGGCGGAGCACGCTGGACCTATGCCGACCTGAACGAGCGCGCCAATCGCATTGCGGCCGTGCTGGTGCAGGACCTGGGCCTCGTGCCCGGCAACCGGGTGCTGCTGGATGCCCCGAACAACCCCATGCTGGCGGCGTGCTGGTTCGCCGTGCTGAAGGCGGGCGGCATCGCGGTGACGGCCATGCCGCTGCTGCGGGTCAAGGAGCTCACCCAGATCGTCGACAAGGCGCGAATCACGCACGCGCTCTGCGATTCCGCGCTCGCATCGCGACTGGAGGAGGTAGTCGCCGCCTGCCCGACGCTGGACCAGGTGCGCTATTTCAACAGCACGGCCGCCGACGGCCTGGAGGCGCTGATGACCCGCCACGACGGGCGATTCGACCCGGTCGCCACCGCCGCGGACGACGTCTGCCTCATCGCCTTCACCTCCGGCACCACCGGCGTGCCGAAGGCGACCGTGCACTTCCACCGCGATGTCATGGCGATCTGTCACTGCTTCCCTCAGCACATCCTGCGGCCGGAGCCCGACGATGTGTTCATCGGCAGCCCCCCGCTGGCCTTCACCTTCGGACTGGGTGGGCTGCTGCTGTTTCCCCTGTCGGTCGGCGCCTCCACGGTGCTGCTCGAGCAGGCTGGACCGCCGCAGTTGCTCGACGCGATCGAGAAGTTCGGTGCGACGGTACTTTTCACCGCGCCGACGTCATACCGCATCCTCGCTCGCCACGACCTCCATGGCACCTCGTTGCGCAGATGCGTCTCGGCGGGCGAATCCTTGCCGCCGAGCACCCGCACCCGGTGGCGCGAGGCCACCGGCATCGAACTGATCGACGGCATCGGCGCCACCGAGATGCTGCACATCTTCATCTCCGCCGACGAGGCGCACGCCAGACCGGGCGCGACGGGCAAGGCGGTCCCCGGGTACGAGGCACGCGTCGTGGACGAGGACGGAAACACCCTGCCTCCCGGCGAGATCGGCCTGCTCGCGGTGCGCGGTCCGACCGGTTGTCGCTACCTCGCCGACGACCGGCAGACGGTCTACGTGCGCGACGGCTGGAACTACACCGGCGACGCCTATTCCATGGACGCGGACGGCTATTTCCACTATCAAGCCCGCTCGGACGACATGATCGTGTCGGCCGGCTACAACATCGCCGCACCCGAGGTCGAGGACGCACTGGCCGGGCATTTCGCGGTCGCCGACTGCGCCGTGATCGGCGTGCCCGACGAGGATCGCGGCCAGATCGTCAAGGCGTATGTGGTGCTGCGCGAGGAGATCGAGACCCGCGACGGGATGGTGGAGGAATTGCAGGACTTCGTGAAACAGACGGTGGCCCCGTACAAGTACCCGAGGGCGATCGCCTTCGTGGACGCCCTGCCGCGCACGCCCACCGGCAAGCTGCAACGCTTCCGGCTACGGGAAATCGGTGCGGTGCAGGGCGATTCGGCGGCCACGGCATGAGGATCCTGCAACCGCCCGGCTGGCCGCGGCCGCGCGGTTACGCGAACGGCATTGCCGCACGCGGCGAACTGGTGTTCGTGGCCGGCATGATCGGCTGGGACGCCGACGGTGTGTTCCGCTCCGCCGACCTCGCCGATCAGGTGCGCCAGGCGCTGCTGAACATCGTGGCGGTGCTCGCCGAGGCCGGTGCCGAACCCGCGCACATCGTCCGAATGACCTGGTACATCACCGATGTGGATGCCTACGTGCGCGCGTACCGGGAGATCGGGGTGGCCTTCCGCGAGATCATCGGCGGGTTCGGCGCCGCGATGACCGCCGTCGAGGTGTCCCGCCTCGTCGAGCCGGACGCCAAGGTCGAGATCGAGGTCACGGCCGTGATTCCGGATCGCTGAGCGTTCAGGGTCCGGCCTCGACTTCGGCCTTCAGCTGGTCGGCGGTTTCGCCCAGCAGCGGGATGCCGGCCTCGGGGTCAGGGTTGGCCGGGTCAGGCCGGGAGGGGACGGGCATGGGCGGGTCCGCGGTCACGCAATCGACCGTCGCGGCAGGGAGTTTCGCGTCCATCAGGTAGGCGTTGACGGCGTCGTCGACGCAGGTGTTCGCCGGGTCGGCGGCGTAGAGGCCGTGTGCGCCTTCGTTGTGCACGACGATCAGGACGCTGTCGAGGGTCTCGGCCATATTCCGGCCGTCGACGAGCGAGGTCTGGGTGTCGCCGTCGGACTGAACCACCAGGCCGCGCGGGTATTTCGGTGCGCCGACCCGGACCAGCGGCTCGGCCTTGCCCGCGTGGAACGAGCAGGCGTTGGGGCCGAGCTGGCCGACCGTGTTGCCGTACGGGAATGTGTCTCGGGCCGAACGCATGTCGCGGTAGTAGACCTCCATGTCGGTCGGCCAGTCCCAATCGCAGAGCACCGCTGTGTTCACCGCGTCGGACATGTCCTGGTCGTCGCGTTCGGTGACCGCGTCGTCGTCGAGCGCGTCCGCGGTGTGCACGGCGTGCTGATTGCTCCGGTCCACCTCGGGCCGCGGCGGTCCGCCGTTGACCTCGTCGAGCACGTAGTGCATGCTCTTGGCGAACGCGGCCCAGGACTTGCGGTAGCGGGTGAATTCGCCGACGGCGCCGTCGAAGTCGTCACGATTGTCGAAGCCGCCGACCGGGTGTTCGGCGATCGCGTCGGCGATGGTGTCGATGGAACCGCGCACCGCCGACGGTGTCGCGCCGAGGTGGAACACCGCGTCGCGCTCGGCCGTCCACGTCGCCCAGTCCTCGAAGTTCTGCTTGGTCGCCGCGGCGTTGTTCACATCGCCCGCGCGCCAGCTGACCCGCGGATCCATCGCCGAGTCGAGCACGTTCCGGTTCAGCCGCTGGGGAAACATCTCGCCGTAGACCGCGCCGAGCCAGGTGCCGTAGGAGACACCGAGGTAGTTGATCATGGACTCGCCGAGTTGGCCGCGGATGTTGTCCATGTCGCGGGCGGTGTTCATGGTGGTCACATAGCGGCGGAATTCACCACCGGTCTGGGCGCACGCCGCTTCCTTGGCCTTCGCTTGTTCGACGAGCTGGATCAGGTCGTTGTCGGTCGGCCTGCTCTGCGAAGAGACCGGGAATCGGGCCTCATCGACGGGCGCGCAGGGAGCGAGGTTCGTCGATTTGCCCACCCCGCGCACGTCGATGCCGATGATGTCGAAGACCTGCCCGATCGGTTGTTCGGCGTATCCGGCCGGCATGGCCAATCCCGCGCCGCCGGGGCCGCCCGGATTGGTGAACAGCACGCCGAGACGTCGTTGCGGATCTTTCGCACCGGCTCGGCTGATCGCGATATCCAGCTGTCCGAGACCGGGATTGCGGTAATCCATCGGCACCTGCACCGTGGCGCATTCCAGACCCGCGAGTTCGTCGCCGGCGCACGCCGCCCACTGCACATTCGATGCCGGGCGCTGCTGTATCGACGCCTTGTCGGCCGGCCGGGCCGGAGGCTCCGAGCTGCTACAGGCGGGCGCGAAGATCGCGGCCAAGACGAGCGCCGCAACCAGTACCGCCAGCGGCCCGGTGCTGACCTCCGGTTGCGGGTGCGCCACCGGCCGCCGAGGCGCGCCCGGGTCGGCCGCCCGCCGAGCGATAGCCGCAAATCTCCTGATTGCCATGATCGACTCCCCTGGTCCCAATCGAATGAAGGGCACTTGAGCTATCAAATAGCAAACTACACAGGACGGTCGCCATTCCCTTGTCCAACACGAGAATCGGACACCGGACTTTTATGCACTCTGTCAGCGGTTTCGCGCGCGAACATCCAACCGTCACAAGTAACCGCGCCGATATCTCGAACGGTTCCGTTGATTGCCGCGCACGACCCAGCTAATCAGGCGGATACGGGCAACGATTCAGCGTCGCCGAAAGGCGGATAGGCGGCGCCGGTGCGTTCGGCCGCGTCGATGTAATCGGCAAGGGCGTCGCGGGATCTGGCGAGTTTGTCGAGTTGGTCGTCCAGGCGCCGCAGCCGGGTCCGCATCGCGGTCAGCAATTCCGGGCACCCGGGGAGTTCCGGAGCCTCGCCGACGGCACACGGCAACAGATAGGCGATGTCCTCGGACGACAGGCCGGCGTCGAGCAGGTGCCGAATCTGCTTCACCCGCAGCACGGCGGTCTCGTCGTACTCGCGGTAACCGTTCGCGCCACGCTTCGCGTCCAGCAGGCCCTGGGCCTCGTAGTAGCGCAATTGATGGGTGTTGACGCGCGTCCGACTACTCAGTTCACCGATCAACATCGAAAACCTCACTTGACCTTCACACCGGTATCAACGTTCATGATGCTGCCATGAACAACGAAACCTCCGTGACAGTCATCGGACTCGGGCTGATGGGCCAGGCCCTGGCCGGCGCGTTCCTGAAGGCCGGACAGCCGACAACCGTGTGGAATCGCACGCCCGCCAAGGCGGATCCATTGGTGGCCGCGGGTGCGCGACTGGCTCCGACGCTCGATGACGCGCTCGGCGCGAGCCCCCTGACGATCCTGTGCCTCACCGACTACCCGGCCGTGCGCGAACTGCTCGGCGCCAGCGCTATCGATCCGAACGGCACGACCCTGCTCAACCTCACCTCGGGCGATTCGGCGCAGGCTCGATCCGCCGCGCGATGGGCCGAGGAACACGGCGTGGATTACCTCGACGGCGCGATCATGGCCGTGCCCCCGGCGATCGGGACCGCCGACGCGATGATTCTGCACAGCGGCCCGCAGTCGGTGTTCGAGGCGCACGAGTCGACGCTCGCGGCGCTCGGCACCGTCTCCTACCTGGGCGCAGACCACGGGCTGGCATCGCTGTACGACGTGGCCGGCCTGGCGATGATGTGGAGCGTGCTGAACGCCTGGTTGCAAGGCACCGCCATGCTGGAAACCGCCGGAGTCGACGCCGCGACGTTCGCCCCGTTTGCCCGGCACATGGCTGTCGGCGTAGCGGACTGGCTCCCCGGCTACGCCGAGCAGATCGACAACGATTCCTTCCCCGCCGAAGTATCGGCACTGGAGACCGACGTGCGGGCGATGACCCACCTGATCGAGGAAAGCGAAGCGGTGGGCGTGAACGCCGAACTGCCGAAACTGTTCAAGCAGATCGCCGACCGAGCGATCGCCGCCGGACACGCCGGCGAACAATATCCGGTGCTGATCAAGGAATTCACCAAACCCGGGAAGTGACGGGTTAGTTGGTTTTTCGGTCGAGGGACTCGCGGATTGCGGCTTGGGCGGCGTGCGGGAGGGTGTGCATGATTTCGCGGACGCGGTCCTTGCGGCGTAGGACCGCCTGGCGGACGGGCATGCCTGGTTGGGCTTCCATTTGGGGGATGATGCCTTCTACTTCCTCGGCGCCGCCGTGGTGGTGGCCCGCGTCGAACATCGCCTGTTCGCGCGCCATTTGGGCCTCGTCTTTTTCCTCGGACATGCCGATGGGGCCTTGCATGCGTCCGTTGAGGAATTGTTTGACGACGGGTTCGTCGGAGGTGAGCAGCACTTCGCGCGGACCGAACATGACGAGTTGGCGGCGGAACAGCATGCCGATGTTGTCGGGGACGGTCCGGGCCAGATTGATGTTATGGGTGACGATCAGGATGGTGGCGTCGATTTGCGCGTTGATATCGATCAGCAATTGGCTCAGATAGGAGGTGCGGACCGGGTCGAGGCCGGAGTCCGGCTCGTCGACGAGGATGATCTGCGGATCGAGCACGAGGGCGCGGGCGAGGCCGGCGCGTTTGCGCATGCCGCCGGAGATTTCCCCGGGAAGTTTGCCCTCGTCGCCGAGCAGGCCGGTCAGCTCGAGCTTTTCCATGACGATCTGCTTGATCTGCGACTCCGACTTCTTCGTGTGCTCCCGCAGCGGGAAGGCGACATTGTCGTAGAGGGTCATCGACCCGAACAGCGCGCCGTCCTGGAACAGCACGCCGAAGAGTTTGCGGATCTCGTACAGCTCCTTGTTGGAGCAGCTGGTGATATCGGTGTCGCCGATATAGATCGAGCCGCGTTCGGGACGGAGCAGACCGATCAGCGACTTCAGGAAGACCGATTTCCCGGTGCCCGACGGGCCGAGCAGCGCGCTGACCTCACCGTAGGGCAGCGTCAGCGATACGTCCTGCCAGATTCGTTGCGAGCCAAACGATTTGGTGACACCCTCAGCCCTGACCGCGACGCCCATGCTAGACCTCCATAGATTCCCGACGAGAACCCACCGGCGAGGCCTGAACGCCCCCGACATCTCGTGCTGGACCGTCGATCCACTGTAAACCGAGACGTACCGCGAAAGTCTCCGATTCCGCGGACCGAACCGAAGTTGGGACAACGCACAAACGCCACGTCCGTCCGGCTGTGGCGCCCGAGCGATCGCACACCGCGGTCTTAAACGGCCGCCGGTTCCGGGTGCAGATAGGGGGTGATGTTTCGCATGGCGTTGGCTACGTAGGCTTCCTTTTCACCCACCGGCGCAACGTAATACAGGGCCGCTTCGGCGGCTTCGACGCTTTCCAGGTGGGCGATGATCCAGGCGGCGAGGTAGGGGGAGGCGAGGCAGCCGCCGGCGGTGGCGATGTTGCCCCTGGCGAAGAGGGGTTGGTTGAGCACGTCGACGCCCGCTGCCTGGACCCAGGGTTTGGTGGTCAGGTCGGTGCAGGCGGGAACCCCGTCGAGCAGGCCGAGTTTGGCCAAAACCAGTGTGCCGGAACATTGTCCGGCCAGGAGCTGGCGGGACGGGTCGAGCCGCAGGCGCGCCATGAGGGCCGGGTCGGTGACCACCTCGCGGGTGTGACTGCCGCTGCCGACGAGGACCGCGTCCGCGGAGCAGGCTTCCTCCAGGGTGGCCATCGACTCGATGACGACGCCGTTCATCGAGCGGACTCGGCGCGTGGGGCTGGCGATCGTGACCCGCCAGTCCGGCCGCTTGATGCGGTTGAGCACGCCGAGGGCGATGAGCGAGTCGAGTTCGTTGTACCCCTCGAAGGTGAGGATGGCGATATGCATGGCGACGACCTTTCGAACGTGTTGCCACGCACTGTATTGCGGTCGGTTCAATACAATCAAGAAATTGTCATGCATACAATCGGCGCATGTCTCGGTACAAGAGTGTGGTGGATGCGTTGGCGGCCGACATCCGTTCCGGGCGGTTGCCGTCGGGCACGCGGCTGCCGACGCATCGCCGCCTGGCGGCGACCGAGGGAATGGCTCTGGTCACGGCCTCGCGGGTCTATGCGGAACTCGAAGCCATGGGACTGGTGAGCGGGGAGCCCGGACGGGGCACCTTCGTTCGCGAGATCGCGGTGCCGCCCAGTTATGGCATCGACCAGGTGGCGACTACCGCGGACGGGGTGGATCTCAGCTTCAACTATCCGGCGCTGCCCGGTCAGACCGAGCTGCTGCGTCAAGCGTTGCGTCAGCTCGCGTCCTCCGGTGATGTGGAGGCGCTGTTGCGCTATCAGCCGCATGGCGGGCGGCCGCACGAGCGGGACACGGTGGCCCGCCACGTGACCCAGATCGGGGTGCCGGTCGACGGCGCTCGCGTGCTGATCGTCAGCGGCGCTCAGCACGGACTGACGGTGACGGCGATGGCGGCGCTGCGGCCCGGCGATGTCGTCGCGGCGGATGCCCTGACCTATCCGGGGTTCAAGGTGCTCGCCGCCGCACTCCATCTGGAGCTCGCACCAATTCCATTGTCCGGCAACATGCCTGACCTGGACGCGTTCGAGCAGCTGTGCGCGACCAGGCGGGTGCGCGCCGTGTACGCGATGCCGACCATGCACAACCCGTTGGGCTCGGTCACACCGGCGGACCATCGCGCGCGGTTCGTGGACATCGCGCGCAGATACGACCTGCTGATCATCGAGGACGCCGCATACGCCTTCCTGGTCGAGCAACCGCCGGCCCCGCTCGCCGCGCTCGCACCGGAACGAACCGTCTACGTCTCCGCTCTCTCCAAGAATGTCGCGACCGGGTTGCGCTTCGGATTCGTCGTGGCCCCAACCAGTTCGGTGCCGGCCATCGAGCGGACGATCCGCGCCACGACCTGGAACACCCCCGCGGTGATGACGGCGATCGCGTGCCGGTGGCTGGAAGACGGCACCGTCGCTCGCATGGAGGAGCAGAAACGCGACGACGCGAAAGCCCGGCAGGCCATCGCACGCGACGTTCTCGCCGGTCTGCCCTATATCGGCCATCCGTCGTCCTATTTCCTCTGGCTCCCGCTGGCCGACGAGGTGCGCGCCGATCAGATCGCGGCAGCGCTCATGCGCGAACGCATCTCGGTCTCGACGGCGGAGCCGTTCGCCACGTCCGCGCACGTCCCGCACGCCATCCGGCTGGCACTCGGCTCGACCGACCTCGACACCTTGCGTGCGGCACTGGGCACGGTCAAGCGGGTCGTCGACGAATACGCCTACCGCTGAGCTAAATCCGCCGGATGGTCGCGAACCACCCGGACGCACCCTGGTCGCCGTGAAACCGCGTCAGTACCCGATCCGGTTCTATGGCAACGACATTCCATTGTCCGTCGGCCTCGAACACCCCGCCGAGCTCGTCCCGGCCGACCGGGTGCGGGCCGACATCCGGCCCGATGTCGCTGAAGCACAACACATACAGCGTGCCGCCCGGCTCGGCCGCCGCGGCGAGACTGGCCGCGTACCCCGGCCGCTCATCACGATCACAGGTGTGGAACATCCCGCTGTCCAGCAGAGTCCCGAACGTACGTCCCAAACGTTCCAGATGAAACGCGTCGGCGACGGCGAACTCGGCCTCGATCCCCCGCGCGCCGGCCTGTTCTCGCGCGATCGCCAGCGCGGTCTCCGCCACGTCGACACCGAGCACCGAAAACCCGAGCGAGGCAACATAAAGCGCGTTCTCGCCGGACCCGCACCCGACATCCAGCACAGCCCCGGCGATTCCGCCCGCCGCCGCCACCCGCGCTATCGCCGGCTGCGGCCCGCCGACATCCCACGGCGCGGGCCCGTCCTGATACGACGCGTCCCAGGGCTGGCCCGTCATCCGCTCATGACTGGTCGGTTGCCGACCACCGTACGGATCATCCTTCGACGGCTCCGCCACGTCGTCCCCTTCCCGAGACCGACAGGTTTCCCCTCATCATGGCACTGCCGCCACGCCTATTTGACGTAACCGATCCGCTGGTTCAGCCAATCGCCGAGCCACTGCACGGCATTGCGGCCGGAGCCGTCCACGACGAGGGATCCATAGTTCGAGTGCACCCCCGAGGCGACGAAGTTAGCGGCGCTCAGGCCGTCTACGACCAGGTTGACCAGGTTGATGTCGTGGAAGGTGGTCATCTGACCGAGCGGTGCGGCCAGGTCGTCGAGGGCGACGTCCGGCTGGGCGACCGGGTGGGCCGGAGCGGGGGCGCGCTTGCCGAGCACTTTCGGCGGGGCGGGCCGCGCCTTGCCGCTGAACAGGTCGAACGCCACGGACGCCAGGTCGGCGCCGATCGGCAGCAGGCCGGACAACGCGGCGCCCGCGCCGATCAGGTCCGGGGCCTGGCCCGGCGGCGGAACCAGCTTCGCGAGCACCGACCAGGCGATGTCTTGGATTCGGGCGACGATGTTCGCCAGCCGCGGGATGTCGGCGCCGGACAGGATCGAGGTCACCTTCGCGGCGACCTCGGTGAAGCCCTGCGCGTCCGGGATGATCGAGAGGATCTGCGAAATCCAGTTCAGGTCAACGCTGCCCACGAGTTCGAGCAGCGGTTGCAGTTGATTGTTCAGCTCGCCCGCGACCTGGTGGGCGCCCTCGGCGTCCATCGCGACGATCTTCTGCGGCAACAGCGTGAGGTTGCCGAGGATGCCGGGGAAATCGAAGGTGGTGACGTCGGCGGCGACGTCGAGTGCCTGGTCGACCAGCACGCTCGGTTTGAGCAGGGACAGCACGCGCGTCGACGATCCAAGGACTTCGGGCGGCGTGGAGGCCAGCGGGGCGACGCGGTCGCGGGCGGCGTGGGCGGCGGCACGCAGCGAGCGGGCCTTGGTCGAGCCCGACGGGACCGTGCTGACGCCGCGGTCCAGCAGGGTGGTCGAGATGTCGGCGATCGTGCGCACCGCCGACGCGGCACCGGCCAGGTCGGATTTCCCGGCCATGGTCAGGACCTCGCCGGCGTTGTGCTCGTCGGTGCCGTCCGGGGCGGCGAGCAGGCGGGCGGTGGCGGCCGGGTTGGCCGCGCCGGAGTCGACCAGGTCGACCACCGGGGTGAGGGTGTCCAGCAGTTTGTTCGCGCTGACCCGGATCCGCGCGAGGTCGAGGCCGGCGGGAGCGGCGAGGCTCGAGGTCAGGCCGGCGACGGAGGCGGCCAGGCCGGGGAGGTCGGCCTTCGAGAAATCCGAGGTGAGGGCCGCGGCGAGGGGGAAGCCGTTATCGGCAGGCGGTGCGCCGCTGAAGGCCTTGCTCAGGATCGAGCCCAGCGCGCCGAGCAGGGGGTTGTTGCTCTTCTGGATCGAGCAGTACAGGTCGTGCGGGTCGCAGATCGAGGTGACCCGGCCGGACAGCTTGCCCATGCCCTGTGGTCGCGGATCGGCGATGCCGGTGCCCGCGGTGCCGGGGCCGACGGCGGACTCACCCTTGGTCCCGGCGCCGGGATCGGACAGCAGGCCGACGGCCAGCACCCGATCCGCCGGGACGGGGCCGCGATCATTGCCGATCTCCGCGGCGAGATCGCCAGCGGCGTCGGCGCCCTGGCTGTAGCCGTTGATGGTGAATCTCGCCGTGGGGCACCGTGATCCGTAGTCCCGCAGCACCGCGGCGGCATTGTTCAGCGCGGTGCTCTTGCTGTCGGCGTAGGTGTAGCCGTTGTCGAACGCGCGGGCCATGTACGGCGTGAAATAGATTTCGGATCTCGGTCCCTGCTGGCGGCGAATCGCCTCCGCGATCGGCGCGAGCATGCCGACGGGCTGGGTGGGGTCGGCGTCCTCGTCGGTCTCCCAGGTTCCGGGGATGAACAGGTTGAACGTCGCCGCGCACCCGGCCTGCTCCGCGTGCACGGGCGCGGCGACGGCGGTCGAACCGACGGCTACCCCGACGGTCACCATCGTGGCGACGACACACCGCTTGGACGAACGCATGACTGACACCTGCACCCTCACTACCGAATTCGGTCGGTCGGCCGCACGGGCACGCGCATCACCCAGCCACCCGCCGCGAGACGAGTGGGACTGCGCTGGGGGCTGTTGCCGGGCGAAGTAGCGTGCCGCGCTTCGATATATGGAATTCATGCCGAAGGAGCACCACGCCGCTGTGGGCCCTTCGAACGGTCGATCCGGGACTACGGTAAATCAATTTCCCGAACCGTGAACTCCGAGCGGTGTCCTACTTACATACGTTAAGCAGCACTTTCAATCGAATCCGGGCGTGCGCGCGACTATCCGAGAGCGAACGGGAGCCGGGCTGCCAGGGCGCCCAATTCGGTGCGCTCCGCGTCGGTGGTGATGCGGCGGCCGGTGCCGATCAGAAGCGCGTCCTTGTCCGGCATCGATGCGGGAAACGTTGTGCCGGCGATCTTTTCGAGCGTCTGCCGGGCGTGGGACAGGGTTTCGGCGGGCGGGTCGGCGGCGTCGGGGAGGTGGGCGATGAGGTCGAGGTGGTGCAGCGTCCATTCCATGACGTAGGCGCCGAGATAGTCGGCTGTGGTGAGGACGTATTCCTGAGTGGCGACCCTGGTGTCGGGGTTCGCGAGTACCGCGGCTCGGCCCGCGGCGGCACCGAGGTCGTCGAGGTGGAGCTTGAGCAGTTCGGGATGCTGGTAGGCGGCGGCCAAGCGGACGATGAGGGCATCTAGCGGGTCGTCGCCGGTCGGGGGTTGCACGACGTTCCAGTAGGTGATCGCGTCGCGGGTCGGTTCTGCCTCGGTGGGGGTGACGAGCGTGATCAGCACGTCCTGTGCGTCGATGATCAAGTGGCACACCAGGTCTCGGATCAGCCAGCCGGTGCAGCCGGAAGGGAGTTGGAAGTCCTGATCCGCGAGTTCGGCGACGGCCGTGCGCAACGCTGTCCATGAGCGTGAGAAGAGATCCACCGCGGCAAGTTAGCAGCGCGCGGGCGTCGGGGCCAGCGGTTTCGAGTTCTCGAGGCAGGGACGGACGACCAGTTCGTGGCGGGATCACGGCAACCCGGAGGTGACCGAGCGGTCGCGGCCGGCCTGCCGAAACCTGGCCGGCCGCTGCCACTTTGGCCGTTTCAGTACGGGTTGCGGCGTTGGACTCGGGAGATGGTTCGGTCCATGATCCAGGCCAGCAGACGAGGTGCGACGGCGGAGAGCCAGTGCATCAGACGGCCCGATCGGGTCGGTACGACGGCGGCGCGACCGCGCGCCGCGCCGATCAGCAGGGCTTCGGCGACGGCGTTCGCCGTGATCGGCGCCGATGAGCTCAGGGCCCGCAGTTCCGCGGGTTTCGTCGCCGCCTCGGCGGCCAGTTGCGGGGTGTCGACGTCGGGGGGCATGACCACGGTGACCGTGACGCCCTTGGGCTTCAGTTCTTGGCGCAGCACCTCGCAGAGGGTGCGCACGGCGGATTTGCTCGGACTGTAGGCGCCGTATCCGAAACAGGGCAGCACTGCGGCCAGGGACGAGATGACCGTGATGCTGCTGCGGTAACCGGAGCGCAGATCCGGTAGTGCCGGTTGGATAACGTGCAGTGCGCCAAAGTAATTCACCGCCATGTGCCGGACGAAATCGGCGTCGGTCAGGCGGTCGAAGTAATCGGGCCTGGCGATGCCGGCGCACGCGATCACCGCACCGATATCGCCGTGGTGGGCGCGGGCCTTCGCCACGGCGGCATCGACCTGCGCCCTGTTCGTCACGTCGGCGGCGAACACCGTCAATCGCGGCTCGGATTCCGCGAACGCCGAAAGACGTTCCAGTCCAGTGTCTTCGAGCGCGAGCACGCTGACCGTGGCACCCGCGGACAGCGCCAGCTCGGCCACCGCCAGCCCGATGCCGCTGGTTCCGCCGGTGATCACGACGTGGCGATCGCGCCAGTAGCACACGACATCGGCAGGCAAAGTGAGCCGAGCGTCCGGCGGTGACAGGCTCTCGCGGCTCCAGAACAGCTGTGGCCCTGCGTGATCCGGCGATGCTCCGGCACGACCGGTCATAGGGAGAGGATGAGGCATGGCAGGCACTTCCTTCCGTCACGATCCCCGGTAACCACCGGGCGTCTCGTTCAGGGTGGAAGACCACCCTCAAGGAAATGCCAAGCCACGGGCAAAGCCGCGTAAGAATCCGAACCCGCATCGAGTTCACCGCCACGGTCGCGGGTGGTATCGCGGTGGGCGAGCAGGTTTCGCTTGCGGCGAAGGGCGACGGTGGTCTTCGTGCCCGTGTGCTGGAGGTTCGACTGCGCGGGGATTCGTACTGCGTGTAGAACAGGGATGGGTGTACCTGATTGGACGGGGTCGATATGTGGAAGATCTGTCAGACGTGCGCGGTGGAGCATACGGCCGAGGCGGAGGTCTGCCGTATTTGTGCCGATGAGCGGCAGTGGGTGCCGACGGAGGGGCAGTTGTGGGTGACGCTGGACAAGCTGGTCGCGGACGGCCACACGGTGGTGGTGCGGGAGTTGGAGCCGGATATGTTCGGCGTGACGGTGGAACCGGCGGTCGGCATCGGGCAGGAGTCGCATGTGGTGCGGACGCCCGCGGGGAACGTGCTGTGGGACGTGACCGGGTATGTCGACGAGGATGCGGCGCGGCGGGTGCTCGCGCTCGGTGAGGTCGTCGCGATCGTGCCGAGTCATCCGCATCATTACGGCGTTCAGGTGGAGTGGAGCCGGTTGCTCGGCGGGGTACCGGTATATGTCCCGGAGTCCGATCTGCACTGGGTCGCACGGCCGGATCCGGTGATCCGGCCGTGGTCGGATCGGCTCGAATTGCTGCCGGGGATCACCGTGCGTCAGTTGGGCGGGCATTTCGCGGGCAGCTCGGTTCTGCATTGGGCCGCGGGCGCCGGGGGCAAGGGTGTGTTGTTCAGCGCGGACACGATTCAGGCCAACCCGGACCGTAAAACGGTCGCGTTCATGCGTAGTTACCCGAACCGCATTCCATTGTCGGCCGCCGTGGTCGATCGGGTCACGACGAACGCCGAGGAATTCGAATTCGACCGCCTGTACGACAACTTCGGTAAGACCATCGATACCGATGCCCGCGCGATCATTCGCCGCTCTGCCGACCGCCACATCGGCTGGGTGCGTGGCGATTTCGACCACCTGACCTGAGCTCCGTGCTCCGCCAACCGTGTTCGTGGCGCGGTTGGCGGAAGGATCATTCGGCGGTGCGCCGGCTGCTGATCCCTGGCCCGGCTCGGGTCAGTCGACCAGGCCCGACGGCGCCGGTGCGGTCTCCTCGGCGTCGACTCGAGTCCTGAGGTCCAGGATCGCCTCGTATTCACCCAGCTGGTCGGCGAAGATATCGAGCCCGAAAAGGAGCCGGATGGGATCGCCGCCAGTGCGGCGCATCCCCTTGGCGAACGCCACGATCGCGCTGGGTGAGTACGGGAAGCCGTCCGCGCGGGCCACGAGGTATCCCCGGACCATGGATTCGAATTCAGCATCGGCCGCGCTTGACATCAATCAATTTTGCGACCGGTGAAATGGGCGGACAAGTCATCCGAACGACCGACACCGGCCTCAGCTGCGGCGGCCGATTTCCTTGGTCAGCGCGATGATATCGGTCAGCGCCTTGGGTGACTCGTTGCATTCGTCGGCGCTGACGCTCTTGGTGGTGCCGTCGCGATAGGTGACGGTCACCGCGTACAAATAGGAGTCGCGGCAATCGTTCGGACCGGTGTACGCGTCGGTGAGCGTGCGGAAGTCCGGGGCGGCGGCCAGCTCGAACAACGCGCCGCGGCGCGGATTGTCGACCGTTTCGTCGACGGTATAGACCTGGTTGACCCCGGCGAAGCCCCCGGTCTGGTTCACCACGACGCTGGTGGCCGCCGCCGGAGCCGCTGGCGCGGAATGACTTTCGCCCGTCCCCCCACAGGCGGCCGTGGCAAGCAGCAGCCCGACGACCACGGCGGACAGGAACAGCGGTCGCGCGAGACCGCGGCGGTACCGAGAGTCGCTCATAGCCGCACAGTATCGCCGCGACCAGCCCCACACAACGCCCCCGCTCCCCAGTTGCCCCGAGCTTGCCACGGGCTCAGACCGCGATCTCGCCGCCGCGTTCAAACTCCGCGGAACTCGATGTGGACCACTCTGGTGTTCGCGTCACGTTCATCGACCACCACATCGCGAAGCATCACCCTCCCCGCCGACGAGGTGAACCACTCTTGCGCCCGTTGAACACTCGGCGACGTCGCCAGGTCAGGACCGGCGATCGGCGTGGTCAGATATGGCGGAGCGTCCCGCGCGAAAGGAGCCGTGAACCGAGACTGCTCCAGCATCGAAGCGAAATCCGTAGGCGACATCTCCGCGGCCACCTGGTACTTCCGGTCTCGAATGATCTCTTTCCGGACGAGCAGCACCTTCGAGTTCCCCGGCAGCACCCACCCGCCGTACTCGACCGCTTCCCGCACGAGCTCGACACTGGTCGAGGTCTCCACTTCCGGCGCCGTCGCGCGATCGATGACGCTGTCGCACCCGGCCCCGGCCAACCCCACAACCGACAACATAAGGACACGCAGCATCCACCGACGTCCGGTCATCGAACAACCTCATCGCCCCGGAGCGGAAGTCTGCGGCTGCCCAGGCGGCAAGCTGAGTGATCCATAAGTAGGCAGGTCCCCCTCGTAATGCTTGATCGTCGAAGACCCGATCATATTGAACTCCCAGGCCAATCCTGCGGTGTGCAAAGCGCCCAACTGACGGTCTGACCACTCGATTCCGCCGATCTCGGTCTTCTTCGTACCGTCCCATGGCAAAGGTGTAGTCCTCCCAGGCTGATTGGAACGCCGCCGGTTTACCATGGTTGGCCGGGTCGAGCGCAGTCAGCTGGACAGACTTGGTGACGATGCTATCGATATGTCTCTTCAGTCCGGCGTCATCGTTCATGATCCGGTCCGGATCGAGCTTCAGATCATCACCGGTGTTATCAAGGTAATGCTCCAAGTGCACTTTCGCGTTGGGCAGCCCCGCGGCGTCAGCACCGGCCAACGCCACCGCGATCGTGTCCAGGAATTTGATGTCATCGTACCGGCTATACCACGGTTGTGAGCCGTGGCTGCCCTGGCCTGCATCGGTCGGCGGCGTCGGCGGCATTCCGGGGATCTGGGGCGCCATCAGCGCACGCCGCCACAGCCGGTTTTACACAGCAGAAGCAATGTTGTCCGTCCACCATATGTTGTCACCGAACCCAAACTTCCTATCCCCCAGATCAACTACGATTCTGTCCGGAATGCCGAAATCGTCCGCCCGAAAGGTCGGCACTGTCCGCCCGGGCGTATAGTCGAGTGCCTGCGCGATCCGCTCGACCACCGTCTTGATCGCCGCTTGGCGCGATTCCATTCCCTGTTTGAGCGCATCGAACGCCGCACGGATATCCGCTTGCGCTACCGCACTCACGGTCTTGCCCGCATACGGCGCCCACCCGCCCAGCGGGAAGGTCGCGCCGAGAACGGTCATCGGCTGCAGTATTCCGTCACTCAAGCCCGCCGCCTGGTTGTAAACCACTCGTTCGAGGCAGGCACCGCCGTTCTCGACAATCTTCGATACCGCCTCCAGGTCAAGGCTGCGCCCGGCAATTGATTGTCCGAGCGAGTTGGCGGATGTGCCGAAAGCCTGGGCGGCACCGCCCGACCATTTGCTTTGCAACCATCTGGTTCCGCCGATGAGATTTTCCGACGTGACGTAATCGTTGATGCCGAGCAGCGCGATTCGCCGGCCGATGGCTTGCAGGGCTTCCCAGTCCGCGACCAGCGGGGTGAGCACGTCTGCGGCAGGCTTGATGCCGATAGCCTCGTGCATGCGATCGTCGTAGACCGAGATCAGTTCGATGGCCGAGGTGACCATCTGGCGGACCGTGAACGAACTCTCATGAACGTCAGGCAGATTGGGCTGTTGCAGACCAGTGAATCGGCTGACGCCGTGCTCGGCACTCAACGAACTCGGCGTCCCCGAGCCGCCGATGGAGTTCATCGCGTTCGCGTTCGAGTCGTCGGTTTCCCGGTAGCTCGTTTCGACGGTGGCAAGATCGGCACCGAGTTTTTCGATGGTGGTCAGATCCGCCTGCTGCACAGCGGAGTACGCACTCTTGAACTTCTCCAGTGACTGTCCGATCGTCGCGATCAATCCCGACGAGCCCGCGGGCAGAGTCAGCGCAGACAGTAAGCGAGTGGCGTTCGAGGAGGACGTGGTCCCGATGTCCTGCTGATCCAGCCTGAACCCCGCAAGACTGGCCACATCGACCGTCAAGTTGGTCATGCTGTGCCCACAGCCCTCTGCCAGAGACAGAACTCATTGCTTCGCAAACACATCGGACATCCCCCCAACCTTCCCGCCTCAGCAGACCATACAGGTCCAGGACCCCGCCTGACGTGCTCAGCACCGTCCGATCATCTCGGGGAGCGCGCGCAACCCGCTCCGGAACACCGCACCCAGGCCGTCTCGGTCGTGATCCGCGCTAGCTCTCGAGATACGCACCGAGATTGCGGCCGGCTCCAACGCAGCGGTCTTGCGGACGTCGGGATTCCGTGAACGACGGATACCGGCTGGTCACTGCCTTGCCCGAGGACGAACGCCGCGACCGGGGCGGCTCGACCTTCTGACCAACACGGCGGGCAGTGTCGCCGCTGGACCGGAGTCCGCTCCCAGCTGACGGCGCCGGGTGAACAGAAATACAATCGCTTCGCACTGTGGGCGCGTTCCGGCTGGACGACCGCGAGACGAATCCTCGACTCAGGGTCGATACTGTTTGTACGCAAAGTGATTCATTCGTCGGGATCGAGCCTTCGGTCCGGCGCACAGGTCACCTGCCGGACCGGGTGGCGATAGGTAATTTCACGCTACGGGCCGGTAACACCCGTTCGCTGTGCACATATTTGGATAAGAGGTGCACACTACGCGGGACCGAGAGTTGCAACCCCTCGCCCGTCGTCCGGGCCAGCGCTCAGGAGAGGAAGGAGTCGGCGAGTGTTCAGCCGCATCGCCATCGTGAACCGGGGAGAGGCCGCTATGCGCCTCATCCACGCCGTCCGAGATTTGGCCGCGGCAACCGCGCGTCCGATCGAAACCGTCGCCCTGTACACCGACGTCGACCGGAACGCGACGTTCGTGCGCGAGGCCGACATCGCCTATGACCTCGGCCCCGCGTCCGCGCGTCCGTATCTGGACCTGAAAGCGCTGGAACAGGCGCTGATCGCGACCCGTGCCGACGCGGCATGGGTCGGTTGGGGTTTCGTCGCGGAAGATCCGGCGTTCGCGGAGCTGTGTGAGCAGATCGGCGTCACCTTCATCGGACCGAGCCCGGATGCCATGCGCAAGCTCGGCGACAAGATCGGCGCGAAGCTGATCGCCGAAGAGGTCGGCGTGCCGGTCGCGCCGTGGAGCCGCGGCGCGGTCGAGACCGTGGAAGCCGCCATGACCGCCGCGGCCGAGATCGGCTACCCGCTGATGCTCAAGGCGACCGCCGGCGGCGGCGGGCGCGGCATCCGCGTGGTCACCAACGACGCCGACCTGGTCGACGCCTACGAGCGCACCCGGCAGGAAGCCGCGCGCGCGTTCGGCAGCGGCGTCGTGTTCCTGGAGCGCCTGGTCACCGGCGCCCGCCACGTCGAGGTCCAGGTGATCGCGGACGGGCAGGGCACGGCATGGGCGCTCGGCGTCCGCGACTGCTCGGTGCAGCGGCGCAACCAGAAGGTCATCGAGGAGTCGGCGTCGCCGGTGCTCAGCGCCGAACAGGCCGCCGAGCTCAAGGCCTCGGCCGAGCGGCTGGCGATCGCGGTCGGTTACCGCGGCGCGGCGACCGTCGAGTTCCTCTACCACCCCGGCGATCAGCTGTTCGCCTTCCTCGAGGTGAACACCCGCCTCCAGGTCGAGCACCCGATCACCGAGTACACCACCGGTTTCGACCTGGTCCGGGCCCAGCTGCACGTGGCCTCCGGCGGCCGGCTCGAGGGCGAGATGCCCATCGAGCGCGGACACGCCATCGAGGCCAGGCTCAACGCAGAGGACCCCGACCGCGACTTCGCCCCGGCCCCCGGCCGCATCGCGCGCTTGAACCTGCCCGCCGGGCCGGGCATCCGCGTCGACACCGGCGTCAGCGAGGGCGACACGATTCCGGCCGACTTCGACTCGATGATCGCCAAGATCATCGCGTACGGCAGCGACCGCGAGCAGGCGCTCGGCCGGCTGCGCCGCGCGGTCGCCCAGACCAGGGTGATCATCGAGGGCGGCGCGACCAACAAGAGTTTCGTGCTCGACCTGCTGAACCAGCCCGAGGTGATCGACGCCAGCGCCGACACCGGCTGGATCGACCGCGTCCGCGCCGAGGGCCGGCTCGTCTCGCACCGGCACTCCGCCATCGCGCTCGCCGCGGCGGCGATCGACGCCTACGAAGAAGACGAGCGCGCCGAACAGCATCGGTTGCTGTCCACCGCGTCCGGCGGCCGTCCGCAGGTCCAGCACGAGAGCGGCCGTCCGCTCGATCTCAAGCTGCGCGGCACCGGCTACCGGGTACGCGTCGCGCGGATCGGCGCGCACCGGTTCCGCATCGGCATCGAGGCGGCCGGCGACATCCGGACCGCCGACGTCGATCTCGAGCGTTTCGACCGGCATACCGGCCAGATCATGGTCAACGGCACCCGCTACCGCCTGACCACCGGCACGCACGGCCCGGTCCACCTCGTCGATGTCGACGGCGTGACCCACCGGATCAGCCGCGACGAGGGTGGCGTCGTCCGCTCCCCCGCGCCCGCGCTGGTCGTCGCGACGCCGCTCGAGGTCGGCGCCGAGGTCGAGGCCGGCGCCCCGATCCTGGTGCTGGAGAGCATGAAGATGGAGACGGTGCTGCGCGCGCCGTTCAAGGCGCGGGTCAAGGAGTGCGCCGTCTCCGTGGGCAGCCAGGTGGAGACCGGCGCCCCGATGATGTGGCTCGAGCCGCTCGGCGACGGGGACGAGGCCGAGGCGGAAGCCGCGACCGGGTCGGTCGAGCTGGACCTGCCGGTCGGGCCCGCCCAGATCCAGCCGCACGAGCGCACCGCCCGCGGCCAGGAAGACCTGCGCAGCCTGCTGCTCGGCTACGACGTCGACCCGCACGACGACAGCCGCGTGCTCAGCGACTACCTCACCGCGCGCCGGGCCGCCCTCGCCGACGGCCGCAGGCCGCTGGCCGAGGAACTCGAGCTCATGGAGGTGTTCGCCGACCTGGCCGAGCTGAGCCAGAACCGCTCGTCCGAGGACGACGGCAGCCACAGCCACGTGCACAGCGCGCGCGAGTACTTCCACACCTACCTGCAGAGCCTCGACGTGGAACGGGCGGGCCTGCCGGAGTCGTTCCAGGCCAAGCTCGCCAACGCGCTGCGCCACTACGGCGTGACCGAGCTGGACCGCACCCCCGAACTCGAGGCCGCGGTCTTCCGGATCTTCCTCGCCCAGCAGCGTCCGTCCGACACGGTCACCGTCATCACCACGCTGCTGCGCGAATGGTTGCAGGAGCCGATGCCGGATCGCGCGCTGCGCGAACCGGTCGGCCTGGCCCTGGAGCGGCTCGTCGCGGCCACCCAGGTCCGCGTCCCGGTGATCGCCGATCTCGCGCGCGGCCTGGTCTACGCCTGGTACGGCCAGCCGTTGCTGCGCCGCAACCGCGCCCGCGTCTACACCAACATCCGCAAGCACCTGCGCTACCTCGACGCGCACCAGGGACCGCCGGACCGGGCCGAGCGCATCTCCGAGATGGTGCGCAGCACCGAGCCGCTGGTGCGGCTGCTCGGGCAGCGACTGGTCCGCGGCAACCGGGACAACACGGTCATGCTGGAGGTGCTGACCCGTCGCTACTACGGCAACAAGGGCCTCAGCGACGTGCACACCCGCGAGGTGGCCGGTTGCACCTTCGTGATCGCCGAACGCCGTGGCCTGAGCCTGGTGTCGGCGGCCGTGCGATTCGACGCGCTCGACACCGTGCTGAACGGGCTCACCGAGCTGGCCAGGGGCGGCGCCGCATCCATCGACGCCGACATCTACCTCAGCTGGGAAAAGCAGCCCGCGGACTTCGACGCGATGGCGTCGGCGCTGCACGAGGTGCTCGGCGGTTATCCGTTGCCGAGCCAGGTGCACCGGATCACCGTCGCGGTCGCGGGCAGCGGCGGCGCGGTGATGCACCACCACTTCACCTTCCGTCCGTCGGCCACCGGCATGGCCGAGGAGCGACTGATCCGCGGCCTGCACCCGTACATCGCCCAGCGGATGCAGATGCAGCGGCTGCGCAAGTTCGACCTCACCCGCCTGCCGTCCTCCGACGACGAAGAGGTGTACCTGTTCCGCTGCGTCGCCAAGGAGAACCCGTCCGACGAGCGCCTCATCGCGTTCGCCCAGGTTCGGGACCTGGCCGCGCTGCGTGAGCAGGACGGCAGGCTGCTCGCGCTGCCGACCGCCGAGATCGCCATCGCGACCTGTCTCGACTCGATCCGCCGAGCGCAGTCGATGCGGCCGTCGGCGAACCGGTTCAACACCAACCGCATCGTGATGTACATCTGGCCGCCGATCGACGTCACCCCGGCCGAGCTGGAGACGGTCGTGCGGCACGTGCGCCCGACCACCGCGGGCGCCGGGCTGGAGGAGATCCTGCTCATCGCGCGGCAGCGGGACCCGAAGTCCGGTGAGCTGACCAAGGTCGCCGTGCGCATCGGGTTCGACGCCACCGAGGTCACCGTCGGTGAGCGCACCGACGACGTGATCGAGCCGCTCGACGAGTACCGGCAGAAGGTGCTCCGGGCCAGCAGCCGCGGCACCGTCTACCCGTACGAATTGACCGGCCTGCTCGGCGAATTCGACGAGTACGACCTCGCCCCCGACTACACGCTGGTGCCGGTCGACCGGCCGAAGGGACGCAACACCGCGGCGATCGTCGTCGGTGTGGTCAACACGCCGACGAAGCAGTACCCGGAGGGCATCAGCCGGGTGGTGCTGCTCGGTGATCCGACGAAATCCCTTGGCGCGCTGTCGGAGCCGGAGTGCCGCCGGATCATCGCGGCGCTGGACCTGGCCGAGCAGATGCAGGTGCCGCTGGAGTGGTACGCGCTGTCCTCGGGCGCCAGGATCTCCATGGAGTCCGGCACCGAGAACATGGACTGGGTGGCGGCCGCGCTCAAGCGGATCGTCGAATTCACCCAGGACGGGCGCGAAATCAACATCGTGGTCGCGGGCATCAACGTCGGCGCGCAGCCGTACTGGAACGCCGAGGCGACGATGCTCATGCACACCAAGGGCATCCTGGTGATGACGCCGGACTCCGCGATGGTGCTCACCGGCAAGCAGGCGCTGGACTTCTCCGGCGGTGTGTCGGCCGAGGACAACTTCGGCATCGGCGGCTACGACCGCGTGATGGGCCCGAACGGCCAGGCCCAGTACTGGGCACCGGATCTGGCCGCGGCGCGCGACGTGCTGATGGCGCACTACGACCACACCTACATCGCACCCGGCGAGCAGACGCCGCGGCGGTCGCAGACCACCGATCCCATCGATCGCGACATCTCCGACTTCCCGCACATGCTGGCGGACAGCGACTTCCGTACCGTCGGCGAGATCTTCTCCGCGACCGCGAACCCGGATCGCAAGAAGCCCTTCGACATTCGGTCCGTCATGCGTGCAGTGTCCGACCAGGACCACGCGGTGCTGGAGCGCTGGGCGGGCATGGCCGACGCCGAGACCGCGGTGGTGCAGGACGCGCACGTCGGCGGTATTCCGGTGTGCCTGTTGGGCATCGAGTCCAGGGGCGTGCCGCGGCGTGGCTTCCCGGCCACCGACGGACCGGACACCTACACCGCGGGCACCCTGTTCCCGCAGTCGTCGAAGAAGGCGGCCCGGGCGATCAACGGGGCCAGCGGAAACCGGCCGCTGGTCGTGCTGGCCAACCTGTCCGGCTTCGACGGCTCGCCCGAGTCGATGAAGAAGCTGCAGCTGGAGTACGGCGCCGAGATCGGCCGCGCGATCGTGAACTTCCAAGGGCCCATTGTGTTCTGCGTGATCTCGCGGTATCACGGTGGCGCGTTCGTGGTGTTCTCCAAGCAGCTGAACCCGAACATGACCGTGCTCGCGCTGGAGGGTTCGTTCGCCTCGGTGCTCGGTGGCGCTCCGGCCGCCGCGGTCGTGTTCGCCGGTGACGTCAACCGGCGCACCGCGAACGATGCCCGGGTGCGGGACCTGGCGGCGCGGGCCGCGAACGCGTCCGGCACCGACCGCGCGACGCTGACCGCCGAGCTCGACGAGACCAGGTCGTCGGTGCGCACGGAGAAGCTGAGCGAGGTCGCCGCGGAGTTCGACAAGGTGCACAACATCCACCGCGCGGTCGAGGTCGGCTCGGTCGACGCCGTGATCAGTGCGGCCGAGCTGCGGCCGCGGATCATCGAGGCGATCGAGGCGCGGCTGGGCTGATCGACAGCCGCACGTGCGGTAACGGAGGGCGGGGACCGATATTCGGTCCCCGCCCTCCGGCGTTTCCGGCCGAATGCGATGAAGGTCTCGGAGCCAGTGCGAACGATTCTGAGTACCGTCGAGATCGGAGGGGCCGGGGAGAGGAATTACGCCATGATGCCGCGGATTTCGAGCGTCATCGAGAGACGACTGCTTATCAATTACCGGGTCGAGCCCGAGGTGGTCGCGGACCTGCTGCCCGCGCCGCTACGTCCGCACCTGGCGAACGACTGGGCGGTCGCGGGAATCTGCCTGGTCCGGCTCGGTCAGGTGCGTCCGGTCGGGTTGCCCGGCGCGGTCGGGGTGCGCAGCGAGAATGCCGCGCACCGAATTGCCGTCGAATGGGACGGTCCGGACGGGATCGAGAGCGGTGTCTATATTCCGCGGCGGGACAGCGGATCGTCGTTGAATGTGGCGCTCGGCGGACGACTGTTCCCCGGCGTGCACAGTTTCGCCCGCTTCGACGTCGTGGAGAGCGAACGCGACCTGCACGTCGCTTACACGACTCGCGACAATTCGACCCGGGTCAGCGTGGATGTGCGCACCGTCGGCGAATTCGGCGGCAGCATGCTGTTCCCCGACCTGACCGCCGCGTCGGACTTCTTCCGCGCGGGTCGCGTCGGGTACTCGGCCAGCCGCGACGGCAGCCGGCTCGACGGCCTCGAGTTGTCCACCGACGCCTGGCGGGTGCACCCGGCGCACACCCACGCCGTCCGCTCGACCTTCTTCGACGATCCGACCCGATTCCCCAGCGGCAGCGCCACTCTCGACTGCACGCTGCTCATGCGCGACGTCCCGGCCAACTGGAACGTCACCGAGCCGATGCGGCTACCCGCGATGGCCTGATCCGGCTCGGGCCGGGCCCGCTGCCGCACCGAACGATGCGACCGTTGACAAAGCGGAACATCGCTCCGCATATTGAATCGGAGCGATGTTCCGCTTCGGCGCGCTTCGCGCTGACTCTTCCGAAAACCGCAGTCGCCGAACGGAATCGGCGACGGTCATCGAACGGAAAGACGCATCATGAACGAACCCGCCCTCGGCGCGACACCCGTCCTCTCGGTCAGCCCGATCACGCTGCCGGCTCCCGGCCGGCCGGTCGACCTGCAACTGCGGGTGTCCGCACCGACGACCGGCAGCGATCTGCCGATCATCCTGCTCTCGCATGGCCAGGGCCATTCGAACAATCTGTCCTCGCTGAACGGCTACGCACCCCTGGTCAACTTCTGGGCGGCGCACGGTTTCGTCGTCATCCAGCCCACCCACCTGAGTTCCTCCACCTTGCGGTTGGATCCCAATACCCCTGGGGCACCGATGTATTGGCGGTCACGGGCGCAGGACATGACATACATCCTCGACCAGCTCGACACGCTCGAATCCGCCGTGCCGCAACTGTCCGGGCGCATGGACCGCGGCAAGGTAGCGGTCGCCGGGCACTCGATGGGCGGGCACACCGCGAGCCTGTTGCTCGGCGCGCGGCTCGCCGATCCGGACGACGGAACCGAGGTGAACCTCGCCGAGCCGCGCATCACGGCGGGCGTGCTGCTGGCCGCGCCCGGCCGGGGTGGCGACGCCCTCACCGAGTTCGTCACGCGGAACTACTCATTCTTCTCGACCACGGACTTCACCACGATGACGACCCCCGCGCTCGTGGTCGCCGGCGACCAGGACGCTTCGGCGCACCTGACCGTCGACGGCCCGCGCTGGCACACCGATCCGTACTTGCTCGCGCCCGGCCCGAAATCCCTGCTCACCCTCTTCGGCGCGGAGCACGGGCTCGGCGGGATCTCGGGCTACGACGTCGCCGAGACCACGGATGAGAATCCCGCCCGCGTGGCGGCGGTCCAGCGACTCACCTGGGCCTACCTGCGCAGCAGGTTCTATCCGGGCGACCTCGCCTGGCAGTCGGCGCAGGACGCGCTGACGGCGGGCGCCGACCCGCTCGGCCGGGTGGAGTCGAAGTAAGCCGAAGAGGAGTCCTCCGAATACCGCGAAACACGGTGCGATGCATGCTGATCCGGATATGTCGGCGGCTACCGCTAGCCTGCTGACATGGTCGGAATGGACTCGGCGCTGCGCCGGCTGACGCGCGATGCGGGCAAGCTGCTGCTGCCCTATGGTTTCGAAGGCTCGGAGGGTTCGTGGGCGCGGGAGGTGCCGGGCGGTCTGGCGTCCGTCGGACGCACCCGGACGCAACGCACCTGGACCGACGGGCAGCAGGTGCTCAGGTTCGGGTTGTGCTTGACCGCGACACCGCTGGCCTGGTGGGAGTTCCGCAACTGGCGCAACGCGCAACTGGGCCTGCCCCTCGTGCCGATCGAGCAGGCGAGCGGGCCCGGCCTGCTCAACGAACGCGGCCTGCCGGAGCACCTGACCGAGCTGTGGTCGTTGCGGGTCGACCCCGGCCTACCCGGCGGACACGCGCTGCAGGCGGACGTCGACACCATTCGGGCCGAGCTACCCAAGCGCGTGCACGCCTACGCGCGCCGGGCACTTCGACTACTCGAACCCGACGAATACCTCGATGAGCTGCTGACCGATCCGGACCCGCGGTTCGCGACCTGGGAGGCGATCGTCGTCCTGCTCGCCGACCGTGGACCGGGTCCGGAACTCGACGAGGCGGTCACGCGACTTCGTGCGTGCCAGGCGGATCCGGATACGTCGGACTACGTCGAAACCCTGATCGAGTACGCGCAAGGTCGTGCCGCGCTGGTGTGAGCAGATGCGTTCGCGGCCTTGCCAATAGGTTGCCGGAACTCGAGTCCCCCGCCCCTTCCCCTCCCAACATATAGCGCACTACGGGGCTTGCCGCAAGGCCCCGGCGGTACGGCATACTCATGCGCCGTAGCCAGAACCTGCGTAAATGGGAGTTATTGAGTGACCGACACCGACGTAATCATCGTGGGCGCCGGCCCGAGTGGCCTGATGCTGGCCGGTGAGCTGCGCCTTGCCGGAGTGCGTTCGCTGGTTGTGGAACGGCAGTCGCAGCGGCGCGACACCCCGAAGGCCAGCGGTATCGGCGGGCGAATCCTGGACCTGCTGCGTTACCGCGGCCTGCTCGACCGGTTCGAGGCGGTCAGCAGCGATCCGCACACCGCGCCCCGATTCCCGTTCGGCAACATCTATTTGGACTTCACCGGCATGGCCGACGTGCCGATGCACGCGTTGCCGATCCCGCAGCGGGAGATCGAGCGGCTGCTCGACGATCACGCTCGCGAACTCGGCGCCGAGATCCGGCGCGGGCACGAGGTGGTCGGGGTGCGCCAGGACGAGCACACGGTGACCGCGGACGTACGCGGACCGGACGGAACCCATCAGGTGACCGCCCGCTACCTGGTCGGCTGCGACGGTGGACGCAGCCGAATCCGCGAGCTGGCCGCAATTCCCTTCCCCGGCACCACCTATCCGGAGGTCAACCGGCTGGCCCAGGTCACCGTGCCGGATACGGTGGCGGTGCTGGACAACGGCGACATCGAGGTCCCCGGGCTGGGCCGGATCAATTCCGGATTCACCCGGACCGACCGCGGGGTGTTCGCGTTCGCGATCATGGACGGCGTGTGGTCCATGCAGACCACCGAGGACGAGTCGGCCGAATACGACGACGACGAACCGCTGACCATGGCCGAGATGGCGGCCAGCGCTCGCCGGGTGCTCGGCGCGGAGCTGCCGCTGGGCGAGCCGATTCGGCTGTCGCGCTACACCTTCAAGGATCGGCAGGTCGAGCGCTACCGGGACGGGCGGATCATGCTGGCCGGCGATGCGGCCCACCTGTTCCCCGCCACCGGCACGGCGCTCAATGTGGGCATGCTCGACACGGTCAACCTGGCCTGGAAGCTGGGCGCGGCGGTCAACGGCTGGGCGCCGGACGGCCTGCTCGACACCTATCACGACGAACGCCACTTCGCCGGCGCCCGCGCCATGCTGCAAACACGAGCACAGGTGGCGTTGCGGCGCGGCGACGATCCGGCCGCCGACGCGCTGCGGCAGGTGTTCCAGGAACTGGTCAGCGATGAGCCGGCGTTGCGGCGCATGGGCGAGCTGGTCGGTCATGCCGATATTCGCTATCCGATGCCCGGTTCCGAGCACCACCCGTTGACCGGCACGTTCGCGCCCGACCTGACCCTGCACACCGATGCGGGCGTCACCGGTGTCGCGGAACTGCTGCGCGCCGCCCGGCCGGTCCTGCTCGACCTCGCGGATCGTCCGGAGTTCCGGGAGATCGCCGGCGAGTGGCGGGACCGCGTCGATATCCGGACCGCGAAAGCCGGTGACCGCCCGGCCGATGCGCTACTGATCCGCCCGGACGCGCACATCGCCTGGGCCGCAACCATCGACGAACCCGTCGAGAGCGCGGTGCGCACGCTGCGCGAGGCGCTCACCCACTGGTTCGGGGCTTAAGCGAGTCGTGGCCGTCCTCGCGAGGGCGGCCACGGCATTGTTCGCGCCGTCCGATCAGGCCCAGCCGGGCTCGGGCGAGGCCTCGATCTCCTCGCCGACGCGGGCCAGCACATCGATCTGGGCCGGGTTGTAGAGATCGTTCACCGCCACCTCCGCCGCCTGCCAGGCATAGCGCGCGCCCCGCGGCGCGTCGACATACGGGTTCAGCAGATTCGGATGCTTGGTGAGCATCGTCCGGACCTGCGGCACCATCCTCGTGGCCAGATTTCGGCGGGTCTTCACGTCGGCGTCGGCGGGCAGGTTGTCGAACTCGACCGCGGCGGGATCCGCCTTATAGGTCTGGAGCATCTCGATATACGCGTCGATGCCCGCCGGGCCGAGCACCCGGGCCAGCACGACGACGAACGCGCGATCGGCGTCGGACAGATCCGCGCGCGCGGCCGCCTGGGCCAGCGCGGGCGGCAGATCGGTCGGTGCGGCCTGCCGCAGGGTCTGGGCCAACTCGACCCGAATGCGTTGCATGCGTTCGATGCTCGCCGCGAGCTCGGCGTCCAAGGCGCGCAGTGCCTGTTCGGGATGTTCGGCGGCCTCGCCCATCTCGGCGATCTGGGCCAGCGAGAACCCGAGATCGGTCAGGCGCTTGATCCGCAGCAGCCGCACCAGGTGCGCGACGCCGTAGCTCTTGTAGCCATTCGACCGTCGTTCGGGCTCGTTGAGCAGCCCTACCTCGTGATAGTGCCGCACCGCCCGCACGCTCGTGCCGGCGAGATCGGCTAGCTGACGAGTACTCCACGCCACGACTGCCCCCTCAGGAATCGGAGTTGCCGGCACACCGGTGCCGACGATCGACTCCAGTCAAAACCATGCCGCTGCGGCATGGTCAACCGGCCGCTACGTCAGCCGCTGAGGGGCCTGCGATCATTTGGCATCCCAGTAGCACTCCACGATCGCCGTCGTGAACGGAAAACGCACCGGCGTCGGCCCGAACGCGATCCGGCCCGCGTCGTCGGCCGCGGCGGCGATCATCGCCGCGACCTGCGCGGCCTCCTCTGCGGGGCAGTGCACGATGACCTCGTCGTGCTGGAAGAAGACGAGTTCGGCGCGCAGGCCTGCGGTGTATATCGCCCGGCGCAGGCCGGCCAGCACCAGCAGGGCCCAGTCGGCGGCGCTGCCCTGCACCACGAAGTTGCGGGTGAAACGACCGCGAGCGCGGGCCGCGGCGGTGCCGTACCGGACTTCCTCCTGGGGCAGGTCCGCCTCGTCGGGCAGCGCGACGGACACCGGCGTGCAGGTGCGGCCCATCCAGGTCCGGACCAGGCGGCCCTCCTCACCGGCGTGCGCCGCGTCGTCGACGTACGCGATCGCGGCCGGATACCGGCGGCGGAGTTCGGCCATGTGGGTGAGGGCGTCGCCGGAGGTCTGGCCGTAGATGGCGCCGAGCAAAGCGATTTTGGCCTGATCCCGGTCGCCACTGAAGGCGCGGGCGGCCAGGTCCGCGTACAGGTCGTCGCCGCGGCCCGCGACCTCCATCAGTCCGGGATCACGGGACACCGCGGCCAGGACGCGCGGCTCCATCTGGTCGGCGTCGGCGACGACCAGCGACCACCCCGGGTCCGCGCGGATCGCCTGCCGGACCACCTTCGGGATCTGTAGTGCGCCACCGCCGTTGGTGGTCCAGCGGCCGGTAACCGTGCCGCCGGGCAGGTATTCGGGCCGGAAGCGGCCCTCGTGCACCCATTGTTCGAGCCAGGCCCAGCCGTTGGCGGTGTGCAGGCGGTAGAGCGATTTGTAGGCAAGCAGCGGTGCGACCGCGGGATGATCGATCCGCTGGAGTTCCCATTTCCGGGTGGAGGACAACAGGATTCCGGCCCGGGCGAACGCCTTGATGATGTCCTGCGGCAGATCCGCCCGGACGCGCACGCCGAGCGCCCGCGACACCTCGTCGGCCAGCTCCGCCATCTTGCGCGGTTCCGAACTGCCGGGGAAACGTTCGCCCAGCATCTTGTCCAGCAGCTCGCGGTGCACGTCCGCGCGCCACGGAATCCCGGCCTGCTGCATCTCCGTGGCCACCAGCATGCCCGCCGACTCAGCGGCGACGAGCAACCGCATCCGTTCCGGATATTCCGTTTTCGCCGTGCGCGCTACCTGATCCGCGTAAACCTCCAGCAGGGCGGTGAATTCGTCGGTGCCGGGCGGCAGCGGCACCGGGCCGGACTCGAACAGTGACGGTTGTGTCTCGGCGGCTCGGGCGGGCGCGTCCAGCGGGACGGGCAAGTTGTGCAGCCGCGCCCACGCGGCCGCCAGCGACCGCGGCTGACCCGACTGCCCCTCCTCGTGACCGATCAGCAGGGACTCCGCGGTCTGCACGTCGTAGCAGCGGTCGACCCGCACACCGGCCGCCAGCAGGGTCCGGTAGATCTCCGCCGTGGACCGCCAGACCCACCGATCGACCTCGGGGCGCGAGCGCACCGCCTCGACCAGCGAGGGCTCGTGCAGCACCGGCCCCGCCGGGTGACCGTCCTGATCGAGCGGACACAGACGCGCACCTCCCTCGCCCGCCTCGGCCACCGCCCATCTCATGCCCCAGAGTCTGGCATCGGGGACCGACATATCCGCCCGGCCGCGCGCCGGAGTCGCGATCGGCTCCCCCGGATTGCTTGTAAAGAAGTCTTTCTAAAGATATCTTTAGATGATGGCCGATCGGCATGTGCCCAGCTCGATCCAGCTCACCGATCCGCGAGCGCTGCGCGCCTACGCGCATCCGACGCGACTGGCGCTGGTGGGGCTGTTGCGGCAGGAGGGGCCGATGACGGCGACCCGGGCGGCGGATGCGATCGGGGAAAGTGTGGCCGGCTGCTCGTTTCATCTGCGACAGCTGGCGAAGTACGGGCTGGTGGAGGAGGCCGGGGGCGGGCGTGGGCGGGAGAAGCCGTGGCGGGCCACCGCGTTGTTCACCAGCTGGGCGGCGCACACCGCCGATCCCGCGGCGGCGGCCGCGGCGGAAGCGCTCGAATCAGCGGTCGCCGAGCGGTATTTCGAACTCATGGCGCGGTGGATTCGGACCAGGGCCGAGGAGCCGGCCGACTGGCAGGAGGCCGCTCGGTTCGGCGACACGGTACTGCACCTGACCGTGGCCGAGTTGACCGAACTGGGTGCGAAGTTCGATGAGTTGCTGCGGCCGTATCTGGGGCGGCTCGACGACGCGGATGCGCGGCCCGCTGGGTCGCGGCCGATCACGCTGTTGCAGTTGGCTTTTCCCACGGACACCGCCGATCGGGACAACAAGTAGGTCCGACAGCCGTGCCCGCGCCGCCCTCGATCTCGCTGTCCGGCCGGAGAAAACGCTGGTTCCCCGAGCTGCTGCGCGACGTGAGCTTCCGCCGATACTGGACCGGCCAGACGATATCCACCCTCGGCGACCAGATCTCGCTCGTCGTGATCCCGATGGTCGCCGTCCTGGTCACCCATGCCGACGCCACCCAGATGGGCCTGCTGGTGGCGGCAGGATGGTTGCCGCACTTGCTGTTCGGCTTGCAGGCCGGCGTCTGGGCGGATCGTCGCGCACGCCGGCGCCGGGTGATGATCGCGGCAGATCTCGGCCGGTTCGTCCTCGTTGCCAGTATCCCGCTGGTGTACCTCTTCGACGGGCTGACCCTCACCCAGCTCTACGTGGTCGCGTTGTCGGTGGGCACGCTGTCCGTCTTCTTCGACGTCTGCAACGCGTCTCTGTTCCCCGCTCTCGTTGCGCCGCAACGCTATATCGCGGGCAACTCACTGATCAGCGCCAGCCGCGCGATGTCGCAGATGGCCGGGCCGAGCATCGGCGGCCTTCTGGTACAGCTGATTTCGGCGCCGGTCGCCCTGCTTGCCGACGCCGTGTCGTTCCTGGCCTCCGCCGTCGCCCTGGCGCACATCGCGCCGCCGGAACTGCCTGCGCAGCAAGCGGTTCGCGGGCAGTTCACCGGGGGCATCCGGTTCATCGCGGGCTCGCCCATCATGCGCGCCGCGCTGGCCGCCACCGCCACCGTCAACTTCTTCACCTTGATGGTGGCGGCGTTGTTCATGCTGTATGCCATCGACGTTCTGCGCCTCGAACCCGGTGCGATCGGCCTGGTTCTGGGTGCGGGCGCGGTCGGCGGCCTACTCGGCGCGGTCACCGCGGGCCCGCTCGCCGACCGGATCGGCGTCGGCCCGACCTTCGTTGCCGGCTGCGTCGTGTTCCCGGCTCCGATGCTGCTGATTCCGGCGGCGCACGGCACCGGCCCGGCTGTGCTCGTCCTGCTCACCGCCGCCGAATTCGGTTCCGGCCTCGGCGTCATGTGGCTGGACGTCACCGCGTCGTCCCTCTTCACCGCGATCACCCCGAATCGCATGCTCGCCCGCGTTTCCGGCGCCTACCGGGCGGTCAACTACGGGGTCCGCCCGCTCGGCTCGCTGGCCGGTGGCACGCTCGCGACCGCTGTCGGGCTGCGCCCCACGCTCTGGATCGCTACCGTCGCCGCACTCAGCGCCTTCCTCTTCTTGCTCCCCTCCCCCATCCCTCGCCTCCGGACCTGCACGGACAACGGCTAGCGGCGCGGACTCCCCCGAGTTCGCGGGCCGGTGCCACCGAAATTGACGGCACACGCGCGGCCGTGACCCAGCCGTACGCTGTGTGGACACCCGGGAGCGCGAACGAGGCTTCCGGTGCCGCCGTAGGGAGGTGGGCGGTGCAGGTCACCGAGTTCAGCGTCTTCGGGCTGCGGTCATCGATCTGCGGGTTCGCGGACAACCGCTGACTTTTAGGCTGTTTCCGATGATCCATATCGGTCAGCCGCAGTTCTACCGTGCGGTCGCCGACCGGCTGCGCGAATGCGATCTGATCGTCTCCGAAGGAGACGATACGCCCAGTTCGACCGGCCACGCGATCGTCCTCGCCCTGCGAATGACACTGCAGCGTTCCGCGCGGACCCTGGTGCACCAGGACATCAATCATGCGGCGCTCGGCGTACCGGTCATGTGGCCGGAGCATTCATCGCGCCGCAGTCGACGGCGGCGGCTACCGGTGCTGTCCCTGCTCGACCTGCTGCTGCTCACCCCGTTCTACGTGGCGGTAATGGCACTCGGCGGTCGGGATTGGTTGTTGCGCAGTCGATTCGAGATCTACGACAACACCGAGGTGCGGCTCCGGTTCATGCACAAGACCTTTCTGCACGACCGGGACGAGGACCTCGTGTCAGCCCTGACCGAGATACACGAGGAACGCGGGGATCGTCGGGAAGTCGTCGCGATCGTCTACGGCGCGGCGCACATGCCCGCCGTAATCGAGGCACTGAACACCCGTTTCGGCTACCGAGCCGTCGGCGCCGAATGGCTGACGGTCTTCGACACCGCCATGCACTACCGCCCGATCGACTAGCCTCCCCGCAGGCCGCGCACATCCCAGCGCAGCGCGCACATTCTGCGGAATCGTCCGCTGGACACGAGACACGCCCTAAACGCTCATCGCGGGTTCGCGCGCCAGCGGTTCGGGGAGCGGGTCGGCGTGAATGATGTGGAGGTTGCTGACGGCTCGGGTGAGGGCTACGTAAAGGCGTTGCAGGCCAAGCTGTTCCGCCGCGGCGATGCGGGCGGGTTCGACGACCAGGACGGTGTCGAACTCCAGACCCTTCGCGAGCGTGACCGGGACCAGCGCCAGGCGGGCGGGGTCGGCGTTTTCGTCGTCGGCGCCGAGGACGGTGTGCGGTAAACCGTTGGCGGACAGTACTCGACGCAGTTCGGGGATGTCGGCATCGGCGGCGATCAGTCCGATGGACCCCTCCTCGGTCAACGCGCGAGCACATGCCTCGAGCATCGTCTGGGTGATGTCTTCCGGTGCCGCCCTGACGATTCGGAGAGCGTCCGCCGAGCGGCGATACGAGGCGGGACCCCGCAATTCCGGGGCGATGTGCGGGAGCAAACGGGCGGCGTAATCGATGATCTGCGCGGGGACGCGGTAGCCGCGGGTGAGTTCCTCGATCTGCCCGTCCGGTCGGCCGAGGTGGGCGAGTACCGCGGTCCAGTCTTCGGCGGCCGACGGACTGGTGGCCTGGGCCAGGTCACCGAGGACGGTGCAGGCGCCGGCGACGCGGCGGCCGATCGCGCGGATTTGCATCGGGCTGAGATCCTGCGCCTCGTCGACGACGACGTGACCGAGCTTGGCCGGGCGTTCGATCAACCCCGCGGCCTCATCGATGAGGGCGAGGTCGGGGCTGGACCAGGTCATCGTTCGCGGACCGCGCGGGCGCGGCGTACGCAAGATGGCCGCTTGTTCCTCGGCGCGGAGAATCCCGTCCGCCGCGCGGGCGAGCTCGTCCGGATCGGTGAGAATGTCGAAAACCATTCGGACCGCGTCGGTTTCGGGCCACATCCGCTGGACCGCGCGGACGATCGCCCGGTTCCGGCAGAGCTGGCGCAGCGTGCCCGGACCGGCCGGACTGCCGCTGCGTTCCAGCTGACGCAACACCAGCAGAGCCAGTCGCTGGGCGAGCAACTCGATGCCGCTGCGATAGTCGGTCCCGCGCTCGCGCACCCCGGCGAGTTCGTCGGCGAGTTCCTCGGGATACAGATGCCACGTGCGCTGGGCATGCTTCACCGGTACCGACTCCTCCAGCGGCCGGATTCGCGAAAATAGCTGCCGCCGAAGGACTTCGGCCATCCGCGCATCGCCCTTGATCCGTTCGGCCCGCGGATCGTCGACCCGCGTCACGGTGATGCCCGAGCTGGTCAGCTCGTCGATGGTGGTCTGCAAGACCTCCACCTCGCCGAGCGCGGGCAGCACATTGCGGACGTAGGCGAGGAACGCCCGGTTGGGACCGATCACCGCTACCCCGCCCTCCCGCTGCAACCGTTCCCGCTCGGTGAACAGCAGATACGCCAGCCGGTGCAGGCCGACGGCGGTCTTCCCGGTGCCGGGCGCCCCCTGCACACACAGCGTGCGCCGCAACGGAGAACGCACCAGGCTCATCTGTTCGGGCTGGATCGTGGCCACGATGTCGCGCATCGGGCCCGTGCGCGGCCGCTCGATCTCCGCGGCCAGCAGATCGCTCGCGTCGGACGGGGCGAACCGGGAGTCCAGCGATTCGTCCTCGAAGGCGGTCAACGCACCGTCGTGGTCGAAGCCGAACCGGCGGCGCACCCGGACCCGCATCGAATCCTGTTGGCTCGCTTCGTAGAAGGCACGCGAGAGCGGCGCACGCCAGTCGATCACCATCAGCTCGCCCGCCTCGTCGCTGACGCCGCGGCGGCCGATGTAGACGCGATCGCTGTCGGGCGCGGACGACGGCGCGCCGATATCCCGGACGGTGTCGTAGACCTCGCCCAGCGGAAAGTCCAGACGTCCGAAGAACAACGGCACCTCGTCGAGCCCGGACAGCTCCCTGATCTGCCGCTGATGGAACTGCCTGGCCGCGAAGTTCTGCATCTTGTCGAAGACGTCGCCCTCGCCCCGGCCGGTGGCCAGCGCGGTCACCGCCGCTTCGCGCATGCGCGCCAGCGCCGCGCGGCAGTCGCTCAGGTAGTCGCGTTCGACCCGGATCTCGGGTTCGACGTGGTGGTCGTGATCGGTGTGTTGCATGGTCGCGTCAACCCCCACTCGATAGACAGATATCTTAACTCGGTTAATTATATGACCGTGTCAAATCATTTACGTGGTTATATTTCGCTAGGCTGGGGCCATGGAAGAACCCGGGTTGCGCGAGCGCAAGAAGAGCCGCACGCGGCAGGCGATCGTGGACGCGGCCTTCACGCTGTTCCAGGAATCGGGGTTCGACGGCGTCTCGGTCGCCGATATCGCGGCGGCGGCCGAGGTGTCCAAGCCCACGCTGTTCGCCTACTTCCCGACGAAGGAAGATCTGGTGCTGCGCCGGTTCATCGGCGGCGGGCGGGGGTCCGCGGTCGTGGTCCGGGAACGTCCGGCGGGCACGTCCGCGCTGGGCGCGCTCCGGCGGAACTTTCTCGATCTACTCGCCGAGCGAGATCCGCTCACCGGACTCAACGACACGCCGGAGGCCGTCACGTTCCACAGCCTGCTGTACTCGACGCCCGCACTGATGGCTCATCTGGCCGGCTACATGGTCGCCCAGGAGCAGGATCTCGCCGACGCACTGCGCGATACCGTCGAGCCGGACGACGCGTTCACCGCGCATCTCGTTGCGGCACAGGTGTTCAGCGCACAGCGGATCCTCACGTATCACAATGCCCAGGCGATCCGCTCCGGTCGGAGCGCCGACGAAATCTACCCCACGGCGGTGGCGCGGACCGAGGCCGCCTTCGGTCTCCTGGAGCGCGGCCTGGCCGCAGATCACTGACGGCGGCCTAGTCGACGGGCGCGGCGAAGAAGCCGTCGACCAGCCGGCCGGCGTACTCGGCGGTCAGCGCGCTGGGCCGAAAGAGGATGCGGTACATCATCGGAGCCACCACCCGGTCGAGGACGTCCTCGGGATCGGGCGTCGGTTCGCCGCGACTGTCCGCCCGCGCGACGATCGCCGCGATCTGCGCCAAGGCGTAGTCGGAGCACTGCCCGGCATTCGACCCATCGGGGTCGCCGAGCAGCGCGTCCCGGATGTAGGCCCGACCGGGCGGCGAGTTCATCTCGTCCAGGAATTGCTCGGCCCACGCGGTCAGATCACCGGTCAGGGTGCCGTGATCCTCCGGTTCGGTGTCCGGGCGCAGGCGTTCGACCGCGACGTCGCTGAGCAATTCGCGCAGGTCACCCCACCGCCGGTAGATCGTCGACGGGGTGACGCCGGCCCGGGCGGCGATCAGCGGAACGGTCAATCCGTCGCGCCCGAGCTCGGCCATCAGCTCGTGCGTGGCCGTGTGGACCGCCTGTTGGACGCGCGTGCTTCGCCCTCCGGGACGGACCATCGGCTTGCGGCTCATGCCGTCACCCTAATTCGCCGCCCACCGCGGCGACGAGCTCGTGGCGGTCCGCTCGTAGGCCCGCCCGACGCGCAGCAGAGTCGCCTCGCCGAAGGGATGGCCGAGGAGTTGCATGCCGATCGGCAGCCCCGTGCGGTCATTGCCGACCGGCACCGACAGCGCGGGGACTCCGGTGATATTCGCGGGCGCGGAGAGCCGGACGTAGGCATCGGCAACCGCTTCGGTGGTGCCGTCTGGCCAGGTCACCGTTTCTCGGCCGACCGGGACGGCGGTGATCGGAACCGACGGCGCCGCAACGACATCCACGTGCTCCAGCAGGCCCGCCCAGGCACGGCGCAGCAGCGTCCTGGCGCGTTGCGCGCGCAGATAGTCCGCCGCCGACAGCAGCTCACCCGCCTCCAGCAGGACCCGGACGTCGTCGCCGTACCGCTCGCCGTCCGTGCGCAGCGTCCGTTCGTGGGCAGCGCTGGCCTCCGGAACCATCAACCCCCACTGGATTGGCTGGATGTATCGGGTCATGGGGATCTCGACGTCGACGAGTCGAGCGCCGAGCCCGCGCAGGTGCTCGATGGCGCGCCGGACCGCGGCCGTGATCTCGGGGTCGACGCGGTCGAAGTAGTAGTTGGCCGGTACCCCGACGCGCAGCCCGGTCAGGTCGGCCGGCCCGTCGAGGTCGACGGCGGGTGCGGGCACCGAGGCCGGATCGCGGACGTCGTACCCGGACAACGCGTTCAGCACCAGTCCGGCGTCGGCGACGGTGCGCGTGATCGGGCCGACGTGGTCCAGTGACCACGACAGCGCGACCACGCCGTGCCGGGAGACGCGCCCGTAGGTCGGCTTGAGTCCGACCACACCGTTGAGCGCCGCGGGGACCCGGATCGACCCGCCGGTGTCGGTGCCCACCGCGAACGCCGCCGCCCCGGACGCCACCGCGACGGCCGATCCGCCGCTGGATCCACCGGCGACCCGAGTGGGATTGCGCGCGTTGCGCGTCTGCGGGGTGATCAGCCCGTAGGCGAATTCGTGGGTGTGCGTCTTGCCGAGCAGGACCGCGCCTGCGGCGTCCAGCCGCGCGGCGACGGCGCTGTCGGACGCGGCGCGATGGGTGCCGCGCACGCGCGAACTGGCCGTGGTCGCCAGACCGGCGACATCGATCACATCCTTGAGGCCCATGGGGATTCCGTGCAGTGGGCCTCGGTCGCGCCCGTTCGCGATGTCGCGCTCGGCCGCGCGGGCCGCGCCGCGGGCTCGATCCGCGGTCACCGTGACGTAGGCGCCCAACCGTGGTTCCACCTGCTCGGCCCGGCGCAGCACCGCATCGACCAGTTCGACCGGCGAGATCTCTCCCGCGCGGATCGCCGTCGCGGCCGCGGTCACGGTCAGCTCATGCGGTTTCATCGCGACCCTCCTGCGCGTGATAGACGGCGGCGGGTGCGATGTCGTCGAGGTCGAGTTCGCGCAGCACCGAGACGACGGAGTGGACGTGCTCGGCGGTGGCGGCCAGGCCTGCGTGCCGCTCGGCCGGCAATACCAGCCCCGCGCGGGCGGACCAGCGGGCCGCTTCGGACGAGGTCAACGGAGGGGTGGACATGGGGCCTCTCGATTGTCGGGCACACAAAAGCGAATCGTTTGCGTTAACGCCAGACTAGGGACTACCGTCGCTTAACGCAAACAAATAGCTTTTACCTCGCAGCCGGAGGAAATCTCATGCCCACAGCGACCGCTCCGTCCTGGACCGTCGGCGATCTCACCGTCCACCGCATCGATGAGATCGCGCTGCCCGCGCACACCGGCGCCTGGCTGCTGCCCTCCGCCACGCCCGACGTGGTCGCCGAACAGCCTTGGCTCCAAACACATTTCGCCGACACCGGCGGCACCTTGAAGCTGCACAGCCAGACCTTCGCCCTGACGATCGACGGACTGCGGGTCCTCGTCGACACCGGCATCGGCAACGGCAAGACCCGGGCGAACCCGGCCTGGGACAACCTCGACACCGACTACCTCCGGCGCCTCGACGCGGCCGGCTACGCCCCGGAGTCCATCGATCTCGTCGTGCTGACCCATCTGCACACCGACCATGTCGGCTGGAACACCCACTGGCGCAACGACACCTGGACGCCGACCTTCCCCAACGCCCGCTACCTCGCCTCCCGCACCGAATGGCGGTTCTGGGCCGATTACGACATGGACGCGGCCCGCAGGCAGATGTTCGACGACTCCATCCGCCCCGTCGACGACGCCGGACTCCTGGACATCCTCGACGTCCCCGACCACGGACTAGACGTCGTCCCCGGCCTGCGCCTGCTCCCCACCCCCGGCCACACACCGGGGCACCTCGCCGTCGAGCTCGGCGACCGCGACGCCGTGATCACCGGCGACTGCGTCCACCATCCCGTCCAATTCGCCGACCCCGCCATCGGCAGCTGCGTCGACATCGACCCGCACCGAGCCGAGGTCTCCCGCCGCGATCTGCTCCGATCCCTCACCGGCACCGGCACTCTCGTGCTCGGCACGCACTTCCCCGCCCCCACCGCGGGGCTGGTCACCGGCGACGAAGCCGGCTACCGGCTCGTCCCGTCCTGAAACGCGTCGTCGGTCCGGCGTCAGTGCCGGCAGAGCCACTCGGTGCCGTAGTGCGCGGCGTTGTCGCCGGTGAGATGGACCCAGTGGCCGTCGCCCTCGCAGGGTGCGCCCTCGACTCGGGCGCCGTCCTGCGGTGTGGTCGTCGGGGTTTCGACCGGCGGGGTCGTTTCGGGGCCGGCGCCGTGGTTCGGGTTGGTGCAGATCGTGCCCTCGCACGGCACCCAGGTGCCGTCGCCGTTCGGGCTGGGGATGGCGTTGGGGCCGATGTAGCTACCCAGTGGACAACCCGGATCCTGGTTCTTGGCACAGTATTCCGGGCTCAGATTGTTGTTGGTGGAGCCGTCGGCGCCGCGCTGCTGAGTAGGTGTCGGAGCGGGGCTCGCCGCCGGTGCCGACGTCGTGGTCGGCGCGGCTGATGTGGTCGTCGTCGCCTTCACGCTCGTGGTGCTCGGTGCGGGCTCGGAGTCGTCCGAACACGCGGCGGCGCCGAAAATGGCGACCACCCCGATCAGGACTGCCAACGTGCGTTTCATATCCCTGCCTCTCGACTGGACCACGAATTCGATGCCTGGCTATCACCGGGCGATCATCGGCCGCGCGAGCCAAGTCTTCCCGCGGATCGTCTCGGGGCGGCGCATTACGGCCTGCGCCGGTGTGTCTGCGCTCGGGCCGCGACCGCGGTCTCTAACTTTCGACAGAGAGACAACTACCGCTGCAAGGTGATGTGCCGGACGGGCTCTCCCGGCAACACTGGACCGCACGCCGAGCCAACGGGCCGGCGCCGAATATTCGACCAGCGAGGAGTGGATCAGATGGCGCAGCAGGAATGGCACGGAACGGTGGTCAAGAAGTCGCGCGGCCTGCTCGACGGAGCCAACCTCTATCGTCGGCTGGTGGTGCGGCTCGACGATGGGAGCACGGTGAAGGTCCGGGTCGGCCGGACGCTCTGGGATTCGATCGACGCGGGCGACTCGCTGACCAAACACAGTGGCGCCGAACCTGTCAAAGACTGATGCCGGTCACGGTGCTGATCGCCGACGATCAGGCGTTGGTGCGCACCGGACTTCGGCTCATCCTGGAGACCAGGGACGACATCGAGGTCGTCGGCGAGGCCGAAAACGGTGCGGAGGCAGTGGTTTTGGCCGCCGAGACCCGGCCGGATGTCGTCCTGATGGACCTCCGGATGCCGGAGGTCGACGGCGTCCAGGCCACTCAGCAATTGATGAAGGCGCGGCACCGCCCGTCGGTGATCGTGTTGACCACCTTCGACGAGGACGAATTGCTGTACGCGGCATTGCGGGCCGGCGCGGGCGGTTTCCTGTTGAAGGATGCCCGGGCGGCCGAACTGGTCGAGGCCATCCGCGTGGTGGCGGGCGGGGAGGCGCTGCTCGCGCCCCGGGTCACCCGGCGGCTGCTGGACCGCTTCGTGGCCGAGGTGCACCCCGAACCCGCGGCGACGCCGCACCTGGCCGAGCTCACCCATCGCGAGATCGAGGTGCTCACCCTGATCGCCCAGGCGGCCTCCAACGCCGAGATCGCGGCGAAACTCGACGTCACCGAAGGCACCGTGAAGACCCATGTCTCGGCCATCCTGCGCAAACTCGGACTCCGCGATCGGGTGCAGGCGGTGGTGCTCGCCTACGACCTCGGCCTGGTCCGGCCGCGCCCGCCCAGCGAGTGAGGCGGGTGAGCCAGGACGCGCTGATCGGTGAGCCCTCCGCGGGTCCGCGGGCCGGGTAGCGTCGGCAGCGTGCCGGATCTGTTCGAGACGCGACTGTCCCGACGGTGGCGGGTGCTGCTGGTCGCGTGCACACTCGCCACGGTCGCGCCGATGGCGCTGCTCATCCCGCAGCCCGCGCTCACCCCGGCCGGTCGGGTCGCCGCGCTCGCGCTGGCGGCCTGCCAGGTCGCGGTCGTCTGGTGGATGGATCGCAGGCCATTGCTCGTCACCCTGGTCTCGCTGTTCATCGGCGCCACCCTGGAATTGATGCATCTGCCACTGGGGCCGGGCGTCGCCCTGATCGTGCTGACGACCCTCGCCTGGTTGCGCCCGGCCCGAATTTCGCTGTGGGGACTCGGCGCGGCGGTCGGACTCTTCGCCGCCGCACTCGGCGCCAGCGGCAGCTGGTTGCCCGCGCTGCTCTGGTCCGGCGCCGCGGCGCTGGCGTGGAGTTGGGGCGCGCTCGGCCGAGCGAGATCGGCCCGGCGCGAGTCCGAGGCGCGCCGCATGGTGTTGCAGGAGCGAGCGCGGATCACCCGTGAACTCCACGACGTGCTCGCCCACACCGTCTCGCTCATGGTGTTGCAGGCCGCTGCGGCCAACGATGTCTTCGACACCCATCCGGACAAGGCGAAGCTGGCCATCGAGGCGGTCGAGGACGTCGGCAGGCAAGCCCTCGACGAGGTGCGCAGGCTGCTCGGGGTGATCGGCGACGATCGCGACCACACCGCGGCCGCGCCCGGCCTCGACGACCTGGACCGACTGGCCGAGACCATCTCGAAGGCGGGCGTCGAGGTGACCGTGCACCGGCACGGAAGCATCGATGTCGCGCCGGTGGTCGCGGAATCGGCGTACCGGATCGTGCAGGAATCGTTGACCAATGTCCTGCGCCATGCCGGGGCGAAGCAGGCCGAACTCGACATCCGGGTCGTCAGCGGACAACTCGTCGTGACGGTCACCGACACCGGTGGCGGCGGCGACCGCCACCCCCACGGCGGCGGTCGCGGACTCGACGGAATGCGCCAGCGCGCAACCCAATTGGGTGGCCGGCTGGAGGCGGGACCGTCGCCGGACGGCGGCTTCCGGGTCGCGGCGTGGCTACCCGCCCACGGGCACCGCTAGCGCCCGGTCGCGACGCGAACGACCTGGTCGCGGTCCCGTCCGGTGGTGCCAGCACCACCGGAAAGAGAGGGGCCTGCCGGATAGCTGAGCCACCCGGATTTCTCATACCGTGACTGCGTCCGCAACAGAAGGGAATCGTTTTGCGCATCCGGGTATGGGATCGATCGCTGGCCACGGTACTGGTCACCGGAGCAGTGGTCGCCGCCATGGCGACGTCATGCAGTTCCACGGGAACGGATCGAGTCGAGCCCGTTATCGGCGCGGCCGATCGAGCGAAAATCACTGCGGCCCTGAACGATCTGGTCGCGGTAGACCACCTGCCCGGCGCCCAGATCGTGGTCACCGATCACGATCGGGTCTGGACCGCGAACGCGGGGACGGGCGACCGCGAGCAGGGCACCCCCTTCCCGGACGACGCCCGCGTCCGGATCGCCAGTAACACAAAGGTATTCGTGTCCACCGTCATGCTGCAATTGGTGGCCGAGGGCAAGGTCGATCTGGACGGTCCGGTGGAACGCTATCTACCGGGTGTCGTGCACGGCCCCGGCATCGACGGGAATCGGATCACCATCCGGAACATGTTGCAGCACAACAGCGGAATTCCCGAATACGCGGCAGAGTTCGGCACGACGCCCGAACCGGGGCAGATTTCCACGCACAACGAGCAAGTCCGTTGGGGCCGAACGGATATCGCCGAAGTGGTGCGCAACGCCCTCACCGCGCCCGCCGATTTCGAACCCGGCGCGCAGTGGGCATACTCCAACACCAACTACGCCCTCGCCGGGATGGTGATCGAGAAGGTCACCGGGAATTCGCTCGGCGCGGAGATCACCCACCGCATCATCGAGCCGCTCGGCCTGCACGGCACCTACTATCCGGACCCGGACGAAACCACGATCCGCGGCCCGCACCCCCGCGGCTACGCCGAGATCGACGGCGCCCTGGTCGATTACACCGACCAGAACGTCACCTCGGCCGGCGCGGCCGGCGCGATGGTCTCCACCGGCGCCGATCTCAATCGCTTCTTCACCGCGCTCCTCGACGGAAGGCTGCTCCCGCCTGCCCAACTGGCCGAGATGAAAACCACCGTCCCCCTGCCGGTTACCGGCCCGCCGGCCGGCTACGGCCTCGGCATCATGCAGAGTCAGCTCCCCTGCGGCAAGGACAGCTGGGGCCACGGCGGCGACATCGACGGTTTCGAGACCCGCGGCGGCGTCACCGCCGACGGCCGCTCCGTCACCGTCATCGCCAACCAGGTCCCCACCACCCCGCAGCCCACCCGCGACATCAACCAACTCGTCGAAACCGCCCTCTGCGCGGCGAACTGAACCCGGTTGCCGCCCCGTCGACGGGACAGGGGCGCGACTGCCGGTTGCCCTGCGGCCGGGCGCGATCCGAACCCCGAGCGGTGCCGGTCCGGTACCGTTCGGGCCATGTCCGAGCAGCACGGCGCGCAGGCAGAGGACTCGAGGACGTATACCTGGGAGGTCGTGGGTCTCGGGGCGGAGGGGGAGTCGGTGGTCGATGCCGGGATGGGCGAGCTCGGGTTTCCCGACCCGTCCACCGGTCGTACCTGCGGGAATCACATCGAGGTGGGGACGGCGGTGCTGGACCGGGTGGCGGCGGACCTCCTGGTCGACCATCGGAACGCGGTGCTGGACGCACGCCTCGACGGCGAGCCGGATCCCGCCCCTGCCCCGACCCGGCTGACGCTGGCCGTGCGCGATCACGCAGGCGTCGAAAAGCTCTCGGCAACGGCGGCTTTGGCCTATCCAACGGTCACCGTCGAGGACTTCGACACCTACCGCGCGCAGCTCGCGCAGGCCGAGAAGCACGAGCAGCGGCGGCGGGAACGGCGCGACCGGGCGATCGCCGCGGGCACCTCGGCTCCGCCGGCGACACCGGTCGATCCCCGCCTCGCCGGCCTCATCCTGAATCTGCGCGTCGAGGCCGAAACCGTGCGTCAGGAAGTCCCCGACCCCGATCACTGCCGGGAGCAACTCGCGCTCGCGCAGCACACCGTGCGAACCGCCACCGAGGCGGCGGCCCGCGCGCGACGAGCAGGCGCGCCGAGCGAGGTCGAACATGCCACCGCGATCATCGCCCGCTGGACGCCGCGGATCGACCGCTGGGCCGCCTTCCTCGAACTGACCACCGAGGCCTACGCCGACGCGGATGCCGTCGACGCCCTGGCGGACCGCCTCGGCCTGCAACCGCCGTCCGACCGATAGCCGCTGGTCACAGCCCCGCGCGGAACCAAGTTCCGCCCACCGCGTTTGAGGTCCGCAGCACCGGGAATCGCCGAGTTGACCCCAGCGCCCAGCTACCGGAGGCTTCGACATGGCACAGTCGCGCACCGCCACCCAACCGGCTCTCATCGACAACATCCACGGCGCGCTCCTGGCAATCCTGCTGATGGTGACGATCGGTGCGTTCGGCCTGTTCTGCGCGCTCACCGCCGCGTTCCCGTACTGACCCGCGGACGCTCGGCCGCGCACCGACGCCGGGTCGGGAGGTGCGGCCGATCACCAGGTCAGCGGGCGCTGCCGAGGTGCTGATCCTCGGCCTGCCCGGCGAGCATGGTGGTGGTTTCGATGATCTGCCGGAAGCGGCCGTCGGCGGCGAATTCGGCGAACACCAGGACCTCGAAAGCCGCTGCGCTGCCGTCGATCTTGGTGGCATGCACGGTGTGCCGGTCGGCATAGCGATCGCCGTCGACGAATTCGTCGTGCACCTCGACGTGGCCGCCGGCGAGCACGCCGCGCAGGTGCGTGATGTGGTCGGCGAATTCCGCGCGGTCGCTCCAGACGCCGTCGGTGCGCTGCCGGTAGTCGTCGGCGAAGTGCCGGGCGACGGCGGCGGCGACGTCGAGCTCCCGGTCGAACAGCAGGTCGTTCAGGGCTGCGGCGATATTGGTGGTCATTTCTGGCTCCTTCGATCATGTGCGTGCATTGTGCACGCATATGACAGTACCGCATATGCGTGCTCGATGCACGCTATTCTGGGACCTATGACAGGACAGGGAGTCGGTGCCCACGTCGCCGAGGCGATCGCCGAGTTGCTGCGCAGGCGAACCAGGGAGGGCATCTATGCCGAGCTCACGGAGGGACTCGGTCCGGAGGTGGACGCGGCGACCTACCCGGTACTCAGCGCGCTCGGCCGGTTCGGCCCACGCAGCGCGGCCGCGCTGGCCGCCGAGATCGGCCTGGATCGATCGGTGACCAGCCGGCACGCGTCCCGGCTGGAGCGGGCGGATCTGGTGCGGCGCTCCCCCGACCCGGACGACGCGCGAGCCACCCTGCTGACCCTGACCGAGGACGGACAGCGGGCGGTCCGGGTGATGCGCGAGCGGCTCGCGCGACGCTTCGATCAGCAGTTGGCCGGCTGGCCCGCGGACGAGGCGCGAGCGTTCGCCGCCGCACTGACCCGCTTCGTCCGCGAGGAACCGTTCGGCTGAACCGGCTTGCCGCTCAGGCGATCACGGCCCGGCCGGTGCTCTCCCGGACCCGCAGGCGGGCGGGCAGCACGACCCGCTGCACCGGGAACTCCGCACCGGCGATCCGCCGCAGCAGCAATTCGGTTGCCTGCCTGCCGATTTCGTAACTCGGCTGCTCGACGAGGGTGATCGGCGGCGCGAATCCCGCCCAGCTCATCTCGTCGAACCCGGCCAGCAGGATGTCTCCGGGGAAGGTGACCCCGGCATCGGCGAGCGCATGCAGGGCGCCCGCCATCATCAGGTTGTTGCCGACGAACAATCCGTCGGGCCGGTCGGGCAAGGCGAGAATCGCGCGCGCCGCGGCCCGCCCGCCGTCGATGCGATAGTCACCGCGCAGTTCGAGGTCCGGGTCGAGCTCGATTCCGGCCTGGCGCAACGCGGCTCGATACCCGCTGAGCCGCCCGGTTGCCGTCGACGCGTGCGGCGGTCCGGTGATCATCGCGATCCGCTTGCAGCCTGCCGCGATGAGGTGGTCGACGGCCTCCTTGGCCGCCCGCTGATTGTTGACGGTCACGCTGTCCACGTCGGCCGAGCGCAGCCGCCGATCGATCGCGACCACCGGGATACCCCGGTCGGTGAGCGTGCCGATCCGGCTGTTCGCGGCGGAGGCCGGAGCCAGCACCACCCCTGCCATTCGTTCGGCGGCGGCGACCTCCAGATACCGCTGCTCCTTGTCCAGGCTCTCGTCCGAATTGGCCAGCACCACCGAGTAATCCCGCTCGCTCGCAGCGTCTTCCACGCCGCGGGCGAGCGCGGTGAAGAACGGGTTCTGGATGTCGGTGATGATCAAACCGAGCACCCTGGTCGCCCGGGTGCGCAACGATCTGGCCTGGCTGTTAGGCCGATAGCTGAGCTTGTCGACCGCGGCCCGCACCCGCTCGCGCAGCTCCGGCGCGACCCGCGCATCGGCGTTGAGCACCCGCGAGACGGTCGCCGGGGACACCCCGGCCAGTGCCGCGACGTCGCGAATCGTCACCGTCGCCATCTGCGGGCTACCACCCTTCGATCCCTGGCCCGGCTCGCGATCCGGGAAAACGATTTCCCATAGCGCGGTCGAGAATTGCTGGTGGCAACTGTAGCCGAGAAGATTGCGCGCTCAACGGTCTTGACGGTTCGCCGACTCGAAATTTAGGGTGACAGAAATCGATTTCTGAGACCGACGTCACATCCCGTGGATCAGTCGCTCGCGGCAGCCACCCGTTGACGAGGGGGGAGCCAGCCCCGTGACCGGTACCGATGGCCACGCGCCGTTGCTCGCCATGCGCGGCATCGTCAAGGAATTCCCCGGGGTGAAAGCGCTACGCGGAGTGGAGCTCACCCTGCGCCAGGGCGAGGTGCTGGCGCTGCTCGGCGAAAACGGCGCGGGGAAGTCGACTTTGATGAACGTGCTGGCCGGCGTGTTCGCCCCCGACGCGGGCAGCATCGAAATCGCCGGCCGCCCCGTGCATCTGCGCTCCCCGAAGGACGCGGCCCGGCACGGCGTCGCGATGATCCACCAGGAACTGAACCTGGTGCCGGAGCTGTCCATCGCCGACAACCTCTTCCTCGGCCAGGAACGACGCACCGCCTGGGGCACGCTGGCCCGCGCGGACATGGACGCCCGCACCGGCGAACTGCTGGCCCGGGTCGGCCTGGATCTGAAGCCGCGCAGGCTGGTTCGGCAATGCCGCCTCGCCGAGCAGCAGCTCATCGAGGTCGCCAAGGCGCTCAACCACGACCTGAAGATCCTGGTGATGGACGAGCCGACCTCTGCCCTCACCGAGGCGGAGGTGGAACGGCTGTTCGCCGTCATTCGCAATCTGACCGGCCACGGGGTCGGCGTCATCTACATCTCGCACCGGATCGAGGAGCTGGAGGAGATCGCCGACACCGTCACCGTGCTGCGCGACGGCGCCTACGTGGCCCAGCGGCCGATGCGGGGCACCCGGCGGACCGAACTCATCCAGCTGATGGTCGGGCGTCCGCTCGGTGAACTGTTCCCACGCGGCGCGCAGCAGCACGCGGGCGGGCAGGTGCGGCTGACCGTCGAACATCTGACGACCGCGCCTGCCGTGGACAGCGACGCGGTTGCCCTGCACGACCTGTCCTTCGAAGTCGCCGAGGGTGAGATCGTCGGGCTGGCCGGATTGATGGGGGCCGGGCGAAGCGAGGTGCTCGAGGCCCTCTACGGCGCCGCCACCGGGGTCAGCGCGACGATCACCCTCGCAGGCCGGCGCTACCGGCCACGCAGTCCGCGGCATGCCATCGAGCGCGGCATCGCACTCGTCGCCGAGGACCGCAAGGCGCAGAGCCTGATGCTGGCCAACACCGTGCGCTTCAATGCCTCGCTCGCCGCCCTGAATCGCTATCTGCGCCCATGGCGGACGGTCGACGCGAAGCGCGAGCGCGCCGCGGTCACGGCGAAAGTCGCTGAGCTGAAGGTGAAGACCGCCTCGCTGGCCACCGTCGTCGACACGCTGTCCGGTGGCAATCAGCAGAAGGTCGTGCTCGCCAAGTGCCTGCTCACCCATCCGTCGGTGCTGCTGATGGACGAGCCGACCCGCGGCATCGACGTCGGCGCGAAGGCGGAGGTGCACGCGCTGATGGACGAGCTGGCCCGGCAGGGCGCGGCGATCCTCGCGGTGTCCTCGGAACTGCTCGAACTGATCGGCATGTGCGACCGCATCCTCGTGCTCTGCGAGGGCAGGCTGACCGGAGAGTTCCATCGAGATCCTGCCCGCGGCGCGCCCTTCGACCAGGAGGCGATCCTCGCGGCGGCGATGGCCAGGGCGCCCGCCATCGGCGTGCGAACCGGAACAGGTTGAGGCCGAACCGGAAACAACCCCAGCCGACGCAGTGCGACCCTCAGGACCCAGAATGACGGACAGCAAGCCTCCGGCCGATGATCAGCGTTCCGCGGCATCGGCGATCTGGTCGCGCATCACCCGGCTGACGCCCTATCTGGGTGCCGCCCAGGGATATATCGGTCTGCTGCTGGTGATTCTGATCGGCATCAGCACCAAGGGGCAGTACTTCTGGAACCAGACCAACATCACCAACGCGATCACGGCGTTCTCCTCCCGCGGCATTCTCGCGGTCGGCGTGACCCTGGTGATCATCACCGCCGGCATCGATCTGTCCGTGGGATCGATCCTCGGCATCGGCTCGATGACCGCCGCGATGCTGCTGGTGCACCACAGCCTGAGCCCCTGGCTGATCGTCCCGGCGTGCGCGCTGGTGGGCGCGTTCTTCGGGCTGTGCAACGGGCTCGGCACCACCGTGCTGCGGATCCAGTCGTTCGTGATGACGCTGGCCATGTTGTCGGTGGTCCGCGGCATCGACAGACAGGTGTCGGGCAATGTCGCCGTTGGCACGGCGGTCTACGACGAGAACGGGCACCTCACACCCACCGCGTCCGAGTTCGCGCTGCTCGGCACGCCCGGCCACACCCTGTTCAAGGGCACCTGGCTGCCGCTGTTCGGCACCGCCGGAATCTCCTATCCGGTGCTCGCCTTCGTCGCCGTCTGCGTCGTGACCCAGCTGGTCCTGTCCAAGACCACGTTCGGCAGGCACATCTACGCGGTCGGCGGTAACCCCACTGCCGCAAGGCTTTCCGGCGTCAACGTAACGCTGGTGATCATCGCGGTATTCACCTTGTCCGGCCTGCTGGCCGGCTTCGCCGGACCGATCGACGCCGCGTACCGGGCGTCCGGAGATCCGTTGGCGGGCACCGGTTACGAGCTGGACGCCATCGCCGCCGCGGTGATCGGCGGCGCCAGCCTGGCCGGCGGAAAGGGCGCCATCACCGGCACTTTCGTCGGCGCGCTGATCCTCACCCTGCTCGACAACGTGCTCGGCCTGAACGCGGTCAGCGACAATGCCCAGCTGATCATCAAGGGCCTGATCGTCGTGGTGGCCGTGGTGCTGCAACGGCCGGGCTTCTTCCGCGGTCTCACCGGACCGCTGGCCCGCCGGCTACCCCGCGGGCCGGGCGATCGACGCCCGCACGAAAGCAGCGGCACCTGATGCCGTTTCGCGACCCCGGCCGCGAGGCCGAAGTCGTTGCCCACCACCTGTTTCCAGGAGTGAAAATGCGATCCATCCGCCGCACAGTTCTCACCGCGGTCGCGCTGTGTACGACGGCCGTGGCCGCCGCGGCCTGCGCGTCCAACCCGCCGAGCCCGTCGGACGGCGGCCAATTCGTCATCGGCTATTCGCAATCCAACAACGCCGAGCCCTACCGAGCCCAGCTCAACCTGCAATTGCAGTACTTCGCCAAGCAGCACCCCGACCTGAAGCTGCTCCCGATCACCGATGCGCACCAGGACAGCGCGACGCAGGTGAGCCAGGTGCAGACCTTCATCCAGCAGAAGGTCAACGCGCTCATCGTCTCGCCCAACGAACCGGCCCCGCTCACCGCCGCGGTGCAGCAGGCGTGCGACGCCAAGATCCCAGTGATCATCCTGGACCGCAACGTCAATACCGACTGCTACGACGCGTTCATCGGCGGCGACAACTACCTCATCGGCAAGCTCGCCGGGGAGGCCGCGGTACAGGCGCTGCCCAACGGCGGCAATGTCGTCGAGCTGCGCGGCATTCTGTCCGATCACCCACAGATCGACCGCGACAAGGGTTTCCGGGACGCGATCGCCGGTCACAACATCACCATCATCGAGGACCAGGAGGCGAAATGGCTGAAAGCCAACGCCACCACGGTGACTCAGCAATGGCTGTCCAAGGGGGACAAGATCGACCTCGTCTACGCGCACAACGACGACATGGCGCTCGGCGCCCAGCTCGCCATTCAAGGGGCGGGCAAGGCCGGTGCGATCCAGATCATCGGCATCGACGGGCTCGCCATTCCGACCGGCGGTATTCGCGCCGTGCAGAACGGGCAGTTGCTCACGACGTTCGTCTATCCGACCGGCGCCGAGCAGGCGGTCGCCACCTTGGAGAAGCTGCTGCACCAGCAACCGGTGGAGAAGAAGCAGGTCTTGGACACGATGCGGGTGACGCCGGCCAATGCGGCGCAGCTCTATCAGCAGTACGACATGTCCGACAAGCTGGGCAAATAACACCGGATAGCCGTCCCGGTTCGCGCTCGGTTGTGTAACACGCTGGCCGCCAGCGCGATTCAACCCATGCGAGGGACGGGACAGTACCATGTACGAACTGCGACGACGGCAACCGTGGCGACTATGGCAGCTGTGTTGGGTGGGGCGACTATGGCGATTAGTGCTGTTCTGCCGGATATTGGGCCTGCGATTTGTGTCGGCGTTGCTCGGTACGGCGGCACTGGGGGTGATCATCGGCGGGGTGCTGCTCTTCGACTTCCACGACCCGGCGCCCGACCCGCACTGGCGGGTGTGCACGGAGCCGATCATCAAACCGCCGCCCGCGGATTCGCCGTGCCAGGACAACCGGCCGCCCGCGCCGCACCGCTAACCGCGCCCGGCGTTCCGGGCGGTGCCGCGATGAGCGGGCACCGTGGCCGGGTCTTCCGGCCAGGCGTGTTTGGGGTAGCGGCCCCGCAGGTCCGCGCGAACCTGAAGCCAGCCGGTGCGCCAGAAAGAGGCCAAGTCCGCGGTCACCGCGACGGGACGTTGCGCGGGTGAGAGCAGATGCAGCACGACGGGGACGCGGCCATCGGCGAGGCGTGGGGCATCGGTCCAGCCGAAGACCTCCTGCACCTTGACCGCGAGCACCGGAGGGTCGGACGAGTAGTCGAGGCGGGGGTGGCTGCCGGAGGGGACCGCGAGGCGTTCCGGGGCGAGTTCGTCCAGGCGGGTGGCATCCGGCCAGGGCAGTAGCCGGCGCAGCGCCGGTCCGGCGTCGATGCGTTCGAGGTCGACGCGTTTGCGGGTGGTGGCGAGTTCGGGGCCGAGCCAGGTGTCGGCCGCGGCGAGCAGCGAGTCGTCATCGACCGCGGGCCACGGTTCACCGAGGGTGCGGTGCAGGAATTCGAGGCGCTGACGCAAGGCGATCGCGTCGGGATTCCAGCGGAGCAGGGTGAGTCCGGTCGAGCGCAATCCGTCACGTATCGCCGCGCCGAGCAATTCGCGGTCGGGATCGCGAATGGGCTTCTCCGACAGCACGATCGCGCCCAGGCGTTCGACCCGGCGGGCGACCACGTCGCCGTCGGTCCAGGCGACCTCGTCGGCGGTCGTCAGCAGGTTCGACGCGGCCCGGCGGGCCAGTTGCTCGTCGGCGACCGCGGCCGATCGGATCCACCCGTCGGAACGGCCCGGATCCCGGGTGGCCACGCCGACCGCCAGCCACTCCGCGTCGCCGAGGCCCGAGCCGTGCGGCAGCGTTACGGCGGTTCCGCCGGCCATCAGATAGCTCGTGGAGCCCGGTCCACGCCGCCGGGCCAGCCGCTCCGGATGTGCCAGTGCGACAACGAGAGCCGGATCGTCGGCGCCGTCCGCCGGATCGACCAGCCGGGCCAGTCGCTCGACCTCCCTGCGCCAGCGTGCCGGCCGCTCGCGGCGCAGCGCGCGCAGCCCGGCCGTGAGATCGACTCCGGCGATGAGGGTGTCGTCGTCGAGGACGGTGACCACCTCGGCCGCTGCCCGCGCGCCGACCTCGGGTGCTCCGTCGAGCAATGCTCGCGCCAACCGCGGGTGCAGGCCGATCCGGGCGATGGCTCGGCCGCGGGCGGTGACCGCGCCGTCGCCGTCCACGGCGCCCAACGCGCGCAACACTTCCCGGCCCGCGGCCAGACCGCCGGGTGGCGGCGGATCCCACCAGGCGAGGCCGTGACCGTCCGCGGTACCCCAGCAGGCGAGTTCCAGGGCCAGCCGGGTCAGATCCGCCGTGCGGATCTCCGGCTCCGGATAGGCGGGCAGTGTGCTGTGCTCGTATTCCGGCCAGCAGCGCCAGACCCGACCGGCGGCCTCACGTCCGGCGCGTCCGGCGCGCTGCGCGGCGACGGCCGCCGAGACACGAACTGTCGCAAGGCCGGACAGCCCGCGGCCCCGGTCGATGCGGGGCACCCGGGCCAGCCCCGAGTCGACCACCGCCCGGACGCCGGGCACCGTCAAACTGGACTCCGCCACCGCCGTGGACAGCACCACTCGCCGTCGCGAACCCGGGCGCAATGCGGTGTCTTGTCCTGCGGCAGTGAGTCGCCCGTGCAACGGAACCACATCGACGTCGCGCACATCATCCAGAAGCGTTGTGGTCCGGCGGATTTCGGCAGCGCCGGGCAGGAAGACGAGGACGTCTCCTTCGGTTTCGGCGAGCGCGGTCCGGGTGGCGCGGGCTACCTGCGCTTCGATCCGTTCCCGGGGCAACGACGGGACGTAGGTCGTCTCCACCGGAAACGCCCGCCCCTGGACCGCCACCACCGGCGCCGCTTCCTCCCCGCCCAGCAGCACCGAAAGTCGCTCCGCCGCAACGGTTGCGGATGTAGCGAGCACGCGAAGGTCGGGCCGGAGTCCGGCCCTGGCATCGAGCAGCAACGCCAGCAGCAGATCCGCGTCGAGATGCCGCTCGTGGCATTCGTCGAGCACCACCACGTCCACCCCGGCCAACTCCGGGTCGCCCTGCAACCGCCGCACCAGCAAGCCCGACGTCACGACCTCGACCCGCGTCGCCTCCCCCACTCGCCGATCCCCGCGAACCGAATACCCGACCGTCTCCCCCACCGGCTCGCCCAGCAGCGCGGCCATCCGCCCGGCCGCCGCACGGGCCGCCAACCGCCGCGGCTCGGCGACCAGCACCCGCCCCGTGGTCCCCGCCGCCAACGCCAGCGGGACCAAGGTCGTCTTGCCCGTCCCGGGCGGCGCGACCAGCACGGCGGTCTCGTGCTCGGCCAGGGTCGCGACGATTCGATCGAGCGCGCCGCGGACCGGCAGATCGGGAAGTTCCGGCAGTTTCATTACCGAACAGTCTGCAACCTCGATGCCGAGCGCCGGCATCGGCCGTGGCGTGATGCGCCGACCGCGGCGAGCCGGCGCACCCTCGAACGCCGCTCCCCAGTTGGTGTGGAGGCGTGAAACAAGTTGCTGTGACCGATAATTGACAGACACCGTGCGTCGCTCGACGACGCGTCCGAAGGGCTGCTGCGATGACTTCCCTGACCGCTCTGCTCGTCACCGGCCTGCTCTCGGCGCTACCGACCGCGCCCGCCGACCCGGTCTGGCTGCACGACGACAGCTACGTCTCCGGCGGCAAAGCCACCGTCTACGTCGACGTCCACTGCCCGAAGGGCCAACCGCACTGGACGCTGACCGTCCACCTCACCGCCGTCAAACCCGGCCACCCCACCGCCACCGGCACCACCGCCAATTCCCCGGTGACCTGCGACGGCGAAACCCAATGGCACCAACACCCCATCACCATCCGCCCCGACCGAACCCCCTTCTTCGCCACCCGCGACCCCCAGAACACCGGCATCGCCGAACTCCGCGACCCCACCGGCACCCTCATCGCCACCAGCACCCGCCGAATCTATCTCTACGCGTGGGATTGAGCGGCGTCACCGGCGGTGACGTGCGGCTTACAGGCGCTCGGCGGCTTCCAGGATCAGGGCGCGGGAGGCGGCGGGGGTTTCGGCCTGGACGGCCAGGCGGTCCATGACCTCGCGGTAGAGGTGGATGTCTTCGCGGCGGTCGAGGTAGAGGGCGGTGGTGAGTTGTTCGAGGTAGACGACGTCGGGAAGTTCCGCTTCGGCGAAGCGGAGCATGGTGAACGAGCTGCCCGCGGCGGCGTTGCCGCCGGAGCGGTAGGACAGGACCTGGATGGTGACGTGGGGCTTGTCCGACATTTCCACGAGGTGTTCGAGCTGCGCGCGCAGCACCTTCGGGCCGCCGACGGGGCGGTGCAGGACGGCCTCGTCGACGACGGCCCACAGGGTCGGGCCGCCGCGCACGTTCAGGATCTTCTGCCGCTCGGTGCGCAACTGCACCCGGCGGGCGGCCTGCAGGTCCAGGCTCTGGTGCTGATTGCGTTGCTCGTAGCGGCGCGCCACCTCCGAGTTCTCATAGCCGACGGCGACGACCGCGGCGGCGTAGTCCTCGGTTTGCAGCAGACCCGGAACCAGTTGGCCCTCAAAGGTTCTGATGGTGCGCGCGGCGCCCTCCAGACCGAGGTAGGTCTCGAACCAGGACGGCAGCAGGTCGTTGTACCGATGCCACCAGCCGGGCTCGTTGGCCTTGCGCGCCAGGTCGATGAACATCGTCCGCTGTTCCTGATCGGCGACCCCGTACAGGTCCAGCAGATCGACGATGTCGCGTTCCTTGTACCCGGTCCGCCCGAGCTCCAGTCGGCTGATCTTGGCGTGCGAGCCGCGAATGTGTTCGCCCGCGGCTTGCGGCGTGATGCCGCACGCCTCGCGCAGCTTGCGCAGTTGGCCGCCGACCGCGATGCGGAGCGCCGTCGGGCCGCGTTCCGCGACACTCGAGTCGACGCTGATCCGACGCGCTTCTGCCACCATGAGCTTCTTCTCCGAACGTGGAAGTCGACCCGCGGGAGCCGCGGACGTTACCGCCGCGAACCACACCCATCCATTCTCGATGGTATCGCTAAATTGGATCATTCCAATCGAACTGGGCCGTGGCAATCCGAAACGCGGGTTGACCCTGACGCTGGGTCAATCGTCCAGTGTGGGCGGCATGAACACATATACCGACCAGTTCACGGTCCGCCGGGCGGGCGTGCGGATCCCGGTGTCGCGCGGCGGCGACGGACCACCGCTGGTGCTGTGCCCCGGCCTGACCTCGACCCAGGCCGAGTTGCGCGAACTCATCGAGCTATTGCGGCGCGACTTCGAGGTGGTGACCTTCGACCTGCGCGGGCACGGCCGTTCGTCGGCGGGCGACCGATACGCCTTCGCGGAGTTCCTCGCCGACTTCGCCGCCGTGCTGGCCGAACTCGAGCTGTCCGCGCCGGTGCTGGCCGGCCATTCCTACGGCGCGGACCTGATCGTGCACTACACCGCCGCGCATCCCGGCACCGTGGGCGCACTCGTGATCATCGACGGCGCGAACCCGATACCCGCTCCCTTCATCACCGCGGCCGACCTGCCCGAATTCCGCGCGCTGTGGGAGTACACAGCGCAGATGGCCGAACGGAGCACCCCGAGCCGGATGCTGCTCACCGCGCCGGAAATCCTCGACCTCAACCTCGAACTGGACACGCTTCGATCCGGCCTCGACCTCGAGCTGGACGTGGTCGGGCCCGGAATCCTGGACCGCTACCGCGCGATCGACTGCCCGATCCAGCTGATTCAGGCGGCGTCAATGGCGGGCGACGGCACCGAAGGCAGGCAACCGCGGCACAACCGGCTCTGGCAGGCCGGCTTCGACCGGCTGCTGCGCGAACGGCCGGATATCTCCAGCACCACGCTCGATGCCACACATGCCTTGGTCGTCACCCACGCCGGGGACATCGCCCGGATCATCCGGAGCGCACATGCCCGCACCGAGTGAACGGCTCCCGTCCTCCGGAAGACTGGTCCCATGCTGACCATCGGCGAACTGGCGTCCTATGCCGGAGTAACGGTGCGCGCGATACGGCACTATCACGCCAAAGGGCTACTGCCCGAACCCGATCGGGATCACGCTGGCTATCGCCGATACCCCGCCGCCGCCGTGGTCGAGCTGATCAAGATCCGGACGCTCGCCGACGCCGGGGTCCCGCTGGCGCGCGTGCACGAGCTGCTGGCCGCCGACCCGGACGAGCTCGCCGCGGCGGTCGTGCAGATCGACGAGCGATTGCGCGCGGAAATCCGCCTGCGCCAACGACACCGGGAGCGGATCGCCCGCCTCGCCGCCGGTGACAGTCTCGCGTTGCCCGCGCAGGTGGTCGAGTTTCTCGACCACCTGCGCGAAATCGGCGTCGACGAGCGAATCGTCCAGGTCGAACGCGACGGCTGGATCCCGCTCGCCGCCCGCGCACCCGAGCTCGTCCCGGAGTTGATCGCGCGCAAACGCGAGCAGATCACCCACCCGCCGCTCATCGACTTCTATCGCACCCTGAGCCGAGCCCTCGACCGCACCGACAACGACCCGATGCTGATCGAACTGGTCGACCAGATCGCCGGCTACCTCACGCGACTGGCCGAGGAACACGGCGAGGACTACGTCGGCGGCGCCATCGAGCCATCCTTGGCCGCGCTGCTCGACAGTCTGGCAGTCGACGCCGCGCCGCCTGCCCGCCGGCTGATCGAGTTGCTCGGCGAACGCGGCTGGTCCGGCTGGACCAGGCTCGAACGGCGCTGAACGGTCACGCGGCCGTTCGCGCTCGCAGCGTCGCCGTGGCGATCTCCAAGAAGTCGCGCAGCACCTGCTCGTGCCGGTCCGCGGCCACGGCCAGGCACGTCTCGATTCGGTCGGCGTCGGCGACCGGTACATGGACGAGGTCGGGGCGGGCGTAGGACACCGCGACGCTCAGCGGGAGCAGCGCGATCCCCCGCCCCGCGGCGATGAGTTCGAACTTCTCCTCCAGTGAGCCCGTCCGCCTGGTCGGTACGTCGAGCATTCGTTCCCGGTCGAGATCGGCCAGGGTGAGCTCGGCACGGGACGCCAGTGGGTGCCGCGCGGGCAGGCACGCCACCCGGCACTCGTGCCCGATCGCGACGGTGCGCAACCCCGCGTCGTCGAACGGCCTTCGCAGGTAACCGATCTGGGCCCGGCCGTCGCGCAGCGGCGCGGCCGGATCCCTCCAGTGCACCGGCACCAGGTCGGTCTCGACCTCGGGATAACGCTCCGCGAACGCCCGAATCGCTTCGGACACAGGCAATCCCGCGGAGAACGCGACCCCGATTCGCCGGACATCCCGCTCCACGTCGTGCACCCGCCGCACCGCCGCGTCCACCGTGGCCAGGATCCCCGGCGCCTCCGTGTAGAGCTGCTGCCCGGCGGCGGTCAATTCCACGCTGCGGGTACTCCGCACGAACAGCGTGCAGGCCAGCTCCTGTTCGAACGCCCGGATCTGCCGGCTGAGCACCGGCTGGGCGATGTAGAGCTCTTCGGCCGCCCGGCCGAAGTGCCGCCGCTCGGCCACCACCATGAAGTAGCGGAGTTTGCGCAGATCCAAATCCATACCTTTAGGGTATCAATTTTCGGAAAGGGTATTGGACGGCACCGGACGCCCCGCCGCAGACTCGAACCATGATCGTCATCACCGCACCGACCAGCAATATCGGCAGCCAACTGCTGAACCTGCTGCTCGACGAAAACTCCACTCGCACAGAGGAACTGCGCGTCATCGTGCGCGACCCCGCGAAGCTCTCCGCCGCGGTCCGCGCTCGCGTCGACGTCGTGACCGGCTCGCACGGCGACGCCGCGGTCCTCGACCAGGCGTTCGCCGGCGCGGACGCCGTCTTCTGGCTGGTCCCGCCGAATCCACGGACACCGAGCCTCGACGCCGCGTTCACCGGTTTCACCCGGCCGGCCGCGAAGGCGTTCACCGCCCACGGAATCGGACACGTCGTCGGGGTCTCGGCGCTCGGGCGCGGCACCCCCGTCGCCGCGCACGCCGGACACGTGACCGCGTCACTGGCCACGGACGACCTCATCGCGAGCACGGGCGTGGCCTACCGGGCACTGGCGAACCCGTCGTTCATGGACAACCTACTGCGGCAAGTGGTTTCGATCCGCGACAACGGAGTGTTCACCGAAATCGTCGACGCCGACCGCAAGGCCCCGGCGGCCGCCACCCGGGACATCGCCGCGGCCGCCGCCGGTCTCCTGCTGGACCGTTCGTGGACCGGCTTCGGCGAGGTCCCGGTGCTCGGCCCGGCGGATCTGTCGCCGAACGACCAGGCCCGCGTCATGTCCGACGTGCTCGGGCGCCCGGTGCGCTACGAACGGCAATCGGTCGACGACTTCCGCGCCGCGATGACCGAGTACGGCACCGGCGAGGCATTCGTGACCGGGTTCATCGACATGATGCGCGCCAAGGACGCCGGACTCGACCACGGCGTGCGGCGCAGCCCGGAGACCGCGAGCCCGACGACCTTCCGCGAGTGGTGCGAGGAGGTGCTGAAGCCGGCCGTTCAGGGCTGAACGCTGCCGGTCAGGACGGTTCGCCGAATGCTCCCGCCCGCGCCGCGAGCGTGGCGGCGTCCGCCGCGTGTTCGGCCAGCCGCGGGTCGGCTGGGGTGCGCAGCAGCACCAGCTGGTGATAGAGCGGGGCGGTCGCGGCGACCAGCAGGGCGCGCGCGTCGACGCGCGGCGGGAGTTCGCCGCGGTCGATCGCGCGCTCGATGATGATCTCCGATTGCGCGTACCGGTCCTCCCACAGACCCCGCAGCGCGTCGGCCGCCGGCTCCGAGCGGAACGAAACCGCGATCAGCGCAACGGCGATCGATGATTCCTCGGTCAGCGAGTCCTGGATCTCCTGATTGAGTGCGGCCAGGTCGCCGCGCAACGTGCCGGTATCGCGGGGGTGCCACTCCATATCGCTCGCCGCGGCGAAAACGTCGGCGATCAGGCCGCCGACATCGCGCCAGCGGCGATACACCGTGGTGCGGTGCACCCCGGCGCGCGCGGCGACGGTGTCGACGGTGAGCGCGTCGTAACCGTGTTCGGTCAATTCCGCCCGGACGGCGTCGAGGACCTGGTCGCGGATTCGGGCGGTTCGGCCGCCCGGCCGGGGCCGGAGCTGGTCGGGGGACGGTGCGGAATTCATGGTCGGGCATCCGATTGCTTGACGGGGTGGGACGGTAGCGCTATCTTAATGCAACAGTTGTCGCACTAAGTGAGGTTATGCCGATGCTCCTTCGAAGTGTTCACCCGGCCCTGCGGTCCCAGGTCACCGCGTCCTCGAATGCTTCGGAGTGTGCATATGCCAACCCAGATCACCGCGCTCGCGGTCAGCAAGTCCTTCAACGGCCGACTCGTTCTCGATGAGGTGAGCTGCGCGCTCGCCGCGGGCGAGCGCACCGGAATCATCGGGGAGAACGGATCCGGCAAGACCACCTTGCTGCGGATGTTCGCCGGGCGCGAGGTGCCCGACGCCGGCCAGATCGTCGTCCAGGCCGACGGTGGTGTCGGTTATCTCGCGCAAGACGAGCAGCTGCCGCCCCGGATGACGGTGCGGCAGGTCATCGATCGGGCGCTGAGCGAACTGCGCTCGATCGAACAGCGGATGCGCCGCATCGAGGTCGCGATGGCGGCCGGTGACGAATCCGGGCTGGCCGAATACGGCGAATTGACAACAGTTTTCGAACTCCGCGGCGGTTACGATGCCGACGCCAGGGTGGAACGTGCGCTGCACGGGCTCGGTTTGGGTCTGGTCGATCGCGAGCGCACGGTCGGCGGATTGTCCGGCGGCGAACAGGTCCGGCTGCGGCTGGCCGCCGTGCTGGCGGCCGGGTCCGAGGTGTTGCTGCTCGACGAACCGACCAATCATCTCGACGACGACGCCCTGACCTGGCTGGAAGATCATCTGCGGACCCGCCGCGGCACGACGGTGACGGTCTCCCACGACCGGACCTTCCTAGAGCGGGTCGCAACGAGCCTGCTCGAGGTCGACTCGGATCGGCGGCGAATCATCCGCTACGGCAACGGTTATGCGGGATTTCTGGCCGAGAAGGCGGCCGCGCGGCAGCGGTGGGTACAGGCATATGCGCAGTGGCGCAACGATATCGGCCGACTCCGCGAGACCGCCGCCACCACCGCCCGCCAGGTCGCGCCCGGCCGGGCGATGAAGGACAACAACAAGATGGCCTACGACCGGGCCGGCGGGCGGGTGCAGCAATCGCTGGCCGGCCGGGTCCGCAATGCCGAGGAGCGGTTGCGGCGGCTGCTCGCGGATCCGGTGCCCGCGCCGCCGGAGCCGCTGCGTTTCGCGCCGAGCCTGCGGGCCGGGCGAGCGCACGGAAACCTGCTGGACGCCAACGATATCGCGGTCGCGGGCAGGCTCGAGCGGACCAGTCTCACCGTCGCCGCGGGCGATCGGCTGCTGATCACCGGGCCGAACGGCGCGGGCAAGACGACCCTGCTACGCGTGCTGGCGGGCAGGCTCGCGCCGGACAGCGGAACCGTCACCCGTGGTGGAAAGGTCGGCTACCTCGCGCAGGAGCCGCTGGCCGAGGAACCCGGCGACACACTGCTGGCCGCCTTCGCCCGCGGTCGCACGGGAGACACCGACGGGCACGCCGAACGCCTGATGTCGCTCGGCCTGTTCGATCGCACCCAGCTGACCACGCGCGTGGCCGATCTGTCCAGCGGGCAACGGCAACGACTTGCCCTGGCGCGGTTGGTCATCGAACCCGTCGATGTGCTGCTGCTCGACGAGCCGACCAACCACCTCTCGCCCGCCCTGGTCGAGGATCTCGAGGACGCCCTGGCCGACTATCCGGGCGCCCTGGTGATCGTCAGCCACGACCGGCGGTTGCGTTCCCGTTGGCGCGGCGCCCATCTCGACCTGCGGGCCCGCGCCTGCGTCTGACGCCCGACCCCGATCATCCACGCACCGAAGGAGATTCGCCGTGCCCGACCACGTTCCCGCAGACCCGACCGTGCTGCACCCGATGGCAGGCCAGCCGCGCGTGGTGCTGCTGAAACCGCTGCTCACCTCGCCCCTGATCGAGGCCGGCGAGTTCTCCTACTACGACGACCCGGACGACGCGACCGCGTTCGAAACCCGGAACGTGCTGTACCACTACGGGCCGGAGCGGCTGGTCATCGGGAAGTTCTGTGCCCTCGGCACCGGAACCCGGTTCATCATGAACGGGGCCAATCACCGGATGGACGGCCCGTCCACGTTCCCGTTCCCCACCATGGGCGGCTCCTGGACCGACCACTTCGACCTGCTCACCGACCTGCCGAACCGCGGCGACACCGTGGTCGGCAACGACGTCTGGTTCGGCAACGGGGTGACGGTGATGCCCGGCGTGCGGATCGGCCACGGCGCGATCGTCAGCACCGGCTCCGTGGTCGTCGCCGACGTGCCCGATTACGGCATCGTCGGCGGAAATCCGGCCCGGCTCATCCGAACTCGCTTCGACGACAACGACATTGCCCGGCTGCTGGCGGTGGCCTGGTGGGACTGGCCGGTCGAGCACATCACCGCCCACGTGCGGACCATCATGGCCGGCCACATCGCCGACCTCGAATCCGCTGCCGCGGAACTGAACTGAGCTGAGCTGAGCTGAGAGGCCCCTATATGCGCACTCCCCCGGCCCACATCGCGATGGTCGGCATCCCCATCGTCAGTCACGTCCTGCCGAGCCTGGAGATCATCCGTGAGCTGGTGGCGCGCGGTCATCGCGTCAGCTACGCCAACGACCCGGTCGTCGGTGACCTGATCACCGGCGCCGGCGCCGAACTGATCCCGTGCACGTCCACGCTGCCGGTCGCCGACAACAGCTGGCCCGAGGATCCGGTCGCGACCATGGACCTGTTCCTCGACAACGCGATCCAGTCCCTCCCGCAACTGCGCGCCGCCTACGACCACGACGCCGCGGACCTCTACCTGTACGACATCGGCGCCTACGCCGGTCGGGCGCTCGCCGAGGCGCAGGGTCGTCCGCTCGTGCAGCTCTCGCCGTCGTTCGTGGCCTGGACGGGTTACGAACAGGAAGTGGCAGCGCAGATTCGGCGGTTGCCGGGGGCCGACGCGTACCGGGCGAAATTCACCCGGTGGCTCGCCGACGCCGAGGCGACCACGACCGAGGTGGACGCCTTCTCCGGCATGCCGGACACCGCGCTGGCGCTGATCCCCCGCGCGATGCAACCGCACGCCGACGACACCGACGCCGGCACAGTGTCATTCGTCGGCCCCTGCTTCAACCCGCACAACGCTGAGCAACCCTGGACCCGCCCGGCGGACGCGGAGCGGGTCCTGCTGATCTCCCTCGGCTCGGCGTACACCCGCCAGCCGGAGTTCTATCGCCGGTGCATCCAGGCGTACGGCGACCTGACCGGTTGGCACGTCGTCCTGCAGATCGGAAAGTACACCGACCCAACCGAACTCGGCGCCATCCCGGCCAATATCGAAGTGCACTCCTGGGTTCCGCAGCGAGCCATCCTGGCACGGGCGGACGCGTTCCTCACCCACGCCGGAATGGGCGGCTGCGGCGAAGGACTGCTGGCCGGCGTCCCGATGATCGCGGTGCCCCAGGGCGCCGAGCAATTCATGAACGCCGACACCCTCGTCGAACTCGGCGTGGCCCGGCGCATCGACACCGCCGACGCCACCGCCGAGAACCTTCGTGCCGCCCTGACCGCGCTCACCACCGATCCGGCCGTGGCCCGCCGCTGCGCCCAGCTACGGCAGGACACCCAAGCCGAAGGCGGCACCCTGCGCGCCGCCGACCTCATCGAGCGCCGCGTCGAGGCCCGGCGCTGACCCGGGTTATCCGGTTCGGCGCCTTCTCGGCCGACTAGGCGGGGAAATCCGCGCTGCGGGAGAGCGTTTCGTTCATCCGGAGGTCGGCCAGGTGCTGCTCCAGCGTATCGACCACCGCGTCGTAGCCGCTGTTGCCCAGGACCAGCCGGCGGGGAGGCGGGTCCTGGGCCATCGCCGCGATCACCGCACGGGCGCCGCGGCGCGGATCGCCGGGCTGCACACCGTCCATCCCGACGAAGACAGCACGGACCTGTTCCAGCAGGTCGTGATACTCCGGAATCGACTCCTCGACCGGCTCGTCGGCAAAGCCGGCGTAGGCGTTCGTGCGGAACGCTCCCGGTTCCACCGTCAAGACGGAGATGCCCTGCTCGGCGACCTCGTCGCGCAGCGCGTCGGTGATGGCTTCGATGGCGAACTTCGTCGCACTGTAGTAGCCGAATCCGGACGCTGATACCAGCCCTGCCACCGAGGACACGTTGACGATCCAGCCGCTTCCGCGGGCGCGCATTCCCGGCAGCACCGCACGCGTCACGGACAGCACGGCGAAGAAGTTCAGTTCGAACATCGCCCGCAAGGCGGACTCATCCATTCCCTCGATCGATCCGTACCAACCGCGTCCGGCATTGTTGACCAGCACGTCGATGCCGCCGAAGTGCTCCTCGGCGGCACGCACTGCGCGCCGCACCTGCCCCGCATCGGTGAGTTCCAGCGGCACCACGAGAACGCGGTCGCCGTACTGGTCGGCCCACGTGGCCAGCTCTTGCGGGCGCCGGGAGGTGAGCGTCACGCGGTCCCCGATCTCCAGCGCCGCCTCGGCGAACGCCACTCCGAAGCCGCCGGGCGTGCCCCCGGTGATGAACCATGTCCGGCTCATGGCTCGATCACCAGCCGGCTGATCGACGTGCCGTCGAGGGTGAAGCGGTAGTGCAGGTCGACGACCCCGCCGGGGAAGTTGCCCGCCAGGTGCTGTCCGACGTCGATGGTGGTGTCGGTCTGGGTCGCGCCGGTGAACTCGGAGGTATAGGTGTACTCGCCGGCCGAGGCGGTCAGCCAGGCCCCGATCTCGTCTCGGCCGGTGTAGGTGCGGCCGTCGTCGGTCACGACGGCGTCGGCGGTGAACGTGGCGACCGCTCGGCCGTCCGCCGGCGTGCTGAGCGCGGTCATGAACGTCTTTATGTTGTCCGGGAGTGCATCCCATTCTGTGGTCATGACCCCACCGTGAATCTTCCCCCAAGAGGAAGGTCAACCCCTCGGACTGCGAATCTTGTATTCGTGCCCCGCCGGCCGGGCCTTGGTTCTCCGGGGAGGACGCTGGAACGAGACGGGACCGTCGGAGTCACGCCGTTGACCTTGCCCTAGGGGAAGACTTCAGGATGGCCGCACGCCTTCCGCAGGCGGCCGAACACAGAGGAGGATGGCATGGGCGCACGGGTCTCGATCGGCGACTTCGCCGTGATGACCAGCTTGAGCAGGAAGGCGCTACGGCACTACCACGACATCGGCATTCTCGAACCGGCCCACATCGATCCCTACACCGGCTACCGGTTCTACGACACCGGCCAGGTCGATCACGCACACATCATCCGCCGGTTCCGCGCCCTGGGCATGTCCATTCCCGACATCAAGGCGCTGCTGAGCACAGACGACGCCGCGGCCCGCACGGAGATCATCACAACTCACCTCGAACAGATGGAGGTGCAGTTGCAGCAGACCCGGGACACCGTTGGCGCGCTACGGGAGTTGCTTTCGCCGGCGCCCACCCCCGCCCACGTGCAGGTGCGCCGCGAAGCCGCGCTCGCCGTGTGGTCGATCGGCGCCACCATCGAGGTGTCCCAGATCGACAGCTGGTTCACGACGACCCTGAGGACACTGCGCGACGCGATTGCCACGACCGCAGGCGCGCCGTCGGCGGTCGTACCGGGTGGCCTCTACGACCGGGCACTGTTCCTCGAATCACGCGGCAAAGCCAGCCTGTTCGTACCCGCGCCGCACTCCGCGACCCCGCCGGAGGGCATCCGCGCCGAGGTCTTACCGCAGGCCGAGTTCGCCGTGCTCACCCACCCCGGCGGTCACGACGAGAACATCGACCGCAGCTACGGGGCTCTGGGAAAATACGCGAACGAGCGTCTGATCAGCGACCAGGGGCCGATCCGCGAACACTACATCGGCGGCACGCCCGCGGATCCGACCGCGTTCACCGCCACGGAGATCTGCTGGCCGATCTTCAGCACCGCTCCGCCGCCGAACTGAGCGCAGTCGCCGGCCCAATTCATGAGCTTCTGACCCGGGTCATTCGGTTCGGCGCCGCCGGTCCCGAACGGTTACCGCGATGACCGACCGGGCGAGCGCCCGGAGGTCGTCCGGGATGAGCAACGGTTCGACCGCACCCTCGAACCCTTCCAATATCGCCCCGTCGGGCCAGCTGACCTCGTAGCGATACCAGCACCGGACCTCACTCGGGTGGTATGGCAGCTCGAGTTCCAGCCGCACCGCCATCTCGACCAATGCCGCCGCCACCTGCGCGGCGCCACCGGTATTGGTCACCTGCCACCACACCGCGCTCCCCCGGTCGCCTTCGGAGATTTCGACCAGGTACATCAGCTTGCCCCTGTCGCTGAATTCGGTCACACCTGACACCCTGCCAGATGAGACCGGCCGAGGAACCAAAACCGGTGCGCGCCGGGGCTTCTCGCTCAGCGAAGCAAGCGCTTGACCCGCGCCGTCCGCAGCGGAACCGGCCCGCGCCCGATCATCGTGACCGAATTGCCCGAAACGGCGGTCGGCACAATCCCTTTGAACAAGGCGATCACGTCGAGCACGAATCCGGTTCGGCGGACGCCGAGTCGCCGCAACGCGGTGCCGTGATCCGCGGCCACCACCACCGTCGCGCCGATGAGCACGACCCACCACAGCAGCACCGGAATAACGCGGGCCGCGCGGGACGACCCGGCGAACGCGACCCGCAACCGATGGCAGTGAAACGGCACATGCCGCAATTCGTCGTTCAGGATCAACCCGGCGACCCGTGTGGTCAACGCGTCCTCGGTGCCGTCCCGCAGCGCACGGTAATAGCGCAGCGCGACCACCTCCGCGACCATCAGCACCATCAATTCCAGCCGCAGACCCAGCGCGCGCCGGAGCCGGACGAACACCACGTCACTCCAGTGCGCGCGGATGGTCTGCCACCCACCGGCATCGAGCAGCAACCCCAGCATGCGCGCGTGATTGATTTCCTCGGCGACGAACAATCGCACCGCGGCGGTATAGCCCGGATCGCCCGCGGCCTCGGCCTTGGCGATCAGATTCGCCCCGTCTCCGCTCTCGCCGACCTGGAACCGTTGCACGCTACGCGCCACGGCCGCATCGAGATTCGCGCCGCGCGCCCATTCCGGATCCCCCATCGCGACCCGCGCGACCTGCTTCGCCTCGAATTCGGCCACCCACCGCGAGAATTCGTCCACATCCTGCATACCGACCTCCGTACTCGTCGGCCCGCCGCGACGGCGGGCTTCAGGGTTACCCCCGTGGAGGCAAACCTAGACAAAGGTTGTGCCGGTTCCTGGCATCGAAGGTGGAGATCCTGTGCAGAGAATCCGGGCGCGCCGCTGACACAATGATCCGGTGAACCTCGACGATGTCACCATCCCTGATTCCGCGGCCTGCCGGGCCGCCACCGAGGTAGCGGCGGCCTACTGCACGCCCGCCCTGTTCAACCATTCGGTCCGCTCGTACCTGTGGGCGGCGGGGCACGCGAAGGTCGACGGCATCGACTTCGACGCCGAACTGCTCTATGTCGCGGCGCTGCTGCACGACCTGGGCCTGGTCGAGGAGTTCGACAACGCCGATCTCTCGTTCGAGGTTTCCGGTGGGCATCTGGCCTGGGTCTTCGGCGCCGCCGCCGGTTGGCCGGTGCAGCGGCGGGCGCACGTGTCCGCGGTGATCGTCGCGCACATGGCGGACAGCGTCGACGTCACGCTCGACCCCGAGGGCTATCTGCTGGAATACGCGACGGCGGTGGACATCTCGGGGCGCGGCGCCGACGCCGTGGCACCGGAGTTCCGCGCCGCCGTGCTGGAGCGCCACCCCAGGCTCGGCCTGCCCGCGGAATTCCTCGCCTGCTTCCAGGCCCAGGCCGCGCGCAAACCGCACACCGCACCCGCCGCCGCCCTGCGCAGCGGAATAGCCACGCGGGTCGCCGCGAACCCGCTCGACCGCGGGTAGGCACACGGCGCGAAACCCCCTACCGACGCCGGGCATAGGGGTCGACCCGGCGCGGTGCGACCGGCTTGAATCGAAGCGCGCGAAGGGAGGGCCGAATGGGCATCGGGCACACCAGTGCGTGGATCCGGCGATTCCACCCCGCGCCGGACGCGGCGACCCGGCTGGTCTGCTTTCCGCACGCCGGCGGCGCAGCCCCCTTCTACTTTCCGGTCGCGAAGGCGTTGTCCCCCGCGATCGACGTGCTCGCGATCCAATACCCGGGCCGGATGGACCGCCGCACCGAACCCTGCGTCGACGACATCCACGAACTCGCCGACCTGGTGGTCGAGCACCTGGGCCCGTGGCTGGACCGGCCGGTCACCCTGTTCGGTCACAGCCTCGGCGCCACGCTGGGTTTCGAAGTGGCGCAACGACTATCCGCCGCGGGGGCGCCGCCGCAAGCCCTGTTCGCCTCCGGCCGCATGGCTCCGTCCCGGCACCGCGACGCGCACGTCCACCGGTACCCCGACGACGCGCTCCTCGAACAGATCCGCCGAATGAGCGGCACCGACTCCCGCGTCCTCGGCGACGAGGAAATGCTGCGGATGCTCCTGCCGGCCTTCCGCGGCGACTACAAAGCCGTCGAGACCTACCGCATGCGCCCCGCTCTACCGCTAAGCTGCCCGATCACCGTGCTGACCGGCGCCGACGATTCCGAGGTGAGCCGCGACGAGGCCCGCGCCTGGGCCGAGCACACCACCGGCCGCTTCGAGCTGACGGTCTTCACCGGCGGACATTTCTTCCTCACCGATCACCTCGACGAAGTACTCGCGCTGCTGGCCGGGTAATCACAGGTCGCGCAACGTCCGCACGGCCAGCGCGAGCTGATCGCCATCCACCGTGGCGGCGGCAGGCGCGATCAGCTGCGTCATCGCCAGCCCTTGAAAGAGCATGAAGTAGAGCGTGGCCACCGCCCGCGCCTGCTCGTCGGACAACCCGGGATGCACCTCCTGCAACGTCGCCGTGAGGTCGACGATCGCGTCCTCGGTGGCCTGCACCATGAACTCCTGCGACTCCGGTGACCGCGCGACCAGCAGCGCGTTCTCCGCGCTCAGCAGCAATGCCTCGTGGTTGTTCTCGATCACCTCGCGCAGCGCGGACCAGGTGGGCGCCACCGCGTCGCGCAGCGAGCGTCCGTCCCCGCCCGCCCGGATCGCCGCCTCCATCCCGTCGCCGATCCCGCTGCCCATCGACTCGGTGATCGCCTCGGTGATCAGCCGGTCCTTCGACCCGAAGTGATAGCCGATGGCCGCCAGGCTCACGCCGGCGGCGCCGGCGATATCGCGCGCGGTGGTCTTGGCCAGGCCGCGCTCGAGCACGGCCTTGCGCGCTCCGGCCAACAGGTCTTCGCGATTTCCCATGCCGCGAGACTATCAGCGTCTTAGACATTTGTCATAGACATATGTCTCATCGAAGTGGTCGGTGCCAGTTTTCGCAAACCGCCACGGCCCAGACTGGAATGAGTAATACTTTGGAACTTATCCAATAAAACTGGATCTGCGCCGCTGTACCAGGAAAGGAATTGCCGTGCCCGAGGACCACCCGCCCATCGGAGAGGCCAACACGGAACCCGCTGTCGGCGGATGCCCCGTAGCGACCGCTCGCCTCAAGTACCCGACCGAGGGCGGCAGCAACCGTGACTGGTGGCCGAACCAGCTCAACCTGAAGATCCTGCAGAAGAACCCCGCCGTCGCCAACCCGATGGACGCGGACTACGACTACGCCGCCGAGTTCCGGACGCTCGACCTGGCCGCGGTGAAGCAGGACATCGAGGCCGTCATGACGACCTCGCAGGACTGGTGGCCCGCCGACTACGGCCACTACGGACCGTTCTTCATCCGGATGGCCTGGCACGCCGCGGGCACCTATCGGATCAACGACGGTCGCGGCGGAGCCGGCGCGGGCATGCAGCGATTCGCGCCGCTGAACAGCTGGCCGGACAACGCGAGCCTGGACAAGGCGCGCCGCCTGCTGTGGCCGGTGAAGAAGAAGTACGGCAAGCAGCTGTCCTGGGCGGACCTCATCGTCTACGCCGGCAATGTCGCGCTGGAATCGATGGGCTTCGAGACCTTCGGCTTCGGCGGCGGTCGCGTCGATCAGTGGGAGCCCGAGGAGGACGTCTACTGGGGTCCCGAGCGCACCTGGCTCGGCGGCGACGAGCGCTACTCCGGTCAGCGCGACCTCGAAAACCCGCTCGCCGCAGTGCAGATGGGCCTGATCTACGTGAATCCGGAAGGCCCCAACGGCAATCCGGATCCACTGCTCGCGGCGGCCGACATCCGGGAGACGTTCCGCCGGATGGCGATGAACGACATCGAGACCGCGGCGCTGATCGCCGGCGGCCACACCTTCGGCAAGACGCACGGCGCGGGCCCGGCCGATCACGTCGGCCCCGAGCCCGAGGCCGCCCCGCTGGAAGAGCAGGGCCTGGGCTGGCGCAGCTCGTTCGGCACCGGCGTCGGCAAGGACGCGATCACCAGCGGCCTGGAGGGCGCCTGGACGCCGACCCCGAAGACCTGGGACAACAGCTTCGTCGAGACCCTCTACGGCTACGAGTGGGAGAAGACCAAGAGCCCGGCCGGCGCCTGGCAGTGGATCCCGAAGGACGGCGGCGGCGCGGGCACCGTGCCCGACGCGCACGTGGACGGCAAGACGCACACCCCGGTCATGCTGACCACCGACCTGTCACTGCGCTTCGATCCCGTCTACGAGCAGATCACCCGGCGCTGGCTCGACCACCCGGAGGAACTCGCGCAGGAGTTCGCCAAGGCCTGGTACAAGCTGACCCACCGGGACATGGGCCCGATCGTCCGCTACCTCGGCCCGCTGGTCCCGCAGGAGACGCTGCTGTGGCAGGACCCGGTCCCCGCGGTGACCGGCGACCTGATCGGCGCGGCCGATATCGCCGCACTGAAGAGCCAGATCCTGGCGTCGGGACTCACTGTCGCGCAACTTGTTTCGACCGCATGGGCGGCGGCCTCGTCGTTCCGCGGCAGCGACAAGCGCGGCGGCGCCAACGGCGGTCGCATCCGGCTGCAGCCGCAGCGCGGCTGGGAGGTCAACGAACCCGACCAGCTCACCCTGGTGCTGCCCGTGCTGGAGGGAATCCAGGAGTCGTTCAACGCCGCCCAGACCGGCACCACCAAGGTGTCCTTCGCCGATCTCGTGGTGCTTGGCGGCTGTGCGGCGGTCGAGCAGGCCGCGAAGGCGGCCGGCTACGACATCGAGGTGCCGTTCACCCCCGGCCGCACCGATGCCACGCAGGAGCAGACCGACGTCGAGTCGTTCGCCGCGATGGAGCCGAGCGCCGACGGCTTCCGCAACTACCTCGGCAAGAGCAGCCAGTTGCCTGCGGAGTACCTGCTGATCGACAAGGCGAACCTGCTCACGCTGAGCGCGCCCGAGCTGACCGTGCTGGTCGGCGGCCTGCGCGTGCTCGGCGCGAACTACCGGCAGTCGCCGCTGGGCGTATTCACCTCCGCCACCGGCTCGTTGACCAACGACTTCTTCGTGAACCTGCTCGACATGGGCACGAAGTGGGAGCCGTCGGCCGACGAGGGCACCTACACGGGGGTCGATCGCGGCACCGGCGCGTCCACCTGGACCGGCAGCCGGGTCGACCTGGTCTTCGGATCCAACTCCCAATTGCGCGCGCTGGCCGAGGTTTACGCGACCGACGACGCCAAGGAGAAGTTCGTGCGGGACTTCGTCGCCGCGTGGGACAAGGTGATGAACCTCGATCGGTTCGACCTGGCCTGAACGACCCGCGGTGACCGGCTCACGGGCCGGTCACCGCGGTGCCACCCGCTCCGTAAGCGGTGAATCCGGCCCAGATGACGCTCGGGTCGCCGCGTTCGACCGATGCCGCGACGGCCTGCCGGAGGGCGACCCCGCCTTCCGCGCCCGCGCGCAGGCCGCGATGCAGGTCTTCCAGCAGGGCGATTGTCGCCCCGGAGTCGACGACCGGTACGGCAGAGGCGATTACGGTGCGCGCGCCGGCCGACAGGAACACCGCTGGAAAGCCGAGCAGTTCGTTCGGCAGGCTGGTCACGACTCCGCCGACGGAGCAGGCCGACAGCACGACCACCCCGCCGGGCGCGACCGGCCGGATGAGGAATTCGCTGAGCGAGACTGGGTTTTCGCCGAGGAGCAGTACCGAGTTGAACACTGACTCCTCCACCAGCACGCTATGGCAGGCGAGGTGCACGATCGCCGCGCTCTCGATGGCGTCGAGGATGCCGCCGCCGGGGCGCGCGACCACCGAGTACCGGGCCGGATCGTCGATGATCTCGCGTTGCCTGCCCGGCGGCATGGTCCGAACACGTTCTGGCTCAACCGCCTTCGATCGATCGCCGCTCGGCCTCAGGTTCACCGGACGCGTCCCGTGGATGGCCGCGATCGCCGCACCCTCCGACTCGACCTGCGGCAGAAAGTCCACGCCGGTCGAAGGGTCTACCGCGACAACCGCATTGCGGGACGCCGGCCTGGAATGCAAAGTGGCAGCGAGCAACATGCCGGCGTCGGGCACCACGGTCAGGTCGAAGTGCAGCTGCGCGGGCCTGCCGTCCACCAGCGCGCCGGCGAGCGGCAGCGTGCCGGCGGCGCCGACCGGGGCGAGGGCGAAGGCGGCCAGGTCGGGCCATTGCACACGGAAGACGGCCAGGCTCGCCTCGCCGAGTTCGGTCAGGACCTCGGTAAGTTCATCAGCCGACGCCGCCGCACTCGGGCCATCGTCGTCCCGACGCCGGTACAGCTCGCTGATCCGCGCCTGCCACGCGTAGACCCGCTGGCTGGTGAACCGCGGCAGATCGATGCCGACCGTCCGGCCGACCCGTCCGGCGTCGCTATAGGTGCGGAAGGCGACGCCGCCGAGCGCGGTGGCGACGAGGTAGACGACATCGCGCGCCGCGCGGACCGCGGCCAGTTCGGTAACGCAGTGCCGGGCCGCGGCCTCGAGCATGATCCGTTGCGCGGGTGCGGCTTCCACGGCCTTGACCTGCTGGACGCGGAACTCCTCCAGCCGCCGGTTGATCATGCGGGTGTCCCGGTCGCCCGGATCCCCGAATTCCGCCGACTGGATCCGGGCGCCCCACCGCTGGTTCTCCTGGGCGATCGCGATGAGTTTGCGCGGATCGGGTTCGACCGCGCGGATCGCGGTCATGGTCTGGGTCGCGCGGTACAGGCTGCCCGAGACGTTCTCCAGCAGCGGTGGCGCGAACGCGGGCATCGAGCAGCGGTGGCGCGCGTACGCGCCGAGCTCGAAGGCGACCTGGTTGGCCGCGCGCAGGGGCAGCTGCGCCTCGTCGTTCTGCCAGAACTGGCTGACCACCTGTGCGCAGGCGCCCGCGTGCATCGTCGAGTTCAGTGCCACTCGGTACCAATTGCACTCCGGCAGTTGCGATTCCAGAATGATCGCCCAGCGCAGCACATCGATGGCGAGCAGGGCCGTGCCGAGGTCGGCGCCCAGCGTGGGCACGAACTCCAGGAGGAACAGATTCACTTCGGCGAGCGCGGCGCGCACCTCGTCGGGCGTGCGGGCCTCCTCGGCGCGGGCGACCCGTTGTTTCAGGTACTCGGTCCGGCGCACCAGCGCCGGGTCGACCCGGTTCCGCTTGGGCTCGAACACGTCCCGAACCACCCCGGTCACCTGATCCACAACCATCCGTCCGTGTCGTAGTTCTTCGTCCGTACGCGGCGACGCTCGAAGCGGAACGCGTCCAGCGGCGGGCGGCCGGGGACGGTGACGACCTCGTGCAACCGGCCCGCGATCATGACCTCGAGGTCGGCGTCCGGATGGTCGGCCGAGGCCTGGTACAGCGGCGCGCTGTCGAGCAGTCGGCCGATCTCGATCGCCGTCTCACCGGTGAACCCGACGTCGCCAGGGCCGAACGCGCCGACGGCGACCGCGGCGCGTAGCCGCAGGCGCTCGCGCGGGTGCCGGTTGTCGTGGGCGAGCCGATCATGCAGGGTGCGTAGCAAAGTCGGCAGCGCGGCATGCATTTCGACGGTCGCCGGAAGCAGCACCTGCACTCGGGCGCCGGTGCCGCCGCGATCGGTTTCGTCGAGATCGACACCGAGGGCGCACACCAGCTCGCGGACCAGAGCGGCCACTCGGCGCTGGGCATCGTGCCGCGCCGGGGCACTACGCCGGCGGTATTCGGCTATGTCCACGGCGAAGCCGAGTCGAAGCTCGGTCGGCCGGGCGCATCGTGGCGAGCTCACGTTCTGAACCTGTTCCGCCAGAACCGATTCCGGCCTCCCGACGGCACCCTGGGGACCGATGCTCCAGTCTGCCAGCAGTTTTCGCACATGCTGGGTTCGATCCAGCGCCGTCTGGAGCAGGCGGGTCGCCTGGCCGACCCGCCGCGGCAGCAGCTCGGCGAGGGCGTGATCGGCGGGACACGGTCTCGGCATCGCGAGTTTCATGTTGTGCTCGGCGATCTCGACGCGGTACCGCATGTCCTGCAAATCGTCGAGTGTGGCAACCAAGTTCAGCTCATCGGTCGCCAGGCCCCGGATCTGATGCGCCGCCGCCGTCACCGTGATCGGTGCGGCCACCAACATGGCGAATCCGTCGACCCGGTCCTTGGCCTGCTGCTGTAACTCCCGCAGCCGTGCGCCGTCACCGATGACGCGCGCCGCGTGGCGCAGTGCGGCGGCATGCATGAGGTACCGGGGCAGCGGCGGCAGCGTCACGCCGCCGTCGCTCCAGGTCCACGCGCTCAGCTCGGCGGCGTGCCCACCCGGTGCGCCGACCACGAAGAGACGGTGCGGATCGGTATCGACCGTGCCGAACTCCCACATCGCCAGTGCCGGCGCCTGCGGGCTCGGCTGGCGCAGCCAGGGCTCCGCGGTCAGCCGAAACGGCAACGCCGACTGCATGATCGGGGTGAGCGCGACGGCCGCGTCGTCCGGCAGCTGCGCCTGGAAAAGCACGGCGGTGCCGAGGAGGGCGTCCACGCCGTCCATCGACAGCTGCCCCCACCAGCGATCGAATTCGCGCCAGCCGGGGGCGATCGCGGAGCCGATGCGCAGCCTGCGCTGCTCGGTATCCATCGGAGCCGCGAGCACCAGCGAGCAGCTCAGGATGTCGTGCTCGCGCCGGGCGATCATCTGGAGGTCGCCGGTGCGGTTTTCCGCGAGCGCCAGCGCCTTGGCGGCGCCGCCGCGAATTGTGCCCTCGGGCAGCGCGGCCGGCAGCTCGCAGGATTCGACCGGCCGATCGATGCCGAGCCGCTCCGCTCCGCGCGCCCAGATGGCGCGCACTTGCTGAAGCGCGGTAGCCGCCAGCGGCCCATCCAGCGGCGCGAACACGTGCACCACCAATTCCTGGTCGGCTAAGCCGTTCTCGTCCATCGGGTCACCTACTCCTGCTCGTCCGCGGTGACCGGATCCCCGCCCAGCGAATGCGCCAGCGTGTACGCGCGATCCAGCATCCGATGCGGTGCGGGCGCGCGGTCACCGGTGCCGATGCGGGTGGCCCGGACCGGGCCAAGCAGTTCGACTTCGGCAATGGATTCCCGGACGGCGAGCGTGTCGCCGTTCGCCAGCGCCACGGCGAGCGCCCCGACCGAATCCAGCACGTGCTCCCAGCGGGACGGCGGCAGATGCCACCGCGCGACGTCCCGGAGGACTCCGAGGATGTCTTCGCGCGTCTCCGCATCGAGCCGCGACTCCCACTGCAAGGGTGGTAGCGGGGCGTCGACGGACTCACTCATGGAACTCACCTCAACCGTCGGGACTGCGCCGAGTGTTCCGGCGCCCGACTTCCCGGAAGGCGCCGTGAACCACGAAACTCATTGTGTACCAAGAGTTTATCGATGCGGGTGCACGCGCGATGTCCGCCAAACGACGTACATCGGGCGCCTCGGCGAGGCGGACGTACGGTCGTCCGCGCCCGCGTCAGCTCCGCGGTGTGACGATGACAGACCGGTACCGCCGCACAGTCCCTCAGCGTATTGACGCAGGCCCGAATCCGGTGTCCGCCGAACGACCTACACCTCGACTCGCTCGCCCATGATCACGGTCCGCTCCCCCGGCAACCCGAAGTATTCCGCGGCGTCGGCGGTGATGTAGGACGTGGCGATGAACAGCCGTTTGCGCCAGTCCGCCATCGTCGGTTCGGTCCCGCGCTTCAGCTCGATCTTCGACAGGAAGTAGGAGGCGTCGTCGACCGAGATCCGGCCTTCGGTCTGCGCGGGGTCGAGCAGCCGCAGGATGTTCGGGATGTTCGGCGTCTCCATGTAGCCGTAATGCGCTGTCACATGGATGATTCCGTCGTCGGCGTAGCCGAGCGCGTCGATCTCGGTGCGCTCCTCGTCCGGCACCCGCGGCACCGGAACCGTATCGATCGACAGGATCACCACGTGATCGTGGCGCACGTGATTGTGTTCGACGTTGGCCCGCATCGCCAGCGGGGCGGTCTCCATGCCGCGGTTGAGGAACACCGCCGTACCGGGCACCTGCACCAACGGCGGCTCCTGATACTGCAATTCGTCGATGAACTCGCGCAGCGGGCCCTCCTTCGCCTCCCGCGCGCGGGTGACCACGTCGCGCCCGCGGGCCCAGGTGCTCATCACGGTGAACGCGGTCAGCCCGATCAGCAGCGGCAGCCAGGCGCCGTGCACCAGCTTGGTCATGTTGGCCGCCAGGAACAGCGCGTCGACCGCCAGCAGCGGGACCGCCCCCAGCAGGACCAGCCACAGCGGCGTATTCCATTTGATCCGGGCCAGATAGAAGAACACCAGCGTGGTGATGGAGATCGTCGCGGTCACCGCCATGCCGAACGCGTAGGCCAGCGCGGCCGAGCTGCGGAACGCGAACACCAGCGTCAGCACCGAGAACATCAGCACCCAGTTGATCCACGGCACGTAGATCTGCCCGATGGTCGACTCCGAGGTGTGCGCGATCCGCAGCCGGGGCAGATATCCGAGCTGGGCGGCCTGCGAGGCCACCGAATACGCGCCGGTGATCACCGCTTGCGAGGCGATCACCGTGGCGGCGGTCGCCAGCAACACCAGCGGCAACCGCGCCCAGCCGGGCGCGAGCAGGAAGAACGGGCTGCCGACGTTGCTTTCGTCACCCAGGATCAGCGCGCCCTGCCCGAGATAACTCAGCACGCAGGCGGGCAGCACCAACCCGAGCCAACCGCGCGTGATCGCCTTCCGGCCGAAATGGCCCATGTCCGCGTACAGCGCCTCCGCGCCGGTGATCGCGAGCACGATCGCGGCCAGCGCGAAGAACGCGATGCCGAAGTGCCCGAACATGAAACCGAGCGCGTAGGTCGGCGACAGCGCCTTCAGGATCTCCGGATGCCGGGCGATACCGGATATGCCGAGCACACCGATGGAGCCGAACCACAGAATCATCACCGGACCGAACAGCCGGCCGACCGCCGCGGTACCGCGGCGCTGCACGGTGAACAGCACGATGATGATCACCGCCGTGATCGGCACGATCAGCTCTTCCAACCCGGGCTGCACGATCTTCAGGCCTTCGACCGCGGACAGCACCGAGATCGCCGGGGTGATCATGCTGTCGCCGAAAAACAGTGCCGCACCGAAGATTCCCACCCCGGCCAACAGCGTCGCGGCCCGGCCGCCGCGCCCACCACCCAGCCGCCGCAGCAGCGTGATGAGCGCCATGATCCCGCCCTCGCCGTCGTTGTTCACCCGCATCACCAGCGAGATATAGGTCAGCGTGACCACGATCATCACCGACCAGAAGATCAGCGACACCACCCCGTAGACGTTGTCCGTGCTGATCGGCACCGGGTGCGGATCGCCGGGATTGAACACCGTCTGAATCGTGTAGATCGGGCTGGTCCCGATATCACCGAACACCACACCCAGCGCCCCGACCACCACCGCGGCCCGCACCTTCTGGTTCCCACCACCCGCGTGAACCACCGGGGTCACCTCGACCGCCGCATCCATGCCGCCTCCTCATTACCCGGCCCGCACCCATCGTGCCGTGGTTTGCCGCCTCGTCACTGTAACCACGCGGCGCGTCGATCTCCCGCCGTGCGGCACTCCACGCCCGCGACCCGTCATAAGCGGTGAAGTGGTGATCGGCACTTCCCGAGGCGGCCTCGACACGCACCGCGACAACGAGCTGGCAAATGACCATCCCCCTTGACGGCTTCCCGGGTTAGGGCGGGCTCGGTGTGGGGCCGAGAAGAGCTGTCGCGCAGCCGAACCCACCGAGGCGTTCGCGCTGGTCGGCGTCGCGGCAGTGGCGAAGATCAGCGGCGAGAACGGACGACCCGTACCGACCGGTCGAGGTGGTCTACAGCGGGGCTTAATCGGGTGAAGGACGAGACCGGTTGAAGCGGTGGCGAATTCACAGCATTGACATATGAATTCACGTAACCTTTTACCCAAGTCCCATCGCGGATCGGTCGCTAGTTCATCACCATTGGATAACAGGTAGTCAGCGCTGCGTGCATGCTGGCGCCTGACTTACTCGACGATCGAGGTCACCGGATGTGCATACGGGTACAAGCGCGCGCTGACGCGTGGCGCCGGTTGGTTGGGGATCTGAGCAGCGGATACCGGACGCTGCCGGGCGGAGGTCGAGGATGAGTGCACCGCCCGATCGAACAGCGCACTGGCACAATGGATTCCGAAGATTCGGCGGACGCACGGGCATGCTCAGCGGGCCGCCGCTGATCGAGATCAGGGAACCGGGCCGGGCCGCCCGCAGGCTGATGTTGAGCGGCCCGGTCACCTTCGGCCGCAACGGCGACGACGAACAGCTGGCCGATACCGCCATCTCGCCGCGTCACCTACGACTGGTCCCGAGCCCTACCGCGTTATCGGTGGTCGATCTCGGCAGCCGCACCGGCACCACGGTCAACGGCGTCCCGCTCACCGGCCGCACGGCGCTTACCTCCGGCGACACCGTGCAACTCGGCGACACCGAGATCATCGTGCTCTACGACCCGGTCACCGAGCCGCTGGCCCGGCTGGACGAGGATGTGCAGAGCGAACCACCTGCTGCCCCACCGCCGGTCGCTCCTGCGCCGACCCGGCTGTTCGCCCTGGCGAACCGGATTCTCGCCATCGATCCGGACGGACAGCGCGATCCGTTTCCCGCCTCCACCGAGCTGCCCCGTCGAATGCCGCGGAAGATGTGGCACCTGGTGCGCATCGCCAGCGTCGCGGTCTATCTGGAGATGATCGTCGCGATGTTCGTCCGGCCCGCCGGTGGGTTGTTCGTCTTCTTCGGCGTGGTGGTCCCCCTCTTGCCGGGCCTGTTCCTGATCGCGCCGGGACTGTGGCGCAACAGCTGCCCGCTGGCCGCGACGAATCAGCTCCCGCGGGTGCTGCGCTTCACCCGCGGGAAGAATCCACCCGATTGGCTGTATGCCCGAGGCTATCTGGGAGCGGTCACGCTGTTCTTCGGGATCGCGGGCGCCAGGCTGGCGGGCCTGGATCGCAACGGCGTCGCGGCAGGCACCGTGTTGTTACTGGTCCTGATCGCCGCCTTCACCGGCGGTTTCCTGTTCAAAGGCAAGAGCGGCTGGTGCAGCAGCATCTGTCCGCTGTTCCCGCTGCAGCGCGCGTACGGGCAGACCCCGTTCGTCACCGTGCCCAACAGTCATTGCGAGCCGTGCGTCGGCTGCGCCAAGAATTGCTTCGACCTCAAGCCGCGGTCCGCCTATCAAGCGGATCTCGCCGCTCCCGAATTGGCCTGGAGCGCACCGCGCAAACTGTTCGCGGCGGCGCTGCCCGGCTTCGTCCTCGGCTTCTTCACCCTGGCCGGGCGGACCGAAACCGGCCTGGGGCAGCGTTATTCGGTGCTCGCGCTGTTCATGGTGGTCGCCGTCGGCCTGTTCTTCGCGCTGGACGCGATGACGCCGCTCAGCATCGCGACGATCAGCGCCGGCTATTCGGCGCTGGCGCTCAACATCTTCTACTGGTTCGCCGCGGCGACGCTGGCACGGTCGTTCGGAACGGTCACCGGGCTCAGCGCGCCGTGGCTGCATTGGCCGATCAGTGCGGCGATCCTGCTCGCGACCATCGTGTGGGTCGCCCGGACCCGGGTCGTCGAGCTGCAATTCGCGCTGAGCACCGGGGCCCGCACCGAACCGGTCTTATTGGCGTTGCCGAAGGTTCGCCCGAAGGCGGCGGAGACACCGAGCGCGCCTGCGGTTTCGGTCAGCTTCGACGGCGTCGAGGTGGACGCGGACAGCGGGATGAGCCTGCTCGAGGTCGCCGAACGAGGCAAACAGCAGATCGAGGCGGGCTGCCGGATGGGCGTGTGCGGCGCCGATCCGGTCGCGGTGCTCGACGGGATGTCGTGCTTGTCGCCGCCGAGCCAGGACGAGCGGAATACGTTGCGGCGGCTCGGTTTCGCCGACAACACCAGGATGGCCTGCTGCGCGCGGATCGGCGCCGGCGCGGTCGCGGTCTCGCTGACGCCGCAACCGGGGAACACGAACACACCGCGGCCGACGCGGTTCGATCGGTCCATCGTCAGCGTCGCGGTGATCGGCAACGGCATCGCGGGCGTGACGGCCGCCGACTTCCTGCGGCGCAATCACCCGGATTGCGAAATACATCTCGTCGGGCGGGAATCGCATCCGCTCTACAACCGGATGGGCATCTCGCGACTCGTGTACGGGCGTTCCGCGATGCAAGGCCTGCATCTCCTACCCGAGCAGTGGTACGACGACCACCAGATCACCACCTGGCTGAACACCCTCGCCACCAGCATCGATCTCGCGGGCCGCCGGGTTTTCCTCGGCACCGGCGAGGCCCTCCCCTACGACCGCCTGATCCTCGCCATGGGCGCGAGCAGCGCGCTGCCGCCGATCGACGGGCTCTCGCGGCCCGGCTGTTTCGTGCTTCGCGAGGCCGCTGACGCGCTCTGGATCCGCTCGTACGCGCAGCAATTCCGTTGCGCCAGTGCGGTGGTCGCGGGCGGCGGACTGCTCGGACTGGAGGCCGCGTACGCGTTACACCTGCTGGGCCTGCACGTGACCGTGCTCGACCGCGGTGATCGGCTGCTGGCCAAACAGATCGACGCGCGCTGCTCGCAGTTGGTGCTCGACCACTTCACCAGGACCGGCATCCAGGTGCTGAGTCATGCCGAAACGATCAGCGTCACCGGCGATCCGGCGGTTCGGCGGGTGGTGCTCCGCGACGGGCGCGAGATCGAGTGCGACCTCTTCCTGACCGCCACCGGCATCCGGCCGAACATCGACCTGGCGCGCAGCGCGGGCGTGCCCGTGGCACGTGGTGTGCTGGTCGATGATCGGATGCGCACCCGGATCCCGGACGTCTATGCCGCCGGCGACGTCGCCGAACTGGACGGACAGGTGTTCGGCCTGTGGCCGATCGCGGCCGAGCAGGCGCAGGTGGCCGCGGTGAACGCGCTCGGCGGCGACCGGGTCCGGACCGGCGCCGCGCCCGCGATGATACTGAAAGGCGTTGGTCTGGAACTGTTCTCGACCGGCAAGGTGGAACCGGAATTCGGCGACGAGGTGATCGTGCTCGACCGCTGCGAGTCCTATCGACGCCTGATCCTGTCGCACGGGCGAGTCGTCGGCGCGACCGTCCTCGGTCACCATCCCGGCGACCTGGCGGCGGCCCAGCAGGCCCTGAGCAACCGCTTGCCGGTGCCGGTCACCGCGCGCGGTGCCCTCTACGCCGGAGACTGGTCGGTGCTCGCACATCTCGACGGCGATGTCGTGAACACCCCTGCCGGGCAACCGGTTCGGACCACGTGACAGTGCCCCGCCTGACCCCTCGGACAGGCAGGGCACCGCGGCCGCTCAGCGTGTGGTGCGGGTGGCCGACACCACCAGGGACGCAAGGACACTCAGCCCCGCACCGAACCAGAGCACCGCCGAGAGCACCACGTTGTCGGCGATGATGCCGCCGAACAGCGCGCCCAGCGCGATCGCCAGGTTGAACATCGCGGTGTTCAACGCGGTGGCCGCCTCGGTGGAGCCGGGCGCGGCCTGCAGGATCCAGGTCTGCACGCCCACCGGGATGCCACCGAACGCCAGCCCCCACACGACCAGCAGGATCACACCGGTGACCGGCGTGCCGCCGACGAGCGCGACGAGCGCCAGCACCGCGGCCAGCAGCGTGCTGATGACGATGAGCGTCACCCGGATATTGCGGCCCGCCGCCGCCCCGGTGAGGAAGTTGCCGATGATGCCCGCGACACCGAAGGCCAGCAGGGCCGGACCGACCATCGCCTTGTCGAGGCCCGAAAAGTCCTGCAGGATCGGGCTGACGAAGGTGAACGCGGCGAAGTGACCGCTCACCAGCAGGAATGTGACCAGAACTCCGGCCCGCACCACCGGGTTACGGAACTGTTCGCCCAGCGTGCGCAGCCGCACCGGCTCGGTCGCGGGCAGCGCGGGCAACAGCCACAGCAGCGCGACGACCACCAGCAGGCCCAGCCCACCGAGCAGACCGAAAGCGATGCGCCAGTCGGTCAATTCGCCGATCAGCGTGCCTGCCGGAATGCCGAGCACGTTGGCCGCGGTGGCGCCGCCGAACGCGATCGCCGTGGCCTGCGGCACGTACCGCGCGGGCACCATGCGCACCGCGATCCCGGCGGCCAGCGCCCAGAACCCGCCGATCGCGATGCCGACCAGGAACCGCGCGGCCAGCAGCAGGCCGAAGTTCGGCGCGAACGCGGCCAGCACATTCGCCGCCACCATCAGCGAGATCAGGCCCAGCAGCACGAGGCGGCGATCCAGCCGCCCGATGGCCACCGGCAGAATCGGCGCCGTCGCCGACGCGACCAGGCCCGGCACGGTCACCATCAAGCCCGCCGTCCCCGGCGAGACGCCGAGCGCGCCGCTGACCGAGGTGAGCAGCCCGACGGGCAGTTGCTCGGAGGTCACCACCGCGAAGGTGCCCAAGGCCACCGCGGCGACCGCGAACCACCTTCGTAGCGGCACCTTCTCGGGGTTGGATTCGACGTCCGAGGGTTCGGAAACAGTCACCATGTCAATCTCTCCTCACTAAGAACATCAACGTTAAGTAGCTGAGCGCTAAGGTTTATTCCGGATTCTCCGGATTGATCACCGACCCGACCAATCGCCAGGCCCGCCCGAGACGAACTCCTGCCGAGATGTCTGTCGAGTTCGAGGTGTGATGGTTATGGCGACGGTCGGGATATCCGCTGAGCGGACGGTTGTGCGGGGTGTGCTGCTCATCGGCGAATTCGTCGCCGACGCGCGGCCGCACCTGCTGCGCGCGGTCACCGAGGAGGTAGCCGACGGCTCCGGGACCGCGGCGGTCGCAACGGTTCTCGACCGCCTGACCGGCGACGCCGAGCTGCCCATCGATGATGTCGCGGTGCTGTACCGCACGGCGGATGAGCGACGGGCGCTGGTCACGTTCCTTGCGTCGCGCACCTGGCAGTCGGCCTCGCTGGTGTCGATCCGCTCCGCGCTGCTCGCGGTGGTTCAGGACGCACCGGGGCTCGCGGAGTTCGGCACCGTGCTGGTCATCGAGACCCTCGGCGACCACACGTGTTGCGCGGTGGTCGGGCCGGATCGTGCGCGAATCCTCGCCTCGGAGTCCTGGCCGGCCGGCCTGCACGACGCCGAATCGGCGGGCCGGGCGGTCAGCCGGATGTGGCCGATGCTGGACACGCTCGGGGTGCGCCCCGATGCGGTCGTGCTCTGCGGCGCGGCAGCGGGCGAACCCGAGATCTCCACCGTCCTGCACAACGCGTTCGGCGTCCAGGTTCGCCGACTACCGGACTTCGTCAATGCCCCGGCCCGGGGCGCCGCGCTGGTCGCCGCCGAACAGATCCGAAACCTGCCGGTTCCCATCCCGCCCGAGCACCACCGATCGCACCGAGTGATGCTGTCCGCCGCCGCACTCATCGCCTTGCTCGGCGGATCGGCGTTCACCGTCGCCGCACTGCACACCGAGCGCACACCGGCTGTCCACGTTCTCGACGCCTCGGCGAAACCGACTCCCCCAGAACCGATTACCTCAGACACACCCCCACCCGACCCACTACCGAGCGCCACTGAACCGGCCGAGCCCACGTGGATGCCACCCGCCGTCGTGCCGCCCGCCCGCACCACCGATCGAGTCGAGCCGCCGCCACCGAGCAGCTCCTCGACCTTCCCCGAACCTCCCGTCCCACCGGCCTCCACCACCGTCGGCGCCCCGAACGCGGACTGGTTGTTTCCCGGCGAGCCCCCACCACCACCCGCCGGATCCGACCCCGCAGTCGTCCGCGCCTGGTGGGACAACCACCTCGCGCTGAAGCAACGCTGGCTGAACGGCGGATGACCGCAGGTCGGCGCGAGCCGAGACCCTAGCCGCACCGCTCCACTGTCCAACCCCTCCCACGCATTCCAGCGGTTTCGCCGATCAGGTGGAAGGTGTCCGTGTAGTGGCGGACGTCTACCGGCGCTGCGGTGGGATCACGTCGCCGGAGTGACCGTGTTCGAGACCGGCTTGGCCTGCCGGGGGCCGCGGGCGGCGAGTACCACTCCGGCGCCGACGATTGCGGCGCCTGCGAAACGGACGAGGGAACCTTGGGAGACGCCGAGCAGCATTCCGGTGATCAACGCGCAGACGGGTACGACACCGGCGAACGCACCGGCCGTTTCGACGGGGATGCGGTCCAAGGCCGCGTACCAGAGGAGGAATGCTCCGGCGGAGGCGACCACGGCCAGGTAAGCGATTGCTGCGGATTCCGGCAGCGTGGGCAGGCGCAAGGTCGGCAGGTCGACGATCAGCGCGACGATTCCGCAGAGGACCGCGCCCGCGGTCGCGGCGTAGGTGGCGGTGGCCTTCGCGCCGATCTCACGCACCAGCGGGATGGCGACGAGGGAGAACGCGCATTCACCCGCGAGTGCGCCCGCGGCGAGCAGCAGTCCGACCGGGTCGTCCGCGGCGCCCGACCACTGCACGACGACCGCACCCGTGGTGACGATCGCGGCCGCGACCACCGCCCGCGCCGACGGCGAGCGCCGGGCGATGACCGGACCGAACAGTGCCAGCACCACGGGCACCGCGCCGACGACCGCGCCGACCACCCCGGCGTCGACCCGTTGCAGGGCCAGCACCAGGCAGATGTTGAAGCCGGCCAGGCCGGTCGCGCCCAGGACGCCGATGCGGACGAGCTGCGGCCTGGCGACCCGAGGGAGTTGCCGCCGGAAGCAGAGGAACATGAGCGCGGCGGCGATGGCGTATCTGACCGCTTGCCCGGTCATGATGGGAAAGGTGGTCAGCGCGGTCGTCGCGGCGATCGCTGAGCCGACCGCGACGCTGGAGCCCAGCGCGAGCAGGCCGCCGGACCAGACTCCCGATCGCCGCTCGATGCCCCGGATGACACTCAGGCTCATTCGATTTCGCTCGCGTCGACCGGGCGCAGCGAGGTCACCGGGCAGCTCTGGGCACAGTCGGACATCACCGTGCCACGGTGTTCGCAGGCGTCGGGGTGCCGGGACCGGATCTGCGCCAAGCGCTCCGGCCGCAGCACGTCCTGCACCACCGAGGGACGACATTGCCCCCGGGTGAACAGGAAGCCGTCACAGTGGTGCGCCTGCTGGTAGGACGGTGCCGCCTGCAATGTTGTGTGCAGGCGGTGGATTCGGTAGTGCGGCACCGCCGGGTACAGGTGATGGGCCAGGTGCCAGTTGGAATTGTGCGGTGCGAGGAATTGCCGAACCAACCAGGACGCGTCCCAGCTGCGTGTCGCCTGCCATGGATTATCCGAGCGCAGACCGGCGTGATCGGCGATATCGCTCCAGTACCGCAAAACCTGGTAGAAGGTGGCGTACGGCACCACCCAGAGGAGCAGGAAGTCGAGGCCGAAACCGGTCAGCACGAATCCCGCCGACACCACCAGCAGGAAGAGGATTCTAAGACGCGTCTCCCTGCGGTCCTCGTCCCGGCCGATGAGATCCGCGGTTACCTGAAATGGCAAGTGCGCCAGCAGTAGCGGCTTCACCAGGTGCCGGCGAACGAATTGCTTCATGTCCCGCGGATTCACCAATCCGAGGCGCATATAGCCGAGCAATTTCGGGTCACGGCGGTCGTCCCACAGGTGGCGATGGTGCTCGCAATGCGCGCACGTGTATGACGACAGGCCGGAGAAAATCGGCCACGCGATGAAGACCCGGCCGAGCCACTTGTTCAGCGGTCCATGCCGAGTGAGTTTCAGATGGCTTGCCTCGTGCATAAGACTGCGCAGCGCGCGCTGCCTACCCCCGATGACGAGCACGCCGAGCACATACGCGACCGGTTGATAGTCGCAGCTCACGACGGCAAATGCCACCCCGGCGACGACCAGCCAGTCGACGAGCAGATCGAGCGGCCCATGCCAGTTGTCCCTGCTGTTGTGAATATCCTTGACGGCTTCCTTGACCTCCGGCGAGAGCTCCCGTTTGAAACCGCCGACCGGCGGCCGCGAAGCTCGGCACCGCTGTTGAACCCGGTCCTTTTGTGGCATTGCCGTGTACACCCCCGTTGAACTACCGCACGGCGACAGCACAGTCGATTCGCCGTGACTGGACCTAACGAATCACGATGCTAGCGATCGATCGAATGCGTGTCGCGACGTTATTTCTGGTGTGTAAATCAATTCCGACTGGCCGGTATCGCGAACGGTCGACAAGGAAAGTTCGAGCAAATCCGGCATCCTACATCGGACGACGCGAGGAAAGCCATGAATTTCAACTGGGGAAAGCGGAAGAAAGTGTCCGGAATTCCCCCCCGATTGCCATTTCGACGGCTGCCAGTAATTCGCGGAATGCTTGCCACCGCCGACCTCGGACGATGTGCGGATGCCCAGCTCATCCCCGCAAACTTGTGCCCCAGGCCAATCCACAGCGCGGTGTGACGCAGCTCCCCGCGCACAAGATGCTGGTCAACGCGGCTCGAGCTAGGCTCGGCTCCGCGCTACCAGCAAGAAACCGACTCGGCCCGCGGCGAACCGGATATGAGGAGCTTTTTGTGCGCGGTTTAAAACTTTACGCGGCCGGACTGAGCGTGTTAGCGCTCACCTTGCTGTCGACCACGACCGCCACCGCCGGCGCACCGATCCAGGGCTCGTCCGACGTGGACGTCATCCCCTCCCCGCCCGGCGCGAACAACTGGTCCTGCCAACCGAATGCCGCGCACCCACGGCCAATTGTCCTGGCCCACGGCACCTTCGAGAATCGCCTGGACAACTGGTTCGCCATGGCACCGCGGCTCGTCGCGGCCGGTTACTGCGTCTACGCGCTCGACTTCGGCCGCGGCCTGGGTGGCGCGGTATCCGGCGTCGGCCCCATGCGCGCCTCCGCGCAAGAGATCTCGGACTTCGTCGACCGCGTGCTCGCGGCAACCGGTGCGCGGCAGGTCGATATCGTCGGCCATTCCCAGGGCGGCATGCTGCCGCGGTACTACCTGAAGAACCTCGGCGGCGCCTCGAAGGTGCACGCCCTGATCGGCCTGGCGCCCGACAATCACGGCACCACTTGGGGTTTGCTCGGTCTACCGATCACCCTCGCCCCACCGGCGACCGACCTCGTGTGCCCGTCGTGCACCGAACAGCTGCCGACGTCGGAGTTCATCACGCAACTCAACAGCGGCGGCGAGACCCAGCCCGGCATCAGCTACACCGTGATCGCCTCCAAGTACGACGAATTCGCGACGCCGTACACCACCGGTTTCCTCACCGGCCCAGACGTCGACAACATCACCTTGCAGGACATCTGCTCCGGGGACTTCTCCGAACACATGGCAATCACCTCCGACCCGATCGCAATCCAATTGGTGCTCAACGCTTTAGACCCAGAGCACAAGACGCCGGTTCCCTGCGGAACCGGCGTCGGGTCGGCACAAAGATAAGCGCGGATCAGCGCCCCTAGTTGTGGCAGACATTCGTGTCGGCGGCGAACAGCAACAGTGCCGTGACCACCTGCGGTGCCGCAGAGTCGCTCTGGCGAATTCCCATGAATCCGTAGCGATTCGCCGGATAGCCCGGCACCGGCGCCGAACTCCAGTTCACCCCGAGTCGGAGGTCCGGGTAGGTCGCGCGCACGTCGGCGGCCGTCGAACCCTCGGTGATCCCCTCCGGAGTGCGCGGGACGGTCTGCGGAATGATCGAAACGACTTTGCCCTCGTTGATGTAGCCGCCCCACCCGGCGCGTGTGGTGAACGAGCGGCAGCCCAGAACGTCGTCGGCGCCTTCGATCTCGGCGATCTTGCCGCTGTTCCTGGCCTGCGCCACGGTCATCCCGAGGTCGATCCCGTCGTAGCCGACCGGGCCCAGAATCGCGTTCTGCTCCGCGACCAGCCGCATGGCGGCCGTACCGGCCGCGGCGGTCGGCGGCACCGCGACCGAGGCGGGCTCGGCGGAGCACCCGGCCGCGACGGCCAGCGCCATCATGACGCCGGCCGTCGCGCCCAATCGGATAGTGCGTTGCAGCGAAACCACGGGTAATCCTCACCAAGTTTGTGCCGTTATCACGGCGGATCGACAAGGTGATGCTAAGTGGTCGACGAATCGGCCACGAGCCCCCGAAAGTCTGGCCAGAACCTAGCCGGGCAGTTGGAAGTCGGCCTTGAATCGCGGCCCCGGCGGGAGACCACGCAGTACCGCGCTGATCCAGGCGACCGCGGGCGGCCAGCCTGCTCCCGCGTTGACGATGTGTTCGGGCAGGGGCATGGTGTAGAACCGCAGGTCCGCACCGCGGTTCCAGTAGTCGTTCACGGCGGGCAGGACCACCGAGGCGGGAATCAGCTCGTCCCAGATCCCGTGGAACCAGAAGATCGGACTGTCCGGAATGTGCTGTCCCAGGCTCTGTTCCCGCAGCACCTGCATGACGCCCGGCGCGTTCTCCAACGTCATGCCGGGATTGAAATAGTCGCTGATCGGCCGGTACATACCGGACAGCGCCACGGTGTAGACGCAGCGACTCTGCATGTCCGCCAGAATCGCCTGTCCCTCCTTGTTCAGCAGCTTCGCCGCATCGAACTGCTCGGGGAACTCCCGCGACAACCCGGCGAAACCGAGCCACATGGTGAAGTTGCTGATCCCGGTGAGCCCCGGCTGCTGCTTGGTCGCGTACTCCGCCTGCAAACGCAGGTCGCCGGGCGTCCCACCGATCGCCGTACCGAGCAATCTGACGTCGGGAGCGTAACTTTCGCGCATTTCCGCGGCGCGGATCGACCCCGAACCACCGCCCGAGTAGCCGTACATGGCGATCCCGGAATCCGTAAGCCCCAGCGACGCATCGTTTTTCATGGCGCGCAGGCTGTCAAGCACCATCTTGCCCTCGTCGAAGGTGTTGAAGGTATTGAACTTACCGTCGAAGTCGGGCACGTTGATCGCGAAGCCCTGCGCCAGCCACCCCACCGCCAGCGCGGCTTCCTTCATGGTGCCGACCTGCAATGTGTAGGACGGGTTGCACGCCGAGTTGGTCGAGTCGATCGCCTCCTGGAAGGAGACCACCGGCCGCGGCCCGCCGGCCCACGGAATGCCCGGGGTGATCACCGAGGTCGCGGTGGCGATCGGGTTGTCGTGAATGTCGTTGCTGCGGAACAACAGTTGCTTGGTGTCCACCGGGAACGGGATGCCGAGTATCCGGGTCTGCACGGTGCGCGATCGAATGATCTGCCCCGGCGCGTAGGACGCCAGATCGTCCGGATCGGCGTACCACGGATCCTCCGCGGGCACCGGAATCGGCAACATGTCGTAGATCTGCGGCTCGGCAGGCAGCTGCGGCAATTGATTCTGATCCGGAGGGAACGTCGGATACGGATCGCCCGCCGCGATACCGGCGCTGGACACGGCCAGGCAGAGTGCCGTCAATGGCACCGCCGCCCAGGTGAATCTCTCCCCGAACATGCACCCTCATCTCGTCAACTGTGATCGGCGCCATGCGACGACCGAACTCGTGTCAGTACACCCGGCGCGCGAGACCCCCGCTATCGGCAAACAGACAGACTCCCGTCCCGGACAGTTGTGCACATCCATAGAATTCGGCCCCGCGAGCGCGAATCAGGCCGAAAACGCCTTCGCCTCCAGTAGTTGCGCGGTCCGCGCGGCCGACAGGGTCATCGCTTCGGTGGGGCGCTGCGGGTCGTATCCGGTGAGTTCGGCGATCCGCGCCAGTCGATAGGTGATGGTGTTGCGATGCACGAACAGCAGCCGGGCCGCGGCATTCTGGTTGCACTCGTGCGTGAAGAACACACCGAGCGTCTCCGCCAGGACCGGCTGATCCGCGAGCGGCTCCAGCACCGAGGCCAGTTCCTTGCGCACCGATCCGTCGACCGCCACCGCGTACTCCAGCCGCAGGTCCTGTCTGCGGCAGATCATCTCGCTGCGGGACAGACAGCGTCCGAGCTCGGCGACGACCCGGGCCTCCGCGAAGGACTCCGGGATGGCCGCGCGGGTCGCCGCGGGCGATACCCCGATCCACAGCAAAGGCGATGCGCCCGTGCCGATTCCGGGCGCCAGGCGGGCCGACAGGTTCTCGATGACCGCCGCGCTGTCGTCCCGCGAATCGATCGGAATCAGGGCCGTCCAGCCGCGGATATCGCGGCGCAGGAAGGCGCCGGGAAGGTCGTGGATCCGGTGCCGCAGATCGGTCAGCGTGCCGGGCCCCGGGTCGCCGGGACGGATCACCGCGACCACGAACGCGTCCGCGACCGGCACCGCCGGATCATCGAGCCAGTCGCCCGGATCGCGCCCGGCCAGCAGGGCGTCGACGATCCCGCGCCGGCGTTCGAGCTCGTCGGACGGGCGGCGCCGGGCGTCTTCGACACAGGCCACCGCGATACGGGCGGTCATCAGCGAGAGGTACTCCGACAGCGGCCTGCCGATCTCCGCGAGCGCCGCCCGACCGGCCGGGGACGCCGTCTTCGGCAGCTGGGACCAGAGGAAATCGACGCCTGCCCGATAGTTGCCCAGCACCTCCTCCAGCGGCATCCCGTCGTGCAGCAGCGACACGGCGCGATCGACCAGCGGCCGGGTGTCTTCCTCGGTCGGCTGGTTGCCGTCGAGCCAGAACCGGAAGAACAGCCGCACGTTCAGCTCGGCCGCAGGCACGAAGTCCGCATCGACCAGCGAACTCGGCAGCACGGCATAGACCGGTGATTGGGTGGAGAAGCCGCCGACCAACGCGATCGCATCCGCGAGCAGGCGCTCGATGGTGCTGACCCGGCGGGTCGTGCGGTCGAACGCGGCGACGGTGCCCGCTCCGGTCACGGCAACTCCCAACGACGATGTTTGGTACCGCCCGGCCGTTCGAGGTTCAATTAACCCGGTACCGCCGGTAACGCCAATTTAGCAGACCTTTAGTCGCGGCCGGCCGCATTCCTCGAGGCGACCCACTCAGCGCGCGTTATCGGCCGCTCTCGTCGTCGTCACCGCGAAGTCCGCACGGCGTGGTGTCCGAATTGTTCCGCTTGTAGGTGTCCTCGGTCCAGACATTGATCGCGCCCCAGACCACGATCGCGCCGACCGCCAGCGTGACCATCACGACCACGATATCCATCTGAAGTCACACTCCCCGTGCGGGATTCGAGATTTCCGCGAGTTGAATTCCGGCCGCCGGATAAGGGGAACATTTCGTCCGCATCCCTGTCATCCTGCAATGCTGACCCCCGCCGAGCAGGCGGGGTATCCCCCGAACGTCCGACAGAGCCCGCCTCGGCGCACGAATAGCTGATCTACCGGCACCCGCCTCGCGGATCTCCCGCCGCCACGCCCGCCGACCAGGTATTTCCAGCAGAATCAGTGTTTGATCTCGCGGAAACCGGGGAATTGCCCGCCTGTAGCTGATCGACCGCGCCTGTATCGAGCGCGACCCTCACCTGTGCGGCTCGCGCATCGCCTGACGAATCGAGGAGATCATGCCTGAACTGTTGGATATCCATCGAGGAAAGACCCGGCGCCGCACCACCCTCGCGGTCAACGCGGTGGCCCTGCTCGCGTCCGGCCTGCTGGCCACGGCACCGGCGGCGGTGGCGGACCCGTCCGCGGAGGCCACCAACGCGATCGACGCGCACTACAACGAGTTCGGCGGGGCCGGATCGTTCCTCGGCGCCCCGCTCGGCCCCGCCACCGAGGTGGCCGGCGGCGCCGAACGCGCCTACCAGGGCGGCGTCATCTACTTCTCCCCGGATACCGGGGCGAAGGCGGTGTACGGCGAGATCCTGGTGAAGTACAAGTCCCTCGGCGGGCCGAGCGGACCGCTGCGCTTCCCCACCAACGACGAGACTGCCGCGGGCGACGGCGTCGGCCGCTTCAACGACTTCGCCGAGTCCGGCGGCGCCGCGATCTACTGGAAGCCGGAGCTGGGCGCCTGGGCGATCAAGGGCAAGGTGCTCGACGCATGGCGTGAAAGCGGCGGCATCACCGGCCCGTTCGGCTACCCGCGCTCGGACATGACCGTCGACAACGGCGTCGCGACCGCGAACTTCGAGGGACCGGCGGGCACCGAGATCAAGTGGTCCGAGCGCGAGGGACTGGCGACCATGCCGCCGGAACTAGCCGCGACCCTACCGGGATTCCGGGCGAACGCGCCCGACGTCGCGGTGCCGAACCCGGTGCCGAACCCCGGCACCGAGGCCACCGACGACTCCAGCGGCTCCGGGATCAACCGGTGGTGGGGCATTCCGATCGGCTTGGCCATCACGGCCGTCGTCGGCGGGCTGCTCGCCATGATCGGCCGTCGCCGGTCGGATCCGGCCCACTCGGCCCGGGGCCCGGTCACGCCGGCCACCCGCACGGCGCCGCGTGGTGACGCCACCGCCGCCTCGGCCGCGGCACAGCGTGGTTCCGCGACCGTCGCGGGCGCACACGAGATGCACCGCGACGCACCGCGCACTCGCGGCTAGACAACGGACGACCACTCGAAAGGAACGACAATGGAATGGCTATTGGGCGTACTAGGTGGACTGGTCGGCGGGAACATCGCCGGTGCGGGCAAGGGCTTCGGCCTGGTCGGAAATAGCGCCGCGGGCGCGGTCGGCGGCGGCGTCACCGGCGCGATCATCCAGGCGGCGACCGGCTCCGGCCTCGATCTCGGGCAGGTCATCGGTCAGGTGGCGGGCGGCGGCGTGGTCGGCGCGGTACTCACCGCGGTGATCGCGATGTTCGCGAAGAACCGCGACCGGGAACCGGTCAACCGGTAGATTTTCCTCTGGCATAACGATTTCCGGCGGTGCTCCTTCCGGTGAAGGATGCACCGCCGGAATCGTTCAGGCGTCGAACGTTATTCGTGCAGGCTGGATTGCAGCCGGTCGAACTCCGCCTTGGTCATCTCCTCCGGCGACCGCTCCGGCAGCTGCCGGGATTCGACACCGACCGGTCCGACGTTGCCCCCGTCGAATACCACTGAGGCCCAATTGTTCTGGGCTTGCAGGGTGCCGTAGTTCCGGTCGTTGTTGACACTGGTCCGTATCGTGCCGGTCTGGATGGAGCCGTTGCAGTTCCAGTCGATCGGCTGGTCCGCCGATCCCGGGGTGCGCCTGCGGGTGTTGTCCGGGCAGAAGTAGTCCGTCCGCCACCCGGCGGCGACCGCACCGAGGCCCTGCCGCTCCTGCAACGAATTCTCGTTCAGCGCAGGCGGATTCACGCTGGAGTAACCGAAGTTCGCACTGCCGTCGACCTTCGGCACACCGTTGAACTGGAAGCTGTAGTTCATCACGCTCAGGTAGTTCGGCTTGTAGTTGACGTGGTCGGTGCCACCGTGTTTCAGGCCGAGGTTGTGTCCAAGCTCGTGGATGAACGTGCCGACGTTGCCGTTGTCGCCCGGGTTCCAGTTGCACTGCGGGCCGAGCGCGACGATGAAGGTGTCCGCCGGAATACCCAGCGAAATGCCGCTGCTGCAACCATTGTCGTAGGAGTCGGCCCAGATCATGTAGTGGAAGATGTGCGAACGGGCGGAGGCGAAGTTGGTTCGCTTGATCGCCGCGACCTGATCGTCCACCGGGGACAGGTTGCTGTCGTAGGGCACCTGATTGCCGCCGCCGAGATCATATTTGGCGCCCCTGGCATTGCCCGCGTCCAGATGGATGGTGATGCCGTTGCGGCCGTCCGGGTTGGTCACCGGGGAATCGGCGAAGACCCCGACGATCCGGTCGAGCGCCGCGGCGGTCGGCAGCCGCCCGTTCATGTAGTCCATCTCGACGAACAGGTCCTTGTGCTTCGGATTCGCGCCCATCTTGGGCAGATCGACGTCGATCTTGCCGTCGCCGTTGGCGTCGTATCCGTTGGTTTCCCACACGTCGGGCAATCCGTCACCGTCGGTGTCGACTGCCGCGGCCGCGGGTTGGGCCACGGCAGTCGCCGGGGTGAGAAACGCCCCCAGCCCGGTCAGTAGTGCGAATGAAGCGATCAGAGTTTTTCTGTAAGGCGACACCTCGGACTCCTTCCGGATCGCGTTGGGGGACGATCCTGTTATTCGGACACACCGAACCTGCGGTGGTTATTCGATTTCCGAAGTGACCTCCGGATTATTGCGCAGCGTCAGCTATTTCCAGTCCACCTGCGGTGAGCGATAGAAATTGATGCCCTGCGCGGTCCAGATCGGGCCCTGCTTGGCCAGCCGTGCCCGATACCTGTCCCAGTTGTGCGTCGCCTGCGGCGACCAGCCGATCTCGGCGATGCCCGCCAGCCGAGGGAAGGCCATGTATTCGATGTCGGCGCTGGTCCGCAGGGTCTCCGACCACAGCGGCGCCTCGACGCCGGCCAGCTGGTTCTCCGTGAGGCCCTGCAGGAAGGTGGCCGGATCCCAGTTGTAGGAGTCCTGCACCTCGACGTAGCCGGCCCAGTGCAGACCGAGCGGTGAATCCTTGTTGTACTGCATATCCAGGTACGCCTTGTTGGCCGGCGACATCAGGATCTTGTTGCCGCGCTTGGCCGCTGCCACGACATCGGCATTGGTGTTGGCGGGATCCCAGTACTGCGGGATGGCCGACGTGGGCGGGTTGGTCACGACGATGTTGTGCCAGCCGGTCGCCTTCTTGTCGTAGGTGGCCAGCATCGGCGTCACCTTCTGGTAGAAGGTCTGGTAATCCGCCGGTGAGGTCGAATGGGCCTCGTCACCACCGATATTGATGTACTTGCCGGGGGTCATCGCCGACAGTTCGCGGATGACGTCCTCGACGAACTTGTAGGTGATCGGGTTGCCGATGCACAGCGAGCTGTAGCCGACCTCGATGTCCGTGCGCGGCGGCACGGGCTTTCCGTCGCAATTCAATTCGCCGTACGACGCCTGCGCGGCATTGGTGTGGCCGGGCATGTCGACCTCGGGAACGATCGTGATATGCCGGGACGCGGCGTATTTGACGATGTCCTTGTACTGATCCTGGGTGTAGTAACCACCCGGATCCCCGCCGACCGCGGTCAGGCCGCCGATCTCGGCCAGCTTCGGCCAGCTCTTGATCTCGATGCGCCAGCCCTGATCGTCGGTCAGGTGCAGGTGCAGGGTGTTGACCTTGTACTGCGCGATCTGGTCGATGTAGCGCTTGACCTGGTCGGGCTTGAAGAAGTGGCGGGCCACGTCGAGCATCGCGCCACGCTGGCGGAAGCGCGGATAGTCGACGACCTTGCCGCCCGAAACGACCCAATCTTGTTTCTGCACCGACGTTTTGTTGATCGCCGCCGGGAACAGCTGGCGCAGCGACTGTACGCCGCCGAACAGTCCGTCGGTGGTGTTCGCCTTCAGGGTGACCCCGGATTTGGCCACGGTGAGCTGGTAGCCCTGGTCACCGACTCGATGACCCGCGTCGCCGAGCTCCAGGGTGATGCCCGGCTTGGCCCGGTCGTATCGATCCACCACCGGCAGCCGGAAGCCCGTGGCGGGCCGGAGCAGCCCGCCGAGGTATTCCCCGACCTCCTTCGCCTGGTGTTCGGCGCGGATCACCGTGGCAGCGGTCAGGGTGAAGTTCGCGCCGGGATCGGCCTTGGCTTCCACGGGAACCGGCACGATATCGGTGACAGCGCGCTCGGTTGTTTGCGGATTATCGGCGGCGTAACCGGATTGGCCCGGTAACACCAGCGTGGTCAAAGCCACGGCGGCGCCGAATGCCAAGGGGTATAGAAACTTTCGCATAGCGTACCTCCGGTACAACTTTAGGGGGCATCCAGAAGTATGGATCAGCGTGCAAGATATGAGTGGGGACCTTCTCAACTGGGGATATGCGGTTATTTATCCGATCGCCGCGGCGGGCGGCACATGGCTGTGTCGAATTCCCCACTTCTACTGGGGATCCCGAGCGGGTCCTTTCGTGTCATGCTTGCGCCGGTTGTTCGGAACTTGACGGCGGGTGGTCGGCCGTTGCGCTGTGACATCCACTCGTACAACAGGTCTCATGCTCGTCCGCGCGTCGATCGGCGGGTGGGGGTGAGAAATAGATGTCGCGGTGGACGATTCGTCGGCGCGAGATCGAAAAACGTGGCGAAACGCTGCAGTTCGCCATCGACGTCGATGAAGGAATTGGTGGGCCGATGCGAATTTCCGGACCTGTTACCGCATCCGCACTCGTATTCGCCGGATTGTTGATTTCCGGCTCGGTCGCGAGCAAACATGTGCCCGACGGCGTACTGGCGTCGGCGATTACACCTAATGATCAGGTGGCCGATCAATCGGCGAGCGCGGTGCCGACGTCCAGTGAATCGCTACGGCTGCAAGCGGATCCGCCCGGTGATCCGGGCGCCTCGGGGGACGTGACCGTTCCCCTGCACGATGTCGCGCTGCCCAACGTGCCGACCCGGGGCATCCCGGAGGTCGCGCTCGCCGCCTATCGCAATGCCGAGCTGTCGCTGCAGTCGTCGACGCCGAATTGCGGGATGCCGTGGCACCTGCTGGCCGGCATCGGCAAGATCGAGTCCAATCATGCGGGCAACGGGCGCACCGACGCCGACGGGACCACCCGCGGCATCATCTACGGCCCGGCGCTGGACGGCACCCTGCCCGGCAACGAGATCATCAAGGCCGCCGACGGCGGTTATGTGCGCGCCGTCGGACCGATGCAGTTCCTGCCCGGCACCTGGACGCTGTATGCCGCGGACGGCAACGGCGATCGTAAGACCGACCCCAACAACATCTTCGACGCCGTGCTCGGCGCGGGTAAGTACCTGTGCTCCGGCAATCTCGACATGCGCGATCCGAAACAGGAGATCCGCGCCGTCCTGCGCTACAACAATTCGCTCGACTACGCGTCGAAGGTGCTCAGCTGGTCCAACGCCTACAAGACCGGCGGCGCGCCCCAGCAAGGCGAGCTCGCCCCCATCCCCGACAGCACCCCCAGCGGCGGCATGCCGGACGGAGCGGGTTCGAGCATGAGCGTCGGCGAGACGGCTACCCTCGCCGACCCCGCCGCACCCCCCGCCCCCGATGCCCCCGCCCCGGACCCGGCCATCGATCCGACAACCACGGCGCCCACCACCCCGGACCCGCAAAATCCGACGGGCACACTGGAACTCAGAATCCAGGTGATGATCAACATCCCCGGCCGAGCCCCGATCCCCTGCGGCGTCTTCTGCCCACCCTCACTTCCCGGCATTCCCACGGTGCAACCGACCACAACCCCCCAAACCCCCACCACGACAACCCCACCCACCTCGACCACCCCTCCTCCCACCACAACGTCAACCGCCACGCCGTCGACAACTACCACGCCGCCATCAACCACCTCGCCGTCGGCCAGCACACCACCACCGGCTCCGGCCCAGGCCACCTCCTCACCCCAGGCCCAGCCGCCAGTGGCTCCCGCCCCCAAGACAACCGAACAGAAGCCACCCCAAAACCCCACCACCACAGCCCCAGCCAAACCACCATCTCCCGCAACCACGCCATCACCGACTCCGGCCACCCCGTCGCCCCAGGCCCAGCCACCAGTAGCTCCCGCCCCCAAGACAACCGAACAGAAGCCACCCCAAAACCCCACCACCACAACCACACCCGCACCCGCACCCGCACCCGCACCTAAACCATCGACCCAAGCGACGACGCCGAACCCACCGGCCCAACAACCAGCCGCGCCACCCTCAACCACCCCGGCACCCGCCCCCAAACAACAACCAACCACGCCCATCCCAACCACCCCCGCATCCAAACAACCAGCCACCCCACCTCCCCCCGCACCAGGCACAGCACCCGCGCCGGCCCCAGCGCCTGCGCCTGCGCCTGCGCCTAAGCAACCCTCCCCGCCTCCCGCCCCCAACCAACAAGCCACCCCGACCACCCCCAAACAACAGCCCGCCGCCCCACCTCCACCACCGGCGCCCGCCCCCAAGACAACCGAACCAGCCCCCAAACAACCACCAGCCGCCCCAGCCCCCCAACAGAAACCACCGGCCCCCACCACGAAACCCATCCCACCCCAACCGGCCCCCACCATCCGGCCACCGACCCCACCCGCCCCATAGCCAAAGCTCCCGCGCAAACGACTTAGCCTCGCTCCTACTGGCATATAACAGAGCCTCCACCCCGAAACCCATCCGACCGCCCGGCCCTGACCACTCGGCCACCGACCCATCCGTCCCTCAGCCAAAGCCCCCGGCAAACGGCCCCACTCGCTCCTCACTGGGGCACAACAGAGCCTTCACCCACTTCGCCTCCACCACGAAACCCATCCCGCCCCAACCACAGCTAACGCCTGAGCTCAGAGAACAGGCGGAACTTCGAATGGTCGAAGTCGGGCACGATGTTGAAGTGGAGCAACCGAGAATCCGAGTGGCCGCCTACGTTATTCGGTGCCGCACACTCCCCGAACTCCTTGTCTTCGACCATGTCGGCATGCCCGAGGCAGGAACCCAGATTCCGGCCGGCGGTGTCCGCCCAGGCGAGGACCTCGAACGAGCGGTCCTGCGCGAGGTGGCCGAAGAGACCGGGCTGCTCGATGTCTACGTGGTCAACCAGATCGCAGTGGAAAACCGGCCACACCCGCTGACCCATCAGCCCCGCCGGACCACCTATTTCCACCTTCATGCCTCGACAGCCACCGCAGATGCCTGGATACACCAGGTCGACGGCGACGACCACGGCCTGACCTTCGCCTGCCGCTTCTCAGCACTACCGCTCAACACCCGGTTAGCCGACAACCAGGATGCCTGGCTAGACCAAATCCTCAGCTAACTGCTGTGAAGGCGATAGGAACATCCCGACCGACATCGCCCCAGAGCAGCACCCCCGATACCAAACGGAACATAACAGCACCCCCACTCACACACGACCGCCGCAACATCCCATCCGATATCCAGCATCCCACCGACCGGAACATGACAACGCCCCCACTCGACCTCCCCCACCAAGATGTCCCCTTCAGCCCCACCCTCGTCTCCGAACGGGACATGAGACCAGAGCCACTCACACGTTGCCGCCGCCACGTCCCGCCCAGAGTCGTCCTCGCCTCCGAGAGGGACCTGAGCGAGCCCCACTCCCGTGTCCCTGGCCATACCCGCCAGCCCACCCCCCCCGATACCAAACGGAACCTAACGGCGCCCCACTCGCCCATGACCGCCGCAACATCCCATTCGATATTCAGCACCCCACCGACCGGAACATGCCACCCCCGCCACTCACCCTCCGCCACCACGATGTCAGCCCCACCCCCGTCGCCGAACGGGACATGAGACCAGAGCCACTCACACGTTGCCGCCGCCACGTCCCGCCCAGAGTCGTCCTCGCCTCCGAGAGGGACCTGAGCGAGCCCCACTCCGGATTCCCTGGCCATACCCGCCAGCCCACCGCCCCCCGACCGCGCGTGACACCTGACGACGGGCCGCTCCCGGCCACTAGCCCCCGCACGTCCCGTTCGGCGCTCACTACTCCCCCGAGCGGGACATGACAGAGCCATTACTCGCACTTTGACTCCACCATGTCCCGTTGACGATCGCGGGCCGCATCATTCGGGCATTGGCTGTGGCTCAGGTGGATTGGTGGCGTTCCAGCGGCGCCTGATCGGGCCTTTGGCGCTACACAGCAGTAGTGACCACTGGCCCGCCGCCTGGGACCACCAAGGCGATGCACACGGTCGCCACCCGGGATCCAGCAGACCGCGATGTGGATGGCGGTCACCTGTTGCGATATTCGAATGCGCAGGTAGCAGGCGCCGACTAGCGTCCGAGTAATGACCCTCCCCCATGATGTGGCAGGTGCTGGCCCGTCTATCGTCCTCCTGCACGCGGGGGTATGCGACCGGCGGATGTGGGACCCTCAGTGGGCCACTCTGGTCGGTGCCGGATATCGATTGGTGCGCTGCGACTTCCGCGGTTTCGGCGACGCTCCGGTGCCGCCCCGTCCGTACAACGACGCCGAGGACGTCTTCGGCCTCTTGGATGATCTCGACATCGAACAAGCTGCATTCATCGGTTCCTCCTACGGCGGCAGAATCGCTCTGGAATTCGCCGCCCGCTGGCCCCAACGCACCACGGCCCTGGCGTTACTGTGCTCCGCCGCGCCCCAGCACAGTCCCAGCGCCGTTTTACAAGAGTTCGATACGCGCGAGGACGCCCTTCTGGAAGCCGGCGATATCGAGAGCGCAGTGGAACTGAACGTAGCCACTTGGCTCAGTCCTACCGCTGACGCGAAAATACAAGCGGCTGTGCGGCACATGCAGCACCAGGCCTTCGAGCTCCAACTGGCCGCCGCCGACGCTCCCGGCCGAACCAGAACCGAATTCGACCTGTCCTCGATCGGCGCACCGACCCTAGCCGTCTCCGGCGAACTGGACCTGCCGGACTTCCGCCAGTTCGCCGCTCGACTCCCCACCCTCCTCACGAACGCCCGCCACCTGGAACTTCCCGGAGCAGCTCACCTGCCCAATCTCGAGCGTCCCGCCGAGACGACCGCAGCGCTGGTCAGCTTCTTCAAGCGGACACTCGAATGCTCGAGACAACCGTCCTCATCATGATCGCCGTGGGCCTGGCCATGGCCCGCCTGTCCTTCGAGATCCCCGGCACCCTGACCAGCTACCTACCCGTCGACGCGATCCTCGCCGGCCTCGCCGCAATCGTCGCCTTCTACAGCGCCCGCCGAGCACGGCAGACCCCCGGACGACCCCACCCCGGACCCGTAACGCACGAACCTGCTTGCTACACAACCGGTTCGGCGCACAACAGATCCGGCGATGTCGAAAAGCCATGCCGGGCATACGCGCTGATCGCCTTGGCGCTCGAGTGCACGGTCAGGTGTTTGACGCCCAGTCGGCCGGCAAGATCGACAACGGCGTCGATCAGCTGACCGCCGAGCCCGGCACCCCGCCGCGCCGGCACCACGTACATGCTCTGCAGATCACCTGAAATACGTTGCAACGTACTCGGAGTCGGTACACGTCGAATAATCGCCAGCCACGCCATCCCGATGACGACATCGTTCTCGACCATGATCAGACACCGATGCGAAGACCGGTTCGCCTGCGCCCAGCCCACGAACGCCGAAGCGAACTCCTCGTACGAAGTCGCGGGACTCCCTTGGTTTTCCAAGAGCCATTCCCACCGAAGCCGAGCAACACCGCCGAGGTCGTCGTCCCCCGCCGGCCGAATCACGGTCGTACCCATCCGTGGATTCTGGCACAGCACAGCGGATTACCACCTCGGGCACTACTGCGGGCGGTATACCACTATGCCGGGGACCGTGTGGACGTAGTCCAGGAAAGGTGAGTCGACCACCTCATTGTTCGCGGCGAGGGAGGAGGCGTTGCGGAACATCGGCCCGTTCGGGGTCATGATGAAGATGCCGACGTGGGTGACGTCCAATCCTGGCTCGTCGCTGGACGCGCCGATGTAGTCGCCGGTGCGGAGGCCGGCGATCACGCTGTCATTCACGGCGGCGCTGGGAATGTGGGTGATGGCGCGATCGACCACCGGCAACCCGGGCAGATATGTGCCGCCGTCGCCCTTGGCGTTGAGCCGCTTGGCGACGGTCATCGCGCCGGTGCTCACCGCGCCGGTGACGTCGGTGGCGGCGATTCTCGGCGTACTCACCCAGTCACTGAAGAAGTGCTTGCGTCGCAGAAAGTCGACCTGCCCGCCGGTGTAGCGCGTGTCGACCAGATTCGAGAGGAACTGCTCCTTGTCGGCGGAGCGACTGAGCGCCTCGACGTAATCGAGATAGGTGAAGCAATCCACCCGGCGGAGGTCGACGACGAGCTGTTCGCGCTGCGTCGCGGACCCGATCAGCATATCGGCGCCGTAGGGCGTACCGAGGAACTGCCGCGACACCAGCTCGAGCAACTCGCCTTTGCTCCGCCCGGCCGGCGCACCGTTGCGCACCGCCAGCGCCGCGTCGATCTTCTCCAGGGTGACGCCATCGATGGTCACCGGCGGCACCGTGGGCTCGGCGAGCGCAGCTGGCACCGCCGCGGCCGACCCACCGGCGAGAACCAGCAGCACGAGCAGTACGCGAGCGAGGGTGCGCAAGGAACCTCCAACGTGGGTAGAACGACCGAGATGCCACCCCACGGTAGCTCGAAGGTCAACCCCGAGGCGCCCGCACGCCCACGCCCGGCGATGACAGCGGCAGATCCGGCCAAGCCGACACCCCTCGCCGAACTGACCGCGACGGCCGATGGTATTCGCCGGCAGCCGCTGCCGTCAGCGCGCTGCCTCGACATCTCATCGTCGGACTCGCAGCAGTGCGGTCCTCGATACCTGCCGCGGTCCGGCTGTCTCTGCGGGTTCGGCGACGCCGCTCGAACGGCGCGCACACGACGCCGAGCCGCTGCGCGAAACACGCAGCGGCCCAGCGGATATCGTCAAGCCTCCAGATAGGAGGGTTTCTTCTTGAAGACACCCTTCGTCCCCGCCGGAGTGACTGCGCCGTTACCGGGGTCGGCCCAGTGCCCGACACCGCAATTACGCTGTCCCGCTCCCCCTTCCGCCCGCGGCGGCCGGGATTCGATCGGATTCACCTGCGCACATTTCGCCGGTCGACTGTGCGGCGACGAAACATGCCCGCGCGCATCCGACTCCGGCATCGCGTGCAGCACACCCACGATGAACGGGGCGAGGGCGGCCGCTGCGACAAAGGTCCGGATGCGCTGCGGTAACTCAGGTCTCATGGAGACCGGCGTCATTTCCGATCTCCGCGGCCGAACGGCCAAGCATCGGTGCCCGGCGCCTCGGGAGCCTCTTGCAGCCCCTGGTTGTTGAGGCTGCCCGGGTACAGGTACTCGCTCGCCGGCCGCTTCCGCCCGTTCAACCAGGCATCGAAGAAACCGTTCAGGTTCTTGCTGGTGCGGGACTGGACGAACTGCCGGAACTCCGGAATCGACGCGTTCCCGCCCTTGTGCCCCTGCGCGAAATCCTTGACCGCGGCGAAGAAGACGTCATCACCGATGTAGCGGCGCAGGGCGTGCAGGAACAGCGGCCCGCGGCTGTAGACCACGGTGAATTCGTTGCCCTTACCGGGATCGTAGAGCGGAGTGGACCAGACGCCCTGCTGATCGGCGCTGGCGAGGGCCCGGCGATAGATCTGATCGGCGTTCTGGTGATTGACCCGCTCGGGGTACAGGATGTCGGCGGTGTAGCTGGCGAAGCATTCGTTCAGGCAGACATCGCGCCAATCCTTGACCGACACCGAATCGCCCCACCACTGGTGGGCGTTCTCGTGGATCAGCGTGTTGAGGTCCGTCCACGGCGCGTAGATGGGCCGGGTCTGCGTTTCGAGCGAGAATTGCAGGTTGGTGTCGACATAGATGCCGCCGCCGGCCTCGAGCGGATAGGGACCGTACAGCCCCTCCTCGAACGCGAGCACGCCCGGCAGCTTCTTTTCCAGGTCCTTCTTCTGCTGCGCACCGCCCGGCGCGAAGAAACTCTCCAGCGGCGTATTCCCGGCGCGCTGATTCAGCCGGGTGAACTTGTCGATCGCGATCGTCGTCAGGTACCCGATGATCGGATCCTTCGCCTCCCAGGTGACGGTGTGCTTGCCCGTGCCCGCCGGCACGTCCGACGCGCGCACGCCGTTCGACGCCACGTCCCAGCCGGTCGGCACGGTGGCCTTCACGGTGAAGGTGACCTTGTCCAGCGGGGTGTCGTTGAGCGGGTACCACGTTGTCGCGGAATGCGGTTCGCCCGCGGCGAAGGCGCCGCCGGACGGCGAGTAGGTCCAGCCGTTGCCGTTGGTGTTGGGCACCGTGCCCGCGTAGTCGACCACGACGGTGAACGGTTGCCCCTGCGGCAGCGCCGCTTTGGGCGTCACCACGAGCTCGTGCTCGCCGGTCTTGCGGAAGGTGGCGGTCTGACCGTTGACGGCCACCGCACTCACCGCGGGCCCGGCGTAGTCAAGGTTGAACGCCGAAAGGTTCTGTGTGGCATTGGCCGTGATGGTGGCCTTGCCCTTGAGGTTGTGCGTCGGCGGGTTGTAGTCGATGGCGACGTCGTAGTGGATCGCGTCGTAGCCGCCGTTGCCGTCCTTCGGGTAGTACGGGTCGCCGAGTCCGTCGGAACCCGGCGTCGGATCGGCCGCACTGGCCGCCGCCCCGTTCGGCGAATCCGGCGGTGCGGCAGCGACCGCGGCCACCCCGGCCGTGAGGCTCAACGCTAGGGCCAACGCCGACACCGCGACCGGCCGGGCTCTGAGCGCGACGGGAATCGGATTGCCTCTGTCAGACCATTTCTGAATTCGCATGGTGCACAACCTCTGTGGTAGGCGATCCGGGACCGAGCTGGGTCGCGCGCACGTGTCGAAGCCCGAGCGGATCTGTCATCGACTGCGGGCGATGCCAACTCGGCATCCCGCAGGTATTGCCGGGAATTCGGACGGCGCACACCGCCGTCCGATTCCCGTAAATCAGTGCGCCGCCGGGCGGCACACGTTCAGCGGCGGCAGCGCGCCGACAGCGTTTCCGGCCTGCCGTCGGGGTCGGCCGGCGTACGACCCGAATCGCACACGTCGCGCTCGGGATGCTCGGATTCGCGCCAGCCGTCCAGCACGCGTCCGGTGTTGTTGGCGTCCACGAACACGACCCACTGCACGGGTTGCTTACCCTGTGCGCCTGCGCTTTTGACCGTGACCTTGTAGGCCGGGACCGCCCCGCCCGCCGCGGTGCTCCCGGCCGCGAGTTTCGGGTCGTACCACATGGCGACCGTCGCGCCGACCGCGAACTTGTCCCTCGACTGCTTGGTCTCGGTGGCCAGCGTGCGCAGCGCGGTGGCGGCGACCGCGGCGGGCGGCGTACGCACGCCGGCCGGATACTTGCCCTCGACCTTGTGTGACAGTGCGCCACTGGCCGAGGTGAGCGAGCCGTCGGCGGCCAGCGACTGCGCGACCGTCGCGCCGAACACCGGCACCGAGTCGATCTGTTGCCGCAGCCGGACCGTGGCGCCCTGCCCCGCCTGAAATGCCTTGTCCACCACGAGGCTGCCGACCGATTCGGCGCCGAAGGCCTGCTGCACGGTCTGCGCTTGCGCCTGCGCGATCGCTGGGGCCTCGGACGGGGTGCCCGACGGCTTCGGCAGCGGGTTCTTGAAGATGACCTGCGCGATGATCCCGTCGGGATCGGTGAACGGATTCTTCGGCAGGGTGGGGAGCTCGAGAATGCCCGGCGTGGTCGGCGACGTCGGCACGACGGTCGTCGCGGTCGGCGGGGTGGTGGTCGTCGAGGTGGTCGGCGACGGCGGCGTGGTCGGCGCCGACGTCGTCGGTTCGGCCGACGGGTAGAAGGTCGTCGACGGATCGGCAGACGTGGTGGTCGGCGAGGCGTCGGTCGGCGACGTAGACGGATCGGTCGACGTGGTGGTCGAGGAACCGGTCGGCGTGGTGGTCGGCGCCGACGTCGAAGGGGTTGCCGGCGGTGTGGTTGTCGTTGGCTGGGCGAGGGCACCGGAGCTGGTCGTGAAAGCCGTTGCCGCTAAAACGAACACCGCGGTAGCGGTGAAGCGAGCCGCCCTTCGATGTGGGTGTTTCATATCCAAGTAGAAACACACCGCGGGCGTTATTTTCGACTGGGGAGATACTGGGGAGTTCGTATCACGGGTTAATTAATTAGCCCGCTGCGCTAATCCGGCGAAGTATCCCGCACGTGCGCTCGGGCAACCCGGCTTTCGGCGCAACTGCGACGAATTGTGCCGCCGCCGAGCGCTGCCGGCACCACCCGGACGTCACCCGAGCGATGCTCGCCCACCGACCTTCGGCACCGCGATCGACTCGCCCCAGTGCCGCACGGTCTGCTCCGGGCCGAAAAAACGCCGACGCTCGGCAGCGTCGGCGGGGTGAATCGCGGTGCCGGGGACTCGGCGGTGCGCGACCTGCAAATTAATCCGATTCGCAAGTCACGCACCGTCTCCCGAGGTAGAATCCGTCGTCATTTACTGTGCAGCCGATCGCCGATTCGGGTCGCGAAGTCCTGCCAGTTCGCCGCGTTCTGCCGGGCCATATCGAGCACGAGATTCAGGCAGTGTTCCGGGATGCGGTCGGCCAGATCGAGCGATTGCGTCGGCGTGCGCGGACTGGCGTCGAGCCAGCGCAGCACCGTTCGTCCGGTCTCGGTGAGCCGCAGCGACGGATCGCGCCGCAGGCTCTGCAGGACCGAGGAGGGGCAAACCCGTTCCGGCGGCGCCGGATCGGGCGCGAGCGGCGCCGCGTCGCTGCCGTCGCAGGGCTTCTTCCGGCGCTGGTGCTCGACGTCCGGACGGCGCACGCGGCGCATCCGGCCGTCGCGCCCTAGTCGGTGCCTCGTCTGGGGAACATCCCCAGACGACTGCCTGCGCACCGCGCCGACCGTCTTGTGGTCCAGCCCGGCGACTTCGGCGACCTTGCGATCCGACCACAGCGGATACATCCGCATGATGCGCAGCGAGGCGGCTTTGCGATCGAGAATCGACAGCGGCAGGCCGTGCGCGATGTTGGCCTGCACCGCGAGCACGAACGCCTCCTCCTCGGTGCCGTCGAAGAATTGTGCCCGGATGACGGTGTCCCCCTTCAATTTCGCGGCCTTCAGACGGTGCACACCGTCGATCAGCCGCATGGTTTCTCGATGCACCAGGATCGGCGGCAGTTCCGCCTCCGTCGTCGCTAGCACCTGCGTATGCGCCGAGTCCTCAGCTCGCACGCGCAGTGCGCCGCTGATGTCTATCGACTCGATAGGAATCTCGATGACTACGTCGGCAACTCCGACTCTCGCATCGTCGTCCACGTTCAACCTGTGTTCACTCACGGCGGTACTCCTGCGTCGAAGCCGAGATCATTCCGTAGCACACTTCGCCCCGCTGCCAGTACCGATCCGAACCACCACAACAAGCGGGACGAATCGATGCGGTAGGCACGGCGCTGTGCCGGGTCAGCAGTGACTAACTAGCGCGGACAGCAATATTTCACATTGGCAGAGTTCCGGCAACGATACGGTGTCGAAAGCCCCCTGCATTCGCAATCTGCGGATCGCCAGCGTGATTCGTGGCGTTATTTGTGAATGGTGTTAACCCCGAGATCAAACGCGTCACCTTTCGGAAACATTTCGGAACCTACCAGTTCCAGCCCGAAACAGGCAGCAGCGCGGATACGCTTAAGAGTTGGGTTTCGGCACCGACCACGAAGGCGACACCGGACATGGTTGTACGCCACCATATATGGTGTGATCAAGTCTCGAAGCGCGACGACCGACCAGTCGCCACGATGACAACAAAGGAAATCCCGAACAATTCGAATCAGGACACCACAAACCGACGGTATTCCACACCGAAGGAATAACCGTTCGACCTACACCACGTGCCGCAGGCACACCAATTGGGAGTACGTGTCCAAGTCCCCTCTCGCACACGAAGAACAAGGCGGAGCCCGCCTTGTTCTCAACGATTTCGACCGAGGAACTCATCTGCCCGAACATCCCTCAGTTCCAGTCCATCCTATCATCGGACCTCCCCCTGGGCAGGGTGACGGACGAAATCCTCCGGGCCGGCCCATCCCGCGAGAGACCATACAGCAGAGCATGTTTCGGCGATATGCGGTCGGCGCGACCGAAAACTTGTCGGTAGGTCGATCGCCGGGGTCCCGCCGGATTCCGGCCGTGCAACCGCACAGCACAGCGTCGGCGTCCTTGTGACACAACACATCCCTGGCCTGATCGGACACCTCCCCGGCGGTCCTCGGCACCCTGAGTCGGCGCCGCCGCGCACTGCGGAATCACCCCTAGCACCGGGGTACCGACGGCAAATAGCGCTGCGGCGTGATGCTCAGTCGGGCAACCGATTCCTATGGTCGAGACATGATCGACAACGAACGCGAATCAGCTGCTCACGACGCCTCCGGACGGCCCACCCGGTGGCGCGGCGGGCTGGCCGTCGCCGCGGCCGCGGTCGCCGCCGCTGGCCTGGTCGGCGCGGCCACGGGCAGCGCGAGCGCCGCACCCGCCGCCGATTGTCTCTGGGCCGGAACGGGTTACCCGCAGGGCACGGCGGTCACGGCCGGCGGCCGTGCATTCACCTGTGCCACAGATCAACTCGGCGCACCGCGCTGGATCCCGGGCGCGGGCGGCCGTACCCCGCGCACCGTCGCGAACCCGGGCGCCACCACGGCGCCGACCGGGAACTTCAGCGCGGGGGCACAGCAACCCGGCACCGAATACAACGACTACTGCGTCGGCACCCAGCTCGTCGGCGGCAGCGAGTCCGTGTACGAGGTGGTCGCGGACGCGTCGGGCGCGCTGCGCTGGAAGGCGGCCGGGCCGATCTCCCAGTGGGCCTTCACCCCCGGCACCGGCCCGGTGCCGACTACCCGATCGGCCAGCCTGTGCCAGCCCGATCAGGTGCTCTGGCCGGAGCTGAACCGATAATCGAATCAGTAAGCGATGAACAAGATCTCGTCACGCGAGTAGTCGTGACCCGGATGATTCTCGGCCAGGTGGGCCTGGGTCTTCGCCACAAGATCGTCCTCGTCGGTGCCGACGATGGCTTCTCCGCAGGGGCAGTTCAGGTTTCGCTTCATCAGGTGTCCCTTCCTCTCGATCGACAGTCTAGGGGGACGAGTCGGTAGCGGCTCGGTCCTCTGGGGGTACTCCCCTACGCATCCCGGGGTACACCGACTCCTCCGTCAGGGCGACGCGCAGGTAAGGCGGCTTTTGCCATGATGACGCCGAGCCGACGTCGAGGAGGACCCCCGAAGTGTTCACATTGCGCAGCTGCGCGGCGGCGCTGGCCGCCGCCATGGCCGCGACCGTCCTGCTCACCGCGTGCGGGCAGGACAGGACCGAGCCGGCTCCCGCCCCGGCGAAGATCACCCTGCCGCCGCTGAGCGGACGCTATCCGGTCGGAACGACGGACCTGCATCTGGTGGATACGCGGCCGGATCCATGGCATCCGGCCGACAAGCGGGAGCTGATGGTCACCGTGAGCTACCCCGCGCAGCGCACCGGGGAGCGCGCCGCCTGGATGTCGCCGGGTATGGCGGCCGCGATCGATCGGATCGCGACCGCGGCGCCCGCGGACGGACTTGCACCCGGCACGATCGACTGGGCCGGCGCCACCCGCCAGGCGAGCAACTCCGTCGACGTGGACCGCACGGGCGGCGCGTGGCCGGTCGTGCTGTTCTCGCACGGCTTCGGGGTGCCACGCGAGCTCAATTCGGTGCGCACCGACGACCTGGCCAGCCACGGCTTCGTGGTCGTGTCCATCTCCCACACCTACGACGCGCAGGCGGTCGAGTTCCCCGGCGGGCGCATGGTCACCGGCGACGCGAAGCCTGACCCCGCCTTCCTGGCGACCGCGCTGGACACCCGGGTCGCGGACACGCGGTTCGTGCTGGACCAGTTGGACCGGCTGCACCGGGGCGAGCAGCCGGACGCCGAGAATCGCGCGCTCCCAGCGGGGTTGGCGGGCGCGCTGGACCTGTCGAAGGTCGGCATGTTCGGTCATTCGCTGGGCGGCTACGCCGCGGGCGAGGCGATGTTTCACGATCGGCGCATCACCGCAGGCATCAACTTCGACGGCAGCATGAGCGCAGGCCGGCTCGGCGAGGTCACCCAGCACGGACTGGACCGGCCGTTCCTACTGGTCGGCGCGGACGGCGTGCATCCGCAGACGGGCCGCGGATTCGAGCACTCGCACGCGAACGATGCCGACCCGAGCTGGGGTCAGTTCTGGGCCAACCAGCGGGGGTGGAAGCGCGACCTGCACTTCGACGGCGCCGCGCACAACAGCTTCACCGACTTACAGGTCGCGGTGCCACAGTGCGCCAGTCTGCTGACGACTGAGGCGCGCGAGCAGGAGGTCGGCACGATCAATCCGGCGCGATCGGTGGACGCGCAGCAGGACTACATCGCGGCGTTCTTCGATCTGCACCTGAAGCACATCGGCACCGACCTGTTCGACGCGAACAGCCCGCGGCACCCGGACACCCGGTTCATCCCCTGACCGAGGTCGCGCGGCACGGGCATCGGCGGGCGTCACCTAAGCTCCTGATCTTATGGCCCTTCCCGCAACACTGCACAACTTCGCCGTCCAGCTGGCCGACGTCGATCGCGAGGTCTACCAGGATCTGGAGTTGCGGGTCGCGCGCCACCCGTCCGAGACCGCCGAGTTCATGATCACCCGGCTGCTCGCCTACTGCCTCGAATATCAGGACGGCATCGCCTTCAGCGAGGGCGGGGTCTCGTCCACCGACGAGCCCGCGGTGCTGGTCCGGGACATGACCGGACGGATCACGGCCTGGATCGAGGTCGGTGCACCCGACGCCGAACGTCTGCACCGCGGCAGCAAGCTGGCCGGGCGCGCGGCCGCCTATACCCATCGCGACCCGGCGAAGGTGCTGGCCCAATTCGCAGGCAAGCGCATCCACCGGGCCGAGGACATCCCGCTCTACAGCTTCGACCGCGACTTCATCGATGCCGCCGTCGCCGCACTCGACCGCCGCAATACCGCGACCCTGTCCGTCACCGAACGCTCGCTGTACCTGGATCTCAACGGCACGAACCTGAGCGCACCGGTCGAAGAGCACGCACTCGGCTGAGACTTCGCCGAAATTCGGGGCATGACCGCGTCGGCGGACCTTGCTACCCTCACGGCTCATCTCATCAACGTGGAGGATCTCTTGAACCGTCCCATGCTGAATGTTCTCGCCGCCGGAGCCATTTCCCTGGCGCTCGCCGCGCAACCCGCGATCGCCTCGGCCGCGCCGGCGGATCCGCCGTCGAATTCCGCCACCACGGTCACCGCGCCGTTCGACCCGATCTGCCCCCTCTGCTTCATTCGTGAGTTCCTCGAAAGCGGTTCCGGGCGTTAACCACCCGCTTGACCGGGCGAGCGTTTCCGCTCGCCCGGCACGGGATCGTCGCGTGCCGACAGCCTCGTCGCCGACCAGACGGCGGCGACCGTAGCGCGGGGCGGCATATGCACTGGGGGAGTTCGGGATCGGGCCTACGCAGCTTCGCGTTCCGCGCGGGTTGCGCGGTCGAACAATTCAAGGGTGAATTCTCGAAATTCTCCCCACTTCCACTGGGGAGTTCCGGGTGATGTCTTTCATGTCACCATTCAAACAGTTGTTCAGAAATGGTGGCGTACCCCGCGGCCGTCGCTGGGACAGCCTCGCGCGCAACAGATCTCGGTTTTGGTCGAATGCCCTGCGGTCTCGGTGAGCAATTGTCGAAATGCCCAGCGCCGCGGTATCGGGTTCGTCCTGCTGTCCAGCACCCGCCCTACCCCTGCACACCCCCGAGCGAGATTCTCATGAACCGTCAACGTCTATTACCCATCGTCACCGCCTGCTTGATCCTGTCGATCGGGCCTGGCTCGGTGGCGGTGGCGGCACCCGATGTCCAGGATCCGGTTGCGGCCGCACCCTTCTGCTACGAGGAACCCGCCACACCCCAGGCCGACATCAGCGACCTGAAGGCTCGATTCAACCGGTCGAACTGGATGCCCACCCTGCAAGCCATGTACCAGCGGCGATGGCCGAGCGGGCAGAAACTGGCGATCGCGCAGGCGAAGGATCAGTACTGGAACCAGTTCGTGGATACGAGCAGTTTCGAGGCGTTCGCCGAGTCGATGATGGTGGCGATTCACGAGGAAACCCACATGTGGGACCTGGACGGGTCGCGCACCGAGTGGGACAAGTACACCGCGTCCTGGATCAATGCCACCCAGCAGCTGACGAACATCCCGCTGTACGGCGGCTTCCCGCGTAAGGAAATCCTGCCGTTGATCAAGGACAAGCTCAGCGACGACATGGACGGCATCTATCTGCGGGACAAGCAGCAGGGTGATTACCACCTGCAAGGCGTGACCGCGGAATTGAACGCCGGGCTGATGGGCCTGCCCGCGGTCACCGTGGTGCAGGAGTACATCAAGGGCATCGGCGCCAGTAATTCCAGGGATATCGCCGCGACCAACCTCCGGTATCTGCTGCTGTACTTGCGCGTTGCCAAGGACAAGCACCCCGACTACTGGGCGAAGATCAAGAACGAGCCGAAGCTGCGCGACTGGGTGCTGACCGAATTCCTGCGCACCGCTTATTGGTTGGAGAAGTCCGCGCCGTACTCCGGCAAGCTCGGCAGCCCCAACGCCGACAAGATCACCGAGAAGAACTACGCGCAGGAGAACATCTCGATCCTGGAGGAGTTCACCGGCCGCAAGGTGCGCACCGACGCCCAGAAAAATTGCACCGCTTGACATCTGGGGGCGGAGCGGGATTGCCGCCGGTACGGCCCGCCGGCGGCAATCCCGTTCGCGATCACAGCTGTTTGACGACAGTGCCGTTTTCGTCGAGCATCGCGATGGAGGGCGTACCGTCCATCCCGACGCGGAGCCGAATTCGCGGGCGCCCCTGCGGATCACACAGCATCAGCGCCGTCCCGTTCTCGGTGTCGACGGAAAGCTGCACGCCCAGAGGATGTTTCGCGTCGTCGATCGGCGCCGTCGGATCCCCGATGTGAGTCATGGTCAGCGCGGCGCCACCCGTCCGGTCCTGCCAGGCGGTCTGAAGGTGAACGGCGTCGCCGTTGGGGTAGTCGAGCGAGACCAGCGCCCCGCTGCTGGCAGCGATGATGCCGCCCTTCTCATCGCCGTTCTCGTCGTTGAAGATCAGGTACGAGCCGTCCGGCCCGCTCCGCTCCGCCGCCGGAAGCGTCTTACCGCCGAGGACGATCGGCGGCTTCCCCGTATCCAGCAGGAACCGCTGTTTGCCGCGCCGATCGACCACCGTGAACGAACCCGGCACGGTCGAGGCGTCCGCGTCCGTCGCGGTGGCCCGCCCGGCCGCCACCCCGATCCCGGCGCCCGCGACCGCCGCCGCTGCCCCGGCGATGACCGCGCGCCGGTTGGATATGCCACTGTGTGCCTTGTCGTCTCCCACCACCCCGACGATCCTATTGCCGCGCCACCTATTTCGTGCGATCCACGCTGGATATGATCTTCGGGAAGGGCCGCGTACGCCGACGAGACCGAGATTGCCGCTATGCCTGAACACCCCGACCTCGCCGATGTGATCGAGGCACTGCACTCGGACCTGGCCGAATGGATGGGCTCGAACGCCCCGCCCAAGGTGTTCGACCGGTTCGCCAACGCGCTGCACGACGATTTCTCCTCGGTCACCACGCTCGGTCAGGTCATCGACCGGGACACGCTGCTGGCGGGCGTGTGGTCGGCGCGCAATGCGCAGCCGGGCTTCACCATCGAGATCAGCGACATCGAAGAGGTGGCGCAGAGCGGAACCATTCTCACCGTGCGTTTCACGGCGGAGAACCGGCAGGGCGAGGTCAGCAGTCGCCGGCTGGTCACCGCGATCCTGCTCAGCGCGGACCATGGCTACCTGTGGCGGCTGGTCCACGAAACCACCGCTCCGGCAACCGAATAGGCCCGGTCAGTAGTACTGGACCAGGCAGAACTCGTGCTCCTCGGGATCGGTCAGCACGACCACCACGCCCTGGTCGTAATCGTGCCGCTCACCGGTCGGCCTGCCGCCGAGCGCGACGACCTGGGCGATGCCCTCGTCGATGTCGTCGACCGCGACGTCCAGATGCAGACGGACCTTGCCGCGCTTCGGCTCGGTCACGGGCTGGAAGACCAGACGGGGCTGCGGATCGTCGCGTTCGCCGAGGTAGACCCAGCCCGGCCGCGACGTTCCACGCGGACGATCGAGCAGCGCGCTCCAGAAGTCCGCGACCCGCTCCACATCGACACAGTCGATCGTCACGCCGACCAAGCGGTTCGTCATCTCGTCGGTACTCCCACCTCGTCCAGGCCCCGCCGCGGCGAGGCCATGCCACCACTTCTCCGCGCCGGAATGCGTCCGTGACCTCACCGGATGGTCGGGCGTCGTGGCGCTTCCGCACGGTTGTCACCGTAAACCGCGCCTGCCCGGACCGGAAGCTGCGGCGGCCGCGCGGCTTTCGCATGACCTCGCGGCCCAGATGGCGGGCCTGCGGATATCCGCGTGCGCAGGAGCCGGACGGTGCCGTATCGTGGTCGAGTCCCGGCTTCCGCAGCTCCTTCGGCGGCTCGGGCTCCTGTTCCTTCGGTAGTGGATTCGAGGTGGTGACGTATCTCCCAGGTCGGGTAGTCGTCCGCAGTCCCCACGGTCAACGTGCATGGGACCGGACGTCGCATCGGCCTGAGTTGCGTCACCCCGCTGTCCGTTCCCGGGTGCGGCTCTGCCAGCTGCCCCGGGATTTCGTGTTTTCCGCCCCGGGTGCGGCGGATGGCGAGCTCCCCGATTCCTGAATCAGGAGCCCTACCGTGAACTCCCCCGCGCTCGACCAGACCCCTGAGCCCTCGGCCGGTATCCCCGTCTCGTCACCGGCGATGACGGCGGCCGCCAAGATCGCCCTCGCGGTCCTGCTGACCGGCGAACTCATGAGCATCCTCGACGATTCGGTCGTCGTCACCGCGCTGCCCACCCTGCAAGCATCGCTCGGCGCCGGGCCGGCCGCGGTGCAGTGGCTGACCGCGGGCTATGTGCTGACCTTCGCCCTCGGGCTGATCACCGGCGGCAGGCTCGGTGACATCTTCGGCCGGCGCAAGGTCTTCCTGCTCGGCACCGCCGGGTTCACCCTCGCCTCGCTGCTGTGCGGCGTGGCGACCGGCCCCGGCCTGCTGATCGCCGCCCGCGTGTGCCAGGGCGGTGCGGCCGCGGTGCTGATCCCGCAGGTCCTGGCGACCGTGCACGTCACCTTCGACGGCGAAACCCGCAGCCGCGCCTTCGGCCTTTTCGGAGCCGTCCTGTCGTTGGGCAGTGTCCTGGGTCCGGTCCTTGGCGGCACACTCACCCAGGCCGACCTGTTCGGCCTGTCCTGGCGGCCGATCTTCCTGATCAACGTGCCCATCGGCCTCGCCGTGATCGTCCTCGGACGCAAGTTCATCACCGAGTCGACCGCGACGCAGGCGGAACGTCTCGACCTCGTCGGGGTGCTGCTGTCCGCGGCGGCCATGGTGCTGATCCTGTTCCCGCTCACCGAGGGACAGGCGCACGGCTGGCCGCTGTGGTGCTTCGCCATGCTGGCCGGCGGTCTGCTCGTGCTGGGCATATTCCTGCGCCAGCAGCAGTGCCGCACGGTGGCCCCGCTGATCACGCTGTCGTTGTTCCGGGGCAAGCAGTTCGCCGGCGGACTGTCCACGCAGCTGATGCTTGGCCTGATGTGCGGCCTGTTCTTCATGACCTGGACGCTGTATCTGCAACACGGCCTGCGCATGAGCCCGCTGTCGGCGGCCCTGGCCTTCATGCTGCTCGCGCTCGGCGAGCTGGCCGGCGCCATCACCGCGACGAAGACCGCGGGCCGGTTCGCGCGTCGCCTGCCGCAGACCGGCGCCCTGATCGCCCTCGCCTCGATAACGGCCTACGGGATCCAGATCAGCGGTGGCCACGCCGAGGTGACGCTGCTCGCGATGGCCGTTCCCGTGGTGCTGCTCGGCTTCGGCCTCGGCATGGTCGGCGGGCCGATCGCCGACCTGACGCTCGCGAAGGTTCCACACGAGCGCGCCGGCTCGGCCTCCGGCCTGTTCAACACCGCGTTGCAGCTGGGCTACGCCGTCGGCATCGCCATGACGGCGTTGGTGTTCTTCGCGACGACCGGCGGCGCACCCGACGGCGCGGCCAACCGCGAGGCGTTCACCGGTGTGCTCTGGTGGGTCGGCGGCGTCTTCGCGGTGATGTGGGGCTTGATGTTCTGCTTGCCCAGGCACGCCGACCACGGGGGCGAGTAAGACAGACCGCGCCAGGTGAGGGCACCTGGCGCGGTCGGACTCGCACTCACATCGGGTACACCGGATGCTTGCGCGGGTTGAACTCCGGCTTGACCGGCGGCTTGTCGCGCAGCAAGCGCAGCGCGTGCCGGATCTCCAGGCGAGTGCGCGCGGGCTCGATGACGGCGTCGATGTAGCCGCGCTCGGCCGCGATCCACGGGGTGGCGATGGTCTCGTTGTAGTGGTTGACCATGAACTCGCGCGCCGCGGCCCGCTGCTCGGCGGGCACCGCCGCCAGCTGCCGCTTGCCGATCAGGTCGACCGCGCTCTCGGCGCCGATCACCGCGATCCGGGCGGTCGGCCAGGCGAAACTGATGTCGGCGCCCACCTGACGCGCCGCCATCATGCCGTACGCGCCGCCGTAAGACTTGCGCACCACGAGGTTGATGATCGGCACGGTGGCCTCGATGATCGCGCGCGGCACCCGGCCGCCGCGGATGATCACGCCGTTGGCTTCCTGCTCGAGCCCCGGCAGCACCCCCGGGGTGTCGACGACGAAGACCAGCGGAATATTGAACGCGTCGCAGAGCCGGATGAAATAGGTCGACTTGTCCGAGCAGTTCGCGTCGATCGAACCACCCAGCACCAGCGGCTGATTGGCGATCACGCCGACCGGATAACCGTCGACCCGGGCGAAACCGGTGATCAGGTTCGGCGCCATCGCCTCGCGAACCTCGTGGAACTCACCGTCGTCGAAGATCCGCAGCAGGATCTCGTGCATGTCGTAGCCGGTGCGATCGGAGTCAGGGACGATCTTCTCCAGTTCCCGATCGCTGGCGGTGATCTCCGGCTCCAGGCCAGGATTCACGATCGTCGGCTGCTCCAGGCAGCTGGTCGGCATGTAGCTCAGGTACCGGCGGGCCCAGTCGTAGGCCTCCTGCTCGGTGTCGGCCACGTGATGCAGGGTGCCGCGCTTGGCCTGAACCTCGGCGCCGCCGAGCGCCTCCGCGGAGATGTCCTCACCGTTGACGGCTTTGATCACCTCCGGGCCGGTGACGAACATGTAGGAATCCTTGGTGCCGATCAGCACGTCGGTATTGATCGGCCCATACACCGAACCCGCGGCGCACTTGCCGAGAATGATCGACACCTGCGGCACGTAGCCGGACAGCTTCTCCAGCACCCGGGAGATATCTCCGAACGACGCGATCGAGCCGACCGCGTCCTGGATGCGCGCGCCGCCGGAATCGTTGATCGTGACGACCGGGCAGGCGTTGTCGAACGCGAGTTGCAGCGCCCGCATGAACTTGCGCGCGGAGGTGATGCCGACCGACCCGCCGTAGACGGTCTGGTCGTGGGCGATCACCACCACGGGACGACCGGCGATCAAACCCCGGCCGGTGACCAGTCCGTCGCCGTAGAGGGCGTCCTTCTGATCGGGCTGGCGGGCCAGCGCACTGGTCTCGACGAACGTGCCGGGATCGAGCAGCATGTGCACGCGCTCGCGGACACTCGGGATACCCTTCTTCTCCCGCTTGGCAATACCGGCCTCACCTGCCGGTTCCGTAGCGATCGCCAGGATCTTGACCAATTCATCGAGCTTCGCCTGGGTTTCAACCACGCTCGCCGCCACCTTCCCTCCAACTGTCGTGCCTTGGCGACGTTAAGCGGTGTGGACACCGAAGCGGGCACTCGATCGGCAGATGCGGGACAGGTCACAGTCGGGGGCTGCTTGGTATGGATTTCCGAACAGCTGTCGCGCGGGTCGAATGCCCTTGTGGTCAGGGGACGGTGCAGAACCCACGCGGCAACACGACCAGGTCTTCCTGGGGTTGTCGCTCCTCGCGCGCCTGCCTGATTACGTAGCCTGAACGGGTGGTTGATATCGGGCGGGACGCGGAGTGGGATTTCGCGGGCACGGCCGTGGCCGCGCCGTTCCGGGGCGCGATGATCGGATATCGCGACGCGGGCGGGGCCGGGGTGGATCTTCGGGTGGCGGGGACGGCGGCGATCACCGTGCTGATCGAGTTCGGGGGTCGTGGGCTGGTGGTCGAAGACGCGTCCGGGCGGCGGACGCTCGACGGGTTCGTGGCCGGGCTTCCGCTGGCGGCGATGCGGGTTCGCGGTGAGCGGGCCGAATGCGTCGAGGTGCGATTGTCGCCTGTCCGGGCATATGCGCTATTAGGCATCGCCCCAACCGATTTGGGACCGGACGCGGTCGGTCTGGAGGATCTGTGGGGCGCGCGGGCCCGGCGGCTGCGTGCGCGACTTGCGGAAGCCGGGACCTGGGAGGAGCGTTTCGCGTTGACGAAAACGTTTCTGGCGCACGGTGATCGGCCGACGCGGGCGCCTGATCCGGAGGTGCTCGCCAGCTGGGAACGCATCCTCGGCTCGGGTGGTCAGGTGCGGATCGGCGCGCTCGCCGAGTCGGTCGGGTGGAGTCACAAGCGGCTGCTGACGCGATTCGAGTCGCAGATCGGACTGACGCCGAAGCGGGCGGCGATGCTGGTGCGGTTCCGGTCCGCGGTCGACGGCCTGCTGGCGGGACGGCCCGCCGCCGAGGTCGCGGCGGACTGCGGATACACCGATCAAGCGCATCTGAGCCGGGACGTTTCGATTTTCGCCCACCGCCCGCCCGGGGCGCTGACCGCGCACTATCTGCCGACGATCGCCCAGCATCGGTACCGGGCGTGGGGGAAATTCTTCCAATACCGGGGTGTACCCGCCGGTCGATAGTGGTGTCACTTCGAGTGCGAACGAGCACTCGTCGACCGTGAGAGGACACCCGCCGTGACCGACACCCTCGATCCCGCGAAATTGCAGACCGCACTGGACAACCTGCACCACGCCGGCCTGCCCGGAGCCTTCGCCGAGGTCCGCGACGGCTCTGAAATCTGGCGCGGGGCAACCGGGCTCGCCGATCTGGCCACCGGGCGGCCGGTCACGGCGGAGATGCGGCATCGCGTCGGCAGCATCACCAAGACCTTCACCGCGGCGGCGGTGTTGCAACAGGTCGACCGCGGCCAGATCGCGCTCGACGCACCGATCGGCGATTACCTGCCGCACCTCGTGCCCGGTGATCGAGGGTCGGCGATCACGGTGCGAATGCTGATCAATCACACGAGCGGGCTCGCCGAATATCTTCCGTACGCGTATCCGTCGCTCGCGGCGTTCCCCGAGGTGGCTCGAACCACGCCGAAGAGCCTGGAAGACAACAGGTTCACCAAGTTTCATCCGATCGAGCTGATCGAACTGGGCGTCGCGGCGCCGGCCACCGGGAACCCCGGTGGCTCACCCGGCGTGTATTCGAATACCAATTACCTTCTCCTGTGCCAGCTTCTGGAGTTGGTGACCGGCGTCTCGGCGGAGGACTGCATCACCCGTGACGTCATCGAGCCGGCCGGACTGCGCGACACCGAGCTCCCCACCGGGCCGGATCTCGACGGCCCGCACTCCCTGCACTACGAGGCGTGGTTCGGCATGTTCGATCCGCCACGCGATTTCAGCGTCTTCGACATGTCCTGGGTCGGCCCCGCAGCGTCGCTGATCTCGACCGTCGCGGACCTGAACCGCTTCTACGGGCTGCTACTCGATGGTGAAATCATCAGCCACTCAGCGCTTTCCGAAATGCAACGCACGGTACCGGTCATCTCGTTCGAGGGAAAGACCATCGAGTACGGCCTCGGCTTGCACAAGTTGACGGTGCCAGGACACGGCATCTTCTGGGGACACGACGGGTCCGTCTGGGGTGGCGGTGCGATGTCCATGACCAGCGCGGACACCCGACGACAGCTATCGGTCGCGATAAACCTCCAACGATGGAACCACATCGACCCCACCCAACGCCCACAACCCCACCCCATAGACCACGCCCTCCAAGCCTTCACCCAACTGGCGCTGTGCGGTTGAGGATCGGTTCCCACGAACCTCACAGTTGATCGTGCCCGTGAGGTTCAGTCGGCAGCCATAGGCTCGAAGCCTCCCGCGCCTCCCTCTGACAAGGGTCTGCGTTACAGCCACGAACTGGCGACTGGATGGGCTCGTACCCATTCCTTGACGTTGCCAAGGACCGACCTGTCGTCCTTGCGGTTCGCGGCTACGCGCGCCCTGACCCGAGCCTTGATCCGCTCGTTCGCCGCCTCCGGATCCCAGTGGGCCATCATCGCGTCGAGCGTCTGCGCGCGCTCGACTGGATTGCCGTTCAGTCGGACCATGGTGTCGTGGATCGGTCCATAAGCGTCGGCGGTCTCTTCGACATTGCCGAGCGGCGTGCCCAGCGGGACCGGATCTACGTCGGCGTCGTCGCTGGGGATGACGAGCGCGCCGTTGGCACGGTACGAAGCGTCCTCAACCCATACGGTTTCGTCTTGATCGCGATCGCTGGGGCTCGGGCCAGTCTTCGATGCCATGAGCCAAGCCTCCTCTTCTGGTGCTATATGAGTGTCCATCGATAAATGATCGAGCAGTATATTGTCTACGTTAATCCCTGCGACGAATTATACCGCCGCTGTCAACACTCTCCGATGATTACTATGTGTCGGATTTGAATCGACTGGAGACATACCGTTTGGTACGAATTACCAGCATCCCAGTAGCGGCAATGACCACGACCACGACGAGTGCGAGCAATATTTGCCAGTAAGGCGCCCAGCGAGACCAGTCGCCGGCATGCATATCAGGTTTTGTCGACGCAGCCCTGAGCGCAAAGAGGAAAGTCACCGTGACCGCAAGCACGGTACTCACCATCGTCAGTGCCGAGCCGGCGACGGATACCAGCAGACTTCGCTCGAAGGCCCGGACAAAGAACACCGCCAACGCCGCAATCGCCGCCGGAAGTGCCAGCACCGCCACCGCGACGTCAGTATGTGCCTCGTCCTCGGCCGCCGTCCGCAGGATTATCGTCACCAGCAGCACCGACCAGGCCACTATCGTGGCGAACAGCTCCGTACCGGTTGGCCGTTCACAAATCCGCGCCCGGAGGCCGAGGCGTACTGGTTGAGAATTCAGCTCATCGACGTCTCGATCGAGTTTGCGAACAATCGGAATAATTTTCCCCTCCTTCTCCCGGATGCTGCTCAGGTTTCTACCGTAAACGTGCAGACTGGTCACGGACTTTCCTACCGGGCGAAGATATGGAATATTGACGGCGATGGACGGTCGCGCGTTAACCATGACAGCCCGGTTCGCATCATCGGTGACGTAGGCGAGTCGCACATACGACCCGTCGGGTATACCGGCGTGCATGTGATAACTCTTAGCGTGACTTGCACGGGTGAGCCCCACCTTCAGGTAGCCACTGGGTATTCCGGACATCTTTTGCAGAATCCGAGCCAGTGTCGAAGTTTCCGAACGAGTCGGCTTCTGCAAGAAGCTTCCGGTCGACTGCTCGTAGCTGTACGCCAGCTTGAGGTACTTCGCCGGCTTGCACTGCACGATCACCAGGTAATGAGCTATACCGAGCCGCGCGATCCGCCGCAGCTTGTCCCGCTCCACATCCTGGACGGCAAGTTCCTCGCCGCTACCATCGGCCACAGCGGGCACCCCGACAGGCGCGGGCACGGAACTAGGCACGAGGATGAGATCCAAATCCTCCTGATGCGCCTTGACCACTTCATCGAAGAGCCGCTGGCGATCCTCCTCTTTCAGCTTCACCTTCCTGGACTGCGAATTGTTCGTGAACGATCTGCTCATCGACCGCAATGCGGCAGCGGATTTCGACACCGTGGTCACGATGTCTTGCAGAGCCGCGTACCGGTCCCACGGCCAGTTCCTGAAGTCTGCGGGAAGGTCGGGATATGTGATATGAAACTGATGAATGAGCACCGCAATATACAGAGCGGCCGATTGGCCGCCATACGCCAGGGACACCACAGGCTCGTCGCCGGTGGGGTGGATGGCAAGCCGATCGAACAGCCAACCCTTCGTCGGCTCTATAAGCGGAACCAGAATCGAGGGCTTCTTTTCGACCTGCGCGAACTGCTGTTCGTCGATGACGAGATCCATAGTGACGGATCTCTTCGTGACCCAGCGGCCGAGCTCCAGATTTTCTGTTACACGATGACGATAGGTCTCCGGCTCCACCATCATATCGGCGAGCAGCGCGAGAACCTCCTTGTCATACTTGGCGGTCATCTCGAACGCTTCTTCCATCAGCGCTCGAACAATAGTGTTTGTTTTATATGAGGTGGCGAATACATTCGCCTCATTGACCGGAACAGCGGGCGGGATCAACCTTAGCAACAGCCAGATCCCGCCTATCGCAGAGTCCGCCGCCAACCACCACAGCCGTGTATACAGGTCCAACGGGAAGATCAAGCAGAAGACCCATGCAGCCGAAACCAATATTCCGATGGTGGCCAAGAGATTCGTCAGAACCCGTATGGTGAGCCATTTTTCGAATTTCTTCTCGTTATCTTTGCTGTCCATTATATCCCCCGAATCGAAGCACTGGCCTCGAGTCGAAAATTCAAGATTAATTTTCCCCGACCATGTTTAGTCTGCCAGCCGTACATCTCTTCGTCTATCCTTCATTCAATCGACGGACAAAGCGGTCCGCGCCACGTGCGGCCGCGGCGGCCCCTTCGGTCAGGCTGATCGAGAACTATCCGTTCGGGCCCGTGGGCGACGGCTAGTTGACGACTGGCGCGAATGGTTCCGCGAGAACAGCCGTAGCTTCCACCGCAAGCCGCTTCACCCGTCGGCGCAGTCCGGGAGGAGCAAGGCAGCACGACCCGGAGGAACCCCTCTGCCGACCCCCCGATCGATCACGAGGCAGCGTTCGAGCAGGGCCTGAATCTCATCGGGGACGGACTAGCGCACCGTGTCGCACAGGTAGGTCGTCGGCCATCGACCCCGTTGCAGGAGTGCAGGATTGCTCGTCCGAGCACATGCGGGTGCCATATATGATGGGGCCGTGACTATTTCCAGTGGAAAGGGCGTTCTTCGCCCCTGCCGGTGATCCCCGGCGAGTGGTTGGATTCCGGCGATGCCGATAGCCAGACCGCTGTTCGCGCCAGCACGTCTCCGCGGGACTTCACCGTGGCCGTCAACAAGATTCAGTTCGAAGTACAAGTTCAGTTCAGCCGCCCACGCCGTTGGGTACTGGCCGGCATCGCGCCGATATGGCGACGCGACCGGGTCATGCCAAGGGTGGACGGCGTCCCGCTCACCGATCTGATCGACAGATTCGAGATCGAGGCAGGCATGCGGCCCGCCGGTGGGGCGTACGGGGGCCTCCTACCGGCATACCTCGGGAGCAACCGGATCGATGACCACTTCCGGGGAAAGACAACCATTGCGACGAGATCGAAGACTCCCCTGCTCGCGTGTGAGTGTGGCGAGTGGGTTTGCTGGCCACTCCAGGCCGAAATCACGCTCACCGAGGACCTGGCGACCTGGGACAACTTCGAACAGCCCCATCGCCCGCAGCGCGACTACCGAGGGTTCGGCCCCTTCCGGTTCGACCGCAGGCAATACGACGACGCCCTCGGGCATCTGGCCGAGCCGATCAGTTCAGACATCGAGTGAAGCGAGCGTGATCATCGGCCGGTCGAGCACAGGAGCGGACCGTCGGTTAATCCGTTGCCGGGCAGCGGCAACCATTGCTAGTTTCTGGGGACCGGGCTGGAGAACGAGGAGGTGGTACCTGTGAACGCGGTTTTTACATGGGTGCTCCCCTTTGGGGCCACGGTAGGGCGATAGGTCGTCCGGGAGCGCCGTTCACGCGCATTCCCGAAAGGCACGACCATGCAATTCATTTCAGAGCAGCGTCTCGATGACGACGTCGTCGAGCGCGAATTCACGCTCGGCGAGGTTCCCGGCGTCCTGTGGACGCCCGGATCCGCGCCCGCGCCGCTGATCCTGATGGGCCACCCCGGTGGACTGGACAAGATGCATCCCCGTCTGGCGGGCCGGGCTCGACACGCGGCAGCGGCGGGCTATGCCTCGGCCACCATCGAACTCCCGTGGAGCGGTAACCGGCCCGGGTCCGCCGACGCCGAGCAGGCCCGCGCCGACCTGCGTCGGGCGATCGGAGCCGGCGAGCCGGTCACCGACGAGATCGTCGACCGGCTCATCCTGCCGCTGGTCGAACAGGCGGTCCCGGAGTGGCGGGCCACCCTGGACGCCCTGCTGTCGCTGCCCGAGATCGGCGGTCCGGTCGGGTTCTCGGGCGGGGTGATCGCCATCGGCATCCGACTGGCGATGGTCGAGCCGCGCATCGCGGCCGCCGTCCTGTTCGCCGGAAGTTACGTGCCGCGCAGCATGTTCGAGGACGCGCGGCAGGTCACCATTCCGCTCCATGTCCTGTTGCAGTGGGACGACGAAGGAAACGACCGGCACCTGGCCCTGGACCTGTTCGACGCCTTCGGTTCCGAGGAGAAGACGTTGCACGCCAACATGGGTGGGCACACCGGCGTTCCAGCCTTCGCCGGGGAGGAGGCGAACCGCTTCTTCGCCCGGCACCTGAAGTGACGCCGAAACGTCGGATCGTCTGACGCACCGCCGCCCCGACCTGCCGTACCGGCGAGTCGGGGCGGCGGCACGCACGTCATCGACTACTTACGCGTAAGACCCACCGGGACCGCACGATTACCGGCACCCTCGCGCACGCTCAGGTAGGCCCGCAGCGTGTCCGCCGCGGCAGTGATGTGGCGATGCAGAATCTCGATGGCCGCCACCGCATCTCGGTCCGCGGCCGCGTCGGCGAGCGCTCGGTGATCGGGCCGCCCGAGCGCGTCGGCTCCGAGCGCGGCCGAGTGGAGCCGGATGATCTGCTCCTCCTCTTCCAGGGCCGCGCGCACCAGCTTCAGCAATCGATCGTTCGCGGCCCGCCGGCAGAGCGCCAGGTGGAACTCGGTATTCAGGCGTCCTATGGCGGCCGGATCGGTTTCCGATTCCAGTTGCCGGACGTGGCCCCGAATTTCCTGGATATCGGCGTCGGTGAGATTCGGGATCGATAAGTGCAGCGCGGCGGGTTCGATGATCAGCCGGACGTCATACGTTTCGATGAGGTCGGCGGGGTCGAGGTTCACCGCGACGGCGCCCTTGCCCGCCCGCAACCGGACGAGCCCTTTTCCCTCCAGCTGAATCAAGGCCTCGCGCACCGGCATACGGCTCACCCCGAAAACCTCGGCGAGCTCCTCTTGCCGCAGCGGCGTTCCCGGGCGAATGGTTCCATTCAGAATTGCTTCCGCGAGCGTCGACTCGATTATCGACCGGGAATGCGTCTGCGGCACCGAAATATGCCCCAGCGCAGCCATGACCGGCCTGTGTCGTGCGCTCATCCGAACGGTGCCGCCTACCTATGCTGGAGTGTTCGCCGCAGTGGGATCCATGATCCAGTTATTTTCTAACACTCCCGGCCCGAGCGGGCAACATTTCCGCATCGTCATGCGTTGTTCGTTTGTCTCCCAAAGTTATTTATGGGACGAATCATTGCCGCCGGCGCGATCGCGGCGCACGCGAGCGCGCCCATTAGCGCGAGCGCGAACGCGAGGGACGTGGCGGTGTAGAGGCTGCCGAAGACCGCTACGCCGAGGACGAAACTGAATTGGAACGTGGTGGTGGCGATCCCGGTCGCGTCCGGCACCTGGTCGGGGCGAACGTGCGCCACGGTCAAACCGAGCAGCGGGGTGAAGCAGGCGCCGTAGCCGAAACCGGCCGTCGCCAGCAGCATTACGGCCCCCACCGGATGCGGGCCGTCGCCGCGCTCGCTCGCGCCGAGCAGGATCAGGCTGCCACCGAGCACCCCGAGGCCCACGATGGTGAGGACGAGATGCCGCCGGTGCGGCACCAGCGATCCCGGTGCAGAGCCGACGCCGAAGCCGATCGCGAAGGGCACCAGCGCGATTCCCGCCGCCGCGGCGCTGCGCCCATGATGCTCCTGGAGGTCGGCGGCCACGCAGAACAGCACCCCGGTGTACGTCGTCCCCGACAGCAGCAACGCGATCAGCCCTGGCCGCATACCGGGCACCGCCACGGTGCGCAGATCGAGCAGCGGAGCACCGTTGCGCCGCAGTTGAATCCGCTGCCAGGCGAGAAACACCGCGAGCACCGCGACACCCAGTGCCGCTACCGCCGCGACCGGCCAGGTCCACCCGGTGTCCGGGCCGAGCGCGAGCGCGCCGGTGATCGAGGCCGCGCCGACGGTCAGCAGACCGACGCCGGCCAGGTCGAGTTGCCGTGGGGAGACCGCGATCTCGGGCAGCAGCCGGGCGGCGCCGACCAGCACGGCGAGACCCACCGGCAGATTGATCAAAAAGACGATCCGCCAACCGAGTCCGAACACATCAAGACTGATCAGCGCGCCGCCCAGGGCAAGTCCCGCGGTGGCGCCGAAGGAGATCATCGCACCGTAGGCGGCCAGGGCGCGGGTGCGCGCGGTACCGGTGAAATCCGCCTGGATGAACGAAATCGCCTGGGGCACGGCCATGGCCGCCCCCGCGCCCTGGACGGCGCGGGCACCGATCAGCACGATGGCGTCGGGTGCCAGGCCGATCGCGACGGAACTCAGCGTGAACACCGTGATCCCGATCAGGAACAGGCGTCGCCTGCCGCGATCGGAACCCAGTCGCGCGCCGGTGATCAGCAGGCTCGCGTACATCAGCGTGTACGCCGCGACCGCCAGCGCGGCGGTCCCCGGTTCGATCCGCAGGTCCTGCTGGATCGAGGGCGCGGCGATATTGCCGACCGTGGTGTCCATCGAGGCCATGAACTGGCCGGTCAGCACGACCGCGAGCGCCGGCCAGCGCCGCCGGGAACCGGAAGGTGCCGGGGCTCCCCCGGTCGGCGGCGGAGCCGTTCGGATCTGCTCCGGGGGCACCGTCACGGCCGCGTGGCGGCGTCGGCGGTCTCCTCGGCTAGTAGTTGTTCCATCGCGGCGACGCAGTCGAAGACGTCGACGTGCCGGACGTAGAGCGGTGCCAGCCCGAAACGCAGCAGGTCCGGTGGCCGCAGTTCGAGCTGGAAACCGCGTGCCGCCAGGCCTTTCGCCAGGCGCTCGGCCGATTCGCAGTGCAAGGACACATGGCTGCCGCGCTGCGCGCTGTCGACGGGTCCGGTCACCTCGACACCGTAGCGGGCCAGCCGGGCAGCGGCCAAAGCGATGAACTCCTCGCTGAGCGCAACCGATTTGGCGCGCACCGCCGCCGGGTCGGCCCCGGCGGTGAGCATGACGCCCTCGTCCAAGGCGAGCAGACTCAGCAGCGGCGGACAGCCGGTGGTCAGGCGAGCGATGCCCGGATCCGGCTGATAGCCGGCGGTGAAGTCGAACGGCCTGGTGTGCCCAAGCCACCCGGTGACAGGCTGTTCGAAGCGCGGCAGCAGGCGGTGGGCGACATACATGTACCCGGGCGCGCCGGGTCCGCCGTTGAGGTATTTGTACCCGCAACCGACCGCCAGATCGGTACCGGCGGCGTCCAATTCGAGCGGGACCACGCCCGCACTGTGCGAAAGGTCCCACAGCACGAGCGCTCCGGCCGCGTGTGCCCGCTCGTTGATCCGGCGCATCGGAAGGAGTTCCGCGGTGCGGTAATCGACGTGGCTGAGCGTGACCACCGCGACGTCCGAGTCGATCTGGTCGAGGATCTCGTCCACCGGTACCCGGCGCACCGTCGCCTGTCGATGCACATAGCGCGTGACACCGTCGGCGATGTACAGGTCACTGGGGAAGTTATCGCGGTCGGTGAGGATCACCGACCGCTTGCCCCCGGACTGCAATTCCATAGCGCCGCACAGCAATTTGAACAGGTTGACCGAGGTGGATTCGCCCACCACGACCTGACCGGGAGCCGCGCCGATGACGCCGCCGATGCGGTCGCCGGTCAGCGTCGGGAGCTGCAACCACTGGTGGTCCCACCAGCCGGCGTTCATGTCGTCGCGCCAGCGCCGCATGGCCTCGTCGAGTCGCCGCGCGGTCCCGCGCGGCTGCGGACCCAGCGAATTCCCATTGAAGAATATGCGGTCGTCGGGCAGATCGAACTGTGCCCGGATATCCCGCAGCGGATCGACGGCGTCGAGCTGTTCGAAGTATCGGCGCTGCTCCATGTACTACTCCGTTATTTGCTGCATGAGACCGAACATATCCTCGTTGTGCCACCACTCGGCGAGCCGGTTGTCCGCGTCGAAGCGCATGATGTCGATCCCGGACAGCGACACCGGACGCCCGGTCCCGGCAATTCCGGACAGCACGCCGGTGTGGGTTCCCGAAGAGTTGTATCTGGCCACGAGTTTGTCGCCGTCGACGAGCACCTCTTCGATATCGAAGGTGAGGTCGGGAAAGGCTTGATGCCAATCGATCGCCATGGCGACATGCCCCTCCTTGGTATTCGGGAAGTCATCGATCGGACGGTGGTCGAAGAATTTCTCCGACAGTATCCGGCTGCCCGCCGGGTCGCCCTTGTTCCAGAGTTCACCGATCCAGATGTCCACGTACACGTGTCGCATGATTTCGCGGCGACTTCCGGTCTCGGTCATGATGTCTCCTTCGAATACCGGCCGTCGGCGGTGAAAGCCGAACGACCACGTTTCAACCATTGCACGGTGACCCGTTTCGGCCGAAAGTTGGCTTCGAGCACCGGGATCGCCACTTCCGGGTCGGTGCTGCCGCAGGTGAAAATGTCCACGGCGGCGAAGTCGTGCTCCGGCCAGCTGTGAATGCTGATATGCGATTCCGCGAGCACCGCGATCCCGGTCACCCCGCCCGCGCCGCCGAAATGGTGCACGTAGACATACAGCAGCGTGGCATTCGTGGCCCGGACACATTCGCGCAGCACCCGCTCGGTCAGCGCGGGGTCGTCGAGGCGGCTCGCCCCGACGAGATCGACGAGCAGATGGGTCCCCGCCGCCCGCAGCTGTGGTGTGGGGGCGGTGGCCATTTCGGTCATCGGGCCTGCTCGGCGGCCACCGGCCGGTCGGAGCCTGCCTCGACCGGCAGCGGGTTCAGCGAGAAGCCGCAGACGTCCCGGCTGGCGAAGGTGGCATCGCCGGCCACGGTCACCGGGGTCACGTCGTGCAGGCAGCGCGGGTCCTCGAACACCACCGTGTCGATCGGCGCCTCCAATTCGAGTTTGCGGTACACCACGCGATCCAGATCGGCGAACAGGCTGCGCCCGCCCGCGACGTCCACTCGATTGATCAATGAAATCGAGGTAAACGCGTGCCCGTCGTGGTGCATGCCCTCCGGTGCCGGATATCCCGGTTTGTTCGGCAGCGCCACGATCCGGATCAGATGCACCCCGATCTCCCAGTGCCTGGCCGCGCGCACCCGCTCCGGCGGAAGCACCGCGAGCACATCCCACATCAGCTGATGCAGGAAGGGGTTCTCCGTCGTCCGCTCGGCCAGCGGCTCGAATTTCCGCTCGAATCCGCCCGCGTACGGATTGACCGTCTCCTCCTGATAGAAGGCGCGGTGCTCCAACTGCTCGATCCGGTGCTCGGCGGTGTCCACCGCGAAAAGGCTGAACCGCCGTTTCCGGAAGGAATACTCCGTTTGCAGCCAGCGGTCGTCGGCCAGGTCATCGAAATCCACGGTCAGCTCGGACAATCCGGCGACGATATCCGGCGGGAGATCCCTGGTGGACCGGCCGGGAAGCATGACCACCGGATCGTCGGCGAAGCGGTCGGCGGGCAACGGACCGAAGAGTTCGGTCTGCGTAGATGACGTCATCGTAATCCTCTTCTATGTTCGTCACTCGGTGTCGATACCGAGCGGACAGGTCACGACACGTAGTCGAGATAGAAGTCGAAATCCCACTCGCTGGTCGTGGCCAGAAATCGTTCCCATTCGTCGCGTTTGTGCGCGGTGTAGACGCGGTACATGTCACCGGGCAAGGCCGCGCGCAGTACCTCGTCCCGGTCCAATGCCGTCAGTGCCGCACCGAGATTCATCGGCAGGGTCGGTTGCGGGTCCGGTGTGCTGTCATAGCTGTTGGCGCTCGACGGTGGACCGGGGTCCAGGTCGTTCGCCAGGCCGTCGTCCATCGCGGCGAGCAGGCCCGCGGCCATCAGGTACGGGTTGACCATCGAATCGGCCGTGCGGTATTCGACCCGATCGGGCGCCGACACCCGGACCGCGGACGTCCGATTCTGGAAGCCCCAGCCCGCGGTCAGCGGCGCCCAGAACCCGGTATCCCACAGGCGGCGGTAGGAGTGCACCGTCGACGCGGCGAGCGCGGTGAGGGCGGGCAGGTGGGTGACCACGCCGCCGACCATGCGTCGGCCGATATCGTTGAGCTGCAATGGGTTTGCGCCCGCAGCTCGATCGCCGGTGAGCAGGTTGACCCCACCGGTGCGGTAGCGGCGTACGCCGGGCACGGTGGTCTCGGTTTCCATCGGGACCGTCTCGTCGTCGCCACCGCGCCAGAGCGACAGGTTGTGGTGGCAGCCCGAGGCCGACAGGCCGGGGAACGGTTTGGTCATGAAGCACGCGATCACGTCGAATTCCCGTGCGACCTGACGGCAAATCTGCCGATAGGTGATGAGCCGGTCGGCATTGCGCAGCGGGTCGTCGAACCGGAAATTCAGCTCCAGCTGGCCCGGTGCGTCCTCGTGGTCGCCCTGGATCATCTCCAACCCCAGCGCCTGGCCGTAGGTCAGCACGCGCAGGCTGATGTCGCGCAGTTCCTCGAGCTGGTCGACGTGGTAGCAGTACGGTTTCGACACGCCGACCAGCTCGTTGCCTGCGTTGCGGCGCAGCCACATCATCTCCGGTTCGGTGCCGACCCGCAGGCGCAGGTCGTGCCGGTCGGCGAAGGCCGCGTGCTGCCGGGCCAGGTTGCCGCGGCAGTCCGAAGACAGTGCGGCGCCGGGGTTTTCGGCCTCTTCGCGGTTGCGGAACAGCCGGGCGAACACCCGCGCGACCCGGCCGTCCCAGGGTAGCTGGGCGAAGGTCTCCGGCTCCGGTATCGCGATCAGCTCCGAGGCCTCGGGTCCGTAGCCGAGGTAGCGGCCGCGCCGGTCGGTGGCGACATTGGCCACCGCCCCGTACACCATTTGCACGCCGCGGGTCGCCAGGTCTTCCCATCGGGAGGCGGGCATACCCTTGCCGACCACGCGGCCGGTGACCGACACGAATTGCACGTAGATGTATTGAATGTCGAGCTTGTCGATCAACTTTCGAACGTCGTTGGTTGCGTCACTACGCCCTGGTTCGGACAGAAAGGCGTCGATGTCCACAGGTTCCCCCCTTCGGTCACGCCTCAACGCAGTGTTCAACGTCGGGACGGGGGTGGTCGGATTGCCCTGCACACCAATCGATTTCTAGATTGGATCCAGGATCCAATTGATTTTTACACTTGCCATTCGGTTCCGCAAGGTTTCACTCGCGCCTATCGCGCCCGCTCGTGCCAGTGCTATTCAGGGGTTGCCGGGTGTTGCCGGATCATGTTATGGCCGAGCGGTATTCGGCTACGACCACTGCCCGGGCCGGAACACGTCCATCCACTGCGTCGGCCAGGTGGCGAGCGCGATGATCACCATGATGATCAGATGCACGGGCGCCGCGAAGCTTTCCTTGGCCCCATGGTGGTTGATGATGTGCGTGACCACGGCGCCGGCCAGCACCAGGATCAGCACTGCGGCACCGAGGAATCGCGCCTCGTGATACGGAATCGCCAGCAGCAGAGCGCACACGCCCTCGATCCCGCCGACGACGAACCGGAACCAGCTCGGCCAGCCCCAGTCCGCGAACTTGACTGCATACGCCGGGCCGAAAAACGTTGGCCCGGGCCAGAATTTGGTCACCGCGCCCATCATGAATTCGAAGGCGAGGAACCAGAGCAGACCGGTCGCGACCCATCCGGGCCAGGTGTGCGCGATTGTCATACCATCCTGACCGTTTCCCTGGCCGAAAGGTGACAGCGCGGTTCAGCTGGAGCCCGGTCGGATCTCGACCCGATGCGGGTCCGCCGGTGCAGCGCGGCCGGGCACGTACCGGCCGCGCCAGTGTCGCGGCGCCACGCCGTGGGTGCGGCGGAACATACGGGCGAAGTAGCCGGGGTCGGGCAGGCCGACGCGCTGAGCGATCTCGGCGATGGGCAGGTCGGTGCCGGCGAGCAGGGCGCGGGCCTCGGCCATGCGGCGTTCGATGATCCAGTCCTGGACGGTGCGGCCGGTCCGGCGGCGCACCACGGTTGTCAGGTGTCCCGGCGTCATGCTGACGGCGCGAGCCACGTCGCGCAGCGATAGGGACTGGTGGTAGCGCTGTTCGATGACCTCGAACACCGCGGCCAGCATGGGTTCGTTGCTGCGGCGCAGGTCGCCGGCGACGTCGTCGGCCAGGCGGGCGACATCGATGAGCAGCACCGTCAGATGTGCTTGCGCCGCTTGCCGATGGCCGAGCCTGCGTTGCGTCAGCTCTTGATCGATCGCCGTGATGGTGTCCTGCCACAGTCCGCGGCGAGCCGCGGGCACCCGCAGCCGCAGCATCCCGCCCGCGGCGCCGTGGACGAACGGGAACAACAGCGGGTGGGTGCGCCAGGCGGGCCACGGTCCGCGTCCGTCGTCGCCCAACGCGGCGGGGTCGAAGAACACCGCGAACGCCTCGTCGACGGTGCCCACCGTGGCGCGGTCGACCACGTGGCCGACGGCCACCACGTAGATCTCGCCGGTTCGAGGCAGATACAGCAGCGCCGGGAAATCGTGAATGTGCGGACCGACGCCGCCGGCCAGTTCGTGGGCGGTCAACCGCCACACCGACACCGGCGGGATCGCCGGATCGGTCCGGTAGCCGTGCACCGGAACGCCGGACTGATACCGCACCGGCCGGGAAGCCTCGGGCATGGCACCGAAGATAGTCCTACTTCGGCCGACAATCCGCCCATTATGGCGGTGAACTGGGATTGATCATGGGACTCATGACCGAACATCCTCCGCATGACCGCACCCGAGCCGTCGCCGAACGACACCACTACCGTCCCGCCGCGGGCCTGCACGCACTGCTGCCGAGCTTCGAACTGATCTCCCACCTGTTCGGCACCCCGAAGATGCACGACCGGCTCATCACGCAGGCCGACCTTCGCGACGACCATCGCGTACTGGAAATCGGTTGCGGCACCGGCAATCTCACCATCAAGGCCAAGCGGGCCTACCCCGGCGCGGACATCATCGGCTCCGATCCGGACCCCCGCGCGCTGGCCCGCGCGCAGCGAAAAGCGAAGGAGTTGACCGGGATCCGCTTCGAGTCCGGCTACTCCCAGGAGTTGCCTTACGGCGACGGCGAATTCGACCGGGTGCTCTCGGCATTGATGCTGCACCACCTGGACCACGACGTGAAGGCCGCTACCGCCGCCGAAGCCTGGCGAGTGCTACGGCCCGGCGGCCGACTGCACATCCTCGACGTGGGCGGCGCCTTGACCGAGGGTGACGGCTTCGCGCCGCAGCGCAAGCTGTTGGAACGCATGCTCCCCGACAATATCGGCGACACCATCCCGCGCCTCCTCCGCTCCGCGGGCTTCACCTGCGCGGAGGTCGCCTCCCAACCTCACCGCTTCGTCGGCCGCGTCACCTACTATCGCGCCACCCGCCCCCACTGACCAACGCGCCGGACCAGGGTTCGCGCTGCCCCGCTCAGCGCGGCAGCATGGGTGTCGGGCTCGGCTCGGCGACGGTCACGAGCACGACGACGTCCGCGTAGGGTGCGTCACCGTGGCCGAGGCGATGAGCGAAGCGCGCCACCGGGATTCGCCACCGATACTTCGCGGCGATCTCCGACTCCACGTGGGGCAGCAACGATCCCGCGGTCACCAACTGGGCCTGACCCTGCCGCTGGTGTGAGCCGAGCGCGGGGTTGCCCCGCCGGTCGCCGGGCTGAACCAGCACCCGCCCGTCCCGCGCCAGCTCCTCGGCTTCCGCGGACCGGGACGACACCCGAAAGGCGAGCTGGGTGTCGCCGATCGGAATGACCAGTCGCGGCACCGCGGTCAACTGGCGCGGACCGGTAACCCGGGTCACCAGAACAGTTTTGGCGTCGCGCCACACATTCCCCGCGGCCGGAGTATTTCGTACCGGCTGTAACCGGGCAGCAGGTCGGGCGACCTGACCGTCGGGGGTGAGATCGACGAGAGTATCTGTCATTGCGTACGTTCCTTTCCCCTGAGTAATCCACCGATCGATCGGCGTCGGGTTCCCGGCGACGCAGGCGGGCCCTCCTTGACCGTTCTACCCCGAACCCTTCCCCTCAACCACGTTCTGTCACTTCGGTCACATGCCCCTACGAGCCTTCGGGGAATACCCGGGAACAGATCGAGCAGGAATAGTTCGGGACCGAATGACGGTGCGGCGCAGCACCCCTTGACAGTGGAACTGATCATGTGCTGACCGCCGAGTAGCCGGTGAACGCTCTGCCCAGCCGGGTTTCGATTTCCTTGCTGCGCGACCGTCCATGTTTCAACCAGGTTTCGCGCGCGTTGTGGCCAATTGCCTAGGGAGAGAACATTATTTGGCGACACTCCAGCGAGGTAGTGAAGACCGCACCCAACGGACCGAATTGGAGTCGAGATGCCACAGGAGACCGTGCACACAAGTGAGACCGTCGTAAGCCAACGGGATATCGAAGTATTCCAGATGCGCGTGGACGAGGCCCGGCAGGAAGCGCAGAGCGCGCGACAGTATGCGCAACAGGCGCAGAGCCTCGCCCGGCAGGCGCAGCAACAGTCGCGCCAGGTACAGCATCAGGCGAATATGGCGCAGAGCGAGGCCAACCAGGCCACTCAGCAAGCGCAGCAGGCCCGCCAGCAGGCTGTGCAGGCGCAGAATCAGGCCCAGCAGGCGCAGAACGAGGCGGATCGGGCGCAGAGCCAGGCCCAGCAGGCCCAGAACCAGGCCCAACAGGCCCAGAACGAGGCCATCCAGTCGCAGCAGAAGGCGCAGACCGCGCAAGATCAAGCGGACCAGGCCAACCAGCTGGCCCAACAGGCCGACGACCAGGCCACCCGCGCACAGGATCGATCGAGTCAACAGGAACTGCAACTGCACCAGTTGCGCCACCAGAGCAACCAGTTCCAGTCGCGCTAGCAGATGACCGATGCGACGCCACCGGCGAATGTCGAGGTGGTTGTTCCGGAATCGTGCAGCGCGGGCGCCTATGCCAACGGCTTCACCTGCTGGTACAACCGAACCGACTTCACGCTGGATTTCGTCGTACACCTGCCCACTGAACCGGGGGTCGACAACAATGGCAGTCCCATTGTGCGACAACCGGTTCAGGTGGTGTCGCGGGTGAAATTCCCACCATCCATGATTTTCCGCCTTATGCAGACCTTGAACGACAGCCTGAGCAATTACGAACAGCAGTTCGGGTCGATCGACCACCTGTGAGAAAGACCGAGGCCCATGCTGGTTTCGAGCCCGATCATCACGGTCGCCGGCCGCGACGACCGGCCCGTCATGACCGACACCGCCGTCCGCTACCGCCCCGACCACATCCAGGGCCGTCGCTACCTCGTCACCGCGTCGGTCCTGAGGACCCGGACGAAGTGACCCGCCCGCCCATTTCCGCTGCGCGATCCCGCAACCGGTAGGGCAACAAGCCATACCACTCCCGATCCGCGCCGCACAGGCCGGCAACTCATATCTGTGCGCTATCGTCGATTCCCTGAGGTCGGCGAGCGAACGACAGCGTTCAGAACTGACAGTGCAGCATCAGGGAGGAATTGTGGACATTGCCGAGCTGATTCTCGACGACCACCACGAACAGCGCCGCCTGTTCGCGATCCTGGAGCAGATCGATCGCGCCGATACCGAGGTGCTGTCCGCGATCTGGGGCAGGCTGGCGTCCTTCCTCGAGTTGCACGCGCTCGCCGAGGAGGAGATCTTCTATCCCGCCCTGCTCCAGGTGGGTATCGCGGCCAAGCGCAAGGGGACGGTGGAGGACGAGACCCTCGACGCCATCCACGACCACAACGAGATCCGGGACGCGGTCGCCGACGTGGCACGCCATCGGGTCGGCACCGACGAGTGGTTCGCCGCCGTCGCGGCCGCGAACCTGGCCAACAGCGATCACATGGCCGAGGAGGAACGCGAGGGTCTCACCGACTTCCGCCGTCTGGCCGGGCTGCCGCGCCGCCATCAGCTGGCCGTCGAGTTCGCCGCCTTCGAGGCGCGCAACTATGCCGGCGTGCAGCCCGTGGACCAGGATCCCGTCGAGTACATCCGCGAGGTGGAGGGGGACATCCGCACCCCGGCGAAGGGATCGCTCAGCGTCGGCAGCCTGAAGCGGAACTGACCAGGGCGGGCCATCCTCGAACGAAAGGGAACGGTGAGCAATTCACGGATCGCTTCGATTGCCGGTCTGGCGTGGGTGTCGACCGTGCAGTATTTCGTCGTGTTGTTCGTGGTCCAATCGCGATGGACCACGCCATACAGCTGGACGCGCAATGCGATCAGTGATCTGGGGGCGGAAACCTGTTTCCACAGTGAACACGTTGATACCTGGGTGTGTTCGCCGTGGCATGTGCTCGCCAATGCGTCCTGGGTGCTCACCGGGCTGTGCCTGACCGCGGGCGCACTGCTGGCGGCGCGGATCTACGGGCGGCGCTGGCCGGCGCGGGTGGGATTCGCGTTGTACGCCGCGGCTGGAATCGGGCTGGTGATGGTCGGTTTCAATCCGGAGGACACCAGGCTCGCTCCGCACACCATCGGTGCGATCGTCGCCATCGCGGGCGGCGCGGTGGCGGTGGTGCTCACCGCAGTGGCCATGATCGCCGACGGGCGAACGCCGGCCCTCGGGCGGATGGGAATCGTGTTGGGGGCCATCGCCATTGCCAGTTTCGTCGCGACGATGGCCAGGCTCGGCGGGGCGGGCATGTTCGGCTTGTGGGAGCGACTGACAGCGTTTCCGGTACTGATCTGGGCCATCATGCACGGCGTCGCCCTGCTCACCCGACCGGCGGATTCACTGGTCCGCACGCCAGAGCGATCGCTGTCGTGATCCGCGCCTACCCCGGAGCCCGCGCAAGCTCCGCCGCCGCGGCGTCGAGCACCTTCCCGAAGATGTAGGTCACCCCGGGCCTGACCACGGCGCGAGTGATGGCCGCCGCGAACGGAAGTCGCACCTCGGCCGCCGTGGTCCACACCACCCGTGTCCCGCCGGGCACCTCGGTGAACGTCAACTTTCCGCCCTCGTGACGCGACGGTGGCACACTGCGCTCGACCAGATAACCGAACTCGTGCGGCGGGTCATACGAGGTGATCCGCTCCCGAAACCACCCCACCACCCAGACCAACTGCCGAACCGCGCCACGCCCATAAGGCGCGCCTTCGCCCGGCGTAGCCAACCTCTGACACAAGACGACCCACGTCGCCCGCGGATAGTTGCGCGCATCGGCCAGCCACTCGAACACCTCCCCGACCGGTGCCGCAATGAATCGTTCGACAGTGATGGTCTCCACGTCCGCCCCTCCCCTTCAGCTTCCCGAATACTACGACCAGTAGTACTTCTCGCGCAATCAGTTTCAGGAATCTTCGACGGCCTCGAGGACGAAGAACAGAAAGCTCCGGACGGAGATTTGCCGACCAGGTCGGGGAACGCCAACGGTCCGGTCTGTCGTTTCCTCGTGCGGGCTACCCTGCATGATGGGCGCATGCTCCCTACCGACCACCTGGCCCAGGCAGACCGTCGCCCAGCTGTGATCGACACTCCCCTCGGCACGATCGGCTTCTCCGTCACCCTCGGATCCGACGTGCTAGCGACCGAACCGGATGCCTTGTGGCGCTTGCCGAACGGCTCGCACCTGCACCAGTGGCGGCATCGGGACGCGGCGGTCGATCTGCTGCTCGGCAGCATCGATGTACCGGCCTGGGATGGCGGCGCACCGGTCCCGGTGTGGGCCGGAATCTGGCAGGTGCAGTCGCGAGCCAAGCTGCCCCGGCTGGTCATCGCGGCCGAGCTGACCGACATCCCCGGCAATGCCTTCGGCGGCCGCGATTCCGGCGAATGCCTCGCGGCGGTGAGCGTCGAGAACGAGGACTTCATGGTCTCGATCGGCGGCCCGGATTCGGAGTTGCTCGCCATGCAGGCCGCCGACGGCCGGCTGATGCCGACCAGCTGGGCTCGCCTGCTGCCGAACAGCGACGACGAAACCGCCGAATACGGTGTGCGCTATGGCGATCCGGCGCGGATCGGCTGGCACCTGCCCGGCCTCAACACCACCCAGGTCGCCCGGCTGTGCATCGCGGCCGCCTGGTGTCCGCACGACAACGAGCGACCCGCGGCCTGGTATGCGGTCGACATTCCGCTCGACACCGCCTACCACCACCTCATCAGCGATCCGGCCAGGTAAACGGCATCAGCCGGGGCACCGGCGGTAGCGGGGAGGACTCGGATGAGGCCCGGAACGCCTGGATCATCAGCGCGGCGAAACGTCGGGAGGCCGCGACGCGAGCGGCCGGTGTCGCCGCGCGAATGCCGCTGTTGGCCATGATCGCGAGGAGGAAGTCGTCCAGCACGACATCGGGACGCAAGTGGCCGGTGCCCTTCGCACGGCGGATCAGCTCGGCCGCGCCGGTCAGGGACGACGCGCGGATCGTGGCGAAGTCCATCGCGTGCGGAAAGGCGGACATGAACGCCGCGGGAAAACCTTTGTCCTGGGCTTGCAGCGCGCAGAGTCGCTCGACCACGACACACAGACCGTGCCAGGGGTCCGGGTCGGCGAGCCCCTCGTTCACGATGGTCTCGCAGGCGCGCATCTGCTCGGTGAACGCCTCGGTGACCAGCAGCTCCTTGGTCGGGAAATGCCGGTAGAGGGTGGCGGGGCCGACCTCGGCGCGGCGGGCGATCGCCCGCATCGGCACGTCCAGGCCCTCGGCGACGAATGCCGCGCGGGCCGCGTCGAGGATGCGTTCGCGATTGTCCTGCGCGTCGGAGCGCAGCGTGTGAGACAAACGGGGGGTCACCGCTCTCACTTTAGTTAAACGGACGGGGGTGTCCGTTACGGTCCGATAGTCGGCTCAGATCGAACAGAAAACGGAGATATCAGTGCAGGCAGTACAGGTCCAAACGTTCGGCGGGCCCGAGGTTCTCGCGGTAGTCGACCTCCCCGACCCGGTCCCCGGCGCCGGGCAGGTGCTGATCACCACCGAAGCGATCGGCGTCGGCGGGGTGGACGTGCTGCGCCGCAACGGCACGCTGGCCGCGTTCGGCGAGACCGCCGCCGGTCACGTCCTCGGCAGCGAGGTCGCGGGGCACGTGAGCGCGGTCGGAGACGGGGTCGACGCCGCGTGGGTCGGTCGGCGGGTGTGGGCGCTGACCGAGGGGACCGGCGGTTACGCCGAGCAGGCCGTCGTCGCCGAGGCGGCGCTTGTCCCGCTGCCGGACGGCCTGTCCGCTGTCGACGCGGTGACGCTCGGCAGTTCCGGTACGGTGGCCCATTTCGCTTTGCGCCACGCGCATTTCGCCGACGGCGAGTCGGTGCTGGTGCGCGGGGCCGCGGGCGGGATCGGCGTCATGGCGGTGCAACTCGCGGTGCGCGGCGGCGCCTCGGCGGTGGCGGTGACCACGTCGTCGGCCGAGCGTGGCGATCGGCTGCGCAAGCTCGGCGCGACGCACGTGCTGGACCGGGCCGGCTCGGGCGATGCGAACGCCCCGGCGGGTTACGACATCATCTTCGACATCGTGGCCGGCGCGGACCTGTCGTCGTTCTTCACCAAGCTCGTGCCGAACGGCCGGATGGTGGTGGTCGGCGCGATGGCCGGATTCCCGGCGCCGGACTTCGCCGGTCCGATGATCGCGGCGTTCCGAAAGTCCTTGTCGTTCATCACTTTCAGCGCCGACACCGTGCCCGCCGCCGATCTCCGCGCGGGGACCGCCGAAGTGTTCGCCGCCGCCGTGCGTGGTGAGTTGGCGTCGGTGGTGCACGAGGTGCTGCCGCTCGAGCAGGCGGTCCTGGCCCACCAGAAACTGGAAGCAGCAGAGGTCTTCGGCCGAATTACCCTCACCCCCTGATCACCTGTCCCCCAAGCCTTCGAGCGCCGAAACCGCCGCATCCGCCCGGCAAACTCACCCGCCACACCAACCGAAATCCGTACCCCCAATCGGGACCCGCACTCGAAATAGAGCCCAAGCCAGTGCAAATCCCAAGGCACAGTGCAGATTCCGCCCTACGAACTAGGCGGACAGCAGCGGAGGCCGCAGCACCTGCGGCACACCGCACCTGCGGTCGGGAGTCGCACTCAAGGGGGCCTAAGAGACAGCCCGAATCCCTAGTGGGAGTGCGGGTCGCGAGCCGGGCGGGGGTGGCTCGCGCGTCGCATGGGGCGGCTGGGCGCACCGGGGGTTAGACGATGTTGGCGGCGATCAGCAAGGGCCAGATTTCGGATTGATCGATGACTTCGACGCCGAGCTTTTCCGCCTTGGTCAGTTTGCTGTCGCCGACTCCGGCGCCGGTGATCAGCATGTCGGTGTTCGCCGAGACCGAGGAGGCGGCCGTCGCGCCTGCTTTTTCGCACAGGCGTTGGAAGGTCGGGCGGGCGACCTTCTCGCCGGAGCGTGGGTCGCTGATCGCGCCGGTGATCACCACCGTCTTGCCGGCCAGGGGTGCGCCGGCCGCGACGACCGGCGGCAGGTCTTCGGCGCGCACGTCCAGGGAGACGCCGGCCGCGCGCAGCCGCTCCAGTTCCGGGCGCAGGCGGGTGAGGTGCGCGATCAGGGAGGCGGCGACCTTCGCACCGATATCGTCGACCGCGACGAGACGCTCCTCCCCCGCGTCGGCGACCTCCTCGAGCGAGCCGAATCCCGCGCGGGCCAGGCGAGCGGCGGTTCCGTCGGAGGCCATCGGGATCGCCAGGCCGATGAGCGCACGACGCAGGCCGACCTGGCGACTGGCATCGATCGATTCGATCATGCGGGTGGCGGAGACCTCGCCGATGCGGTCGAACTCGAGCAGGCGTTCCTTGGTCAGCGTGTAGAAGTCCGAGGGGTTCTCCAGAATGCCCGCCTCGGCGAGGCGTTCGATCCACACGCCACCGATGGCGTCGATATCGGCCGCCGAGCGCGACGCCCAGTGGATCAGCCTGCGCACCGTCTGCGCCGGGCAGGAAACATTGGTGCAGAACAGTTCCCGGCTGTTGCCCTGCTCGGTCACCGGCTGCGCGCAGGACGGACAGACGGTGGGCGGAACGATCTCGCGCTCCGCACCCGTGCGCTTGGCGGCATCGAGTACGCCCGCCACGAACGGGATCACGTCACCGGCCCGGCGCACCAGCACGGTGTCGCCCACCTTGATGTCGCGCGCCTTGATCACCTCTTGGTTGGCCAGCGTCGCCTTCGTGACCGTGGTGCCGCCGACGAACACCGGCTCCAGCCAGGCGACCGGCACGATCTTGCCCGTCTTGCCGACATCCCAGATCACCTCGCGCAGCAGCGTGGTCTTCTCCTCGGCGGCGAACTTGAACGCCAGCGCGCCGCGCGGGGAGTTCGACCGGGTGCCTGCCGCCGCGTAGGCGTCTCGGTCGGCGAGGCGCAGCACCGCGCCGTCCAGGTCGTAGTCCAGGTCGTTGCGGCCCTGTTCGATCGCGGTGATCGCCGCCTGCGCCTGTTCGGCGTCGGCGCAGTGCCGCATCTGCGCACCCGCGATCCCGAGCGCTCGCAGTCCCTCTTCCAGGTCGTCGGCCGCGTCGTCGTCGGCGGCGTCCAGATCGAAGCCGAAGAACTGCAGGCGCCGTTCGGCGACCGTGGCCGGATCCTTCGCCCGCAGCGTGCCCGCCGCGGCGTTGCGGGGATTGATCAGCGGCTTGTCCGGGTGCGCCGTGTTGTAGGCGACGAAGGTCGAGCGCAGCATCACCGCCTCGCCGCGCACCTCCACCCGCCCCGGAACGTCGATCCGCTCCGGGACGCCATCGACCAGCGCGCGAACCAGCATGGTCACGTCGTCGCCGGTGGTGCCGTCGCCCCTGGTCACGGCTCGCACCAGGCGTCCGTCCTCGAAGACCAGGGACAGCGACAGCCCGTCGAGCTTCGGCATCACCACCACCGACTGGCCGGGGAAGCGGTTGAAGAACGCCTCGACCTGCTCCGGCTTGGTCGCCTTCTCCAGCGACAACATCGGCCGCGCGTGCCGGATCGGCGCGTGCAGCACAGCGGGCGCGCCGACCTGCTCCAGCGGATTCGGATCCGGCGCGAGCTCCGGATGCGCCTCGATCAAACCGCGCAGCTCGTCCTCGATCGCGTCGTAGTCCGCGTCCGCGACCAACGGCGAGCCCTGGTAGTAGGCGTCGCGCAGCGCCACGATGCGCTCCGCGAGCTCTTGGATACGTTCCCCTGTTTCCACAGCACCAGACGCTACCGATACCCACCGACACGCGCGACGAGGATCGGCACGCCGGTGTGGCGGACGGCGCTTTCGGCAACCGCGCGGCGCGCCACGCGCCCGCTGATCAGTCCGCGGTCGGCATGACATCTCCGGTAGCTGGGCGACGACACGCTCCGCGCGGCGACCGACGGGAGTTGGTCCGCCGACCTCGGGGAGCCAGGCGCGAGGGTTTGATACCTGGCGGGCGATACCCGAAATCGGCGGACCCGTCCGGTGACCGGCAGTGCCACCCGACAGCGACCACGGAGGGCAGTCCGTGCGGCCGATCACCTGCCTCTAGACATTAAGCAGTAGCAGGTAATCGGGCCTATCCCCCGATGAGCTGATCTTTCCGGCCGATCGGCGGGGTGGATGGCAACGGCGAGGAGATCTGCCGTCACGAACATCGGCACCCGCTGGGGATTCCAGATGCGGCCGGGTCAGCCGCATATTTCCGCGGCCGACGTCCGACCGAGTTTCGCGCGATTCAGTCCCCTGGATGGGCGCGCAACGCGACCGTGAGCCAGGTGAATACCGGTGCCAGGTCTGGCATTTCGGACCAGCCGTTGATCGCCGAGACCAGACGCCAATAACGTTCCACGCGAGGATCATTCGCGACCTCGAGCCGCTCGAGCATCCATTCGCGCAATCGCGCGTCGTCGAGCTTTCCGAACGTATCGGCATAGCGCGCACTCACTACGTCGACAACCGTTGCCGCCGAAGCCGATTCGGCATCGATTCCGGCGGCGATCGCCTTGCCTACTTCGGTACGAACGACTTCGGTCAGCTCGTGATGCAGCCCGGTGGTGTCACCATCGGCCCGCTCCCGCGCCTGATACTCGGCCATCGCCCGAACCGCCTCGCGGAAGTCGTTGTCCTGCACCAATTCCACGAGTTCCATCCATGCCGTGATCTGCTCGGTCGTCGGATCGTCCGGCAGCTCGGGCATGCTGGTGCGCACCAGCTCCACCATGGCCGGGTTCGCGTCAACGCCGCCATAGGCCGCGTCGGCGAAATCGTTGATCAGCCGGTGCCGTTCGGCCTCCGACATACGCAACAGTTTGTGCATGAGGTCCATCTCCGTTCGCTGGGAACCCCGTTCGGCTACCGCGCGCAGTACCGCACGCCGCGTGCGCAGAATCCGGATCTGCACGTCGAGTGCGTCGGCGTGCGCCGACGCGACGGCGGTCACCGACGTCTCGTTGGCCAGCACCCGCGCCACCGTGGGCAGGTCGATGCCCAGCTCGCGCAGTGTGCGGACCAGTTCGATCCGTGCGGCGGCGTCGGCGTCATAGAGCCGGTACCCGCCGGGGCTGTAGTCGGTCGGCGGCACGATTCCCTTGTCGGAGTAGAACCGAATCGTTTTGACCGTCAACCCGGTCCGTTCGGCCAGAGCCCCGATCGTCAAGAGCGTGTCGTCGTCCATTCCCCAACTCTCCAGCCTCCCCCAGCGGGAGACACAAGCCCGATTGTGCCGAGCGGTCCGGGCATGCACGACGATGGGGACGTGACCGCTCCCGTACCCGGACCGATTTTCGACGTGATCGCCGTGCTGAACGGCGTGGTGGACCTGCGCGCGTATCCACGCCGCACCCTGGTCCTGAGCTCACCGCAAACCGGCGGTTTCGTGCAGACCGCCGACGACTACCAGCGGGCGATCTTCGAACCGATCGTCCACCTGGTCAACGGCATCGAACTGCTCGAATCGCAGGGCTGGGAGCTGGTCACCGTGCTCGAACAGAACATCCGGCACGTCTACTACACCATGGCGTTCCTGCGACGGACCTGACGCAACCACAGGTCAGGCCTGCACATGCAGCCCGAAACCGTTGCGCCCCAAGGGTTCCAGCCCTTCCTTCAACTGCAACGAGGGGATCTCGTAGTCACCGAAGTTCTGCCGCCGGAACGCGATCGGCGCGGTCGAGTCCAGGGTGAGCAGGCGCTGCTCCCAGGCCTTGGCGATGTCCGGGTACTCCGCGTCGGTGGTCCGATCGGTGCCGTACAGCACGAACGGCGGCAGCACATCGATCCCGGGGTAATACAGGATGCCGTGCTGGATCGGGAACAGCAGATCGTCGATGGGACCGTTGATTCCACGCGCCGCGTAATGCGACTCCGGGCCGCCGACGGTCACCGACAGCAGCGCCTTCCGGCCCGCGAGGGTGCCTTCGCCGAAGCGCTCGCCGTACCTGGTATCGCTGTGCTCGCCGACGCCGTAGGCGAAGTTGTAGGTGAAGACCCGGTCCACCCAACCCTTCAACATCGCGGGCATCGAGTACCACCACAGCGGGAACTGGAAGATGATCGTGTCGGCCCACAGCAGCTTCGCCTGCTCGGCGCGGACGTCCGGGGTGAGCGTTCCGGCGTCGAAGGCCCGGCCCGAGTCGCGGGCGACCCGCAGCGGGCTCGACGCGTGCGGACCGTAGTCCGCGGCATCCACGACCGCCTTCCAGTTCATCGCGTACAGGTCGCTCACCTGCACCTCGTGTCCTGCGGCCGCCAAGGTGGACACCGCGAGGTCTTTCAACGAGCTGTTGAGCGACTTCGGCTCCGGGTGGGCGTAGACGATCAACGTCTTCATGGGAACTCCTTCGGATCGGGTGCTTTCGATCCTGTTCGCCGCGACGCCCGGCGTTCAGGGGCGCTGCTTCCATCGGACCGGACTTCCTGGTATCAGCAGGACCACCTTCACGCCCCCCACCTCGGCAATACTGAAGGCATGGATGATCTCGCAGGCTTCCTCCGGACCCGGCGTTCCCGCGTCGACCCGGCGGCGGTCGGCATCCCCGTCGACGGATATCGCCGGGTGGCCGGCTTGCGCCGGGAAGAGGTCGCGCATCTTTCCGGGGTCAGCGTCGATTACTACGTCCGTTTGGAACAGGGCCGCGCGACCCAGCCCTCCGAGCAGGTCCTCGACGCGCTCGCCCGCGTGCTCGGCCTGGACGAGACCGAACATCAGCACCTCTACCGGCTGGCCCGGCAACGCCGCCGCCGAGCGAAAACACCGGGCGGACGGGTCCGGCCGGAACTGCTCCGCGTCCTGGACCTGGTCGTCGACGCACCCGCGCTGATCATGGATCACCGCCTGGACGTGCTCGCCGGGAACCGCCTCGCCGGTCTGCTCTTCAGCCGCCCGTTGCCCGGCTTGAACACCGCCCGGCACATCTTCCTGGAGGAGGAAGAGCGCGGCCTGTACGCGGACTGGGAGACCTGCACCCTCGACGTGGTCGGGCACCTGCGGCTGGCCGCGGGCAAATATCCCGAGGATCCACGCCTGGCCTCGCTCATCGGCGAGCTGGCCATGGGCAGCGAGCGGTTCCGCCGCCTCTGGGCCCGCGCCGACGTGTGCGCCCGCACCCACGGCCGCAAGGCCTACCACCACCCGCTGGTCGGACTCCTGGAGCTGCATCAGGAGAACTTCGCCCTGCCGGACGGGTCGGGCAGGGAGCTGATCGTGTTGTCCGCGGCACCGGGCAGTCCGGCCGCGGACGGGCTGCGTCTGCTCGCCGGCCTGGGCGCGGACCGCGACGACGCGCGCACTCAGCCCGACCCGAGCACACGCGAGCAGTTGCCGCAGTCGCGAAAGAGCTTGCGCGACAATCGGTAACGGAGTGTGGGTGAACGCTGTCCCCCGGGGCGTCGCCGCGCGGGCGCAGGACCAACTCCGGAGATTCCGTCGAGCCTCGCCGGTATGCCGGGCTAGGGCGAACTTCGCATGGTCCCCACGTCGGCGCTATACGGGATCCGTATCCGCCGCTCCGTCGGCGGCCCGGCCGTCCTCGAATGACCGACTCCGGCAATACCCGCCAGGCCATTCGTATGACGCTGATCTCGCCGGTTATCGTTGACTCGTCACGTGGGCGACGGCGCACGTGTAAACGTCCTGAGGGAGAATGCGGACGTGAGTGACGCGATAGTGCCGGGGTCCGGCGGGAACAGATTCGATGCGGTGGAACGGTTACGTAGGAAGCTGGAAGGTCACAAGACCCCCGAGGCCGGTTCCCCCGAGGCGGATCAGGACGCGGCGAAACTCACCAGACTGCCGCGAAGCCCGCGGCGCATGACCGAGGACCCCGGCGAACGTCCCCGCAAGACCTGGCGCACGGAGGGCGACGCCATCCACGAGGCGCCGCCGACCAGGCCCGTGCTGCGCTCGGAACTCCAGCGCGACACCGGATGGTGGACGGCCGACCCCGGTCAGGTGCCGGATCCCGAGCACGACGGAAGCGTCATCGATCTCGGTGCGGCGCGGCGCAAACGCGCCCGTGCGGATGCCCCGGCAGCCGGCATCCGGCGCAGAGCCAGGCCACGCAGAATCGGACCCGGCGCCGACTCCGGCGACACCGATTCGCCGCAGCCGGACGGACCAGCTCCGCAGTAACTCACGCAAATCTGCTGAGCGGACGCAATTCCGGTAGCTTCGCGCGAGATGCCAGAAATCCGCCAGACCGCTGCCGACCTCGACTCCACCTCGACGAAACGGGGCTGGATGGGTCACGGCACCCATATGGCCGTGCACCGGCATCGTCAAGGACAGCTGCTCTACCCCTCGACCGGCGTGCTCGCCACCACGACCGAATTCGGAACCTGGGTATCGCCGGCCGATCGGCTCACCTGGACCCCGGCCGGTTTCGCGCACAGCCATCGCGCCTATGGCGAAACCGAGATCCGCATTCTCCACCTGCCCCGTGAACTGTGCGGCGGGCTACCGAATCGACCGACCGTCTTCGCGGTGACGCCGCTGCTGCGGGAGGCGCTGGTCGCGCTCACCACCGACCGTCCGTTCCAACCCGGAGCGCGGGAACGGTTGCGCCACATCGTGATCGACGAACTCACCGACATCCCCGAGCAGTTCGTCTACCTGCCCGAGCCGCGCGACGACCGGCTGCGCGCCGTCACCGGCCTGCTGCACGCCGAACCGGGCAGCACCGCCACGCTGACCGAGCTGGGACGCGCGGCGGGCGCCAGCGCGCGCACGCTCAGCCGCCTGTTCCAGGCCGAGCTCGGCATGAGCTTCCAGCAGTGGCGAACACTGCTGCGCGTCCAGCACGCCCTGGTGCATCTGCTCGACGGACGGTCGGTCACCAGCACCGCGCTGGCCTGCGGCTGGTCCAATCCGACCAGCTTCATCGAGGCGTTCACCGCCATCGTCGGCCAGACTCCCGGCCGCTACCAGAGCGACCTGCAGCGGGCAGCACGCTGATCTTGGCGGATTTCCGGTATCAGGTGACAGAACGCCGGTGGTGAGCCGGTCCGGTGCGCACATACCTTCTTGGTACGGCGCTGCGGTGAATCCCGCTGATCAGCAAAGGAATTCACGCTGCGGCCGATTGTGAACAGAGCCGGACTCATCCAGGAGCACCGAATAATGTCCATAACAGAAGAAAGCACCACCGTCGTGATCATCGGAGCGGGAGTCTCCGGGTTGACACTCGGAAACTTCCTGCTGCGCAGCGGAATCGATTGCGTCATCGTGGAAAAGCGCAGCCGCGAATACGTCGAACAGCGACAGCGTGCCGGGGTGGTCGACACCCGCGGCGTGCGCATGTTCCGCGCCTGGGGGCTGGAAGAGCGCGTGCTCGGCGGTGCGCCGTTGCAACTCGTGATGAACTTCCGGATCGACGGCGAGACGCGACCGCTCGAATTCACCACCGATGATTACCACGACGGGCGTTTCTGCCCGCAGCAGGTCCTCGTGCGCAACCTCATCGATGTGTTCCTCAGCGACGGAGGCGATCTGCGCTTCGAGGCCGATGTTTCGGTGGCGAACATCGGTGACGAACATCCCCGGGTTAACTATCGCGACAGCGCAGGCATGGACCGGGCGATCACCTGCGAGTTCGTCGCCGGTTGCGACGGCGACCGCGGCGTCAGCAGGGCCGCCATCCCCAGCGCGGCCCTCACCCGCTACGCCCATGACTACGGATACGCGTGGCTGACCATCCTGGCCGAGGTGCCGCCCGCTCAGCAGTCCATGATGTCGCTCCATTCGCGCGGATTCGCGGGGCAGTTCGCCCGCGGCCCGCACGCGAGCCGATTCTATTTGCAGTGCCCGCTCGACACTTCCCTGTCCCAGTGGACGGACGAGAACATCTGGGCTGAGCTGGAAACCCGCTTCGGCGCACCCGTCGCGAACAAGGGCCGGATCGTCACTACGCAACTGGTGCCGCTGCGCAGTGTGGTGTACAGCCCGATGAGTTACGGCCGGCTGTATCTGCTCGGCGACGCCGCGCACATCGTCCCGCCGATGAGCGCGAAAGGAATGCATCTCGCCCTGCACGACGCCGAGGTACTCGCCGAAGCCATAGTCCATTACCGGAACAACGAGCGCGATTCGAGCCTGCTGGACAGTTACTCGTCGACGTGTCTCGAGCACGTATGGAACTATCAAGCGTTCGCGGCGTGGTGGACCGAATTGGTGCACAATGCCGGCGACGCTTCCTATCAGGGCGAGTTCCGGCATCGGATCGCCCGGGCAGACTTCAAGCGCCTGTTCGAGTCCGGTTCGGCGAACCGCTTGCTCAGCGAGTTCATCACCGGAATGAACTAGTCCGCAGCGGAGCACGCCGGTAGCGCGGGCGCGATGGTTACGAACTCGCACAACGACTTTCGCCTCGCGCTCCGCGTCACCCGGTGTCCTCATCAATGGTTCCGCGCAGGCGGTCCCCGCTCGGACCACATACCTCGTGCGACACCCCTAAATGTGCTGCCCATGAAAACAGCGTTGGCAGCGACCGCCGACAGCGCGGTAGCTTGCGGAAATGGAAACCCGAGTGGGCAAAGTAACAGTGCATTACGTAGAGCACGGGGCCGGCCGCCCCGTTGTCATATTGCACGGCGCAGGCGTCGATCACCGCGAGAGCGAGGCGTGCTTCGAGCAGGTCTTCGACGCCCAGGCCAATTTCCGCCGGATCTATCCGGATCTCCCCGGAATGGGCCGGACGCCCGCGCCCGAAACACTGCGCAGCGCCGACGATGTCGTCGACACCCTGCTCGGATTCGCCGACGAGGTCGGCGCCGGAGCCGCGCCCCTGCTGATCGGCCACTCGGCGGGCGCGTACTTCGCCCAGGGAATGGCCGCGAAACGTCCCGCGCAATTCGCCGGTCTGGCGCTGATCTGCCCGCTGCTGCCGGAATCCCGCGATCTGCCCGAGCACCGGGTAGTGGTCGGCTCGGGCGACCTCGGCGACGACGAATTCCGCGGCTACTTCGTCATCCAAACCCCAGAAATGCTCGAACGATACGAACGCTACGTGGTCCCCGGCGCCGAACTCTTCGACCACGCGGCACTCGACCGAATCGGCGAACAATGGTCGCTCACAACCAATGCCGGACTCCCCTTCACCGCCCCGACCACAATCGTCGCCGGCCGCCTCGACGCCACCGTCGGCTATGCCGCCTCCACCGACCTGGTCGACTACTACCCCCACGCCTCCCTAGCCGTAATCGACGACGCCGGCCACGCCCTCCCCCACGAACACCCAGCCCTCCTCCGCGCCCTCCTCACCGAATGGCTGACCCGAGTAGAACGCTCCAGCTGACCTACGCGCGGACCGGCAACCCGCGCGGTTCGTATGATTCGCGCCGTGGCAACACTCGATCAGGTCCTGGCGTCATTCTGGAGCGACTCCCGCTACGGCGTTCTCGATCCGCTGACCGCCGACGCGGTCCGCGCGGCCGAGAACCGACTGGGGGTCGAGTTGCCCGCGTCGCTGTTGCGCCTTTTGCGCGTGCAGAACGGAGGGACCGTCGCCGATCAATGGAATGCTTTCCCCTTTCCTGCACCGGCGCCCGGAATCGACAGCTACGCACCGTTCGATGTGGTCATGGGCGTCGGCCCCGACGGCCTGCTGGATACGCCGTACCTGATCCAGGAATGGGGCCTTCCCTCGCCGATCGTGCTGCTCGCCGGTGACGGCCACTGGTGGGTCGGGCTCGACTACCGGAACCGCGCCACCCACCGCGAACCGTCGGTGACGTTCTTCGATACGGATCAGGAGACCTCGGTGATACTGGCCCCCGACTTCGAGACTTTCCTGCAAGGCCTCGTCGCTGCCGATTCTTTCGAAGACTCGGCACACTGATTTGCGTTGCCGCGCGGCCGCGGGAAGGGGGTCAGCGTTGGTGGACCTCGAGGGCGGAGCGGACTCCGCTTTCCAGGGCACCTTCGATCCAGGCGGTGTTGAGGCTGGTGTGGTCGCCGGCGAAATGGATGCGGCCCTCGACGGCTCGGGTGGCGAGGTGATGGTCGTGCAGTTGGCCGGGGGTGGGCATGGCGGCTTCGCCGAGGGCGTATCGCGCGCGGACCCAGCTTTGAGTGATGCCGACGCCGGTGAATTCGGCATCGACGCGCGGACCGAACAGCTCACGCATGCCCGCCAACGCGAAATGCACGCGCTCGCCCTCGGTGAGTGAATCCCACCGCATCGCATCCTCGGCCAGGGTGTAGGAAGCCAGCACCACGCCGCCGTCCGAGCCATCCACGTGCGAGGGGAAATACAGCGACCGGCTCGGCAGGTCGACGGTACAGCGCCCGCCGCGAAACCCGTTCGCTCCCTGCTCCCAGAACCGACTTCGGAACTCCAGCAACACTTTTGTCGCCGCGTCGTGGTGCATCTCGATGATGGCCCACCGCTTCGCATACGACAGCTGCGGCTCGAACGCACAGAACCGGGCCGCGGTGAGCGGGATCGCGACGATCGCGTAGTCGGCCTCGAACGACTCGACCGGATCGATCGGACGACCGTCGGAACTCTCGTCCCCGGTCTCCGCGGTCGTCCAGACCCGCACCCCGTGCTCGGTCTGCTCCAGCCGAATCATGCGCTTACCCAGCAGAATCGACGTTCCGAGCCGCCGCGCCAGCGCATCGGTGAGCGACGCCATCCCGCCCGCCAGCTCCCAGTAGGTGGCATCGGCCGGAATCACCGTGTGGTCGACGAGCGGGAAGACCACGCTGTGCCGCATCCGCGCGGTCATGTTCTCCAGCGTGCCGACGGCCTCGATTCGCTCCTTGGCCCAACCGCGATCGATGAGATATCCACGCAGGGAATGATTTTCATACTTGCTCAACAACCGCGTCCAGCCCTCGACTTGCCGCTCGATCGGCCGACCGGACTGCGCCGAGGGCTGACGGAGCACGTCATCCATGACCGCGCCGCTGGCTTCACGCAGATCGCAGCCGAAGCCCGCGTGCACCGCGCCGGGGTTCGCCGCGTATTCCCCACGGGTGACGGTCATTCCGTTGACCTTGATCAAGCTGCGCCCGGCCGAGGGCGGCGGCACATACCGTGTCTGCGGCCCGTTGGACCATTCCTCGCCGGTGAACGACCGGTAGAAGACCGACGGAGTCGGCGGTGTCACGGTCCCCGCGAGGACGTCGGAGTTGTAGAACGGCCGCCGCGATATGCCGAGCTTGTCCGCCAACGCCAACACCATCGGTTGCACACTGGACAGCCGCATCGCCCCGGCCTCGGCATGCAGCGCGGGATCGGCGAACACTCCGCGAAACGTCTTGACCCGTCCACCCACGCGATTCCCGTTGGCCTCCAACACCGTAACCTGATGCCCGGCCTCGGCCAGCAGGTTCGCGGCACTCAATCCGGCCGGACCGGCGCCGATCACAATGATCTTCTTCCGCCGATCCGTAGCGGGCAAACCGCGGTCGATGAGGATCTTCAGATACGCCAACGTCAGGTCCGCGCCGTTCTCATCGACCCCCAGCAGTTCGCGCGCAAGCGACTCACTGCGGTCGCGCGAACCGCCGACGCTCTCGGTCGAGGCAGGCGCACAGGCACTCGCGGCCGCACCGGAGGCGACCGCGCCGGCGGCCAGCGCAGTACTCAGCAATCGACGCCGAGAAACTCCGTCCGCCATTCCCGAACCTCCCGGAACCAGGGGCGAATGCCCCACCGCTGCCCGCGGAGATCCTCCGCATCTCCCGATATTCGGATCCGACAGCGACCCGGATGGGTCGCCCCCGTCAGAAGACGAATCCACGCAGCACCACGAATCGAAGGCCGCCGACCGCCGCCATGATGACGATCACGGCACCCGATTGCGCCAGCTCACCGAGCCCCGGCGCCCAGAATTCGAGACCGGCCAGCGCCGCCGTGCTGATCAGCAGCCCGACCAGAGCCAGCCCACCGCCTTCCCACTGCGCGGTGAACCAGTCGACCCGTCCGGCCGCCCGGAAGGTGAGCCGCCGGTGCAGTTCGTTCGCGATCACCGTGCTCACCAGGGAACCGGCGATATTCGCGACCATCGTGCCCATCCCGTTCATGACCAGGAACAGCAGCACATAGGCGAGGTTGCTGGCGCCCCCGACCAGCGCGAAGCGGATCAACTGCGCGAACGCGTGGTCTCCGCGCAGAAATCGCCCCGCGCGGGCGAGCCCCGCCACGCGCGGCACCGAGAAGTGCCCGCCGTCGAGGATCAGGTTGTCCGCGTATGTCGTCCGCAGTCCCGAGGCGACCAATGCTGTGTTCACAGAGGTACTGTCGCCACCCCGGCTGACACCGACCTGACCCCAACCTGACACTTCGGCTGACAGGGCTACCGATCAGACGGAACCGGTGCCGGCATCACGCGCGGGCCGGACGACCCCGGTTCCCGATGTCCGCCTACGCCGGTTCGACCGGCAACCACAACTCGCAGGTCGCCGTGCTGAAGTCGGCCGCGCGATCGAGAACCGCGACGATCGAGGGACCAGCCCGCAACCGCCACGGGTTGGACGGGAACCAGTCGGTCGCGGTCGCGGCCCAGGTCTGTTGCAGAGCCTGCGGATACCCACCGGCGGTGCGGAAAACCGCCCAGGTGCCGCCGGGGACCTCGATGGCGTCGAGGTCGTCGGCGACCGCGGTGTCCGACGTGACCGCGACGCCGTGCAGGTACGTGAGTTCACTGCCCTCGGTGCTGTCCGGATCCAGATCGTCACACACTTGCAGCAGCCCCGCGGGCTCGGCATTCCCGAGCGCCTTCAGCCGCAGATGCTCCGCCTGCGGCAGCGCGGCGATGTGCCGCTCGATATGCGGATTGACACCCTGATGGATGAGCGGAACCCGAGCCGCGTGCCCGACGAGCCGGAACGCGGATCGATCGATGATGCGGGTGTCCATAGGAGTGCTCCCTTCGACAGTCAGGCGAAACCTGAGTTGCGGTTGTGTGCGAAGGGGACCGCCATCCCGGCGCACCGCACCGGGCCCGACGCCGTGCACCGCACGGAACGCGCGACCGAAGGCCTCGGTCGATCCGTACCCGTGCCGCACCGCGATGCTCAGCAAATCGTCCCCGCCCCGAACCACCTCGGCGGCCGCGACGGTCATCCGCCGACGACGCACATACTCCGACAGCGGCATCCCCGCCAACGACGAAAACATCCGCCGCAGATGGTATTCCGTCGTACCGAGCGTCTTCGCCAACCCACTGACGTCGAGTTCCTCGGCGAGGTGCGCGTCGACGAGGTCGACAAGCTGATTCAGTGCCGAGATCATGCGGCCTCCCTTCGCTCTCAACTCTGGCGGACCGGCGCCCGCCATACCCGACCGCGGCGAACCGATCCGATCATCTCCCGGCGCGCGCGGGGATACCGCTTTCGTCGCCCCCGGCGGCCCCGTTGACCGCGTGGGATGTGTCGTACCCCTGTGTCAGGCTGACCCCATATCGACCCACGGCCGGAGGAGAGCGAGATGGCCGAGACCGACAACAAACCCGAGGCCAGACTCGTCGCCCACTGCCGGCGCTGCCACGGCTGGCTCCTGTCGGCGGAATCAGTAACCCAGGGCATCGGGCCGACCTGCGCGATGCGCGAACGCGCCGAACAGCGCGCCACCCGAGCACTCACCCTGTTCGACATCTCCGCCTGAACCGGCTCCGCCTAGGGAACCGTTCGCTGCGCGGCGATCGCGGTGCCCAACCAGCGGCGCAGATAGGCGCGCAGTTCGTCGTCGGTGCGCGGCGGGTTGCCCGGGGAGACGAAGAACGAGTGCATGGTCCGCAGGACGTACTCGACCAGTTCGCCCAGCGCGGCCTCGTCGTAACCGTGCCGCTCCCAGTCGACGTCGAAGCGATGGATCATCGTCATGCCGAAGGCTTTGGCCTGCGCCGAGGTGAGACTGTCGGGGGCGATGTTGGAGTACGAACTCGACAGCAGGATGCCGAGATGCGGGGTGCGGCGCACCTCGGTGAGGGTGTAGACCACGCCCTCGATCATCGCCTCGGCCGGATCGTCGAGGCCGGCCACGTGCGCGGTCAGGCGATCGAGGAACCCGTCGACCGAGGCGATCGCGGCCGCGGCCATCAGCGACTCGGAACTCGGGAAGTAGCGGTACACGGTCTGGCGGATGACGCCGAGCGCGTCCGCGACGTCGGCGATGCTGATCGCCTTGCCGGTCCGCCCGATCACCTCGACCGCGGCGGCGACGATGCGCCGGTGCGCCTCCTCGTCGTCCTTCGGCGGACTCCCGCCCCACCCGCGTCTGCGCGCCACCGACCGGACGATACCAGTGCGGCGGCGAGGCACCTGCGACCTCACGAAAGTAATCATACACATTGACTCGCGACTGTATGTTGACGTTCACTGTGCTTGTGCCGCAGCGCACAGGGACGATCACTCACCGACGCGAGGTAACCCACCGTGACCGATTTGCAGCCCCGAAAGATGGATTTCGGCCTCGACGACGCCGAGGTCCCGTTCCTGTGGAACCCGCGGAACCCGGCGTGGTCGAGCATGTCCAACGCGGTGTCGTTTCTCGCGGTCGGCTTCGAGAAGATGATCGTGAAGCTGATCATGCAGCTCAAGCCGGTGCTCACCGATCCGGCGGTGGCGCAGGAGGCGGTCGCGTTCATGCGCCAGGAGGGGCACCATTCGACCGCGCATCGCCAGCACGTCAAGGCGCTGATCAGGCAGTATCCGGGGTTGCAGAACACCCTCGACGCGGTGATCGGCGAGTTCGACCTGCTCACCGAGGCGACCTCGCGCGAGTATCGCCTCGCCTACACCGCCGACCTGGAGGCCACCTTCACGCCGGTGTTCAAGCTGATGCTCGACAATGAGGCGACGCTGTTCCGCCCGGGTGACGACCGGGTCGCGTCCCTGTTCATCTGGCATTTCGTCGAGGAGGTCGAGCACCGCAGTTCCGCGCTGATCATCTTCGATTCCGTTGTCGGAAACGAGCTTTACCGGATGCGGATGGCGCCGTCGATCTTCGCGCACGTGCTCAAGGTGATCCGGATCGCGTGCACGGGCTTCAATCTCCATGTCCCGCTTGCCGATCGGCAGGTCGACGCGCTGTCCATGTTCGCCACCCACCGGGCCAAGCAGCGGGTGCTGCAAGCCGTCGCGCCGTATCTGACCAAGGGGCCGATGCCGCGCGCGTTCGACGGACTCTCGCGGCGCGAGCAGCTCACCGCGCTGGCCGGGGTGGTCCGCAGCCAGCTGCCCAAACATGATCCGACGCAGGAGAAGCTGCCGGAACTGGCGGGCCGGTGGTTCGAGCGGTACGACGCGGGTTACGACTGCACCCGCTGGTATACCGCCGATCAGAACATGGCGGCGAACCGATGAGCGAGTTGTGCACCCCCACCTTCGCCGATCTCGCTGCGCGACTGGGGTTCTCCTGTGCCGAGGCGGGCGGGCTCGTCGAGTTCCGCAATCCTGCCGGGCTGGAGAACTGGACGCTGCCGGTACTCGAGCTGACCATCGTCCTCGGTTCGGTGCTCGCCCTGATCTACGCGATCCTGCGACTGCGCAGGCACGGTGATCCGACCAACCTGGTGCTGTGGTTCGGCGCCACCGCCTACCTGTTCGTGATCGAACCGCCGCTGTACTTCCCGTCGGCATTCGGGATCGCCGACCACGTCGATACGATGTTCGCGCACAACGTGTTCACCGTGGACTTCCTGTGGGGCAGGCTGCCGCTCTACATCGTCGCGATCTATCCGCTGATGGCGACCCTGGCCTACGAACTCGTGCGCATGCTCGGCATCTTCCGGCGCCACGGGCTGATACTCGGCGCGGCCTGCGTCGGGTTCGTCCACCACGCCTGCTACGAGATCTTCGATCAGATCGGCCCGCAACTGCGCTGGTGGGAATGGTCGGTGGACAATCCGATCAACCAGCCGATGTTCGATTCCGTGCCGCTGCCCAGCGTCGTCGTCTTCGCCGCGCTGTGGCCGATGTCGCTGGCGCTGTGCGTGCGCTACTTCGTCGGGCGTCCGGTCGAGGCAGGAACCACATTCACTGGGCTGCAACTGGTATCGCGCACAATCGCGATCGGGCTACTGGCCTCGGTCGGTACTTTCGTACTGCCGCTGCCTGCCACTGTTTTCGGCGCGGGCAGCGATACGGTCCGCGGATTCCTCTACGCGGCTGAACTTTTCGCGCTCTCGGCGGTCGCGATCGTACTGATGTACCGGCAGTGGTCGGCGCGACGCTCGGAGCCCACTGACGGATACCGCAACCCGCTGGTCCAGTGGTACGCGGTGGCCTACCTGGCCGTCATGGCACTGCTCTGGGCCACCGCCCTGCCCGACTATTTCGACGCCACCGACGGACACACCCCCAACGGCGACCCCACCGGAAATCTCTGGTACACCCTCGCCTGCTTCGGCATCGCGATCGCCGCCGTCCTCGCCACCTTCCCGGTGCCCCGAGAAAAGTCCCGCGACAACGAAAGACCGGGGGCTCTATCGTGGTCCGATGGCAGCGGTCAGGCAGATCCAGGTGACCTTCGATTGCGCGGAACCTGAGCGGGTCGCTCAGTTCTGGTGCGAGGTGCTGGGGTACGAGCAACAGGGCGCATCGGGCGTCGATCCGTCCGGTGTCGGCCCGCGCCTGTACTTTCAGCGAGTTCCCGAGGGCAAGGTCGTCAAGAACCGGGTCCATCTCGACGTGCGGGTCGGCACCGGACTCGTGGGCGAGGAGCGCGTGGCCGCCTTGGAAGCCGAATGCAACCGGCTGATCCCATTCGGCGCGACCCGCGTGGAGTTGCTGCGCGCCGACGGCGTCAACGAGTCGTGCCTGGTGATGCAGGACGTCGAAGGCAACGAATTCTGCCTCGACTGAGCGGCCGGGTCGGCGCCGACGGCGCCACACCACGCGGCGAAACGGTTCGATCGGCGGATCCGGGGTAGATCGGGTACAGGTCGGCAGCACGTCGGCCCCGAGTGAAGGAGTCCTCGTTGCCCGAGCCCGCGGCGGTACTGTTCGATATCGACGGCACCCTCGTCGACTCCAACTATCTGCATGCGCGGGCCTGGCACCGGGCGTTTCGGGAGGCAGGCGCCGTCGTGCCGACCTGGCGGATCCACCGCGCCATCGGCATGGACGGCGACACGCTGATCCAGACCCTGGCCGGCGAGCTCGATGAGGCCGCCGCCGAACGCGCCGACGAGCTGCACTCTCGCTTCTACCTGGACAGTGCCGACGAGCTGACCCTGCTCCCCGGAGCGCGGGAGGCGCTGACCGAGCTGCACGACCGCGGCCTGCGCGTCCTGCTCGCCACCTCCGCGCCGCCGGACGAGCTGTCCGTACTGCGCAAACTGCTCGACCGCGAATCCGCGCTCTACGCGGTGACCGGCGGCGAGGACGTCGACACCGCCAAGCCCGATCCGACCATCGTGCAGGTCGCGCTCGACCGGGCGGGCGTCCCGCCGGAACGAGCGGTCTTCGTCGGCGACACGGTGTGGGACATCCGCGCCTGCGTCGCCGTGGGCGTGCCGACCGTCGGCGTGCGCAGCGGCGGAATCTCGCGCGCCGAACTCGCGGCCGAGGGCGCGGCCTTCGTCTGCGACGACGTCGCCCACCTGCTGCGCGAGCTCGAGCACAGCCCGATCGCGCGCCTACTCTGAGAGCGGCAACCGGTCGCCCTGGTCGGCAACCTCGATCTCGCCGAACAGCGGCAGCTGTTGCGACGCGAGACTCTGCCGCCCGGTCCGGCGCAGGCAGCGCGCGCAGGTAACCGCTTCCCTGGTCGGTTCCAGCGCCGCGGGCGACCACCCGGCGACCCCGGTGTGACACAGCAGTTCAGGAACTTCTTCGTCGCCCACCCACTGACCGAGGCTGACCGCGTGCACGGTGCGCCCGGATCGGACGACGGCGTGCACGCCCGGATCCCCGAAGGTGGCCCGTGAGGACGCGGCGAGTGGAGCTATGTCGGTCATACGTCCAACCATATGGTCGGGCACCGACATCGACGGGTAGGCACGGCGGCGCGCTCCACAAGGAGGCCCACGCATCCGCGCTCGAAAGAGATAGCCCCGCAAGCGAAAACTTCGGCATTCGGCGTCGAGGAATGTCACGATGGGATAGGCGAACAAACGCGCTGGGCCGCCCTATCGTTATTCATACAATCCGCGTTACGTCGCATGCACCGACAAGGTGCAATCCGGGTGGCTACACCGGGCGCATTCAGCACTTTTCGAGTCGGCAGAAACTCTGAAAACATTTCCGAGTAACAAGCGCGACCCCTGTGCGATGTTTCAGTCAACACCAATTCAGGAGGTTCGAAATGTTCTCAGCGAAGCGAATCGCCGCCGGTGCCGTGGTCGCCACCGCGGCCGCATCCGCCGTGCTCGCCGGTGGTGGCGTGGCCCAGGCGGACGTCCCGGTACCGGAAGCCAACTGTCACGTCTACAACATCTTCAACACCGGCGGAATGGTCAATTGCGAGCTGCCGACCTGGCACCAGGCCAAACTCACCTGCGTCGCCTGGCCCGTCCCCTTCACCTACTGGAAATACGGCCCGATCCAGTACGGCCAGAATCAATCCTGGGCCAGCTGCGACTCCCCCGGCGCAATGGTTCGCATCGAGGTCATCCAGGCGTAGTTCGTACTCGGCAATCCGACTCCGGACCGGCCGAGCCGATTCAGGGACGGCCGGTTCCGAGACTCACCGAGTCGCCGAGTGCGGCAGTCCGGCTACGCCATTCGTGTTCCAGCATCGCGTAGACGACGGTGTCGCTCCACTCGTTCTTGAACCACAGATCCTCCAGATGGAGGGCCTCACGGCGCATCCCGAGCCGGCCGAGGACCCGGGCGGACGCGTCGTTGCGCGCGTCGATGCGGGCCGTGATCCGGTGCAGCGAAAGCTGTTCGAACCCTAACCGCAGCAGCGCGCGGGCCGCCTCGGTGGCGTACCCGTGCCCCGCGGCGGCCGGCGAGAACACGTAACCTATTTCGCCGCTGCGGCTTTCGGCATCCCGCCAGAACAGCACGACATCGCCGAGCAACCGTCCGGACGCCTTGTCCTCGACGCTCAGGTTGAGGCCCTGATCCACCTCGGTCAGCTCGGTCCGCGCCCACGGGCCGGCGAGCCGCTCGGCGACCTGGTCACGCGACATGGGCTCGTAGGGCAGATAGCGGCAGACCTCGGGTTGCGATTTGTACGCGTACATCTCGTCGAGGTCCGCGGCCGTGGCGGTGCGCAGAATGAGTCGTTCGGTGGCGATCGGCAGGTCGGGGCGTAGCACAGCTTCCGACTGTAGCGGCCGCTGGCTCCACCGCCGAAGACTTTATCTACCAGGCACTCCCCGCCGCGGATACCGGCGAATCAAGTGGGGAGGACACGACGTCGCATACTCGGCGTCGCCAGTTGCTGAACAATTCGCGCCTGCGGATCGTAGTGACAGATACGGGTGGCGCTTCCGATCATCCGAAAACTACGGATTCGAGGTCGTGTCATGCCTCTGCTGTCTTCCGAAGCGAACGCCGGGACCGTCCCGGGCGGTCCCGGCGCGATCGTGCTCGGTCTGTTCCGCATTCTCGTCGGGCTCTCGTTCACCATTCACGGCATGTCCGGCCTGTTCGCCTGGCCGGTCGCCCCGCACGGCGGCCATGTCGCCGAATTCGCCAGCTGGCCGAGCTGGTGGGCATCGGTGATCCAGTTGGTCGCGGGCGGCTTGGTGACCCTGGGTCTCGGTACCCGGATCGCCGCGCTGCTCTGCTCGGGCTCGATGGCCTACGCGTTCCTGTTCGTGCATTTGAAGACCGGCATCCTGCCGATCCAGAACGGTGGCGAAGCCGCGGCGATGTTCTGCTGGGCGTTCTTCCTCATCGCCGTGCTCGGCCCCGGCGCGTTCGCGGCCGACGCGCTGATTCCGCGCACCGGCCGTGCGCAACGACGCACGACTCCGGCGGACGTGGCGCCCAGCCGCGGCTAGCGGATCAGGCCCTGCCCATCTCCTCGGCGATCGCCTCGGCGAACCCGTCGATATCGTCCTCGGTGGTGTCGAACGCGCACATCCAGCGGACCTCGCCGGTCCGCTGATCCCACAGGTAGAACCGATAGCGCCGCTGCAATCGCTCGGTCACCGCACGCGGCAGAATCGCGAAGACCGCGTTCGCCTGCACCGGGCGCACCACCCGCACACCGTCGATATCGCGCACCGCCGCCGCGAGCCGCGCCGCCATCGCGTTGGCGTGCGCGGCGCTGCGCAACCACAGATCACCGCCGAGCAGCGCCTCGAACTGCACCGAGACGAACCGCATCTTCGACGCCAGCTGCATCGACATCTTGCGCAGGTAGACCAGGTCGCGCACCGCCCCGGGATTGAGCACGACAACGCATTCACCAAGCAGCAGGCCATTTTTGGTGCCGCCGAAGGACAGCACGTCCACGCCCACGTCCGTGGTGATCTCGCGCATCGGCACCCCGAGCGAGGCGGCCGCGTTGGCCAGCCGGGAGCCGTCGAGGTGCACGAGCATGCCGCGCTCGTGCGCGTGCTCGCAGATCGCGCGCAGTTCCGCGGCCGTGTAGCGGGTGCCGAGCTCGGTGCTCTGCGTGACCGACACGGCCAGCGGCTGCGCGCGATGCTCATCGCCCCACCCGTAGGCTTGCCGATCGATCAACTCCGGGGTCAATTTGCCGTCCGGCGTGGCGACGGTGTGAATCTTCACCCCGGCCAGCTTCTCCGGCGCACCGCACTCGTCCATGGTGATGTGCGCCGACTCCGCCGCGATCACCGCGCCCCACCGGGGCAGCAGCGCTTGCAGCGAAACGACATTCGCGCCGGTGCCGTTGAATACCGGATACGCCCCGGCCTGCTCGCCGAAATGCCGCGCGAACACCTGTTGCAGGTGCGCGGTGTAGTCGTCTCCGCCGTAGGCGATCTGGTGACCGCCGTTGGCCAGCGCGAGCGCGGCCAGCACCTCCGGATGCACCCCGGCGTAGTTGTCACTGGCGAACCCGCGCACCGCCGGATCGTGTCGGCGAACGGCATCGGTCATGGAAGTCTCGAGCACAGATCAGCTTCTCATCCAGTTCGGATTGTTCGAACACGGATACCGCGAAGTCCACGCGTCATTCCGTAGGTCTACGATTGTCGCTTCTACACATTCGAGCATCTACGAAGGGGAAACTCCATGGCACGCAAGGTCGTTGTGACACTGGTCGACGACTACGACGGCAAGTCCCAGGCCGAAGAAACAGTGCACTTCACCTTGGATGGCGTGGCCTACGAGATGGATCTGTCGGCACTGAACGCCAAGCAACTCCGCGGCATTTTCGCGGAGTGGACCGCGACGGCCCGCAAGGTCGGACGCGCACCGCGGGGCACGAGCACGCGCTCGCAGCCGGCGGCCGGGCGGGAGCAGACCGGTGTCATCCGTGAATGGGCACGCCAGAAGGGTATTGATGTGTCGAGCCGCGGGCGGATTTCGGCCGAGGTCGTGGACGCCTACAAGAAGGCGAGCATGTAGGTCCACCCGAAGCGCCGAGTCGGGCTCGGCCGCGCAGACCTGGTGCTGCCCTGCCGAGCCCGCGGCTTTTTCATCCGAGCCGGCCTTTCCTCGATCGGATGGCTCGCCGGATACGTTCGCGCGCAAGCAATTCGGTCATTTCCGTGAGCGAGTCGGCCAGGAGTGGATGCAGTTCGGCACGGGCCTGCGCGACGGCCGCCTGGATTACATTCGGGGACACCGTCGGGAATTCCCCGCCGAGTCGCTGGGCGGTCATCCGACTGGCGGTCATCGACTTCACCCACTGCCACACCAGATCCGGTTCGAGTTTGCCCGACCCACCACCGACGCTGGGCGCGGCATTAATCGGTCCGTATTCCGCCCGTTTGCGCCCCGCGCGCAAATCGGCCTTATCGCTACTCATCGGCATGCACAACTCCAGGGACGGCACCATTACGCGGCGAGCCGCGCTTCGGGACCCGATGAAAGTAGTTGAACTCTACACCGAAATACATACCGGGAACCCTGTTGTCGGTCGAACAACCGACACTTCACGGTCGACCGCCCAGTACTCATCCCAGCCCCGCGTCGCGCGCGCGTACGATCGCGTTCGCGCGATCGGCGACACCCAGTTTGGTAAAGATGCGCGACAGGTAGTTACTGATCGTTTTCGGCGCCAACTGGAGTTCGGCGGCGATAGCCGCATTCGATAACCCCGCGGCGACACGGGTGAGCACGTCGAATTCCCTGGTAGTCAGATCCGGAAACGGGCGGGCAGGCCGAGCGGGGTCGGCAAGCATGGCGGCGAGCCTGCCGCCGATGTGTGGGCTCAGTACCACCCAGCCCGCGGACACCGCGCAGATCGCGCGCAGGATGTCGTCGCGATCGGCCGCATCGCGCAGACAGCCGCCCGCGCCGGCCCGGAGCGCGGCGAACACCGATTCGTCGTCCTCGCCCACGCTGAACACCAACACCGCGACCCCCGGCGCGGAACGCGCCAATTCGCCGATGACCGCGCCGCTTTCGGGGTGCCGCCACTGCCCGAGGATCAGCACGTCCGGCCGGCTCAGCACCGCCTCGCGCAACGCACCGTCCGCGGTGGTCTCGGCGACCACCTCGATCCAGTCGGCAGAGCTGAGCAGCGACCGCAGACCCGCCCGGACCACCACGTGGTCGTCGGCGAGCACCACGGTCAGCGGTCGCGTTCCGGTCAACGTCGCCCCGATGCCGTCGATGACGGAAAGTTCCGGCCCGAGCGTTCGCCGCTGCGCAGCGGCCTTCGGCAGCACGGTGATCAACCCCCTGCACAGTCCTCGATATCAGCCCGGTTCGCCGGACTGTCCCGCCCGAGCGTGCTCTGACCAGGGCCGGATGGAAAGCCGCCGGACCGCTGACCGAACCCGCCGCCCGGATCTTTCCCGGCCAACCCGGGAAAGATTCCCAGCCGGAACGGGTCGGTACTCCCTGTCCGAAGGCCACCGACCCGGCCATGCTGGCTGCTCGGTACCTGACGAAAGGTGAGAGCGATGTCGATCGCGGTAGAGCTGATGGATCCATACCTGTTCGAGCGCGTGGAGCTGGCAGAAGACGAAGGCGCCACGGAGAACCGCATCATGGGTGTGCTCCCCTGCTGCCGCTGCGGTGGCTGCTGCATGTGCTATGCCTGATGCCGACCTCGGCCGCCTGCCCGCACTCGGGGTAGGTCTCGGATATCGCCGGGAACTGGACGCCGCGATCATGGCGAACCAGGAACCGATCGACTGCCTGGAGATCATCACCGAGAGCTTTCTCGACACGCCGGTGGGCGGCCCACTCGAGCAGCTCCGCGACCAGTTCGCGCTGGTACCACACGGAATCGAGATGTCGATCGGCACCGAGGGACCGCTCGACCTCACCTATCTCGACGATCTCGCTCAGCTGGTGGCGCGGGTCGGCGCGCCGTGGTGCAGCGACCACCTGTCCTTCACCCGGGCCGGCGGCGTCTCGATCGGTCAGCTGACGCCGCTGATGCGCACGCGGGAACTGGCCGACGACATCGCGGGCAAGGCACGGCAGGTACAGGAGCACGTCGGCACGCCGTTCCTGCTGGAGAACATCACCTATCACCTGGACTTCCCGGCCGAGTTGTCCGAGGCCGAGTTCATCACGCGGGTGGTCGAAAAGGCCGGCTGCGGACTGCTTCTCGACCTGACGAACGTCTTCGTCAACGCCACCAACCACCACTACGACCCGATCGAGTTCCTGAACTCGATCCCGCTCGAACGGGTGGTGCAGCTGCACCTGGCGGGCGGCTACTGGTCGGAAGGAACCCTGCTGGACTCGCATTCGGCCCCCGTGCCGGCCGAGGTGTGGGAACTGCTGGAGTACGTGTCCGACCGGACACCGGCATTGCGCTGCGTCATCCTCGAACGCGACCAAGAGTTCCCGGACGACTTCGACGAACTCACCGCGGACCTGCGCCGGGCCAGGGAGGCGATCGGGCCGGTGGTGAACCGATGACCGGCAGCGGTTTCCAGCGGGCGCTGGCCGAGCTGCTCACCGCCGGCGACGCGCGAATCCTGTTGGACGAGCGGCCTACCGAGCTGGCCACCCGGTTCGGGCTCACCCCCGCCGAGCTGGCGCTGCTGGTCGCCGCGGATCGGCAGCAGCTCGACATCAACGTGCGCTCGGTGACCAACAAGCGGCTGGACATGCTCGCCCGCTGCCTGCCTGCCACCCTGTCCGCGGCACCGCATCAGCATGAGCTGCTCGGCGACTTCATCCGCCGCTATCCGCCGGTGCACGTCGCGGGTCAGCAGAACCACAAACGCGTATTGGCCGAGGGGGCAAGGTTTCTCGACTATCTGGTGACCAGCGGCCGGCAGCGCATGGCCGATCTGGCCAGGTACGAGGTACTGCGCCTGGAGTTGCTCTATGACCCGGCGGCAACGCTCGCGGCCGAGTACGCGACGAACGAAGGGTCGCGACTCGGCGCGCACGTGCGGCTCGCCGAATTCGACACCGATGTGGTTGCCCAGCACAACGAATGGACGCGCACCGGCGAACTCCCGCACGACGTCTCGGCGACGCCGATTCGCATCGCCCTGGCCAAGGTGGCCGGACGCTCCGCTCTGGCCTGCTATCGCCTGGGCGAGCGGGCCTTTCGGGTGCTGCGGTCGGGCGCACCGTATCCGCCCGAGGCCGCGCCGGTGCTCCGGTTCGCCCGGCAGGAACGGCTGCTCGACGGAAACCCGGTGGGCTGATGCGGATCTGCGCGGTGATGAAGTACCCGCCGATCCAGGGCGGCGTGAGTGCGCACTGCTACTGGATGGCCCGATCGCTGGCCGAGCGCGGGCACCAGGTGGACGTGGTGACCAATGCCGACGAGGTCGAGGACGACTATCGAATCCGGCTCGACGACAGCGACTTCCAGCGGCTGGAGGCGACGTTTCCGCAGGGTGGCGCGGTCCGGGTGATCTCGACCGGCCGATGGGAGCGATCCAGGGCGTACATCCCGACCGCCAATCCGTTCGCGACCAAGCTCGCCGCGCTGGCCACCGAGGAAATCCGCGCGCACGGCGCGGACCTGGTGTTCTCGGCCTACCTGGAGCCCTACGGGTTGAGCGCCCACCTGGCCGCGTCCTGGACCGGCGTTCCGCACGTCGTCCAGCACGCGGGCAGCGATCGCACGCGCCTGCTCGATCATCCGGAGCTGGGTCAGGCCTACCGCGAGGTACTGCGGCGCGCGGATCTTGTTGTCGGCGACCGGAATCTGACCGGGCTGGGGATTCCGCTCGAGCGAATCGCGCCCATTCCGCGGGCTTCGCTGCCGCCGGAGTTCACCCCCGACGGTCCGGTCGCCGACCTGTCGGCGCTCGTCGCCCGGCTGAGCGACGAGCCGTGGGTGCGCAATACCGCACCCCTCGATCCCCAGGTCGCCACGATCGGCGTCTACGGCAAGCTCGGTGTCACCAAGGGTTCCTACGACCTGATCCAGGCGCTGTCGCGATTGCGCGGGCGCGGAATGCGATTCAACTTCGTGGTCATGGCCGGCGGCACCGAACGCCCGCGCTTCCTCGCCGCGCTCGACGAACTCGGGCTCGCCGACCTGACCTGGACACTCCCTTTCCTGCCGCACTGGCGCGTTCCGGAGATACTGCGCGCCTGCACGGCGGTGTGCGGCCTGGAGCGGGATTTCCCGGTGCGGGTGCATCGCCCCGGGCTGCCGATGGAGCTGCTCAGCAGCGGAACCTGTGCGGTGCTCTCCGCGGAAGTGGTTCGCACCCAGCCGTATTGGCCGCAGCTGCGCGAGCGGGCGCGGGTCGTCGAAGACCCGCGCGATATCGACGAGCTGGCAACGGTACTCGCGGACGTGATCGAGGATCCGGCGGCGGCGGTCGAATTCGGGCGGCGGAGTGCCGAGCGGATTCCCTTGGCGGACAACGACGAAATGGGTGCCACGTACGAAACGATGTTCGATGCCGTCAGCCACGGCAGGCCGCTGCAACCGATCACCGACCCGATACTTCCCCTACTGCGCCGGAACATGCCGCAGACCGTGGCGATCCTCAACGGCCGCGTCGAACAGCTCCTGCAGCAGGCGGCCCCGATCAGCGCGCCGGATTTCGCCACGCTGCTCGCCGAATCCGTCGGCGCGGACACCCCGTTGGACCTCCCGCCGGATACCGTCCGCGAGATCATCCGCTTCGAACAACACCGCCTGTGGCTGGCGGTCGACGCGGACCACGACGTCGTCCAGCCTGCCTTCGCCCGCTCGGCGGGCGCACGCCGCGACTCCGATTTCGGCCGATTGCGTCCGATTCGCAGCTCGCTGCTCCGAATGGACGAATTCACGCTCGCCCTGGACTCCCTGACCACTCGCGGCGAGTTCGTGCACGGCGAACCGTGGCTGTGCGCGTTTCACAAACGCCCGAGCCTCCAGGGCCGGATCTTCCGTCTGACCCCCGCCACCGGTGACCTGCTCGACCTCTGCGACGGCACCCGCACCGTCGACGAACTCGCCGGCCTCGCCGCCCGGGCCCACGGCGCGGCACCGGCCGTCGTCCGCGAACGGCTGCGGCAATTCGCCATCGAGCACGTCGTGCAGCTGCGCTGACCGCCGGGGCCTTCCGTGCCGCATCGCTCGGCGGTCACGGTCGAGCGGAATATCCGGCGGTGGGTCCCCGGTTGGTCTGCGCATGGATATCGGTATCAATACCTTCGTCACCGACGAGGGAATCAGTGGTCCGAAGCTTGGCTTGGCGCTGGAGGATCGGGGGTTCGAATCACTGTTCCTGGCTGAACATTCGCATATTCCCGCGAGCCGCGAGACCCCCTATCCGGGCGGCGGCGAACTGCCGCGAGTGTATTACCGGGCGGAGGATCCGTTCGTCACGCTGGCCGCCGTCGCGGCCGTCACCGAGCGGCTGATCCTCGCCTCCGGGGTCACCCTGCTGGTTCAGCGCGACCTCATCCACACCGCCAAGCAGATCGCCACGCTCGATCGAATCTCCAACGGCCGCTTCGTCTTCGGCGTCGGCATCGGCTGGAACCGGGAGGAGATGGCCAACCACGGCACCGACCCGCGCACCCGCGGCGCGCTGGTCGACGAGCAGATCGAGGCCATCCGCGAGATCTGGACCAAGGACCTCGCCGAATACCACGGCCGCTTCGTCGATTTCGACCCCATCTACGCCTGGCCCAAGCCCGTCCAGCAGCCACACCCGCCGATCTTCATCGGCGGCGGCGACTCCGCGGCCAGGCGCGCGATCCGCCACGGCGTCGGCTGGGTCCCCCTCGCCGTGTCCGACCCCACCGACATACCCGCCCAGCTGGCCCAGCTCGACGGCAACGACCTCCCGATCACCGTGCTCGGCGCCAACGCCGATCCCGCCCTGCTCGACGCCTACGCCGAAGCAGGCGTCGGGCGAGTCTCCCTCACCCTGCCCACCCTCCCCGAATCGGAAACCCTGCACAAATTGGACGAATTCGCCAAACTCGCCGATGCCTACCTGTCCCGAGGCTGAGGCCGCGGACGTCCATTCCACCGCCGGTCGTCGATGATTAACCGAGAGTTTGCCTAAACCCGCGTAGTCCCCGCCCATTCGGACCCCAGTTACAGCTTGTTCACTGCCCAGTTGCCTCCGGCCGAAACCATCGTCGATGGTTATAGCAAGCGAACATTCTCTACTCCGCACGTCAGCTTGATGTCGTATCGAGAGGAATGCTGTGCCCCACATAGGTTCGGGTTTTCCAAGGCGACGATTCATCGGTGGGGCGCTCGGCGCGGCCGCGCTGGGCGGTGGGCTGCAAAACTTGCCCACCGGGATGGCCGAGGCCCTTGCGGCGCCCAGCCGCAAGGGAACCCTCGGCGATGTCGAACACGTGGTGATCCTGATGCAGGAAAATCGCTCGTTCGACCACTATTTCGGCACGATGCGCGGCGTGCGCGGGCTCGCCGACGCGTCGGTCGTGCTGAAGGCCGATGGCCGAAATGTCTACTATCAGCCGGATCCTGGCCGATCCGACGGCGGCTACCTGCTGCCCTTCCACGTGGACACCAAGGTGGTCGACGGCCAGGATCTCGGCGATCTGCCGCACGGCTGGGACGATCAGCATCGCGCGGTCCGCGGCGGCTGGAGCGACGGCTGGACCGCGGCGAAGGGCGAGATGGCCATGAGCTATTTCACCGACGCGGACATCCCGTTCCACCGCGCGCTCGCCGACGCGTTCACCGTCTGCGATCACTACTACTGCTCCGTCCTCGGCCCGACCACACCCAACCGGCTGTATCACTGGACCGGAACCATCGACCCCGCAGGACAATTCGGCGGCCCGGCGATCAGCAACCCGGCCGACTACAAGCCCGTCTACCGGTGGACCACCTATCCGGAGCGCCTGCAGGACAAGGGCATCAGCTGGAAGGTGTACGCCAACGACGAGGTGGGCGACGACGGCGGCCACCCCTTCGTCGGCGACTACGGCGACAACCCGCTGTGGCTCTTCGATGCCTACCACGATCCGAAGAACACCGAACTGGCTTCGCGGGCAAAGGTATTCGGCGCACAGAACTGGAAGCCGGACTCGGGCCAGGGCAAGAACGTCGACCACGTCCTCGCGGACTTCATCGCCGACTGTTCCGGTGGCCGACTCCCCCAGGTTTCCTGGGTGGTCGCCCCCTACGGGTACTCCGAGCACCCCGCCGCCCGCCCCGTCGACGGCGCCGCCTACACCCAGGCCGTGCTGAAAGCGTTGTGGGGCAACCAGAATCTCTGGAACTCGACCGCCGTGCTGATCAACTTCGACGAGAACGACGGCTTCTTCGACCACGTTCCCCCGCCGATGGCGCCGCCGGGCACACCGGGCGAGTACGTCAACGGCCAGCCCATCGGCCTCGGCCCGCGCGTCCCCCTGCTGGTGATCTCGCCGTGGAGCCGTGGCGGCTGGGTCAACTCACAGGTGCACGACCACACTTCGGTGATCCGCTTCCTGGAGAAGTGGACCGGCGTCACCGAACCCAACATCTCCGCCTGGCGCCGCTCCATCTGCGGCGACCTCACCGGCTGCTTCGACTTCGCCAAGCCCAATACCACCGTGCCGACGCTGCCCGACGCCAATGCCCTTCGCGCACAAGCCGATGCCACCCAGAGCAAGCTCCCCAGACCCACGCCCCCACCCGTCGGCGGCCAGCATCCACCGGAGCAGGAGCCGGGCACCCGGCCGGCCCGCGCCCTGCCCTACGCCCCCGTCGCCAACGCGACGCTCCTCGCCAGCGGCGCGTTGACCACCACGTTCCGCAACACCGGTGCGGCCGATCTGCAATTGGCCGCATACCGGGCGGACGGCCGCACCGACGGCCCGTGGCACTACGACGTGAAATCCGGTGCCACCATCTCCGACACCTGGAATGTCCAGAGCTACCCGGACAAGAAATACGGCATCGCCATTCACGGCGCCAACCGCTTTCTCTGGCGCATGAACGGCACGTCGACCTCCCCGCTCGAGGTCACCGCCGCATACTCCCCGGACAACAAGCTGCAACTGACCATGACGAACAAGGGCACCGCCCCCGCCGTCGTCACGGTCAAGGCCAACAGCTACCGCACCGACGGCCCCTGGACCTACAAGATCGCCCCCGGCAAGACCACCACCGACACCTGGAACACCCTCAGCTACGGCAAGGGCTGGTACGACCTCTCGCTGACCGTCGACATCGACCCCGCCTACCAGCGTCACTTCCGCGGGCACATCGAGAACGGCCAGCCGAGCGTCACGGGCTGACCGGCGGCGCGCTCGGCCACGGAGCTTGCGCCGGGCGCGCCTCCTCGAACGCGGCCGCGAGTCGCAGCAGCCGGACGTCGTCGAAGCGGCGGCCGACGAACTGGACGCCGATGGCGGTGCCGTCGGCCACCCGGCCGCAGTTCATCGAGATGGCCGGGTGCCCGGCGGGGTTGAACGGGATGGTGAAGCAGACGTGTTTGAACGGGAGGGCCGGATCGTCGTCGGGCACCACCTTTTCGACCGGCCAGGTGGTGACCGGGGAGGTCGGGGTGATGAGGAAGTCGACGGCGTCGAGCCTGCGGTCGGCGGCGAAGGCCATGGTGTCGAACTGCGAGTAGCCGGCGAAAACCGCCGCACCGGTCAGGTTTTCGGCGTCGGCGGTCCAGTCGTGGATGAACGGCGCGATCAGCGCTTTGCGTTCTTCGGGCAGTGCGCGGATGTCCGACCACTGCCGCATGCACCAGAAGTCGTTCAATCCGGCGAGCATGTCGTCGGTCATGACCGGCTCGGCCTGCTCCACGTGCGCGCCCAGTGACTGCAGCAATTCGGCCACCGCGCCGACCGCGGCACGCACGGCGGGCTCCACCGGAAACCCGGCGCCGGCGTCGGTCATCAGGCCGATCCGGAGACCGGAAAGCGCGAGCGGCCTGGCCGCGGCGGCCCAGTCGGTCGCGAGTTCCGGGCCGGCCGTGTGATCGCGCCGGTCCGGTATCGCCGCGGCCGACGTCGCGCGCGCCGCATCCGCGACCGTCCTGGTCAACGGGCCGATCGTGCGGCCGAGGTAGGGCGGGACCACCGGGATCAGGCCGAAGCTCGGCTTGAACCCGACCACCCCGCACCAGCCCGCGGGCAACCGGATCGACCCGCCGATGTCGGTGCCGTAGTGGATCGGCCCGTACCCGGCGGCGGCCGCCGCGGCCGCTCCCGAGCTCGAACCTCCCGGATTGCGCGCGAGATTCCACGGATTGCGCGTGACGCCGTGGATGCTGGACTGCCCGCTGGAGGACATCCCGTAGTCGGGCATCGTGGTCTTGCCGACCAGAATCCCGGCCGCCTCCTCGATCCGGTCCGCGGTCGGGCTGTTCACGGCGGCCGGGGTGCGGTCCGAACCGGCGGTGCCGAACGGCGTCGGGCAGCCCGCGGTGGCGATGTTCTCCTTAAGCGTGAGCGGTATCCCGTCGAGTGCGCCCGCCGGTTCCCCGCGCCGCCAGCGATCCGCGCTGGCGAGCGCCGCCGCCCGCGCCTGCTCGGCATAGCCGACGTACAGGGCGTTGATTCGCGGCTCCCACCGCTCGATCCGCGCCAGCACCGCGTCGACGACCTCGACCGGCGACAGCGTTCGAGCGCGATAACCCGCCAGCATGGCGGTGGCGGGTAGATCGGCCGGATCACTCATTCAGACCCCGGTTCAGTGCCGATGTGCCGCCTCGTACCACTGCTGCGGCACCGACCAGTCCCAGCATTCCTGCTTCGGCTGGTCGACGGGATTGGCCCGCGCCCACTCGATGTAGCAGCGGGCCGATCCGCCGGTGCACGCACCGCACAGGATCAGGCCACGCTGCACGTGACGCCACAGCGGGCGGAGAGAGATGCGCCGCATTGCGACCTCCTCGGCAGAAAAAAGCGGTTCCGAGCAGAGGCTTTGCCTCAGATTCGGTGACCATACCGGCGCGTAGCGCGGCGCGGAGGAAAATCGAGTGGACTGGCTCACACAGCGGGAACTCGCCGCCGGGAGCCCTTGCTTGGAGTGCACTCCAGGTGACTACCGTGGAGGCATGAGCAAAGTTTGGTTCATCACCGGCGTTTCCCGAGGATTCGGCCGCGAATGGGCACTCGCCGCCCTGGAGCGCGGCGACAGTGTCGCAGGCACCGCACGCGACCTGAGTACGCTCGACGACCTGGTCGCCAAGTACCCCAACAGCTTTCAACCGATTCAGCTGGACGTCACCGATCGGGCAGGCGACTTCGCCGCCGTGCGCCAGACGGTCGACCGCTTCGGCCGGCTCGACGTGGTCGTCAACAATGCCGGCTACGGCCAGTTCGGCATGATCGAGGAACTCACCGAAGACGAGCTGCGGGCGCAATTCGAGACCAATGTGTTCGGCGCCCTGTGGGTCACCCAGGCGGCGGTCCCGATCCTGCGCGAGCAGGGCAGCGGCCACATCATCCAGGTGTCCAGCATCGGCGGCATCTCCGCCTTCCTGAACCTGGGCGCGTACCACGCGTCGAAGTGGGCGCTCGAGGGTTTCTCGCAGTCGCTCGCCCAGGAGGTGGCGCCGTTCGGCGTGCACGTGACCCTGATCGAGCCCGGCGGCTTCGGCACCGACTGGGCAGGCCCGTCATCGAAGCACGCCACCCCGAACCCGGCCTACGACGCGGCTCGGGAAGCCAGGGCCGCGCAGCGTTCGTCGATGCCCAGCGGCGACCCCACTGCCACCAGGGACGCGATCCTGGCCGTGGTCGACGCGGACGAGCCGCCGTTGCGCATCTTCCTCGGCGAAGCGCCGCTGGCGATCGCCACCAGGGATTACGAGTCCCGGCTGGAGCTGTGGCGTAGGTGGCAGCCGATCTCCGCTGCGGCACAGGGGAACTGACGGTCCCATCCCACGCAAAAGCCCCGCACCCAAAGGGTGCGGGGCTCTTTCACGCTATGTCGATCAGATAGCGCGGACGTCCTGGGCCTGCGGCCCCTTCTGTCCCTGTCCGACCTCGAACTCCACGCGCTGTCCTTCTTCGAGGGACTTGAATCCCGAGCCGGACACGGCGGAGTAGTGAACGAACACGTCAGCGCCGCCACCATCTTGTGCGATAAAGCCGAAGCCCTTTTCGCTGTTGAACCACTTCACACTGCCTTGAGCCATTACTTTTACTTCTTCTTTTCTGTAGATGAGCCAAACGAATCACGTCGATAAGCTTGATCTCACTGGACTACCATGTCATGGATCGGTGGCAATCCCTACGAAATATCCCGGTATGTGAGCTAACCGACACTCAGCCCGCCGGTTCCGCGGCCACCGCACCGACGTCACCGATCCAGTACGTGCGACGCTGGAACGCGTAGGTCGGCAGGTCGACGGTGCGGGCGGCGCGTCCGGCGAACGTCGCGCTCCAGTCCACGCGGGCACCCCGAATCCACAGGCGGGCAATCGATTCCAGCAGCCCGCGCACCTCCGATACACCTTGCGGCCGGGTCGGGATCACGGTTGCGCCTGCCGCACCGACGGTTTCGCGGATGGTCTCCGACAGCCCTTCACCCGGACCGAATTCCAGGAAGGTGGTCACCCCGGCGTCGAGCAGCGCGGAGACCCGGTCGTCGAGGGCGCCGTCGTCCGCCGGACGCATCGTGACCGCATCCGGCAGCGGCAGCGCGCCGGTCACATGGTCGGCGGTGAACTGGTCCTGGGCCTGCCCGACAACGAAATCCGGGCGTACACCCCACGACTCCAGCAGTCGGTACAGCGCGACCTGTCCGGCCAGCAGTGCGGCGAACTCCGCTCCGGCGCAACCACTCTCGCCGAACATCAGGTCGCGCAACGGGCGGTCCAGTCGCGGATCGAAGTGCGCGCACACCTCGTCGAGGGCCTTGGCGAATGCCGGGAACGCGGCATACAGGTCCCGTCCCATCCGCTGACTTCCCTTGCCGGGCAGCAATATCGCAGTCCCGCCGCGGCCGACCGTGCGCGCCTCGAGCACCGGTCCGCCGTCGACGATCGCCGCCAACCCGTCCAGCAGTTCGGCGCGGGTTTCGCCGACCACCACCGCCCGCCGGTCGAACGTCGTCCGCGTGGCGGCCAGTGAGTACCCGACATCGACCGGGCTGAATTCGTGCTCGTCCGCCAGCATCTCCGCCAACCGCACCGCCTGACCCCGCAGTGCCGCATCGGTTTTCGCCGACAGCACCCACGGAACAACGCTCGGGGCGGCATCGCCGGGTTCGTGCTCCGGCTGCGCCGGCTGCTCCAGGATCAGGTGCAGGTTGGTACCACTGACACCGAACGACGACACTCCGGCGCGCCGCGGCCTACCCGCATCCGGCCACGGCCGTGCCTCGGTCGCCAGTCGCACGTTGCCCGCCGACCAGTCGGCGTGCGGCGTCGGTTCGTCCACGTGCAGGGTCGGCGGCACCACGCCGTGCCGCATCGCCTGCACCATCTTGATCAATCCGGCGGCGCCGCCGGCCAGTTGGGTGTGGCCCATGTTCGACTTGATCGTCCCCAGCCACAACGGATTTCCGTCCGGCCGATGCCGCCCGTAGGTAGCCAGCAGGGCTTGCGCCTCGATCGAATCCCCCATGGGGGTGCCGGTTCCGTGCCCCTCGACCACGTCGACCTCGGCCGCGACCACCCCGGCGTCGGCGAGCGCGTCCTTGATCGCTCGCTGCTGCGAAGAACCCTTCGGCGCCATCAGATTCGGCGAAGCGCCGTCCTGAGTCACCGCCGAGCCGCGGACGACGGCGAGCACCGGGTGGCCGTTGCGGCGCGCGTCCGAGAGTCGTTCGACGAGCACCAACCCGGCGCCTTCCCCGAATCCGATCCCGTCGGCCGCCGCCGCGAACGACTTGCACCGGCCGTAATGCGACAAACCCTGGTTCCGGGAAAACAGCGCGAACTGCATCGGTGTCGACATCACCGTCACCCCGCCCGCCAACGCCAGCGAACATTCCCCGGACCGCAACGCGGACATCGCCTGATGCAACGCCACCAGGGACGACGAGCACGCGGTATCGAGGGTGACCGCCGGCCCCTCCAGCCCGAGCAGATAGGCGACCCGACCGGAAGCGTAGGAACTCATATTGCCGGTCATCCAGAACAATTCGGCATCGTCGAATCGGGTATAGGCGGCCCAGCCCTCGGGCGAGAAAATACCGTACCGCTGATCGTTGGCCCCGACGAAAACGCCGGTCGCGCTCCCCCGCAGCGTCACCGGGTCGATCCGGGCCCGCTCGATCGCCTCCCACGCGCACTCGAGCACCAGGCGCTGCTGCGGGTCCATGGCCAGCGCCTCGCGCCGGCCGATGCCGAAGAAATCGGCGTCGAATTCGCCGGGATGATCGAGAAAACCGCCGTCGCGGACGTAGGTGGTACCGGATTTGGCCGGGTCGGCGTCGTAGATGAGATCGAGGTTCCAGCCGCGGTTCGTCGGAAAGCCGGAGATCAGATCGCGGCCCTGCGCCACCGCGGTCCACAGGTCTTCCGGTGATTCGATTCCGCCCGGATACCGGCAGGCCATTCCGATGATCGCGATCGGCTCGGAAACCTTGGACTCCAGTTCCCGCAGCCGCTGCCGGGTCTTCTGCAGATCCAGCGCCGCCTTCTTCAGATACGCGCGCAGTTCGTCTTCGTTCGCCATCGGCGGCGGCAGCCTCTCGGTGGGTCAGGCGCGACTGGCCGGCCGCGATTTGTCCAGGAAATCGAACAGTTCGTCGTCCTCGGCGGCGTCGACATCGGCGATCGCGCGTCCCGCCGCGACCTCTCCGTGCAGCGATCTGACGATGTCGTTGAGCCGGATCGCCAGCACGCTGCGATCGGTGTGGGCGAGGGCGACCGTCGCACAGCTCGCCGCGAGCGCGTCGACCTGTTCGAGGATGCGCGCCGCGGGATTGTCCGCCGGCGCGATCTCCTGGCCGAGGTAGCGAGCGAGCTCGACGGCGTTCGGGTAATCGAAAACGATGGTGGTGGACAGCTGCACGCCGGTCGCGGATTGCAGCCGGTTGCGGAACTCGATCGCGCCGAGCGAGTCGAAACCCAGGTCCATGAACGGGGTATCGGCGGGCACGGCATCGCTGGACGCGTGGCCGAGCACCGCGGCGGCGTGGGTGCGGATGGCGTCGAGGACGATTCGTTCCTGCTCCGCCCTGCCCAGCCCGACCAGGCTTGCCACCAGCTTCGACGATTCCGCGGTGCCGCCGTCGGCGACCCGGCGCGACGCCCGCAGCAGTCCGCGCAGCAGCGGTGGCAACGCGTCGACATCGCCGCCCTGTTTACGCAGTGCGCCCAGATCGATCCGCGCGGGCACCGTGAGCGCCCGGCCCGCGGCCAGTGCGGCATCGAACAGGGCCATGCCGTCGTCGTCGGAGATCGGACTGAATCCGCTGCGGCGCATGCGTTCCCGGTCCGCGTCCTGGAGGTGCCCGGTCATGCCGGTGGCTCGTTCCCACAGCCCCCAGGCCATGGCGGTGGCGGGCAGGCCGAGCACGCGGCGGTGCTGTGCCAAGGCGTCGAGCACCGCGTTGGCCGCCGCATAGTTGGCCTGCCCCGGGGTTCCGAGCGATCCGGCGACCGACGAGTACAGAACGAATGCCGTCAGCGGCAGTCCGCGCGTGGCCTCGTGCAGATGCCACGCGGCATCGACCTTGGGGCCGAACACGGTCGCCACCGACTCCGGGGTCTGCGCGGTGAACAGCGCGTCGTCGAGGACACCGGCGACATGGATTACCGCGGTCAACGGATGTGCGGTGCCGATACCACCGATCAGCCGTCCCACCGCCGCGCGATCGGTCACGTCGCACGAGACGACCGCTACGTCGGCTCCCGCCTCCGTCAGTTCCGCCACCAGTTCCGCGGCGCCCGGCGCCTCGATGCCGCGGCGACTGCTCAGCACCAGATGCCGAATACCATGGGCGGCAACGAGATGCCGCGCCAGCACGCCGCCGAGGCCGCCCGTGCCGCCGGTGACGAGCACCGTCCCGTCCGGGTCGAATCGCTCGGTTCGGCTGTGCTCGAGCGCATCCGGGCGGTCGAGCTCGACGCGAATCAACCGCGGCGCGTGCGCGACCCCGGCCCGGATCGCCAGCTGCGATTCCGAACCCGTCGCTGCCGCGAGCACCGCGTCCCGGTAGCGGTCCGGATCATCGACGTCGACAAGCGTGATGCGGCCGGGGTTTTCGTTCTGTGCGGTGCGCAACAGCCCCCACACCGCCGCACCCGCGAAGTCGGTGACATCATCCGCGCCGCCGGTCCCGACCGCGCCCGAGGTGACAACCACGATCCGGGGCGCCGCCGGGGCGGCCAGCAATGCCTGTATCTGTCCGAGCGTCTCGGTCGCTCCGGCGCGAATCCGCTCCGGCACAGTGGAGTCCGCGCCGCTCGCGACCGCCGTGCAGCGCCGGACCACCACGAACTCGCGGCCGGCGATCACCGCCCGCTCCGGCGCGGCCGCCGACCCGTTCGAAGAACCGTTGCCGTGCACCGCGTCCGACGCGATCCACTCGGCCTCCGATCGCGCCGGATCGGGTACCGGAACCCAGTCCACCCCGAACAGCGCGTCGTCGACCACCGAGGGCTGCGCCGCGCCCAGAGCCGCCAGCGCCACCGCACGGGTGGTCAGCGCGGCAACATGCGCGACGAGGGCGCCGGTCGGATCGGCCAGGGTCAGCTCGATCGAATCCGTTCCCGTGGCGCGCAACCGCACCCGCAGCGAGGACGCGCCGACCGCGTGCAGCGATACGCCCTCCCAGGAGAACGGCAACCGCACCTCTCCGGTATCCGGCCCGGCCGCGGCGTCGGCGGTCACGATCAGCGCGTGCAGGGTGGCATCGAGCAATGCCGGGTGCACGCCGAACTTCTCGGCTTCCGCGCGCGCCTGCTCGGGCAGCTCGACCTCGGCGAAGATCGAATCTCCTTGTCGCCACATCGCTTTCAGGCCGCGGAAGACCGGTCCGTAGGAATAACCCAGCTCCGCCATGCCCGGGTAGACGTCCCCCAGCCGCACGGCCACCGCATCGACCGGCGGCCATACCGCGAAATCGGCTGGGTCCGCGTCCGGAGCCGGCCGCGCGTCGTCCGCGCGCAGCACGCCCGTCGCGTGACAGACCCACGCCGCACCCACCGCGTCGTCACCGAGGATCTGCGGCCGCGAGTACACCGCCACCGACCGTTCCCCGGAATCCACTACGCCGCCCGCGACGACCTGCAACTCGATCGCGCCCGCCTCGGGCAGCATCACCGGCGCGTGCAGGATGAGTTCACCCAGCACGGGTGTCTCGACCAATTCACCTATATGCAAGGCCAATTCGACCAATGCGGCACCCGGCAGCAAGGCCACACCACCGACTCGGTGCTCGCCGAGCCACGGCCGTGCCCGCACCGACAACAAACCCGACAGCAGCAGGCCGTCGCCCTGCGCGAGGCTCACCATCGCGCCCAGCAGTGGATGCCCCGCCGACGCCAGCCCCGCGGCGGTGACGTTCGCGCCGCCGGTCGCGTCGAGCCAATAGTGGGCGCGGTCGAACGCGTAGGTGGGCAGATCGATGCGCCGCGCGTTCGTTCCGGCGAACACCGCCCGCCAATCGACTTGTCCGCCAGCGGTATACAGCTCGGCCAGCCCGGAGATCAGCGCCGAGTCGGCATCGCCCTTCGATCGTGACGTCCCGGCCAGCACGACGGTCCCGTGCTCGAGCTCCTGCTCGAGCACGCCCTGCGCCGAAACCGTCAGCGCCGCACCGGGGCCGACCTCCAGGAAACTCCGAACCCCGGCGGCGCGAGCCCACGCCAGACCATCGGCGAACCGAACCGGTTCCCGCACGTGCCGCACCCAGTATTCCGGCGAGCACAGCTGCTCGGTGGTCGCCAGCTCGCCGGTCACGTTCGACACGACCCCGATCCGCGGTTCCCGATAGGTCAGTCCCTCGCACACCTGCGTGAAGTCGGCGAGCATCGCGTCCATCCGCGGCGAATGGAACGCATGACTGACCCGGAGCCGCTTCGACCGCGCCCCGGTGCCTTCCAGCATCGCCGCCACCTCCGCGACCGCCGCCTCGTCACCGGAGATGACCACCGACTCGGGCCCGTTCACCGCCGCCACGCTCACCCGGCGGCCGAGCCCGCGCAGCAACGCGTTGACCTCGTCGACCTGGGCGGTGACCGAGACCATCGCGCCGCCGGAAGGCAGTGCCTGCATCAACCGGCCCCGAGCGGCCACCAGGGCACACGCGTCCGGCAACGACCAGACACCGGCCACATAGGCGGCGGTGACCTCGCCGATCGAATGGCCGAGCACCAGATCCGGTGCCAGGCCCCATGATTCCAGCAGCCGATACAGCGCCACCTCGACCACGAACAGCGCCGCCTGGGTATAGGCGGTCTGATCCAGTAGACCCGCCTCGGCCGACTCCGGCTCGGCAAAGATCACCGCGCGCAACGGGTGCTCGAACTGCCCGTCGAATCCCGCGCAGGCCTCGTCGAACGCCGTCGCGAAAACCGGGTAGGCCGAGTGCAACCCGCGGCCCATTCCCGCCCGCTGCGAACCCTGGCCCGGAAACATGAAGACCGACTTCGTCTCCGCGTCCGCATCCGGATCGGCCCGCCCGCGCACCACCGTGGGCGCCTCCCGTTCCTCGGCCAAAACCCCTAGGCCGGCGACCAATTCGGCCATGTCCCGTCCCGAGACCACCGCACGATGGTCGAACACCGTCCGCGACACCACCAGCGAATAGCCCACGTCCACCGGATCCAGATCCGGATGCCGTCGCACGAACGCCAGCAGCTTCGCCGCCTGCGCGGCCAGCCCATTCGCCGTCTTCGCCGTGACGATCCACGGAATCACCGGCAGCACAGCCGGATCCGATGACTCGACGGCCTCCTCCGCCGGGGGCTCCTCGATGATCACGTGCGAATTGGTGCCGCTGATCCCGAACGAGGACACCCCGGCCCGGCGCGGCCGGGCGCGCCGAGGCCACGGCTGTGCCTCGGTGAGCAGCCGCACGTCGCCCACCGACCAGTCCACATGCGGGGTAGGCGCATCGACGTGCAGTGTCGGCGGCATCTCCTCGTGCCGCATCGCCTCGACCACCTTGATCACCCCGGCCACTCCGGCGGCCGCCTGCGTATGCCCCATGTTCGATTTGATCGTGCCCAGCCACAGCGGCCTGCCCTCGGGCCTGCTCATGCCATAGGTGGCCTGCACCGCCTGCGCCTCGATCGGATCGCCCAATACCGTTGCGGTGCCGTGTGCTTCGACCATATCCACGTCGGCGGCGGGCACCCCGGCATTGGCCAGTGCCTGCTTGATCACCCGCTGCTGCGATCCGCCGTTCGGCGCGGACAGCCCATTCGACGCACCGTCCTGGTTGACCGCCGAACCGCGCATCAGCGCCAGAATCCGGTGCCCGTGGCGGCGCGCGTCCGCGGCCCGCTCCAACAGGAGCATGCCGACGCCCTCGCTCCAGATGGTCCCGTCGGCGGCGGCCGCGAACGATTTGCACCGCCCATCCGGTGCCAGCGCCCGCTGCAGCGAGAATCCGACGAACGGGATCGGTGACGCCATCACCGTGACTCCGCCGGCGAGGGCGAGCGCGCATTCCCCCGAACGCAGCGATTGGGCCGCCTGGTGCAACGCGACCAGCGACGACGAGCACGCCGTATCCAAGGTCACCGCCGGTCCCTGCAGACCCAGCGCATACGCCACTCGCCCCGACGCGACACTGGCCTCCTGTCCCGTCATCAGGAACGGCAGCACACCGTCCAGATCGTCACGGTCCACCTCCGCGGTGGTCGGTCCGTAATAGTCCGACATCATCCCCAGAAAGACGCCGGTATCGCTGCCCCGCAGAGTCTGCGGATCAATGCCCGAATACTCGATCGCCTCCCACGCCGATTCCAGCGCCGTCCGCTGCCGCGGATCCATCGCCACCGCCTCGTGCGGGCTTATTCCGAAAAAGCCCGCGTCGAACTCGGTCGCGTCGTGTACGAAGCCGCCGTTGCGGACATAGGACTTTCCCTCCCGGCCGGGGTGGTCCGGATCGAACAGATTCGCGACATCCCAGCCGCGATCGGTCGGCCACTCCGAAATCAGGTCTCGGCCCGCCGATATCGCCGTCCAGAGCTCCTCCGGTGAGCTGATCCCGCCCGGATAGCGGCAGGCCATGCCGATGATCGCGATCGGCTCGGACACCCTGGACTCCAGCGCACGCAACCGCTGCCGCGTCTTGTGCAGGTCCGCCGCCGCCTTCTTCAGATAGGTACGCAGCTCGGCTTCATTCGCCATCGGGGATAACCTCCGCAATCGGTTCAGCCACCGGAATCGACCAGCGGATCCGGTTGATCAATGAATTCGAAGATCGCGTCGTCGTCGGCCGCGCCGAAGTCCTCGGCGGCGGCGTCCGACACGTGCATCTGGTCGCGGAGTCCGCGCAGGATTTCGTCCATCCGGGCGGCCAGCGCGCCGAGTTCGGCCGGTTCGAGATCCACCGAGGAGCAGGCGGCGGCAAGGGTGGCGACCTGTTCCAGGAGCCGGGCCGCGGGGTCGTCCACCGGTGCGATCTCGGCGCAGATATAGCGGGCGAATTCGAGCGGATTCGGATAGTCGAAAACCACGGTCGTCGGCAGCTTCACGCCGGTCGCCGATTGCAGCCGATTGCGGAACTCGACCGCGCCCAGCGAATCGAAACCCAGCTCCAGGAAGGGCGCGTCGGCGGGAACCGCCCTGCTGGACTCGTGGCCCAATACCGCCGCCGCATGGGCACGAACGGTCTCCAGGACCACCCGCTCCTGCTCGACCCTGGTCAGCCCGATCAGGCTCGTCACCAGTTTCGCCGAATCCGCCGAGCCGCCGTCGGCCACCCGGCGCGCGGACCGCAGCAGGCCGCGCAGCAGCGGGGGCAGGTCCGCGGAGTCCGCGCCCGACCGGCGAATAGCACCGACATCGATGCGGGCCGGAGCGATCAGCGCGTGGCCCGAACCGAGCGCGGCATCGAACAATGCCCGGCCGTCCGCGTCGGAGATCGGCACGAATCCGCTGCGGCGCATGCGTTCTCGGTCGGTCGCTTGGAGACCGCCGGTGATGCCGGTCGCGCGCTCCCACAGCCCCCAGGCCATCGCGGTGGCGGGCAGGCCCTGGGCGCGGCGATGCTGCGCCAGCGCGTCCAGCACCGCGTTCGCCGCGGCGTAGTTGCCCTGGCCGGGCGAACCGAGCAGACCCGCGACGGAGGAGTACAGGACGAACGCGGCCAACGGCAGCTCCCGGGTCGCGTCATGCAGGTGCCATGCGCCAACGGCCTTGGGGCCCAGCACCTTCGCCACCGATTCCGGGGTCTGCGCGGTGAACAGGGCGTCGTCCACCACACCGGCGGTATGGACTATCGCGGTCAATGGATGTTGCGGATCGATGCCTGCGATCAAGTCGTCGACCGCGGATCGATCGGCTACATCGCAATCCACGACGTCGACGGACGCCCCCGCCTCCGACAGTTCGGCCACCAATTCCGGTGCGCCGTCGGCCGAGCGGCCGCGCCGACTGGTCAGTATCAAGTGCCGAACGCCGTGCGCCGCAACGAGATGCCGGGCCAGCAGCCCACCGAGCCCACCCGTACCGCCGGTCACCAGTACCGATCCCTCGGGATCGAACACCGCGCTGCCGTCCCGCTCCGGTGCGTCGGCTCTCCGGCGGGCGAGTCGCGGGGCGTGCGGTACACCGCGTCGAATCGCGAGTTGCGATTCCGGCCCGGCCGCTATCGCGGTGGCGATCGCAGCTCGGTACGCATCCGGCTCGTCGACGTCGACAAGCATGATGCGGCCGGGGTTTTCGTTCTGCGCGCTACGCAGCAGACCCCAGACCGCCGCGCCGGCCACATCGGTCGGATCCTCGGTGTTGTCGATGCCGACCGCGCCACGGGTGACCACGATGATCGTTTCCGGACCGGCGAGCAGCTCCTGCGTCCGGGCCAAGGCGTCTGTCACCTCGGTGCGAATGTGCTCTGGCATCGCCGAATCCGAGGTACCGGCGAACCTGCGCAGTACCACGTACTCTCGGTCGCCCACCACGCAGCGCAGCAGGCTCGCCATCGATCCGTTCGCAGATCCGTTGCCGTGCAGTGCTTTCGGCACGGACCAACTGATCATCGGCGTCGGCCGATCCGGTTGGGGCAGCGGCACCCAGTCCACCCCGAACAGCGCCTCGTCGACCACGGAGCGACTCGCGGCACCGAGCGCGGCCATCGACACCGCCCGCGTGGTCAGCGAGGCGACGTGCGCGACCGGCCCACCGGCGGCGTCGGCGAGGGTCAAGGCGATCGAATCCGGCCCTGCCGCGTGCAGGCGCACCCGCAGCGAGGAAGCACCGACCGCGTGCAGCGACACCCCTTCCCACGCGAACGGCAGCCGCACCTCGCCCGCCTCCCAGCCGCCTTCGGCGACCGCGGTGGCGATCATGGCGTGCAGCGCGGCGTCGAGTAGCGCCGGGTGCACACCGAACTTCTCGGCCGCACCGCGCGCGGGCTCCGGCAGGGCCACCTCGGCGAAGATCGAATCACCTCGACGCCACACTGCCGCCAATCCCTGGAACACCGGGCCGTATTGGTACCCGAGACCCGCGAGATCCGCATACACATCGCCGAGTTCGAGGGCTACGGCTCCCTCCGGCGGCCAGGACACGAAGTCGCCCAGGTCCGGTACGGCACCGGTGCCCGCGAGGTCATCGGCGCGCAGCACTCCGGCCGCGTGCCGCACCCATGCCGTGTCGCCGGCGCCCGGCGCCCGCGAATGCACCGACACCGCCCGATCGCCGGATTCCCGCAGCATGCCCGCGATGACCTGCACCTCGACGGCGCCCGAATCCGGAATCACCAACGGCGACTGGAGTATCAGCTCGCCGAGTACCGGCGACTCCACCAATTCGCCTATATGCAAGGCCAATTCGACGAACGCGGTGCCGGGCAGCAGCACCTTCCCGCCCACCCGATGATCCGAAAGCCAGGGATGCGACTGCACCGAGAGCCGGCCCGAGAGAACCAGGCCACCGTCCTCGGCGAGGGACAGCCGCGCGCCGAGCAACGGATGTTCCGAAGCCTGGAGTCCGGCGGCGGACAGGTTCACGCCGTCCGATCGGTCGAGCCAGAAGTACTTGCGGTCGAACGCATACGTCGGCAGGTCCACCCGCCGCGCCTGGCTGCCTGCGAACACGGACGCCCAATCCACGTGCGTCCCAGCGGCATACACACCGGCCAGCCCGCACAGCAGCGCGATGTCCGCATCGGTTCGCGCCCGCGACGTCCCCTGCACCACGGCCGAACCCGGCGCGAGGCCGCCCTGCGCCGAGACGGTCAGCGCGGCACCGGGACCCACCTCGAGGAAGCAGCGCACCTCGCCCTTCGACTGCGCCCACCCCAGCGCCTCGGCGAACCGCACCGGCTCCCGCACATGCCGCACCCAATACCCCGGCGAGCACAGCTCGTCGGCGTCGGCCAGCTCACCGGTCAGGTTCGAGACCACACCGATCCGCGGCGGCCGATAGGTCAAGCCAGCACAGACCCGCTCGAAGTCGGCCAGCATCGGGTCCATCAGCGGCGAATGGAACGCGTGGCTCACCCGAAGCCGCCGCGACCGCGCGCCACCGGCCGCCAGCGCCGCCACCACCTGCTCGACTTGCGCCTCGGCACCGGAGACGACCACCGATTCGGGTCCGTTCACCGCCGCCACGCCGACCCGATCCTCGAACCCGCGCAGCGCCGCCGCCACCTGGTCGACGCCGGCGGTCACCGTCACCATCGCGCCGCCGGGCGGGAGCGCCTGCATCAACCGGCCCCTGGCGGCCACCAGTGCGCACGCGTCCGCCAACGACCAGACCCCCGCCACATAGGCGGCGGTCACCTCGCCGATCGAATGGCCAAGCACCAGATCGGGTACCACGCCCCATGATTCGAGGAGCCGGCACAGCGCGACCTCCATGACGAACAACGCGGCCTGGGTGTAGGCGGTCTGATCCAGCAATCCGGCCTCCGCCGACTCCGGCTCGGCGAAGATCACCGTCCGCAGCGGCACCTCGAACGCGCCGTCGAACCCCTGGCACAGCTCATCGAACGCCGACGCGAAAGCCGGGAAGGCCGAACCCAATCCGCGCGCCATCCCCACCCGCTGCGAGCCCTGCCCCGGGAACATGAACGCCGTCTTCGCCCCGGTTCCGGCGACCCCCCGCACCACGGTCGGCGAAACATCCTCCCCCGCCAGCAGTGCCAACCCGGCCGTCAGATCCGCGCGCGAGCGCCCGACCACGACCGCCCGGTGATCGAAGGCGACCCGGGTCGATACCAGCGAATAGCCGACGTTCACCGGATCGACGTCCGGGTTACGCTCCAGATAGGCGAGCAGTTTCGCCGCCTGCCCGGTCAGCGCCCGTTCGCTCTTCGCCGACAGCACCCAGGGAACCACCGCCGGCCCAACGGGTTCGGCGCCGACGGCATCCGGATCCGGTGGCGCCTCCTCGACGATCACGTGCGAGTTCGTGCCGCTGATCCCGAACGAGGAGATCGCCGCGCGGCGCGGCCGTTCGCCGCGCGGCCACGGCTGCGCCTCGGTCAGCAGCCGCACATTTCCCACCGACCAATCCACGTGCGGCGTCGGCTCGTCCACGTGCAGGGTCGGCGGCGCGACCTCGTGGCGCATCGCCTCCACCATCTTGATCAACCCGGCCACCCCCGCCGCCGCCTGGGTGTGACCCATATTCGATTTGATCGTCCCCATCCACACCGGACGCTCGTCCGGCCGATGCTGTCCGTAGGTCGCCAGCAGCGCCTGCGCCTCGATCGGGTCGCCCAATACCGTTGCGGTGCCATGCGCTTCGATCACATCGATGTCGGCGGCGGACAGGTCCGCGTTCGCCAGCGCCTGCCGGATCACCCGCTGCTGCGACAAACCGTTCGGCGCGGCAAGACCGTTCGACGCGCCGTCCTGATTCACCGCGGTGCCCCGGATCAAGCCGAGCACCCGGTGCCCGTTGCGCCGCGCCTGGGACAGCCGCTCCAGCATCAGCATGCCGACGCCCTCGCTGAACCCGGTGCCGTCCGCGGCGGCCGCGAACGACTTGCACCGCCCGTCCGGCGCCAGCGCCTTCTGCGCGGAGAACCCGACGAAGATCTCCGCGGTCGTGGCCACCGTCACCCCGCCGGCCAGGGCGAGCGAGCACTCCCCCAGCCGAAGCGACTGCACCGCTTGATGGATCGCGGCGAACGAGGACGAGCATGCCGTATCGATGGAGACCGCGGGCCCCTGCAAACCCAGGGCGTAGGCCACCCGCCCGGAGGCGACGCTGGGGGTCAGCCCGGTGACCAGGAACGGCACGGCGTCGGCGTCCTTGTGGTTGGCGTCGCCGTTCATGGTGGGCCCGTAGTCGGCGGAGATGATGCCGAGGAACACGCCGGTGTCGCTCTCGGCCAACGCCGCCGGATCCAGGCCCGCGTGTTCGATGGCCTCCCAGGCCGATTCGAGCACCACCCGCTGCTGCGGATCCATCGCCAGCGCCTCGCGCGGACTGATGCCGAAGAACGCGGCATCGAATTCCCCGGCGTCGTGCACGAACCCGCCGACCCGGACGTAGGACTTCCCGTTCTTGCCCGGCTCGTCCGGTTCGTAGAGCGCCTCGACGTCCCAGCCGCGATCGGTCGGCCAGCCCGAGATCAGGTCGCGGCCTTCCGATATGGCCGTCCAGAGATCGTCGGGCGATGCGATGCCGCCGGGATAGCGACAGGCCATGCCGATGATCGCGATCGGCTCGGACACCCTGGACTCCAGCTCACGCAACCGCTGCCGCGTCTTCTGGAGATTCAGGGTGGCTTTCTTCAGATAGGTACGAAGCTCGGCTTCATTCGCCATCGGGGACAACCTCTGCAACTAGGGCGATCGGCGGACCGCGCGAGAATCAGTGCGGTCCACCGGAATCCACCAGCGGATCGGTTTGATCGATGAAATCGAAGATCGCGTCGTCGTCGGCGCCGGTGAGATCCTCGTCGGCGGCCTCCGGCGCGCGGGCGCGGATCCGGCGGGCGAGGTCGTCCAGCCGAGCCGCCAGCACGTCCTGATCCGACGGCGCCAATTCGGCGAATGTCCATGCGGCGGTGAGCGAATCGACCTGGTCGAGCAGCCGCGCCGCCGGGTCGTCCGCCGGCGCTATCTCCTCGGTGAGGAAACGGGCCAGCGCCATCGAGGTCGGATAGTCGAACACCACCGTCGTCGGCAACTTCACCCCCGCCGAGGATTGCAGCCGGTTGCGGAACTCCACCGCGCCGAGCGAATCGAAGCCCAACTCCATGAACGCGGTATCGGGCGGGACCGCGTCGCTGGACTCGTGGCCGAGCACCGCCGCGGCATGGGCGCGAATGGCCTCCAGGACGATTCGCTCCTGCTCGCCCCGGCTGAGCCCGAGCAGACTCGCCACCAGCTTGGACGACTCCACCGAACCGCCGTCGGCCACCCGCCGCGCGGACCGCAGCAGGCCACGCAGCAGCGGCGGGATGTCCTCGATTTCGCCGCCCTGTTTGCGCAGCGCAGCAACGTCGATCCGCGCGGGCACGATCAGCGTCTGGCCCGATCCCAGCGCGGCGTCGAACAGCGCCATCCCGTCCTGGTCGGAGATTCCGGCGAAACCACCGCGGCGCAGCCGATCCCGGTCCGCGTCCTGCAGGTGACCGGTCATGCCGGTCGCGCGCGACCAGAAGCCCCAGACCATCGACGTGGCGGGCAGGCCGAGCACCCGGCGATGGTGGGCGAGCGCGTCCAGTACCGCGTTCGCCGCCGCGTAGTTGGATTGCCCAGGGGCGCCGAGCACTCCGGCGATCGAGGAATACAGCACGAACGCCGCCAGCGGCAGCTCGCGCGTCGCCTCGTGCAGGTGCCAGGCGGCATCCACCTTGGGGCCGAACACGTTAGCCACCGACTCCGGAGTCTGCGCCGTGAACAGGTCATCGTCGAGGACGCCGGCCGCGTGGACCACCGCCGTCAGCGGATGCTCGGCATCGATGCCGGCGATCAACCGCTGCACCGCGCCCCGATCGGTGACGTCGCACGCCACCACGTCGACGGCGGCACCCGACTCCGACAGCTCGGCGACCAGCTCCGCCGCGCCCGCGGCCGCGAGACCACGCCGACTGGTCAACACCAGATGCCGGACACCGCGGGCCGTCACCAGATGCCGGGCCAGCACGCCGCCCAGGCCACCGGTGCCACCGGTCACCAGCACCGACCCGTTCGGATCCAGTCTGCGCGGCATGGTCAGCACGTTCTTGCCGATATGGCGGGCCTGACTGAGGAAACGCAGCGCCTCCGGTGCCCGTCGCACGTCCCACTCCGTCACCGGAACCGGCCGCAGCACACCGGATTCGAACAGGCGGACCAGCTCGACCATGATCTCGTGCAGCCGCTGCGGCGGCACCGCGGGCAACATGAACTGCCGATAGTCGACCCCCGGATACCGGTTGGCGATCTCGCCGGGTTCGCGAACATCGGTGACGCCCATCTCGATGAAGCGACCGCCGCGGGGCAGCAGCCGCAACGAGGCGTCGACCTTGTCCCCGGCCAGCGAATCCAGCACCACGTCCACGCCCTGCCCCTCGGTGGCGCCGCGGAACTTCGCCTCGAAGTCCAGGCTGCGCGTGTCGCCGATCCGGTCGTCCGCGAAACCCATGTCCCGCAGCACGTTCCACTTGGGCAGGCTGGCGGTGACATACAGTTCGAGCCCGAGGTGCCGCGCCAGTTGCACGGCGGCCATGCCGACGCCACCGGTCGCGGAATGCACCAGCAACGTTTGACCGGCCCGCACCTCGGCCAGGTCCACCAGCGCGTAGTACGCGGTGGCGAACACCACCGGCACCGATGCCGCCTCGGCGAAGGACCAGCCCGCCGGCATCCGCGTGACGACCCGCTGATCGGCGATCACCGTCGCACCGATGCCCGGGAACATGCCGAACACCCGGTCGCCGACGGCCAGATCGGTGACCTCCGGCCCGATCTCGACCACCACGCCCGCGCCTTCGCCGCCGACCGGCGTGTTCTGGATCGGATACATGCCGAGGACGATCAGCACGTCGCGGAAGTTCAGCCCGGCCGCGCGCAGTTCGATCCGCACCTGTCCCGGCGCGAGTGTCATTCCCGCCGTGGGGTTCTCGCCCGCGAGCAGGTTGTCGCCGTGCAGCGTCCCTCGGCCACGGGTGACAATCTGCCAGTCGCCGCGGTCGAGCAGTTCCGGCGCACCGAGGGTGTCCGCTCCGGCGCGTACCAGCCGCGGGGCATACGCCGCGCCATGGCGCAGCGCGAGTTGGGGTTCCGTCCCGATGCCCAGCGCGGTGGCCACCGCCTCCCGGTAGCCGGCCGGCTCGTCGACGTCGACGAGCACGATGCGGCCGGGGTTCTCGTTCTGCGCACTGCGCAGCAGACCCCAGGCGGCCGCGCCGGCGAAGTCCGCGATGTCTTCCGTGCCGTGCACCGACACCGCGCCGGAGGTCACCGCGACGATGGATGCCGGCGAGCCCGCATCGGCCAGCAGATCCTGTATCCGAGCGAGCAGTTCGACGGTGCGGGCCCGGATCGGCGCGGCGACGTCCGGACCGGCGCCGATCCCGGCGAAGCAGCGGATCACCACGTACTCGCCCGCCGACCCCACGTAGCGCTCCGCCACGGCCGCGCCGTTCCCGGATCCGTTGCCGGGCAACGATTGCCACCTCGCCGCGGGCACCTCGTCCGCGGCCGTCACCGGCACCCAGTTCAGGCCGAACAACGCGTCGTCGACCACCGGGCCCCGCACGGCGCCCAATGCCTCGACCGACGTCGAGCGGGTGGTCAGCGACGCCACCCTCGCGACGATGCCGCCCGCCGGATCGGCCATGGTCACCGCGATCGAATCCGGCCCGGTCGCCGCGAGTCGCACCCGCAGCGAGGACGCGCCGACGGCTTCCAGCGAGACGCCCTCCCAGGAGAACGGCAACCGCACCTCGCCGGCCACGCCGGCGGTCGCGGTCACGATGACCGCGTGCAGGGCGGCGTCCAGCAAGGCCGGATGCAGGCCGAATCGCTCGGCCTCACTCCGGGCCGACTCGGGCAGGGCCACCTCGGCGAAGATCGAATCTCCGCGTCGCCACACCGCTTTCAATCCTTGGAACACCGGACCGTACTGATACCCGAGCGCCGCCAGCCCCGCGTAGACCTCGGCCAGGTCGGCCAGCTCCACCGCGACCGCACCGGCGGGCGGCCAGGTGCCGAACTCGTTGTCGTCCAGCGCCTCGTCGCGGTGGGTACGCAACACACCGACCGCGTGCGGCGTCCACGGGCCGGCGGCCGCCTCGTCCCCGGACATCTGGGGACGCGAATACACCGACACCGACCTGTCCCCGGACTCCTGCGCGGCACCGGCCACGACTTGCAGCTCGACCGCCCCGGAACCCGGAATCAGCAACGGTGACTGGAGAATCAGCTCACCCAACACCGGCGTCTCGACCAATTCACCGGCATGCAGGGCCAATTCGACCAGGGCGGTGCCGGGCAGCAGCACCGCGCCGCCGACCCGGTGATCCGCGAGCCATCGATGCGACTGCAAGGACAACCGCCCCGACAGGATCAACCCGCCGCCGTCCGCCGGGGTGAGGGCCGCACCGAGCAGTGGATGCTGGGCGGTCTGCAGGCCCGCGGCGGTGACGTTGGCATCGCCGCTCGGCTCGAGCCAGTAGTACTTTCGGTCGAACGCGTAGGTGGGCAACGCGATTCGACGCGCGCCGGTCCCGGCGAACAGAACCGACCAATCCACCGCGGCGCCCCGCACGTACGCCTGGGCCACACTGACCAGGAACCGGTCGAGCCCGCCGTCGTCGCGGCGCAGCGAACCGGTGACCAACACATCGCCGTGGTCGTCGACCCCGTCGAGGAACTGCTCCACGCCGACCGACAGCACCGGATGCGGCCCGCACTCGACGAAGCTGCGATATCCGAGCTCGTAGGCGGTGTGCACGGCCTTGTCGAACCGTACCGGCTCACGCAGATTCCGGAACCAGTAGTCGAGGTCGAGCACGCCGGTATCGACCGGATCGCCGGAGACCGCGGAGATGAACTCCGTCGCCGCGCTCTCCGGTCGCACCGCGTCCATGGATTCGACCAGCGCGGTGTGGATCAGATCGATCTGGGCCGAATGCGACGCATAGTCGACCGCGATCCGGCGGGCCGAAATCCCCTCCGTGACGAGCTCGGCCAGGATCTCATCGATGGCCGCGACCTCGCCCGAGACCACCGTCGCCGCGGGGCCGTTCACCGCCGCGACGCTCAATCGGTCACCCCACGGGGTGATTCGCTCGCGCGCCGTCGCCAGATCCAGCGGTACCGAGATCATCGCACCGGTCCCGGCGATGTCGGTCAGTGCCCGGCTGCGCTGCACGATCAACCGCGCCGCATCCCGCAGCGGCAGTCCGCCCGCGACATAGGCGGCGGCGATCTCGCCTTGCGAATGACCGATCACGCCGTCGGGTTCGACGCCCAGCGAACGCCACACCGCCGCCAACGACACCATCACCGCGAAGAGCACCGGCGGAACCACGTCGATCCGCTGAAGATCCGGCGCCCCCGGCACGCCGTCGAGCACGTCCAGCAGTGACCAGTCCACCAGCTCCGCGAAATACTCGGCGCAACGGCGCAATTCGGCCTCGAACACCGGCGAGGTCGCCAGCAGCCCGGCCGTCATGCCCGCCCACTGCGTTCCCTGACCGGGGAACAGGAACACCGTCTTCGCACCGGCGTCGGCCCGCCCCCGAACCACCCCCGGCGCGTCCCCGCCCTCGGCCAGCGCGGACAGACCGGCCACCAGTTCGGCCCTGTCCCGCCCCACCACCACCGCACGATGCTCGAACACCGCACGCGACAGCAGCGACCACCCGACGTCCACGACATCGAGGTCCGGATTGCGCCGCACGAAGTCGAGCAGCTTCGCGGCCTGCCCGGCCAACGCCTGATCGCTCTTCGCCGACACCACCCACGGCACCGCGGCCAGGCCGGATCGATCGAACGCGGGCACCGCCGCGGCGCTCGCATCCTGCGGTGGCTCCTCGACGATCACGTGCGCATTGGTGCCGCTGATCCCGAACGAGGACACCGCGCCCCGGCGCGGGCGATCAGCGCGTGGCCGCCACGGCTGCGCCTCGGTCAGCAGCCGCACCTCCCCCGATGACCAATCCACATGCGGCGTCGGCGCATCCACGTGCAAGGTCGGCGGCGCGACATCGTGGCGCATGGCCTCGACCAGCTTGATGATCCCGGCGACGCCGGCGGCGGCCTGTGTGTGACCCATGTTCGACTTGATCGACCCCAGCCAGAGTGGTTGTCCCGCAGTGCGATTCTGCCCGTAGGTGGCCAGCAGGGCCTGCGCCTCGATCGGATCGCCGAGCACGGTGCCCGTGCCGTGCGCCTCGACCACGTCGACCTCGTGCGCGGCTACGCCGGCGTTGGCCAGGGCCTGCCGGATGACCCGCTGCTGGGATACCCCGTTCGGCGCGGTCAGCCCATTCGAGGTGCCGTCCTGATTCACCGCCGACCCGCGCACCACCGCCCACACCGGATGCCCGTGCCTGCGCGCGTCCGAGAGTCGTTCCAGCAGCAGGGTGCCGACACCCTCGCTCCAGGTCGTTCCGTCCGCCGCCGCCGCGAACGACTTGCTCCGCCCGTCCGGCGCCAGCGCGCGCTGCAAGGAGAACCCGACGAACGGCACCGGCGACGCCATCATGGTCACCCCGACCGCCAGCGCCAGCGAACATTCGCCGGAGCGCAGCGACTGCGTCGCGTGGTGCACCGCGACCAAGGACGACGAGCAGGCCGTATCCAAGGTCACGGCCGGGCCCTGCAATCCCAGCGCGTAGGCCACCCGCCCGGACGCGACGCTGGCCTCCTGGCCCGTCATCAGGAACGGCAGCACACCGTCCAATTCCTCGCGTCCGCCCTCCAGCGTCAGCGGACCGTAGAAGTCGGACATCATCCCCAGATAGACGCCGGTGTCGCTGCCCCGCAGACTCGTCGGGTCGATGCCGGCGTATTCGATCGCCTCCCACACCGACTCCAGCGCGGTCCGCTGCCGTGGATCCATCGCCAGCGCCTCGCGCGGGCTGATCCCGAAAAACGCGGCGTCGAATTTCGTCGCGTCGTGCACGAATCCGCCGACCCGGACATACGACTTCCCCTCCCGCCCCGGATTATCCGGGTCGTACAGTCCGTCTACATCCCAGCCGCGATCGGTCGGCCACTCCGAAATCAGGTCCCGGCCTTCGGCCACCGCCGCCCACAAATGCTCCGGCGATTCGATCCCGCCCGGATAACGACAGGCCATCCCCACGATCGCGATCGGCTCGTGCGCCCGGAACTCCACATCGTCGAGGCGCTGCTGGGTATCCTGCAACTCGAGAATCGCCTTCTTCAGATATGCGCGGAGCTCGTTTTCGTTTGCCATCGGAACAACCTCTGTCGTTGGGCGATCGCGGGACGCGGTCGGCGCGTCGAACCCCTCCGCCCGACGCCGGGACCCGCAGTTGCGCTTTATGCTGCCAAAACCCTGAATTCGCTGAAACCCCTAGGGCGGTCCCCTATTTCGCCCTGCGGTCGCCGATTCGCTCTCGGATCGAGACGAGGATCGTCGCCGTTTCCAGCGCGGCGAAGTGCAGTGCCGAGGTCACCATCGTGCGCAGGAATCGCGGCCGATTCAGCTGCCCGAGATAGCGACCCGTGTCGTCGAGCGCGCGAATGAGTTCGGCGTCGTGTCCGCCGGCGGTGCACGGCAGCACGCGCATGCCGAGCAGGATCACGCCGCATCGCGTCGCCAGGATTCTGGAGATGAGTACCTCGAAGTAGTCCTCCAGATATCGGCGCAGTGGCCCGAATATCCGCGGCGGCCGCCGCACGAACAACTTGCCGAACAGCCCGACCCGGCGGTAGCCGGTGAACATCGGCGATCGAGATGCGTTGGCCAGCATCGACTCCAGGGCCTGGACGAGTTCGGCCCGCGTCGCTCGACCGTCGACCTCCGCCAGCGCGGCCAGCGCCAATCCGGCCCCGAAATCGCTGCGGTAGTGCGACCGCAGCCAGCTCGCCATGTCCGGGGACGACGCGGTCAGGTCGTCCATCACCGCTGCCGAGATCATCGTCGCGCCGATCGGAACGAGGCTGTCGCTCAGGCCTTTCGACACCGCGATCAGATCGGCGGGCACCCCGTGCGTCGCGCTGGCGAGGAAGTGGCCGGGATCGCCGCGCCAGAAGCCGGAGAAGATCTCGTCGTACCCGACCAGGTAGCCCGACGACTCGCGCGCCCGCGCGATCTCGTCGAGCACCGCCCTCGGTATCTCCAGGCACTCCGCGCCGAACACCGCTTCCATCCAGACCAGCGCAATATCTGTGCGGCGCAACGTCGTACGCAGCATCGCCAGATCGTCCATCGGCACCTCGACGATCCGCACCGGGTACGGCCGGAACGGATGATGATCGAGTTCGCGCAGGAACGGACTGGTCCGGCTCACCGCGATCGACATCGGCCCCTTGCCGGAGTAGTTGCCGTGCAACGTGACCACCGTGCCGCGGCCGGGTCGCGCGCTCAGCGCGGCGAGGATCGCGTTGTCGACCGCGCTCGCCCCGCTGATCGAGGGCAGCATGACCGGCAGCCCGGTCAGTGCGCCGAGTTTCTTTTCCAGCAGCTCGGTTTCGCGTCCGGTGCCGCCGATCGAGGCGATGACGTCGGGCGATTGCTGATTGTGCCCGCGGAAGGCAGGCCCGGCGCCGGAGGCCAGGTCGACGTAGCGCCGGTCGCCGGAGATGTAGCTGACGCCGTCGGCCTTGTCGAAGGTCAGGTTGACGCCGCCGATGTCGATATTGCGGGTCTGCCACGAATTGGCGTGCATCCGCAGCCTGGCCCGCCGCACGATCGGCTGATGCCGGATCCGGTCGACGACCGCCGCCGCGCGGTGATCGAGGGGGCGCCGCTCGATCAGGGTGTCGCACAGCATCTGCACCGCGATGCCGTTACCGCCGAAGGTCGAGATATGCGCGATGCTGTCGGCCAGGTTGTTCCAGAGAGCGAACGCAGCGCGGGTGAATGACACTGTCCCGCAGGGGATTTGACCCTTGACACACACCTCGCCGAGGAAGACGATGTCGCCGTCGGGTGGCGTGGCGCAGATACGGGCGAACGCCGCCTCGTCGCGCAGCGCACCGTGGGCGACGACACCCCTGCGCCCCGCGAGCACGTCCCGCACCCTGGTCAACTCATGATCGTCGAGACCGTCGCGAACGACGAGGTAGGCGCTCCACGAATCCGCCGCGTGCCGAACGAAACTCGGCACATCGGCGACGATGCGCAGGCCGTCGTCGACCATCGAGCGCAGGCCGGGCACGATGTGACCGGACGCGTGCGCGATGGTTCCGGTCGGGTCCAATACCAGAATTCGACAGGACGTCCCCGGTTCTTTGCGGTTGGTGCGGTTGCGCACGTATTTCAGTACGGTGCCGACCGCGTCTACGCCCGAATTGGCGAATACCGAATGCCATTGTGTTCCGGATTCACCGGCACGGCTCAGAATTCGATGCAGCAGATAACAGGCGACGGCGCCGTCGATCGGGATATAGGCGCTGGCGAGCACCATATTCGGTGCTTTGGCCGCCACCCGCTTGGCCAGTATCGCGCGCGCCGCCCACTGATCTTCGGCCAGCGCCGACCGCGGGAAGTCGCGGGCCCGGTTATCGCCCGGATCGAGGTGCACGCCCGGCTCACCCCGGGCACTGGAATCTGCTCCGCCTGTGTGCATCCACCCACGATCGCGTGCCGGACAGCAGGCAGAAACCCCTAGGCGATCCCCTATCGCGCCCCGCCGCGACGCCGGGTAATCCCGTGCCATAATAACCAGGCCGGGTAATTGCGGAGTAATCGCGAACTCGGGCGGCCGACCCGGCGCCGGTCGCGCGTCCAGGATATGTGCCGCCTAGCAGCACCGGGTCACCGCACGTTCATTTTGCGGGTCATATGACAGGGTCTTGCTAATTCCCGCGCAGAGTGGACCGCAATCTTGACAACGTCGTCGCGGGTGCGATGCACTGTTTGACGCAAGATTGGGTGGGGGAATGCTAGCCGATCGAGGTCGACCACGTTCCCGTATTGACGTATGGAGAGCACCTCACCTTTTTTCACGCAGGGCGATCGGCGCGGCACGCTGGAGGCACAAGTGAGTCGAATGCATTCCACACAACATCCGAATTGCCCGGCCGGGGTGGCGCGTTCGAATGGCATGCCGCCCTTGCCGATCGGCGACGGTGAGGTGTGGCGGATCGCGCAGGCGATCGCCGTGCTCGACGAGGCCGCGACGCCGGAACGGGTCGCCGCCCTGCTCGAGGCGGACGAGTCCGCCGTGCGGTCCACGCTCGGCCGCCTGTCCGCCGCCGGATTGGTCGACGCGGCGGCGGCCAGGTTTCAGCAGGCCGACTTCCGCGATCGCGTCCTGCGGCACACGCCGGTCGACGCGCGCAAGAGCCTGTTCCACCGAGCCGCCGGTTTGCTCCAGCTCGGCAAGGAATCCGCGCGCACCGTGGCCGGGCTGCTGCTCGGCGCCGGTTACGCGCGCTATCCGTGGTCGTCGGCGGTGCTGCTCGCCGCCGCCGACGACGCGATGTTGCAGAACCAGATCTATCGCGCGGTCCAATGCCTCACCCTCGCCTATCGCGCGAGCCTGCACGCCGCCGACCGCGCGGATATCTCCGGACGGCTGTTGTCGATCGAATGGCAGGTGAATCCGTCGCCCGCGACCAGAAGCTATGTGCGCACGACGGTTGCCGCGCGCGCCGGGCTGCTGAACTGGCGCATGCTGCCGTTCCTGGTCCGCTATGAGCTGTGGCACGGCCAGGTCGACGACGCGCAGGTCGCCCTGGACGCGCTCGAGCGCTCGTCAGGCACCGACTCGAACTCCGACGAGGTCGCCTTCCTCTATGCCTGGCTGGCCTACACCCATCCCGAGGTCCCGACCCACGGCCCGCGCGAGATCGAACCGGTGCAGGAACCCGGCACCGATGCCGCCTCCGCCGACCGGCAGGCCGCGACGGTGCTGTCCGCCATCACCGCGCGGGAACCCATCGGGCAGATCGCGATTGCCGCACAGGAGCTGCTGACCGAGCACCGGCTGAACTCGGCGACCGTCGAGCCGCTCGCCACCGCGATCGCCGGACTCGTGCACGCCGAACGCCTGGATCTCGCGCAGACCTGGTGCGATGTGCTGCTGGCCGAGGCGAACGCCCGGTCAGCGCCGACCTGGCAGTCCGTGTTCGCCGGCCTGCGCGCCGAGGTGTCGCTGCGCCGCGGCGACCTGACCGCGGCCGAGCACTATGCGCAGCGCGCGCTGAATCAGGTGTCGGCCAAGAATCTCGGCACCTGGGTCGGGAGTCCGGTGGCCACGCTGATCCGCGCGCTGACCGCGGCCGGACGGTATCGCGAGGCGCAGGCGCAGCTCGATCGCGCGGTACCGCTGCCGATGTTCGCGTCCCGGTTCGGGCTGCGCTATCTCCATGCCCGGGGTCATCTCTATCTGGCGACGCACCGGTTCTACGACGCCCTCGAGGACTTCCGCAGCTGCGGTGAACTCATGCAGCGCTGGCAGATCGATCTGCCCGTCGTGGTGCCGTGGCGCAACGATATGGCCGAGGCGTACCTGGCCATGGGCGACCGGGACAATGCGCGGACTTACGCGCGTATGCACCTCGCCGAGCTCGGCCGGCCCGGCGCGCACCGCACCGGCGGCGTTTCGCTGCGGCTGCTCGCGGCGACCGGCAAACCGGAGGAGGGCCTCGCGCTGCTGCGCGAGTCCGAGGCGATCGCGCGATCGCACGACGATCAGCTCGAAATCGCCCGGGTACTCCAGGATCTCGCGGAGGCTTATCGGCGCGCGGGGCAGCCGGATCGATCCCGCGCGCTGCATCGCAACGCCGATCGACTGTCCCGGCGGTGTGGCGCGAAAGCGTTGGCGGGCAACGCCACCGCCGAGGAAAAGCCCGTGCTGATCCGTTCGTCGGCCGAGATCCGATCGGCGTTGAGCCCGGCCGAGTTGCGGGTGGCGACCCTCGCGGCGGACGGCGAACGCAATCGGGACATCGCCGAGCAGCTCGGCATCACCACGAGCACCGTCGAACAGCACCTCACCCGGGTGTTCCGAAAGTTGAAGGTGGGCAGCCGATCCGAGTTGCGCTTCGCCATGCGCGCGGACGAGCTGCTCAGCTGATCACGGGTGCAGCACGGTCCGGCCGGGATCCGAGTGGAGGGATCGGTCGTGGCGCAGGATCAGTTCGTGGACGCGTTGCAGTTCGCGTCCCGGTTCGACGCCGGACCCGTCCACCAGCGAAGTACGCACTCGCTGAAAGACATCCAGCGCGTCGAGCTGACGGCCCGATCGATAGAGCGCGAGCATGTAGAGCCGGTGCAGGCTTTCCCGGCGGGGCTGGGCCGCGGTGAGCCGCTCTAGCTCGGCGGTGAGTTCCCGGTGCCGCCCGCAGGCCAGCTCGTTCTCGAGACAGTCCTCGTAGGCGCCGAGCCGCTCGTCCTCGATGGCGACGAGCTCGGACCAGCGCTGCGCCTGATCGACCACGTCCGCCAGCGCTTGGCCGCGCCATAGCGCCAATCCCTGTCTGAGCAGGTCGATTCCGCGCTCGATCGCGCCGCGGTCGAGTTCCTGGCGGCCCTGCCGGACCAACCGGCGGAAGCGGAACAGATCGACGGAATCGTCATCGACGCGGAAGACGTACCCGGGCGGCTGGGTGGCCAGCTTCACCGCGCGCCCGCGCGGCGCGACCATGCTGCGCCGGATCGACCAGACGGAGTTGTGCACCATCTTGCGCGCCGTGGAGGGCGGATCGTCCCGCCACAGCACCCGGATCAGCTGCGAAATGGGCACCATCTGATTGGCATTCAGCAACAGGTACCCGAGGACCGCCCGCTGGGTGGCGCCGCCCAGCTCGATCGGCGCACCGTTCGCGGTGACCGTCAGTGTCCCGAGAACCGAGAATTCCATTGGGCCTCAACCCTCCCCCATCCCGGACCGTATTCTATCCATTCCCGCCCGCCTGGTTGTCTCGAATCCGTCGAACTAGACCGTCGAACCGTCGACTATGTCGCGCGTGGCGACAAGACCGTTCAGTTCCCATTCTTCCCACCAGCCGGCGCGCAGTTTTCCGGAGAACAGCTGGTCGCCACCCGAACAGAGCGGTTGATTCGCATACCTTCCGGTCGACCAGGGCTGACACCAGGTGAGCACGAGATGGCCGAGCAACTGGTCCGACGGGCGAGACAATCCGCGGTGATCCGCCGCGCACAGCGCCGCAGACACCCGGTCCGGCAACCGAACATAGATGTCGGGCAGGGATTCTCGCGCGACCGCCCGGGAAATCGCGGTTCGGATGGCGTCGTCCAGCGCGGCGCGAGTCGCGGTCGTCGCCTCGATCGAAAAGCCTTGGGACTGCAGGAGGGCGACGGCGACACCGACCAATCCCGGGCCTTCGTGGTCGTCGCGCGGACCGGCCGCCGCGGGAATTGGTGACAATGTCCCCGACCATTGTCCGACCGTTCTCGGTATGGCGACCCAACGTTCGGCTTGCGCGGCGGGGAATATCGGGTCGCCGTCGTTTCGATCGGTGACATATATTTCCGGCGTGCCGGCCAATCCACCGTGCCCGTTGCCCTGCACGCTGTCCCCGTCGACCTTGAAGAACGCGGTCCACAGGTGTGGCCGCGGCGCGCCCGGCCGATCCGCCCGCCCACCGATCGCATACAGCAAGTTGGTCCATTTGAGCTCGCCGAGCGTGATCGTCACAACGTGCCTCGGCATCGGCCACCCACTCCCTTCCGCGCTCACTCGAAACCCTTGCCCGAGGCCGGGTTCGGCCTTCGCCCGGTAACGCCGAGCCAACTTCCGGGCACGTGCGTGGCGTACCTCGCCCTGGTCAGCATTTCGTCGGCCCAGATCGACAGCCCGCGCCGCAGCGGGGAATCGGCCGTCCCGACCTCGACCCGCACGGTGTGGTAGCCGCCGAATCCCTCGGGGAATGCCGATCGGGTGCGCGACTCCTGCCCGGCACAGCGCACCCGGATCCGATGCCGGCCCGGTGTCGCAGGCCAGCGGAAACGCCACTGCCGCCAGGCCGTCGGCGCCAGCTCCGCGGCGAGTTCGGCTGCGGCCCATGGCTCGTCGTCGATGGACACCTCGACCGAGCGCACCCCCTCCGGTGGATGCCAGGCGACCCCCGCGACGATGGTCTCCCCCGCAGGCAGGGCGGCGAACCGGGCCGGCACATCGATCTGCGAGCCGGGCCGGACCCAGCCGGTCAACGGCCAGCCGCGCCGGGCCCAATAGTCCGGAGCGTCGGCGAAGCGCGTAACCTCCAGTCGCTCCAGCCATTTCACGTTCGCCCACTGACCATAGGAGCCGGGTGTGAGCAGCCTGACCGGAAAGCCGTGCTCGATGCGCAGCGGCTGACCGTTCAAGCCGACCGCGAGGATCGATCGGTCGCGCGCGGTGTCCAGCGGCAGACCGGAGGTGAGCGCGTCCGCGGTGACCGAGTGCGCCAGCAATTGATCCGCGCCGGGCGAAACTCCCGCTCGCGCCAATAGATCGGCCACCGGTACGCCGAGCCATCGGCCGGTGCTCACCCGGGGGCCGCCGATGTGGTTGTGCACGCAGACCATGGTCGAGTAGACCTCGACCATGGGCATGGCCAGCAGATCGTCGTAGGTCAGCTCGAGCTCGTGCTCGACCTCACCGGTCAGCCGCAGCCGCCAATCCGGCAGCGCGACCCGCGGCATATCGATCGCGATGTGCACCACGTAGAAGTCCTCGACCGGCGTGATCAGCGGCCGCACACCGGGAATGCCGAACTCCATGTCGGCCCGCGGCGCGGGCAGCGTGGCCGGCTGCGGCAGCTTGATCTCGTCCCGCTCGATCGCCGGCGGCCTGCGCGTCCCGGCGATCGCGAGGGCGGCGCCGCCCGCCAGTACGGCGGCGGTGCGCCACCCGCGGCGACCGAGTGCGAGTTGGGTGAGCACTCCGGCGGCGGTGCCTGCCGCGGCAGGCAGCGCGGCGTGCGACGGCGCACCCGGCCGGGTCAGGCTGCCCAGCGCGCCGACGACACCCGTGATGCCGAGCAGGCCGGTCCCGACCGCACCGACCCGGGGCACGGCCAGCCCGGCCGCGGCACCGTTGCCGAGGATGCCGCCGATCAGGCCCGCGCCGAGCAGATGCTTCGCGTACCCGCCCACCAGGGTGAGCGCGGCGTCGGACAGCGGCGCGGAGGACCGGTCGACGGCGGCCCGCTGCACGGCCGACAGCGGGGAACCGAGACCGGGTATCGCCCGCGCGACGAGTTCGGTCACCGCCAATTGCACAGCGGCGGCGGCGATGCCGGAAGACACGTGATCTCCCCTACGGCCGGCCCGGACAACGGTCACGAATAGCTCCCCGCACAGAGTGGTGCTTTTCAACGTCGTGCCATTAACCCAAAAGCCGCCGGACCGTCGAAACCCCTAGTGGAGTAAGGGTGTCGGGCCCGACGTGCGGATACCTACACTGTGCCGATGATCCTGGGGACAGATACCAAAGTATTACTGCTGGTGGCCGGGCTGATCTTTCTCTGGGCATTGCTGCTCGGCGCATGGAAATACCGGCAGATCGTGGTATCACCGGAACACCAGGCGCATCCGTACGTCAGCATCGCGCACCGGGCCGCGCTGCTGTACTCCTTCGCGGTGCTGCTCATCGCGGTATTCGTCGAGCTCAGCGACTGGCCGACCGCGGTGAACCTGATCGCCGCCGCGGTGCTGCTGCCCTACTTCGTCATTGCCATCGCGACCTATGTCTGGCACGGCTGGCGACAGGACACCGATAATCAGTTGCGTAATCCGGTACGGGGTACGGGCGTGTACATGGTCACGTTGATCATCGGCGAGATCGGCGGATTCCTCGTATTGCTGGCGGGTTTCGTGCACGGCCAACTGTTGTAGACGCGCACCCTTATCCCGCGCTAGGGGTACCGGCACGGGCGCGGGGGTTGATTAATTGGCCGTATGAACAGCAGCACCAGGGTGGAGCGCTTGCCGCTGCGGCAGGCGTGGCCCGCGGCCAGGTTGCTCGCCGACGCGTTTCTCGCCGATCCGGTGATGACCGCGGTGTGGCCGCGGGCGCGCCGGCATCGCCTGCTCGTGCTGCGGTTGTTCTTCCTCGTCGAGATGCTGATCGCCTACGGCCGCAAGGGTCTGGTGTACGGCGGGTACGAGGGTGATCGGCTGGTCGGCGTCGTCCTCGCGTTCCTGGACGGCGAACGCGGCTTTCCCTGGTGGACCTGGCCGCCGCGCGTGCTGCCCGGCCTGATCGCCGGGCCGTTCTCGGCACTTCGTGCGCTGCGCGCGTACAACGACTTCAGCGGCCTGCAACCGCCGCAGGCGCACGTGCACTTCTGGCAGATCGGCGCGGAGGAGGGGACGCGCGGCATCGGGATGATGCTGATGCGGACCGTGCTCGATCGTCACGTCGACAACGCGGGCCGCTCGGCGTATCTGGAGGCGAGCGCGCCCCTGCTGGCTCAGCTGTATGCCCTCGTCGGCTTCGAGCCGCGCGAGCTGTGCCACCTGCCCAGCGGTGACGTGCTGACCACGATGTGGCGTCCCGCCCGGGAGGCCGCGTGACCGAGCAGGCGACCGACCGGCTCTTCGACACCCTGGCCGGCTTCTTCCCGATACCGGCCGCCCTACGCCGAGCGGATACGGATCCGGTCGCGGCGCGACAGCTCCTCGGGTGCGACGAGGACACCCTTGCCGAATTGGTGCGCCGCGGCCTGCCCGCTACGCGCGACGGCGCGCGGCTGCGTTTCGATCAGCGCGACCTGTTCAATCTCGCCCTGCACACCGGATCCGGCCGCACCCCACCGGAATTGGCGTTCCGCTACGCGCTGCGGTGGATGTCGCTGCCGACGGACGAGCTGACCCGCGCCCGGACCTGGACCTTCACCGCCGACGTCGATTGCCGTGCGCCGCGGTATTGCGACGGCGATCCGGGGTCCGCGCTCGCCGTGCCCGCGCCGCAGCTCTACGGCGGGGAAATCCGGCTGCCCGGGCACATAGAGGCCGATGCGGCCGGACGCCTGCGGTCGTCCGGGCAGACGCTGCGCCTCCAGGCCGAGATTCGGGTGGCGGGCGAATTCACCGAGATCCGGTCGGCGCGGGTGCGCGAGATCTACGCCGGCTTTCTCGCGCGTTCGTTGCGGTGGAGCAAATTACCCGCCGCGATCCAGGCCGAGGTCGACACCCTGCTGCCGCGTGGCATCGCCACCTGCGTCACCGCCAGCCTCTATCTGGAACGGCAATGTCAGGCAGCGGGTTTGACCGCACGCACGCGACGCGGCTGGGTGCTCGGCATGTTGGACCTGGTGCACGCGTGGGTGGAGGTCGTCGATACCGACGGCACGATCAAGATCCTGGACCCGATCTTCGGGCTGTTCTCCTCGATGCTGCCCGACAGCAATCCACTGCTCGATCGCCCCGATATCAGCGCGCGCACCAATCGGCTCCTGCCGACGGCACTCTCGGCGGCGCAGCCACTGGCCACGCACGGCTGCCGCGGCACGGTTTCGGAACCGTCCGTCGAGGCCGTCATCCTGCCCGTTTCGCCGGACTCGGCACCGGCCGAACTTCGAAGGGAGAAACCATGACCGCGGCACCCGCGCTCAACGACACCGACGAGAAGCTCCGCGAGACGCTCGACCGGCTCTGCATGATGTCCGAGCGGGACTACTACGACCCGTACAAGCTGTTCCAGTGGCCGAAATCGCTGCCGGAGGAGACCTTTTGGATGAGCCCGGAGCTGATGTCGGTGCACGGCACCGACGTCGCCGACGAGCTCGGCATCGAGCAACTGCACCGGCTGAGCAAATGGGAGAGCATCAACTTCTACAGCCTCAATGTGCACGGCATCCGCGAACTGCTCAACGAGATCATCGGGCGGATCCACACCCGCGGCTTCGAGATGGCCTCGGAATACCTGCATCACATCGTCGGCGAAGAGAACGAGCACATGTGGTTCTTCGCCACCTTCTGCCTCAAGTACGGCGGAAAGATCTACGAGGACAAGCAGCTTCGCTGGAACAACGCCGACCAGGCCGAGGCGGCCAACTTCCTGGTGTTCGCGCGGCTGTGGATCTTCGAGGAGATCGTCGACTACTTCAACGCGAAGCTGGGCGTCGACCAGCGTCTGCACGAGACCATCAAGCAGGTCAACGCGATTCACCATCACGACGAGTCCAGGCACATCGCATTCGGCAGGCAGATCGTCGGTCACCTGTACGCGAAGCTGGCGCACACGCTGCCCGCCGAACAGCTGCGCGAGCTGGAGCGCCACCTCAGGGACTACATGCGGGCCTCGATGGACTCGCTGGCCAGCCCGGCGGCCTACCGGGACGCGGGCATCCCGGACCCGTATGCCGCGCGCCGCCGGGTACTCGAATCGCCTCGGTGGCGGGAGTTCACCACGAGCGTGCTGCGGCGGCCGACCGACTACCTGGTCAAGTCGAGGATATTCACCGAGGGGGCCGCGGCATGACCGTCGGCGGCGGGGTCGAGTTCGTCGTCGGCTTCCTGCGGGAGCGCCGTCCGGACCTGGTCGACATCGACCCCGACCTGGATCTGATCGACAACCGGATCATCAGCTCGCTCATGTTCGTGGAGTTCCTGTACCGCCTGGAGGAGGCGACCGGCCGGGAGATCACCCTGGACAGCGTCTCCCCCAGTGACTTTCGCACCGTCAACCGGATCAAGGCGAGGTTTTTCGATGACTCGACCCGATAGCCGGGCCCACGCCCCGTTCGCGGTGCGCGCGGGGCTCGCCACGCTGGACGACGACGCGGTCGCCCTCCGCTCCGCGCTCGACGCGATATTCGAGGGCTGGGCGCTGCAGGCCGGAGCAACGCGACAGCTGTTTCCGCCGCTGATCGCCGTGGCGGAGCTGGCCGGCCTCGACTACTTCCGCAACTTCCCGCACCTGGCGGTACTCGCAACCGGCTTGCGGGACAACGAGACTCAGCAGCGCTACGTCGAATCGACGCGTATCGACAGTGTTCCGGCCGAAGATCTGCGCCCCGCGCAGTACGCGCTGCCCTCGGCCGCCTGCTTCAACGTGTATCTGGCGCTGCGGGATTCGACCATCGAGCGGGATCGGCGAGTCACCACGGTGTGCTCCTGCTTCCGCCGGGAGCAGGAGTATCACGACCGGCGGCTGCTCGGCTTCACCATGCGCGAGGTCGTCTGTGTCGGCGCGAACGAGGCGGTGATCGAGCACGTGCGGACGTTCAAGCAGACGGTGCTGGCGTTCGCCGAGGCGATCGGGTTACCGCTCGACGTGCAGGCGTCCAGCGATCCGTTCTTCGAGGCGTCGGGGCCGCGGAAGCTGATGCAGCAACTGTTTCCGGTCAAGGAGGAATTCGTCTACACCGGAGGCGGCGGACCGGTCGCGATCGGTTCGATCAACTTCCACCGCAACTTCTTCGGCGAGCGATGCGCGATCACCCTGGACGACGGCTCGTTCGCGTTCTCCGGGTGCGCCGCGTTCGGCCTGGAGCGATGGATCTCCGTGCTGCTCGAGCACTTCGGCGCGGCGGCGCTCGATCGGGTCATCGAGGCGAAAGCGGGGCTGTGGCAATGACATCGGACGCGGAGACCGCGACCGTGGCCCGCCGGGTGCGCACGGTGCTCGGCACCGTGCTGCACGTGGCGGAGGCGGACCTGCCGGACCAGCCGGCCACGCACAACCTGGAGCGGTGGGATTCGCTGCACCACATGATGTTGATGCTGGCGCTGGAGGCGGAGTTCGGCCTTCGGATCGAGCCGGAGGTCACGCCGTCGCTCACCTCCGCCGCCGCGATCGAGGCGCATCTCAACGGTCGGGCGGGATGAGACACCCGCCGGTGTGGGCGCTGCGGCCGCCGAGGTCGCTGCATCGGCCCGGGCGCGCCGCGGAGATCAACGAAAGCGTTGCGGGACAACGGATTCTGCTCACCGGTGCGTCGTCGGGCATCGGCCGCGCGGCGGCGGTGCGGCTGGCCGCGGCGGGCGCGCACCTGATTCTGGTCGCGCGGCGCGCGGACGAACTGAAAGCCGTGTGCGCGGAAATCGCCGCGGCGGGTGGTTCCGCGGAATACCGCTGCTGCGATGTATCGGATACCGGCGACGTGGACCGTTTGGTGGAGTGGATTCTGCCGCGGTATTCGCCGATCGACGTACTGGTGAACAATGCGGGACGCTCGATTCGGCGACCGCTGACCGAATCGCTGGACCGATTCCACGACTTCGAACGCACCGTGGCGCTGAACTATCTCGGACCGGTGCGGCTGACGCTCGCATTGCTGCCCGCGATGCTCGAACACGGGTCGGGTCATATCGTGAACGTCGGCACCGCGACCAGCGCGGCGGATACCGCGCCGAACTTCGCCGCCTATTTCGGTTCGAAGTCCGCGCTCGCCGCGTTCAGCCGGACCGCGAACGCCGAACTCGCAGGCACCGGGATCGCGGTCACCTCGGTGAATTATCCGTTCGTCCGCACGCCGATGATCGCGCCGACCGCAAGCTACGCCAATCTGCCGGTGCTGAGTTCCGCGGAAGCGGCGGAATGGATCGTGACCGCGATCCGGAAACGCCCGGTGCGGATCGAACCGCGTTATGCGCGGTCCCTGCGCGTACTCGGCGCCTTCGCCCCGCGAACCGTGGACAGAATCGTCCGGCGCTCCGGCGTCTGACCGTTCACGTCATCCCCTGGAACGGCCGGAGCATATCCCCCGGGCCGGCCCCGTTCGGCAATTCCGCCCGCACCAGCCAGCCGTCGTCGCCGGGACCGACCTGCAATCGGCCACCGAGCAATTCGGCCCGCTGCCGCATACTCCGCAGGCCGGCGCCGCTGCGCGCACGGCTCGTCCGGCACCGCGGCGCGTCGTTCACCACCACCAGGGTCGCCGTCGAATCGGTGATGCGCAGATCGATCATCGCGGTCGAACTCGGTGCGTGTTTGGCGATATTGGCCAGCGATTCCTGGGTGATCCGGTACAGCGCGAGACCGGTCACGGCGGACACCGAGCGCCAATCCCCCTGCACCACATACTTCACCTGTATTCCGCTCCGGACGAATTCGGCGACCAGTTCGCCGATATCGATGACGTCGGGTTCGGGGATAACGGTCATCGGCTCCACCTCGAGCAGCCGAATGGTGCGCCGGATGTCGGACATCGACTGCCTGCCGAGCCGTTCGGTGTCGGTCATCGCGTCGACCGCCTCGTCGATGTCGCGGTCCTGGACCAGCGCCTGCCGCACCCCGGCCAGCTTCATCATGGTCAGGCTCAGCGATTGCGCGATGACGTCGTGTACCTCGCGGGCGACCCGCTGCCGCTCCGCGCTCGCGGCCTGCTCGATCTTCCGCTCCTGGAGCGCCTGTTCGTTTTCCTGCAGCCGTTGTTGCAGTTGCACGATGAATCCGGCGAAACAGCCGAGCACGATCGCCGTGAGGTATTGCGGCAGCGCGCCGTAGAGATGTCCGGTGATATCGGCCGCCGCCAGCGTGGCCCCGCCGGCGAGCGCAACGAGAATGGTCGGCACCACCCGGGTAATCGCGGCGACCTCGCCGACCAGAATCACCAGGATGAACGGGGCCAGATCGGATTCGACCGGCGCCGACCACAGCAGCAGCGCGGTGCCGCCGATCATTGTCACTGTCAAGGAGATCGGCCGGGGCGGCACGCCGAAGGCGGCGAACAGCAGCGACGGAATCAACGCGATGACACCGGCCAGAATTGGCAGCCCCGGCGGAATCAGCGCGTTCCGCTGCTCCACCGCGACGACCACGACGACGAACACCAATGCGGCGGTAACCACGACGACCGCTGGAGAATACCCATAGGGCAGAGAGGTAATTCTGCGGTGCGCGAGATCTTTCCAAGCGTGATACAGCGTCCGCATTAGTCTCACCCGGTCAGCGTAGATCCGCCTCGGCCGTTTGTGCATCGTGCCATGAGCGGCCTTTCGTCTCCACCCACGGTATGACAAGAACTTGGCGGGTGGAACCATGTCGCCGCGACGACCTACCCCGTAACCTGAATAGTATGGCTTGGAACGAATTTCGCGCGGGCCGGCGGGGGTCGTCACGACACCCGGACAGCAGGCGCCGACCGGCCCGGACAGCCCGATGTTGGCGCTGACCGAGGTTACTAAGCAATACCGGGTCGGCGGCCAGTCGGTGCGGGCGCTCGACGGGATCAGCATGACGATCGGCGGCGGCCAGTTCGTCTCGATTGTGGGACCGTCCGGTGCGGGAAAGAGCACGCTGCTGCATCTGCTCGGCGCACTGGATACCCCGGATTCCGGTTCGATTCTGTTCCAGGGCACAGAAATCTCCGATCTCGGCGACGAGGCGCAGTCCGAGTTCCGCAGGCACCGAGTCGGTTTCGTCTTCCAATTCTTCAATCTGCTGCCGACCATGTCGGCGTGGGAAAACGTGGCCGTGCCGAAGCTGCTCGACGGCGCGCGCATGGCCAAGGCGAAGCCGGACGCGCTGCGGTTGCTCGAACTGGTCGGGCTCGGCGACCGCGCCGAGCATCGGCCCTCCGAGCTGTCCGGCGGCCAGATGCAGCGAGTGGCGGTCGCCCGGGCGTTGATCATGGACCCGCCGCTGATCCTGGCCGACGAGCCGACCGGCAACCTGGACTCCAAGACCGGCGACGCGATCCTGGCGCTGCTCGCCACCCTCGCGCACGAGAAGTCCCGCGCGGTGGTCATGGTGACGCACAATACCGACGCGGCGGCCGCGACCGATCGGGTGATCACGCTGCGCGACGGCAAGCTCGGCTCGGACGAGCCGACCTATTCGGCCGAGGTGCCGGGGTGATTGCCGCGGCGTGGGATCGATTGCGCGTGTTCAACATTCGCGACGATCTGCGTCATGTCGGGCGCACGCTGATGTCGCTCACGGTGGTGGCGGTATCGGCCGCTCTGCTGGTCGCCGTGCTGAGCATCACCGGGTCGGTCACCGGCTCGCTGCAGCGGATCACCCAGAGTCTGGGCGGCAACGCCGATCTCGAGGTGTCCGGCATCTCCGACGCGGGGTTCGACGACTCGCTGCGGGCGCAGATCGCGGCGGTCCCCGGTGTCGACGCGGCGGTACCGATGGTGCGTGCGCAGATCGGCTCGGGATCCGATCGAATCCTGCTCCTCGGCGTGGACGCGAGCATCGGCAAGCTGCGCAGCGATCTGCAACGCACGGTGCAGGATCAGATCGGCGCGAAGCTGCTCACCGTGCCCAACGGTGTCGCGGTGGGGCAGGCGCTCGGACGTGCGGAGGGTTCGTCCTTTGACTTCGGTGCGGCGAGAGTGACTGTCGCGGCGGTGCTTTCCGGCGAGGTGGCCGATCGGCTCAACGGTGGACAGTTCGTCATCGCGCCACTGCCGCTCGCGCAGCGCGCCGCCGAGCGGCCGGGTCGTCTCGACTCGGTCCTGGTGACCACCGCGCCGGGGGCATCGCTCGACCAGGTGCGCGGCGGTATCGGCGACGCGGTCGCCGGGCGCGCGATCGTCGCCGATCCGAGCTTTCGCGCGGCGCAGTCCAGCGGGGTGATCTCGCTGTTGCGCGCGACCACGCTGCTGTCCGCCTCGGTGTCGCTCGTGGTCGCCGGATTCCTCGTCTATATCGCGATGAGCATGGCGATAAGCCAACGCCGCCCGGTGATTTCGATGTTGCGCGCGATCGGCGGAAAGCGCCGGGCGATCATTCGCGACCTGCTCGCCGAGGCTGCGGTGGTCGGCGTCATCGGCGGATCGATCGGCGCGGTGCTCGGCATCTTCGCGGGACGAGCCGCGATCGATCAGTTGCCGTCGGCGATCGTCCAATCCATCGACACGCGAACGGAATTCCTGCTGCCCGGCTATGCCGTTCCGGCGGCGATCCTGGCCTGCCTGCTGGCCAGCACGGTGGCGGCGGGGGTCGCGGCGCGGCAGGTGTACAAGGTGGCTCCGATCGAGGCGCTGTCGCCGGTCGGCGTCTCCCGGTCCGATGTGCCGAGCCGCGCGTTGCAGGTGATCGCCGCGCTGGTGGCGGTGTTCGGCGGCGCCGGGGCGGTGGCGATGGCGGTGACGGATCTGGGTCGGCTGTCCATCGCCTCCGTCGGGCTGATGGCCGCCGCGTCGATCAGCCTGTGCTTCGTGTTCACCGGACCGATTGTGCGAGTGGCGGTTTCGGTCGCGCGCCGGTTCGGTCCGCCGGGCGCCCTCGGTGCGACGACGATCGAACGCGCGCCGCGGCGGGCCTGGGCGACGCTGATGACCGTGTCTATCGCCGTCGTGTCGATCGTGGCGCTCACCGGCACGAACAAGGACGTGGTCGAGGCGGCGTCCACCTCGTGGGCCGGGCTCGCCGACACCGACTTCTACGTGAGTTCGACTACCCCGGATGTGATTCCGACCGCGCCCATCCTGCCCGCCGACGTCGAGACGAAGGTGGCGGCCGTGCCGGGGGTGCGGCAGGTGATCCCGGGACAGATCACGTTCGCGACGCTCGGCGCTCAGCGGGTGATGATCTACGGCTGCGTGCCGGGGACACCCAACGAGATCTACAAGTCGCTGAGCGACGGTCTGCGCGATCAACTCCTGGCCGGCGACGGAGTGGTGCTGTCCAGGGACATCGCCAGGTCACTGCGCGTCGGCGCGGGTGATTCGGTGCAGATGCCGACGCCGAGCGGCCCGCGGCAGGTCCGGGTGCTCGATGTGGTGCCGTACTTCTCGGCGCTCAGCGGCGCGGTGGTGATGCACCTGGATCAGTTGCGCGAGTGGTTCGGCCGGCCGGGATCGACGAATCTGGCCGTCGATCTCGCGCCGGGCGCGGACCGGGACGCGGTGCTGGCGGCGATCCGGCAGGCGGCGCCGCCGGACGTCTACGTGTACACCGCGCAGGACGCGGTGCACGGCGTCAGCTCCTCGGTGGAGCAGGCGACGGCACTCTCGCGCGGCATCACCTGGATCGTCACCGGCGTCGCCGCCATCGCCCTGTTGAACACGCTCATGCTGTCGGTCCTGGAACGGCGGCGGGAGCTGGGCGTGCTGCGCGCGATCGGCTCCAGCCGCCGGTTCACACTGCGGATGGTCCTCGCCGAGGCGGCGGGCATCGGCCTGGTCGGCGGCGCGATCGGCCTGCTGACGGGCACGGTGACGCAGTATCTGAGCGCGCCGGCGATGTCGCACGTCCTGACCGTCGACGTTACCCCGCACCCGAATCCGATGACCCTGGTCTATGCCGCCGCCGCAACGCTTTTGAGCCTGCTCGGCGCGGTCCCGCCTGCCGTCCGCGCGGCCCGGCTCGACATCGTCGACGCATTGGCGGTCGACTGACCCCGGAGTGGCCGCTGGCATCATGGCGGAAGCTGTCCAGGGGGCCGGCACCCGAGCCGCCACCCGCAAACGCGAGTGAGGACTATGACCGACTACGGCAATTTACCGACGCAGCCGTTGCCGCTGGGGACGAGGAGTCCGGAAGCGCTCTCGTTGAAGGGAATTCAACCGCGGTCCACACGCGGAGCGCTGGCTCGGGCCGGTGGTCATGTCGCGCTGGCCGGTGTCGTGAGCCGGCTGACCGGGTTCACCCGGACCATCGTGCTCGCGGCGCTGCTCGGGACCGCCGCGGTCGGTGACGCCTACACCGGGGCGAACAGCCTGCCGAACATGGTCTACGAACTGCTGCTCGGCAGCGTGTTCGCCAGCGCCGTGGTCCCGCTGCTGACGCGCGCACGGCGGCACGGGCGCAAGCACTCCCGCGAGTTCACCCAGCGGGTGCTGGTGGCGGCGGTGCTCGGACTCGGCGTGGTCACGGTGGTCACCGTGCTGTGCGCGCCGCTGATCGTGCGGGTTTTCGTGGGTGGTTCCGATCAACGGCAGCTGACCACCCTGTTCGCGTACCTGCTGTTGCCGGAGATCTTCTGCTATGGCGTGACCGTCTTGCTGACGGCCGTGCTCAACGTTCGCGACAGCTTCGCCGCGGCGGCCTGGGCGCCGGTGGTCAACAACGCGATCGTACTGGCGACGTGCGGGATCTTCGCGCTGCTGCCCGGCCCGGTCACGCTGACGCCCGCCTCGATGACCGCCGCGCAGGTGCTCACGATCGGGATCGGCACCACGGCGGGCATCGCCGGTCAGGCCGTATGGGTCATACTCGCGTTGCGCCGCAGCGGCTTCCGATGGAACTGGCGGGTTCGGCCGGTGCCGTACACCTGGCGTCCGGTGCGCGCGGGTATGCCGGTGCTCGGCTGGATCCTGACCTATGCGGCGATCAGCCAGGTGGGCGTCGCGGTGACGATGCGGGTCGCGTTCGCCCACAACGGGGTATCCATCTACACCTATGCCGACCTGCTGTTCCAGGTGCCGTACGGCATCCTCGCGGCCTCGCTGCTGACCGTGCTGATGCCGCGCATCTCGCGGTCGGCCGCGGCGGGTGATCAGTACGCGGTGATCGCCGATCTCGGCCGCGGCGCGCGGTATCTGACCGTCGCGCTGGTTCCGATGACCATGGCCATGGGCCTGCTCGGGCCGGTACTGGCCGCCGTGGTGTTCACCGGTCGCGTCGATGCGCAGGCCGCCGGATTGATCGGCACCGCCATCGCGTCCTCGGCCTTCGGCCTGGCCCCGTTCGCGCTGGTGATGTTGCAGATGCGAGTCTGCTACGCGAACAACGACACGCGCACGCCGACGATCATCAACGTCGCCATGGTGGCCACGAAGGTCGCGGTAGTCGTGTTCGCCGTCAACGTCTTTCCCGATCACGCCGTCGTGGTGATGCTCAGCGTCGCGGGCTCGCTGTCCTATGTGGTCGGCGCGGTCATGGGGCACGCGCTGCTGCGACGGCGCTACGGTCTGCTCGGATTCTCCGCCGTCGCGGTGACGTTCACGCGGGTCATCTGGGCGAGCGCCACCGCGGGATGGGCCTGCCTGGCGATCATGGTCGTCACCCGCCACACCGTGCCGGATCCGCGCATCGAGCACCTCGCGACGCTCGCCGCCGGGACATTGATCGGAGTCACGGCATTCCTTCTGGCGGCCAAGGCAATCGGGATACCGGAGGTGCGGAATGCCCGTGCGCTGCTGGCCGCCTGACACGGTCACGCTCGCCGGAGAACGGCGAGGTGCCACGCCTCGCCGACGAGGCCGGTGTCGTTGTCGCCCATGGCGATCGGCCCTTCACCGTCCCGTGGCGACAGCGCCGACTGTCGTTGCCGGTTCGGGGCGGAGCACCGCGGCCGCACCGGCGGCAACGACGCACAAGGCGACCGGCAACAGCAGGACGATGTCGAGCGGCGCGAGGTGGGTCAGCGGACCGATGATGGCGGGCCCGGCGAGCACGCCGAGGTAGCCGAGCCCGGCAACCCGAGCGACGTTGGCCCCCGCGGCATTTCGATCCGCATGACCTGCGGCACTGAACAATTGTGGAACACACCCGGACAACCCCGCGCCGAACACCGTCCAGCCGAACAGCGCCAACGGAATCCACGGCGACAGCGCGGCCGTCATCAGGCCCAGCGCGGCCACCCCCGCGCCGTAGCGAAGGATCGCCACCGGCCCCAAGCGAGTGGCGACGCGGTCGGCGAGCAGCCTGCCCACGGTCATCGCGGTGGCGAACGCGCCGTACGCCAGGGCCGCGGTGGCGGCCGGAGCCTCCAGCACATCCCGCAGATGCAGGGCGCTCCAGTCGTTCGCCACGCCCTCACACAACATCAGCAGCAGCGCGAGACCGGCGAGCAACCAGATTCGCCGCGGCGTCGCCCGCGCGGTCGAGGTATCGAAACCCGCAGCGCGAAGCGGGCTTTCGGGACGCAGCAACGCAGGCGCGGCAATCACCGCACAGCCGAGACCGAGCAGCGCCGCCGCACCGAGCGCGGCCGCCGGACCCCAACCCCAGCTGAGCGTGCGCGCGCCGGCCAACGCGGCGAGTACGCCGCCCAGCGAATACGTGGCATGGAACGCGGACATGACCGGCCGCCGATAACCGTGCTCGACCTGCACCGCATGGGCATTCATCGCAACGTCCAGGCACCCGTTGCCGAACCCGAGCACGAGCAGCGAGCCGCCCAATGTCCAGATGTTCGCGGACAGGCCGGGCAGAACCACCGCGGCCGAACACAACGCCGCGCTGACCGGCACGACGAGGCGCGCACCGAACCGATCCGCGAGCGGGCCCACCAAGCGCATGCCGACGAACGCACCCGCACCGAGCAGCAGCAGTAACCACCCGAGCGCCGGATGACCGATCCCGGCCCGCCGCTCGACCACGGGAATGTGGACCACCCACATCCCGATCAGAAAGCCGTTCAACGCGAAAAAGGCGAACGTGGCCAGCCGAGCGGCCCGCAATGATCCCTGCATGTTACGAACATACCGAACAGAATCAGCGTTCGAAACATTGACTTTCGAACACGAAGGATGTTTGATTGCGAAGGTGGCGAGTGTAGACCGACTGAAGCAGATCACCGAGGCCGTCCGCGACGCAGGCGAGATCGGCGTGGCGGAACTGGCCGAGCGCACCGGTGCCTCGGAGATGACCATCCGCCGCGACCTCGAGACCCTGGCCGGACAGGGCGTCCTCGAGCGTTATCGCGGCGGCGCCCGGACCCTCCTGCTGCGCGGCGACGAACCCCCCTTCGCCGTACGCGCCGGCGAGGGACTGGAGATCAAGCGCCGCCTCGCCATCGAGGTCGCCGCCCTGATCGCCGACGGCGAATCGGTCGTCCTCGACAGCGGAACCACCTGTCTCGAGGTGGCCCGGGTCCTCGAACAGCGGCGCCTGACCGTGCTCCCCCTGTCGCTGCACGCGGTGAACGCGCTCACCGGCGCCCCGCGGCTGACCCTGCTCGTCCCCGGCGGCACACCCCGCCCCGGCGAACTCGCGCTGACCGGACCGCTCACCCTCGCCTCGCTGGCCGCGCTCCGTTTCGACACCGCGATCCTGGGCTGCTGCGGACTCACCGCCACCGACGGACTCACCGCCTACGACCTCGACGACGCCGCGATCAAACGCGCCGCGATCGCGGCGTCCCGCCGCGTCATCGCCGTCACCGAAGCCGCGAAACTCTCCCACACCGCACTAGCTTTCGTCGCTCCGGCCGCCGCCCTGCACGCGATCGTCACCGACGCGTCGGCCGCACCCGGCGACACGGCCGCGCTCGAAGCGGCGGGCGTCTCCGTGCGCCGGGTGTGATCAGGTAAGACTCGGCCGCTGGTCCGGCGACTGCCTCACACGACCTCGAGATCGTAGGTGACCTCGGTCCAGAATCCGCCGGGCTCGTACTCGCCGCCGAGGGTGAGGATGTAGTCGCCGCGGCTGAGGTCGTCCAGGCCGCACCACAGGCCCCAGGCGTTCGCCCGATAACGCCCGGGCGGTCCGAACGGACCGTCCGGATCCGCGTCGATGAGGAACGGACTGCGGTTGGCGACCTCGCGCAGCGGCAGGGTGACACCGTTCAGTTCCGCGTGCCCCTTCGCCGTGGGCACCTCCGGCACGCGCCTGCCGAACAGCGAGGCGCGCTGGAGGATATTGAAGGCCGGGAAGAAGATCGGCCGCCCGTGCGGGACGGAACACTTCCTGGTGACCTTGCCGCCGAACGTCCCGGCCAGGAACCAGACGTCCGCGGGCTGCCCGACGGCCGCGAACTCGCCGGTTTCATCGCTGACCGGATTCCTGGCGGTGGGAATCGCCATGGCCCACTGCCACCATCGAGCCGCCAGCTCAATGTCCCTACTCCGCATAAGTACCCACCTTGATCATCAAGCCTTGAACCAGGTCAGGATAGTCATACGCGGATCACATCGGCCCGGTGATCGAGCAGGCCATCGGCCGTTTCGGCCACGGAGGCGGCGCTTCGCGATACGTTTGAGCTTCAGGCACCTGGAAAGTCCACCGGATAACCGAGACGGACGGAGAGACATGTCTGATTCGAACTACACCACCGATGACGCCGGAATCCCGGTGCCGAGTGACGAACATTCGCTGACGGTCGGCCCCGACGGCCCGATTCTGCTCAATGACGCGTATCTGATCGAGAAGATGGCGGCGTTCAACCGCGAGCGGGTGCCCGAGCGGCAGCCGCACGCCAAGGGTGGCGGCGCGTTCGGCACCTTCGAGGTCACCCACGATGTCAGCGCCTACACCAGGGCCGATGTCTTCCAACCGGGTAAGCGGACGGAGGTGCTCGCCCGCTTCTCCACCGTGGCCGGCGAGCGCGGCAGCCCGGACACCTGGCGCGATCCGCGCGGCTTCGCCCTGAAGTTCTATACCGAGCAGGGCAACTTCGACATGGTCGGCAACAACACCCCGGTGTTCTTCGTCCGCGATCCGATGAAGTTCCAGGACTTCATCCGCTCGCAGAAGCGCCGTGCCGACAACAACCTGCGCGATCACGACATGCAGTGGGATTTCTGGACGCTGTCCCCGGAATCCGCGCACCAGGTGACCTGGCTGATGGGCGATCGCGGCATCCCGCGCACCTGGCGGCACATGAACGGCTATTCCAGCCACACCTACCTCTGGTACAACGCCGCGGGCGAGCGGTTCTGGGTCAAGTACCACTTCAAGACCGATCAGGGCATCGAGTTCTTCACCCAGGACGAGGGTGACCAGATGGCCTCGATGGACACCGACTACCACACCCGCGACCTGTGGGAGGCGATCGACGGCGGCAACTTCCCGAGCTGGACGCTGCACATGCAGATCATGCCGTTCGACGACGCGAAGACCTACCGCTACAACCCCTTCGACCTCACCAAGGTCTGGCCGCACGGCGACTATCCGCTGATCGAGGTCGGCAAGATGACCTTGAATCGCAACCCCGCCGACTACCACACCGAGATCGAGCAGGCCGCGTTCGAACCGAGCAGCGCGGTGCCGGGCACCGGGCCGAGCCCGGACAAGATGCTGCTCGGCCGCTGGTTCTCCTACCCGGACGCGCACCGCTACCGGATCGGGGTCAATTACAAAGAGCTGCCGGTCAATTCGGCGCACGCGACGACTGTGCGGTCCTATTCCAAGGACGGCGCGATGCGCCACCGCAATCCGGGCGACCCGGTGTACGTGCCCAATTCGAAGGGCGGGCCGCACGCGGATCCGTCCGTGTCCGGGCCGCCGGTGGGGTGGCACACCGACGGCGAAATGGTCCGCACCGCTTACACATTGCGGGCCGAGGACGACGACTGGGGGCAGGCCGGGACGATGGTCCGCGACGTGCTCGACGACGCGGCGCGAGATCGGTTGGTCGACAACATCGTCGGGCATCTGCTCAACGGTGTGACGCCGCCGGTCCTGAGCCGGGCATTCGAGTACTGGCGCAACGTCGACAAGGGTCTCGGCGACCGCGTCGAGGCGGGCGTGCGGGCCAAGCAGAACGAGCGCGACCCCAAGGCGGAGAAGCAGGGCAACCCCGCCCGTTCCGCCGCGCAGGACAAAGCCTGACAAATCCGGCGACCGCGGGGCAAGCCACGGCATGCCTCGCGGTTGTCTCGTTTGAGCCCGCTGTCGCCGGGTAGCACCGGGGCCATGACCGCGAGAACGACAGCTCGGCTCGAGTCTCTGCCGCACGTGTTCGCCACCGCCGCGGTAGTGATCATCAACTCGGTCGGCGCCACCGCGACAGCGACGCTCGGCATCATCTCCGCGCTGGTCCTGATGCTATGAGGCCGAGGGGTTCGCGCGTGCGGCAGAGCGGCGCGAGTTCACCGGGCCGCGTGGTCGTGTTCACATCGTGTTTACGATGACCGAATGCTTATTCACGACGCACCGGGAAGTCCGCCGCCACCCGCCGAACCAACGGGTGCTGAGCGGCTCCAGGAACGTCGCGTCCCGCCAGCCATCTTGGCGGGCATTGCCGCCGCGGTGCTGGTGCTCGTCGTCGGCGAACTCATCGCCGCGCACATTCACGCGCTCGGGCCGCTGACCAGCCTGGCCCGCGATTACGTCGGCAGGCCCAAGTCCGCGACCACCTCGTGGGCCGGTTTCCTGCTCGCGCTCGTCGGCCTGACCACGCGCGTCCGGATCACCGCGCTCGCCGCGGCCATCGCCATCGATGTGGTGTTCGTGGTGATCCGGGCGGTCGAGGGCAGGCTGTTCACCGTCGGCAACGGCCCGACCATCGTGCTCACCGCGCTCGCGGTGATCGCGGCGTGGCGCTGGTCCGGCGAGCGCAGGCGAACCGCGCTGCGCGCCATCACCTTCGGTGCGTTGCTGATTCTCGCGACGAAGATCGGCGAGATCTGGCTCGACATCACCGCGTGGGCCTGCCCGACGGTTCTCGATCCGTACGCGCAGCTGGCCGATCACGCGCTCGGCAATCCGTCCTGGTTCGTCGGGCACGTCCTGGACGTCGCCGGGCCGGTGCCGCTGGGCGTGGTGCGCTGGGTGTATTTCGAGCTGCCGGTCGCGGCCATCGTGGTGGCCGTCTGGCAGTTGCGCGGGGTGACCACCGGTCCGTGGCCGCGGCATCACCTGGTGCGCACGTTCTTGGCACTGGGCTTGATCGGCCCGCTCTGGTACGTCGTCTTCCCGGTCGTCGGGCCGGTGCTCGCCTTCGGGCCGCAGGGGCACGGGCTGGAGATCGCCGATGTCTGGCCGAATATCGTTCCGCCGCTGCCGTTCTCCCTCGACCCGATGCCGTTCGACGGCATCACCCCGCGCAACTGCATGCCGTCGCTGCACACCGCGTGGGCGTTGTCGCTGTTCATCCACTCCCGCCGCGGGCCGCTGTGGCTGCGGGTGGGTGGCGCGTTCTGGTTGGTCTGCACGCTGATCGCGACGCTCGGCCTCGGCGCGCACTACGGCGTCGACCTGGTCGCGGGTGCCGCGCTGTGCCTGACCGTGGAATCCGCGCTGCGCGAGCCGGATCGGGGCTGGGATCACTACCGCATCCGCGTGGTCGCCCTCGGCGTCGTCACCTTCGCGACCACGCTGCTGTCGGTTCGCTACCTCGCGCAGACGATGGCCGACCACCCGCTCGTGTCCGGCGTCGGCCTGCTCGGATTGCTGGCCGCGCTGGCGACGATGTTCTATCTGACCTGGTTCGCCCCGACCCGTCCGCAGCGCGCGGCGGCCGAATCCGTGCCGCTCGACGACCGGATAGCGCACTAGCCGACGCCGGTTCGCGCAGTCGGCCCGACCAAGGAGTTCGTTTCGGAGACTGCGCGGACCGGAGGTGCCATGCTCAGATCCTCAGCAGCAACAGAGGATCAACGATGAAGCAGCTCTCCGGCCTCGACGCCGCGTTCTTGTCGCTCGAGACGCACAACTCCACCGGGCACGTCGGCGGGCTGTGCGTGGTCGACCCGAGCGAATCGCCCACCGTCCTCGACCTGGCCGCGCTGACCGGTCTGCTCAGCGAGCGCGTGCCGCTGATACCGCTGCTACATCAACGACTGACGTATGTCCCGCTCGGCCTCGATCAGCCGTATTGGATCGATGACGAGAACTTCGACATCGAATACCACGTGCGGGAGATCTCGCTGCCCACACCGGGTTCGGACGCGCAGCTGACCGAACAGGTCAGCCGGTTGCACGCGCGCCCGCTCGATCGGCGCAGGCCGCTGTGGGAGGCGTATCTCATCTCCGGGCTCGCCGAGGGGCGGCTCGCGGTGTACACGAAGATGCATCACGCGGCGATCGACGGGGTTTCCGGCGCGGAGCTGATGACGATCCTGCTCGATCTCACCCGGGAGGGCCGAAGGGTCCTTCCCACAACACCTTTCGCGCCGGAGCCGAAGCCGAGCAAACGAGCGATGCTGGCCAGGGCCGCGGTCTCGTTGGCCAGCAGTCCCGTACAGGCCGCGCGGATCGCCGGGGCGCTCGGTCGCTCGTTGCCGCTGGTCGGCAGCTACGTATCACCCTATCTCGGTGCGATTCTCGGCCGCGAGCACGACGACGGTGCGGTGATCGCCAGCGCGGTCGGGCTCGCGCCGAAGACGCCGTTCAACCGGGAGATCACCCCGCACCGCCGGTTCGCCTTCCGCAGTGTCGATCTCGGCGAGGTGAAGACGGTCAAGAACGCGTTCGGCATGTCGGTCAACGATGTCGTGATGGCCATGTCCGCCGGGGCGCTGCGGCGATGGCTGATCGATCACGACGCGCTGCCCGCCGTGCCGCTGGTCTCGATGATCCCGGTCTCCGTGCGCGACGAGAGCAGCAAATCGGCTCTCGGCAACCGGGTCTCGGCGATGCTCGCCTCCTTACCCACCCATCTCGACGATCCGATCGCCCGCCTCACCGCCGTGCACCGGGCGACGAAGATCGCCAAGGCCCAGCAGGCCGCGATCCCGCCGGGCCTCATCGAGAACGTCACCGACTTCGCGCCGCCGGCGCTGGTCGCCCGCGCGGCCAGGGTCGCCTTCGCCATGGGCCTGCCGCACCGGATACCGCCCTTCAATCTCGTCATCTCCAACGTCCCGGGCCCCAACGTCGACGTGTACCTGGCCGGCGCGAAAATGGTTGCCAATTACCCACTTTCGGTCGTCATGGACGGCCAGGGCCTCAACATCACGGTCAGCAGCTCGGGCGGGCGCCTGCACTTCGGCCTGCTCGGCTGCCGCGAACTGGTCCCCGACATCGACGACATCGCCGGCCACCTCGTCACCGAACTGCATACCCTGCTCCGCGGCGCGGACCAGCCGAACCTGGCCCCGGTCACCCCCATCCGCCGCGAGGAAGCCTGAGCGCAGGCGCCCGTCATTCGCGAACGCTCAGAGCGCGGACAGTTCCGCGACGAGATCGTCGAGGCCGAGCGAGCCCTGCGACAGGGCGGCCATGTGCCACGCCTTCAGATCGAAGTCCTCGCCGTGCGCGGCCTGCGCGGCCGCCCGGCCCCTCAGCCAGGCACGCTCGCCGAGCTTGTACCCGATCGCCTGACCGGGCCAGCCGAGATAGCGGACCAGCTCGCTGTCCAGGTGTTCGGGCGGCAGCCCGCAGTACAGCGCGAAGAACTCCCTGGCGTTGTCCGGTTCCAGCCGCTCGCCGGGGCGGTACGGCGAGTCGGCCGGATAGTCGAGTCCGACGTGCAGGCCGATGTCGAGGATCACCCGGAGCACCCGCAGCATCTGCGCGTTGAGGTAGCCGAGGCGGTGGCCGGGATCGGTGAGATAGCCGAGCTCGTCCATCAGGCGCTCGGCGTACAGCGCCCAGCCCTCCACGTTGGCGCTCACGTCCCCGAGGCTGACCTGGTAGACGGACAGCTGATCGGCCAGGTGAACCCACTGCCCGATTTGCAGATGATGCCCGGGGACGCCCTCGTGATACCAGGTGGTGACCAGACTCCACACCGGAATTCGGGCGGGGTCGAGCACCGGCAGCCAGGTGCGGCCCGGCCGGCTGAAGTCCAGTGACGGCTCGCTGTAGTAGGGCGCGGCGGCGCTACCCGGCGGCGCGATCATCGACTCGATCCTCAGCAGCGGCTCGGCGAGATCGAAGTGCGTGCCTTGCAGATCGGTGATGGCTCGGTCCATCAGATCCTGCAGGTAGCGGCGGGCGCTCTCCGGGTTGTCGAGCGCGGGCCCCTGCTGCTCCAGCCACTCCATGGCCTGGATCGGGGTCGAACCCGGCAGCACCTTCTCCGCCTCGGCGCGCATCTGCGTGTCGACCTCGCGCAGCTGTTCCCACGCCCAGGCGTAGGCCTCGTCGAGATCGAGATCGGCGCCGCTCCAATACCGCACCCAACGCCGATAACGCTCTCGCCCGACCGTGTCCGGCGCGTCGATCGCCTTGGGGCCGTAGCTGTCGCACAACCAGTCGTGCAATTCCGCCACCGCGGCGTTGGCGCTGACGGCGGCCGAACCCAGTTCGGCGCGTAGCGATTCCGGCGCGGGGGCGACGAATTCGCCGAACCAGCCGCCCGGCGCGTCCCCCGCGATCCATTCCTCGAACTGCCGGGTCACCGCGCTGACTTGCCGAGGGCCTGCCAGCAGACCACGATCGATGCCCTCGGTGAGCGTCGATCGGTACTGGGCCAGCGCGGCAGGCACCCGGTGGAGCCGGCGGCCGATGGCCCGCCACTGCGCCTCGGTATCGGTCGGCAACAGCGTGAACAGTTCGCGCAGGTCGTGCACCGGGGAGGCGATGTTGCGGAGCGCCCGGAAATGCTCGCCCGCGTCGTGCACGGCCAGTTCGGCGGTGAGCCGCTCGCGCAGCAGCGTGGCGCAGCGCCGGTCGGTGACGTCCGGATAGCCGCCGGCGGGCTCGGCGGCCTCGAGTTCGGCGAGGGTGGCGCGGGCCCGCGTGGCCTTGGCCTCGATACCGGCCGGGGACAGGTCGGGCAGTCGGTCGTCGTCGAGGTCGCGTCCGAGCCGGACCGCGATCAGCGGGTCGAGCTCGGCCAGGGCGTCGACATACGCGTCCGCGATGCCGCGCGCCGTCCGCACAGGAGTCGAATCGGTTGTGGTCTCATCCATTTCACCGACTCTGCTCGTATTCGCCGCCCGTGACAAGGTCGGCCGCACCGATGGCGAAGGCGGGCGCCGCTACCCGCACACCGCACCGTTGGACGCGGACCCGACCAGCTTCGAGTACTTGGCCAGCACGCCACGGGTGTAGCGCGGCGGCAACGGCGCCCAGCCCTCGGCGCGACGGGCGAGTTCCGCGGCGTCGACGAGCAGGTCGAGGGTGCCCGCGCCGACATCGAGGCGGATCCGGTCCCCGTCGCGGACGAACGCGATCGGCCCGCCGTCCACCGCCTCCGGCGCGACGTGCCCGACACACAGCCCGGTGGTGCCGCCGGAGAAGCGCCCGTCGGTGAGCAGCAGGACATCCTTGCCCAGCCCGGCGCCCTTGATCGCCGCGGTGATCGCGAGCATCTCGCGCATGCCCGGGCCGCCCTTCGGCCCCTCGTAGCGGATGACGACCACGTCACCCGCCGCGATGGTGCCGTCTTCGAGCGCGTCCATCGCCGCCCGCTCGCGGTCGAAAACCCTTGCCGTGCCGGTGAATACGTCCGAGTCGAAGCCGGCCGACTTGACCACGGCGCCGCCGGGCGCGAGGGTGCCCTGCAGTATGGTGATGCCACCGGTCGGATGGATCGGCGAGGTCAGCACCCGCACGACCTTGCCGTCCGGGTCCGGCGGCGCGATCTCGGCCAGGTTCTCGGCCACCGTCCGGCCGGTCACGGTGAGGCAATCCCCGTGCAGCAGACCGGCATCGAGCAGCGCCTTCATCATCACCGGCACGCCGCCGACCCGATCGATGTCGGTCATCACGTGCCGCCCGAACGGCTTCACGTCGGCCAGGTGCGGCACCCGGCGGCCGATCCGCGCGAAATCGGCCAACTCCAGGTCGACGTTCGCCTCGTGCGCGATGGCGAGCAGGTGTAGCACGGCGTTGGTGGATCCGCCGAAGGCCATCACGACGGCGATGGCGTTCTCGAACGCCTCCTTGGTCAGGATGTCGGAGGTGGTGATGCCGCGGCGGAGCAGCTCCACCACCGCCTCGCCGCTGCGCCGGGCGTAACCGTCGCGGCGGCGGTCGGTCGCCGGCGGGGCCGCGCTGCCGGGCAGGGACATGCCCATCGCCTCGGCCGCGCTGGCCATGGTGTTCGCGGTGTACATGCCGCCGCAGGCGCCCTCACCGGGACAGATGGCGCGTTCGATGGCGTCTACGTCGGCGCGGCTCATCAGGCCGCGCGAGCAGGCGCCGACCGCCTCGAACGCGTCGATGATCGTCACCTCGCGTTCGCTGCCGTCGGACATCTTCGCGATGCCGGGCAGGATCGAACCGGCGTAGAGGAACACGCTGGCCAGGTTCAGCCGCGCGGCCGCCATCAGCATGCCCGGCAGCGACTTGTCGCAGCCGGCGAGCAGGACCGAGCCGTCGAGCCGCTCGGCCTGCATGACCGTCTCGACGCTGTCCGCGATCACCTCGCGCGAGACCAGGGAGAAGTGCATCCCCTCGTGGCCCATGGAGATGCCGTCGGACACCGAGATGGTGCCGAACTGCATCGGGTAACCGCCCGCGGCGAACACGCCGTCCTTGGAGGCGCGGGCGAGCCGGTCGAGCGAGAGGTTGCAGGGCGTGATCTCGTTCCAGGACGAGGCCACGCCGATCTGCGGCTTCTCCCAGTCGTCGTCGCCCATGCCGACCGCGCGCAGCATGCCGCGCGCGGCGGTTTTCTCCAGGCCGTCGGTGACGTCGCGGCTGCGGGGCTTGATATCGGGGGCGTTCGGATCTGTGGGCACGATTACCCATCATCCTCCGGTCGGATTCGAATACCGCGACGCCCACGCCCGTGAATGTTCGACCGCGTGCTGTATGGGGGTGCCGGCAGCACGAACGCGCCGACGTCCAGCGGTGATCGGGCAGGCGACTATCAAACAGTGCGACATGCATGATCGCTATAACTTTGAACAACATTTACTGGCTGCATTACGAATAGCGCCAGCAAAACTTGATCCCACCAGACATAGCCAGCAAGACGCGATTTCAGGGCGGATATAGGCCGACGTGCAGATCACTTTGCGCACATCGGCAAACAAATAGCAACAAGCCAACCCACTAGCGTAGCTGGCCAAATCCCCTCTGCGTCAGCATATTTCAGAAACGGATAACATACCGGTCGTTATTTTTAATCGGAAACTTCCGCGTGACAATGTGTAACCGAGTGGAAATAGCGATATCGGTAAGCTCCGATGCGAAGAAAGGAAAGTCCTTCTTCGAGAACGAGATCGAGATCTAAGGAGAGAACAATGGGTTTGCTCGCCGGATTGATCGATGTTGTAGGAAGCGTTCTGCATCTCCTCCTCGGAGGGCTTTAATCGTTCGAGCGCCCGCCCCGTGTCGCGCGCCACGGGGCGGGTCCGCCTCAGCAGCACGCGCAGTCGTGCCCAGCGGCTTCGGGTCGCTCGGCCGCGATCGGCGTGGCACAGCAGGTATCACCGCGCCACGCGTCGCGCCCCTCCTTGATCGCGATCACCGCGATGACCAGCGCGGCGACCGGATCCGCCCATGACCAGCCGAACAGGCTGTTGAGCAGCAGTCCGGCCAGCAGCACCGCCGAGAGGTAGGTGCACAGCAGCGTCTGCTTCGAATCCGCGACCGCGGTCAGCGAGCCCAACTCCCGGCCCGCTCGCCGCTGCGCGAACGACAGCACCGGCATCACTGCCAAACTCACTGCGGCCAAGGCGATCCCGACGATCGAATGCCGCGCCGCACCGAGCCCGAGCAGCGCGCGACTCGCGTCCACACCGACATACAGCGCCAGCGCGAAGAACGAGAACGCGATGATCCGCAACGTAACCCGTTCGCGCGCTTCGGGATCCCTGCCGGAGAACTGCCAAGCCACCGCCGCCGCGGACGATACCTCGATCACCGAATCGAGCCCGAAGCCGATCAACGCCGCCGACGATACCCGGGCTCCCTCGGTCAACGCGATCGCCGCCTCGATCACGTTATAGGTGATCGTCGCCGCCACGAACCAGCGGATTCGCCGCGAAAGGACCTGCCGGCGCACCGAATTCGCCCCGCTCGCCGAGCCCGGCTTCGAGGCCATCAGCAGCACCCCTCGCGCGCGGAGTCCGGACAGCAGGCCGGATCGACCGCCAGCACCAGGCCGACCAGATCGTCCAGCGCCCGCCCGATCCGCGGATCCGCCAGCTCATACCGGCTCCGCCGCCCCTCCGGCACCGCCACGACCAGCCCGCAGCCGCGCAGGCAGGCAAGGTGATTCGACAGGATCTGCCGGGACACACCGATGCGATCGGCGAGTTCGGACGGATAGCTCGGCGCGTTCCGCAACGCGAGCAGGATCTGCGACCGCGTCGAATCCGACAGCGCGTACCCGAACCGCGACAACGCGTCACTGTGCACCACGGTGGCCATACCCGGACAGTACAGATATTTCTGTATTCACGTCAATCTGTACTGTTACCCCGAGTACGCTCGAGCGGTCCGTCGCGTCGGAATGGAGGAGGGTGCGATGCCGCCGATGCTGGCGCAAACCCTGACGCGGCTCGGCGCGGTCGACGATCGAACGGTCTTCGACCGATTGGTGGCGCGAGTCGGCGGGCTGCCTGCCGTGCGGCAACTGCTCAGAGCCGCGGATACGGTCCTGGACGTGAGCGAACTCGAATCGGAGACGGTTCGACAGTGGCTGCGCGCGTTGCCGATCGCCGAATCCGAGTGGGTCGCGGTCGCATGGCCTGCCGACGCCATCACGGTTCGCGTGCGGTTCGATCGGTTCACCGACCGCTTCGACGATCTCTGGTACCCGGCGCAGGACGATGTCGTGATCGTGGCCGAGCGGCCCGGCGCCGTTGACGTCCTCGTGCTCGATCATGAAGAGCACTTCGCCTATCGGGCACTACGCCCGCCGATTTCCTCGATCCCGCTCGAGCGCTGAGGCGAGGGCGGTGCGGTCGAGCTTTCCGCGCGGCGTGCGCGGGAGGCGGTCGAGCAGGAGGACCTGCACCGGGACACTCGGGCTGGGCAGGGTGGCGCGCAGGTGCCGCCAGATCTCGTCTATGTGCGGGGCGGTGGCGTCGACGACTATGGCGGCGGCGGGAGCCTCGCCCATTCGCGGGTCGGGGACGGCGACGCAGGCGGCCTCGGTGATGCCGGGCAGGGCGGTGAGCGCGGACTCGATGGCGGCGGGCTCCACGTTCAGGCCCGCGCGGATCAGCATCTCGCTGCTCCGGCCGAACAGGTGCAGTTCGTCGCCGAGGATTCGGCCCCGGTCCCCCACCGACATCCACCCGTCGACCGGGCCGTCGACGACGCCGCGTTCGGTGAGATAGCCGTCGAACAGCATGTCGCTGCGCACGAAGACGAGGCCGTCGCGGATGTCGACGTCGACGCCGTCGAACAGTTGGCCCGCCGAATTCTCGTCGGTGTCACCAGGTCCGCGGTCGAAGGAGACGAAGCTCAGCTCCGAGGCACCGTAGAAATGCACCAGGTCGGCGTTCGGCAGCACCTCCTGCAGCGCCTGCCTTCCCGTCCGCGGCCAGCGCGCCGCGGAGGACAGGACCTCGCGAACGCCGGGGAACGGGCCGGCCCCGGACCGGACCACGTCCCAGGCGATGGTCGGCACCGAATACAGTTGTGTCGCACCGGCTTCGAGCGATTCCACCACGGGACGGAGGTCGACCGTCGCGCCTCGGGTCAGCGCATGCAGTGCGCCGTAGAGGAAGTAGGTGTGGTCGAGCACTCCCGGCGTCGAAACGAGGTCCCCTGGCCCGATATCGAAGGTGGCGTCGGAGCGGTCCAGGGTGGTGGCCCACGATCGCTGGTCGCGGACGAAGAGTTTCGGCTCGCCCGTGGTGCCGGAGGTGATGCCGACCAGCAGCTCGGCGTCGGGCACCGCGCGGCTCGCCCGGCCGTCGGATTCCAGCTCGGCGGCGGTCTGAATCGTGCCGTCGTAGCCCATCTTCCGGAGCCTGCGGTGCTGTGGGGTGGACGCGACCACGGCACCCGGTTTCGCCAGGCCGAGGACGCGAGCCAGCTGCTCGGGCAGCAGATGCCGGTGCAGCAGGACGATACTGCTGCCCGCGTGCATGGCCGCGGTCACCGTGACCAGTGATTCGATGTCCGAAGTCGGCAGCACCGCAACGCGATCCATGCCGCCGAGCCCGGCGGCGGTGCGGCCGACGCGGAACCAGAATTCGCGATAGCCGATGCGTTCACGGGCGGCGACGATGGCGGGCGAGTCCGGGGATTCGGTGACGCGGCGGGCGATGCGTTCGGCAGGCAGCTCAGTCATCGTCGACTCCTCTCGCCGCGAGGGCGTCGCCCATCGCATCGGCGGTACGCAGCGCACGTACCAGTACCGGCGTCGCGAGCGCGGTCATCGACCATTGCAGGCCGCGCGCCCGGCGCGCCTCCGCGACATCGTGCACGATTCCGGCCAGCAGGGGAACACACCGGATAGCAAGCGCCAGAAGCAAACCGACGCGATCCGGGTCGACGCCGAACCTGCGCAGCGGACCGAGCGCGCGCGTCACCGTGTCGAGCAGGTCGGTCACCCGGGTGGTGAGCGTGACCAGCGCGGCGAGCGCCACCGAGATCAGCAGCACGCCGCACACCACGACGGCTCGCGCGGGCGAGGTGATCAGCACCTGGAAGACCGCGATGATCAGCAGCATCCACACCAGCGGACGCAGTTGCGCCACCGCCACTCCGACCGGAATACGCGCCAGCGCGAACAATCCGGCCACCACCGCACCGACCACGCCGACCTCGATCGGGGTGCGCACGAACACCGTTGCCGCCACGATCGACCCGATCAGCAGCACCACTTTCGCCCCGGCGGGCATTCGGTGCACCGGCGAGTCGCCGGGACGGTAGAGCCCGATCATTCGACCAGCTCCCGGTAGGCGGGGACGGCGGCGGCGGGCGTGCCGTCGAACGCCACCAGCCCGTCATCGATCACGATGACCCGGTCGAAACCGTCCAGCAGCGCGAGCTGATGGGTCACGACGATCACCTGCTGGTCCAGCGCGTCCAGCGCGTCGGCGACCACTCGGGCGTTGCGCAGATCCAGCAGGGTGGTCGGCTCGTCGGCGATGATCACCTCGGGCCTGCGGATGAGGACCGCGCCGATGGCGAGCAGCTGCTTCTGCCCGCCGGAGAGCAGATGCGAGGGATGGTCGCCGTGCTCGTGCAGCCGGAACCTGATCAACATCTCCTCGACCCGCGCCGCGACCTCCTGCTTGCTCAAACCCGTTCTGCGCAAAGAGAAAGCGAGGTCCTCGGCGACCGTCGGCATGACGATCTGGGTGTCCGGGTCGGTGAACACGAAGCCGACCTTGCGTCGCACCTGCCCACCCTTGCGCGCCGCGTCGAGGCCATCGACCGTGACGGTGCCCGACGTCGGCGCCAGCAACCCGTTGATCATCCGCGCGAGCGTCGACTTGCCCGAACCGTTCGCGCCGATGATTCCGACCCGACGCTCGGTGATCCGAAGGTCGATGCCGCGCAATACCTTTCGATCGCCGAAACTATGCATCACCGACGAGAAGACGATCTCGCTCACGACACACGCTCCACCAGCATCGCCACACCCTGCCCACCGCCGATGGCACACGCGGCGAGCCCGAGCGCGGGTCCGTCCGGGCGCAACATCTGACTCGCCAACCGCACCAGCAAGATCGCTCCCGACGCGCCCCACGGATGCCCCATCGCGATCGCCCCACCCTGCGGGCAGATCGTCGATTCGTCCAACCCGAGCTCGTCCGACACCGCGAGCACCACCGACGCGAAGGCCTCGGTGATCTCCACGATGCCCAGCTCCGCCGCGTCGACTCCGGTGCGCCGCAACAGCTTCCGGATGGCGGGAACCGGCCCGAGCCCCGGATACGCGGGGTCGGAACCGGCGACCGCCGACCCGAGCACCCGCAACGCGGGCAACCCACCGGCCAGCGACTCGGTGGTCACCGCCACCACCGCAGCTCCGTCGGAGATACCGCACGAGTTGCCCGCCGTCGCCGTCCCGTCGGCCCCGAAGCTGGGGCGCAGCCGCGCGAGCCGCGCCTCGGTCAGCCCCGCCCGGATACGCTCGTCGCGGCACACCTCCCCGATCGGCACGATCTCCGCCGAAAAGTCCGTCGCCGCGGCAAGATTGTGCGAACGCGCCGCATAGGCGTCCTGTCGCTCTCGGCTGATCCCACGGGCGCGCGCCAGATCGTCCGCCGCGACCCCCATGTCGGGATCCGGAAAGCCGTGCGGCGCAAAGGGAGCGCGGGTGTACCGCACCGGATCGGCGCCCGCGACCGGTGGCCAGAACCGCCACGGCGCGGTGCTCGCCGACTCGACCCCGCCCGCGAGAATCAGCTCGTCTCCCCCGCTGCGCACGCGCAGCGCCGCCTGCATCACCGCGTCCAGCCCGGACCCGCACTGCCGATCCACCGTGACCCCGGGAACCTCGACCCCGAAGCCGGCCGCCAACGCCGCGTTCCGGGCCGGATCCCCGCCGGGCCCCAGACAATTGCCGAGCACGACATCGTCCACCTCGGCCTCGATACCCGCGCCGCGCAACGTCGACAACACCTCGCGCAATACCGGCGCGGCCAGATCGGTGGTGGTCAACTCCGCGAACCCGTGCCCGGCATTGCCGATCGGCGTTCGACGCGGCGCTACCAGCACGGGAACCGAGTTCATGCCAGCAAGTCTTTCAGCTGCCCCCGAGCCACCTTTCCACTGGCGGTCCGGGGCAGCGCCGGCAGCGGCACCCAGCGCCGTGGCATCGCCTCTTTCAGCAGCAGTCCACGCGCCTGCGCCCGCACCGCGTCGAGCCCGACTCCGTCGAGTTGCACTGCGGCCGTGACGATCTCACCGAACACCGCGTGCGGCGACCCGACCACCGCCACGGCGGCGACCCCGTCGAGCGACCCGAGCACGCGCTCGACATCCTCGGCGACCACGGTGGTGCCGCCGACATTGATCGCGGATTCGCCCCGCCCGCGCACGACGAGTTCCCGGTCCGGACCGAGTTCGGCCAGATCACCGACGCCGAACCAGTCGGGAGCCCCGAGCACGCGGTAGGGGGTCCGCACGTAGAGCAAGCCCGCGCGAACGTCGGCATCGACCTCGTCCAGCAGCCGAAGCGGCTCCGGCACCCGCCGGGCCGCGACGAGCGAAACCTCCGCCGACCCGTAGTACTCGACAATCGAGAGGCCGTCGGCCGCCAGCCGCGCACCGTCGTCCAGCGCGATGCCCGCGACGATCGCCGTCCGCAGCCTCGGCGCCCGCGCGACCACCTCGCGCAGCACAGCGGGCACCGCGTGCACGACCGTGGCCCGCGCCGGATCGTCGGTCACGCACGCGCCCAGCCACAGCGCGTGCAGCGCGCCGAACAGATGCATGGTCGCGTGCAAGGGCCCGGTGATGAGCACCCGGTCCGTCGCCGCGACGCCCGTGATGGCGGTGAACGCCGGAAAACTGTCGTACCAGGAGGCGGCGGTGCGGGCCAGCGGCCGTGGGCGTCCGGTCGACCCTGATGTCGTCACCAGCAGGAACGCGGACTCCGGAAGCTCCGGCCGAGCCGGGCGCGCCGCCGGATTCTCCACGAGCACCGGCACGCCCCGCCGAGCCGCCGCACACACGCAGATCAACGCATCCGCGACCGACAGCGCCGACGCGTCGTACACGGCCGCGGTGTCCCGCTCGATCCACTCGTCGATCGCCCGGTCGAGTTCGCCGTAACTGTAAGCGCGGCCGCCCCATTCGATGGCCGGCTGCGCGCCGGATCCACCGAGTTCCGGACTACGCACGAATCAGCCCGGGATACGCGCGGTGCACGCCCTTGGCGACCACCGTCGCGACCACCACCTTGGCCAGGTCGCCGGGAATGAACGCGAAGTTGGTGCTGACCGCGTGCGCGACGTCCAGATCGGTGCGCAGCAGCAGCCCGAGCGTGCCGAAGAGGTAGATGACCAGGATCCCGCCGAGCGCGTTGATCAGCAGGCCGAGCACCAGCGGGTACTTGGGCAGGATCCGGGCGGTGAGCAGGCCGATGACCAGCGCGGCAGGCGCCCAGCCGACGAGGTATCCGGCGCTCGGCCCGGCCATCGCGGTCAGACCCGTGCGCCCACCCGAGAGCAGCGGCAATCCGATCAACGTCAGCGCGAGGAACACCAGCACCGCGGCCGTGCCCTTGCGCGCACCGAGCACCGCACCGGCCAGGATGACGCCGAGCGTCTGCACCGTGATCGGCACGCCGCTGAATCCGACCGTGATCGCGCCCGGCAGTCCCATCGCCGCGATCAGCGCGGCGAAGACCGCTACCTGCGCGATGTCCCGCGCGGAAAAGGCAACTCTCGAACGACGAGAGTTCTCGACACCGTCCACGACGACTTCCTCCAACGACCAGCTTGAACGACGTTCAAGATAGCAGGCCGCACGTTCGCCGAACGCACCCGCGCACAGCGACCGATGCCGAGGCAGACGGCTAGTCGTGCGAGTGCGCCCTGGCCTGGATCCGCGCCTGCACCTCGGGCCTGCGCAGCGGCGGCACCGACTTCGGCGGCACCTTGCGATCCGGCAGCTGATCCAGCAGGCGGGTGGTGATCGCGGCGATGTCGGCGACCGCCGCGTCGACCGCGGGCTGGGTGGCGGCCGAGATGCTCGACAACCCGCCGACCTTACGAACGTATTGCAGCGCGGCGGCCTGGATCTCCTCCGGCGTCGCCGCGGGCTCCAGCCCCCGCAGGGCAGTGATGTTTCGGCACATACCCCGAGGCTAATCCGCCGCACCGACACAGTGCAGTGCGTCGGCCACGCACACCGCCCGGAATACCTAACACAGCGGATACATTGCGAAGCCGTCCGCTTCACACGTGCTGCCGACAATCGACAAATGCGAAATCCAGGGCCCACCGTCGCGGAGATTCTCGCCTCGCACGCAGGCGGCAGCGGCTCGCCGAGCAGCACGGCGGCGCGGGTCGCGGATGCCATCGAGGCCCGTGGCGCCGACGGCACCTGGATCACCCCGGTTCCGCGGGCGGAACTGCTGGCCGCCGCCGCGGAACTCGAGCGGCGCCCCGGCGCCCGGACCCTTCCGCTGTACGGCGTGCCGTTCGGGGTCAAGGACAGCATCGACGTCGCGGGCAGGCCGACCACGCTGGCCTGCCCCGACTTCGCCTATATCGCCACCGAGACCGCGCCCGCGGTACAGCGCCTGCTCGACGCGGGCGCGCTGTATGTCGGCAAGACGAACCTCGACCAGTTCGCCACCGGCCTGAACGGGACCAGGACGCCGTATCCGATGCCACGCAGCGTCTTCGGCGGCGACCTGATCTCGGGCGGCTCCAGTTCGGGTTCCGCGCTGGCCGTCGCGCTCGGCCAGGTGCCGTTCTGCGTCGCCACCGACACCGCGGGCTCGGGCCGGGTTCCGGCCGCGCTCAACGGAATCCTCGGTTGGAAGCCGTCGCGCGGACTGATCAGCACGGTCGGGCTCGTGCCCGCGTGCAAGTCGCTCGACTGCCTGACGCTGATGGCGACGCGGATCGAAGACCTCGACCGGGTGTTCGCGGTGATCGCCGCCCCGGATCCGGCCGATCCGTGGAGCCGCTCGCGCGGCGAACGGCACCGCGGCGGGCCCATCCGGGTGGGACTGCCGGCCGAGTCGGAGCTGGAATTCTTCGGCGACGAGGCCTTCCGCACCGCCCACCTCGGCGTGCGCGACCGACTGCACGGACTCGGATTCGACTGCGTACCAACCACACTGACGCCGTTCCTGGACGCGGGCGCGCTGCTGTACCAGGGCCCGTGGGTGGCCGAGCGGCTCGTCGAGTTCGGCGACTTCCTGGCCGAGCACCCCGCGTCGATCCTGCCGGTCGTCCGAGAGATCCTCACCGGTGGTTACGCATTCAACGCCGTCGATGTGTTCCGCGCCCAGCAGCGCCTACAGGAACTGCGCGCCGCGGTGGCCCGGATGTGGACCGACTACGACGTCATCGTCGTTCCGACGATCGGCACCACCTGCACGATCGGTCAGGTGCTCGCCGACCCCATCGACACCAACACCATGCTGGGTCACTACACCCATTTCGGGAACCTGCTCGACCTCACCGCCATCGCGGTACCGGTGGGCACGACCTCGGACGCCCGCCCCGTCTCGGCGATGGTCTTCGGACCCGCGCTCGCCGACGACACGGTGCTCGCGGCGGCCGCCCGAATCCTCGACGAGCCGCGCCTGGCCGAGGCGCACCTGGATATCCGGCTCGTACAGAAAGAACGAAGATGACCGCAGTACAACGCATTCCGGCCCAACCGACACCATTCGTGCTCGACCCGCACACCACCGCCCTGCTCGTGATCGACATGCAACGCGACTTCCTGCTGCCCGGCGGATTCGGCGAAAGCCTCGGCAACGACGTCGCACTGCTCCGGACCGTGATCGACCCACTGGCCCGGCTACTCGCGGCGGCCCGCGCGGCGGGCATCGCGGTGATCCACACCCGCGAGGGCCACCTACCCGACCTGTCCGACTGCCCACCGGCAAAACTCCAGCGAGGCAACCCGACTCAGCGCATCGGCGATCCCGGCCGGTTCGGGCGCATCCTCATCCGCGGCGAGTACGGCCACGACATCATCGACGAATTGTCCCCGCTGGCCGGCGAAGTGGTGATCGACAAGCCGGGCAAGGGCGCGTTCTACGCCACCGATCTCGCGTCGGTTCTGCAGGCGAACTCGATCGAATCGCTGCTGGTCACCGGCGTCACCACCGAGGTGTGCGTGCACACGACGGTGCGCGAGGCGAACGACCGCGGCTACGACTGCCTCGTTGTCTCCGATTGTGTCGGTTCGTATTTCCCGGACTTCCAGCGGGCCGGGCTGGCGATGATCGCCGCGCAGGGCGGCATCTTCGGCTGGGTCGCCGATTCCGCCCCGGTCATCGGCGCACTCGAGTCCGCGGCCGCCGCGAACACCCCGGCCTAGCGAACAGGAACCACCGATGTCCGTCGATACGAATATCACCGACGCAACCGAACCCGCTGCCCCGCTCGACCTCCCGTGGTGGACACGCGGCGACACCAACGCCTTCTTCGGGCTCGCCTTCAACATCCTGGTGAACGTGCTCACGCTCACCACCCTGTCCATCGCGGTGGTCAAGATCCCCAGCGGCGATGTACTCGGCACCGTGCTACCCGCGCTGGGCGTCGCCTTGGTGCTCGGCAACCTCTACTACATGCTGCTGGCCCGCCGCCTCGCTCGGCGCGAAGGGCGCGCGACGGTGACCGCGCTGCCCTACGGCCCCAGCGTGCCGCACATGTTCATCGTCGTGTTCGTGGTCATGCTGCCGATCTATCTGAAAACCGGTGACCCCGTGCAGGCTTGGGCCGCGGGGCTCGCCTGGGCGTTCATGATCGGCGTCATCGTGATGATCGGCGCGTTCGTCGGTCCGTTCATCCGCGCGATCACCCCGAGGGCCGCCATGCTCGGCACCCTGGCCGGCATCTCCATCACCTTCATCGCCATGCGGCCCGCCGCGCAGATGTGGGAGGCGGCGTGGATCGGGTTGCCGGTGCTGGCCATCATCCTGATCGGCTTCTTCACCGATGTGAAGCTGCCCGGCAACATTCCGGTCGGCCTGGTCGCGCTGCTGGTCGGCACCGCGATCGGCTGGATCGGCGGTTACCTGTCGGCGCCGGATGTCTCGAAGGCCGCGCACGATATCGCGCTCGGCCTGCCGGACTTGCGGATCGGTCTGCTGTTCGACGGACTGGGCAACCTTGCCCCGCTGCTCGCGACGGCAATCCCGCTCGGCGTCTACAACTTCACCGAGGCGATGAGCAATGTGGAGAGCGCCGCGGCGGCCGGCGACAACTACAACCTGCGCAGCGTGCTGCTGGCGGACGGCTTCGGCGCGATCATCGGGTCCGGCTTCGGCTCCCCGTTCCCACCAGCGGTCTACATCGGCCATCCCGGCTGGAAGGACGCGGGCGGCCGGACCGGCTACTCGCTGGCCAGCGGCGCGGTGATCGGATTGATGTGCCTGCTCGGGCTTTTCGGGCTGCTCGCCACCGTGCTGCCGATCCCGGCCATCGTGCCGATCCTGCTCTATATCGGGCTGCTGATCGGGGCCCAGGCGTTCCAGGCGGTGCCGCGACTGCACGCGGTCGCGGTCGTCGCGGCGCTGCTGCCGAATCTCGCGGAGTGGGCGGTCGGTTTGATCGACAACGCGCTCAGCGCGGCGGGCACCTCGGCGGACAAGGTCGGCGCGGACGCGCTCGGCCAGGCCGGAGTGGTCTACGACGGCCTGAAAACCCTCGGTTCCGGCGCGGTGCTGGCCGGGCTCGTGCTCGGCGCCACGGTGACCTTCGTGCTCGAAAAGCGCTTTGTCGCTGCGGCACTCGCCGCGCTGGTCGGTGCGGTACTGAGCTGGATCGGATTGATCCACGCCGCCGAGGTGGACTGGGCGGCCGCGCCACAGGTCGCGCTGGGGTATCTGTTCTTCGGGGTGGTCTGTCTCGGCTACTCGTTGTTGCGCACCACCGGTGAACCCGCCGAGGAGCAGGCCACCGAGTAGTCCGCGCGGCAGGTAGCCAGCCGAGGAACGGCGTCACCCACCCGGGTGGCGCCGTTCCGCTGTGTGGCCGGAAGATAGCCACCCGCCCGTGAATTCGCTCAGGTTTTGCCTATCCACATCAAGGTGTTATCGACCGTTGTCCCAATCGAACACGTGTCGTAACCATCCTAATAATAACGACTAATATTTGAAATTTACGTGCGCCCAACAGGTTCCGCGACTTAAGATCGACATCGCCTCAAATGCTCTGTCATATAGCAACATTCGTTCGAGCGCTCTGTTACGCGGGCTACTCGCAGCCAGTCGACCCGCTGTGCACAACCACCGAATCTGAACGATCACCTATTCGGACATTCCAACGTCGGCCGTCCGGGGTGACCATTTCGAGGTGAGGATCAAATATGACAATCGAAATGCCGGTCTCCACCGAGACCAATGGTAACGGTAACGGCCGGAAGAGCCTCAGTACCGCGGCCGCCCACAAGTTGGCGACCACCACCAAATCCGAACCCCAGATGCAGGGGATCAGCTCGCGCTGGCTGACCAGGATGCTGCCGTGGACGCAGGTCAACGGTGGTGTCTACCGGGTGAACCGCCGACTCACCCACACCCTCGGCAACGGCGAGATCGAGTTCGTGATCGAAGGCTCGCAGGCCAGGGTCATTCCCCAGGAACTGCGCGAACTGCGTGCCCTGCACAACGTCGACGACGACGACATCCTGCGCGCACTGGCGGATCGTTTCGAGCAGCGCGACCTCGAACCTGGCACGGTCATCGCCGAATTCGGCAACGAGATGAATCAGATCGTTTTGATCGTGCACGGTAAATTGGCCAAGATCGGTTCCGGCGAATACGGCGAGCAGACCATGCTCGGCCTGCTGGCCGGCGGCAACTTCTTCGGCGACGAATGCATCACCGACCCGTCCGCCATTTGGCCGGTCACGGTCAAGGCGGTCACCAAGACCACCACGCTGGTCATGCCGAGACAGGCGCTGGACGAGGTGCTGGACAACGCGCCGGCACTCCGCGAGCAACTCTCCCGGGTCACCGCCGCGGCCGCACGACCACAGAACAAACAGGGCGAGGCCGCGATCGAGATCCTTTCGGGCCACGAGGGTGAGCCCCAGTTGGACGGCACCTTCGTCGATTACGACGCCAGCCCCCGGGAATACGAACTGAGCTTGGCGCAGAGCGTGCTTCGCGTGCACACCCGCGTCGCCGATCTGTTCAACGACCCGATGAACCAGACCCAGCAGCAGTTGCGGCTGACCATCGAGGCGCTCTACGAACGCCGCGAGCACGACCTGGTCAACAGCCCCGACTTCGGACTGCTGCACAACTGCGACCTCAAGCAGCGCATCTACACCGAGTCCGGCCCGCCCACCCCGGACGACATGGACGAGCTGCTCAGCATGCGGCGCAGCACGAAACTCTTTCTGGCACACCCGAAAGCGATCGCCGCGTTCGGCCGCGAATGCAGCAGGCGCGGCCTGTACCCGGACCCGGTCGACGTCGACGGACACCGCGTACCCGCCTGGCGCGGCGTACCGATCTTCCCCTGCGGCAAGATTCCGGTCAGCGGCACGCAGACCACGTCGATCCTCGCCATGCGCCTCGGCGAGAAGGATCAGGGCGTGATCGGCCTGCACCAGACCGGCCTGCCCGACGAATACGAGCCGAGCCTCAACGTCCGCTTCAAGGGCATCGACGACCAGTCCATCATCTCCTACCTGGTGAGCTGCTATTACTCGGCGGCGATCCTGGTCCCCGACGCGCTCGGCATCCTCGACAACGTCCTCGTCGCACGCCAGACCGACTGACCGGGACCCTCAGCGACCTCGATGTCTTCGACGCCGCGGCGGCACCGAAATACCAAGCGGCCGCGGCGTTCCCAGGTCCTCGGCGACCGGGTTCCCCGGCGCCGGGACCCCGCTAGGGAAGGTGTATGTGCTGATGGTCGAGAGCACCTCGGCGGCGACCAGCCACCGGGCCACAGAGATCCTGGCCAGCGCCCGCGCCATGTGCGATCCGGTGCTGCGCGAGGCAGTTTCGTCACTACCCGAGCCGCTGTGCCGGATGGGCGGCTACCACCTCGGTTGGTGGGACGCCGAGGGCACCGCGACCCCGCAGCCCGGCGGCAAGGCGCTGCGGCCCGCGTTGACCGTCTGCGCGGCCGTCGCCTGCGGTAGCACCCCGCAAGCCGCGCTCGCCGCCGCGGCCGCGGTGGAACTGGTACACAATTTCACGCTCCTGCACGACGACGTGATGGACGCCGATCGGCTCCGGCGCGGTAGGCCCGCCGTGTGGGCGGTGTGGGGCATCCCCGACGCGATGTTGCTCGGTGACGCGCTGCACGCCCTGGCCTGCCGAATCCTGGTGACCGGCTTGCCCGGCCGGACGGCGACGGCGGCCGTGGCGCGGCTGGAATCGGCGGTCATCGAGATGTGTCACGGCCAGCACAAGGACTGCCGCTTCCGCTCCGGTGGGCACGTCGACGTCGAGGAATACGCGCGGATGGCGATGGGCAAGACCGGCGCGCTGATGGGTTGCGCGTGCGCGCTCGGGGCCGTGTGCGCGCGGGCGGATCTGGCCACCGTCGCGGCGATGGATACGTTCGGGCGGGAACTGGGCATGGCCTTCCAGTTCGTCGACGACCTGATCGGCATCTGGGGTGACCCGCAGGTCACCGGCAAACCGACGAGTGACCTTGCCCGCCACACGATGTCGCTGCCGGTGGTGTCGGCCTTGGATTCCGGCACCGCGGCGGCCGCCGAACTGGCGAGCATGTACGGCCGCGCTCCGGAATCGATGGATATCGCGCGGGCCGCCGCGCTGGTCGAGTCGGCCGGCGGACGGCAGCGCACCCAGCGGCTCGCCGAGAACCGGGTGCGCGCGGCCATCGCGGCATTGGCCGACCCCGCCGCGGCGGCAGACCTGATGGTGCTGGCCGGCCTGGTTTCGCACCGGAACCACTGAGCCGCGAGTTCGACCGTGAGGAGATGACATGCAGCCCTTCGAACTTCCCGATTTCTACATGCCATACCCGGCCAGGCTCAACCCGCACGTGGACACCGCCCGCGCGCACACCCGGATCTGGGCCGAGGACATGGGCTTCTTCGAACCCCAGGAGGGACACCACATCTGGGACGAGGACGACCTGGAGCGGCACGACTACGGCCTGCTGTGCGCCTACACCCATCCCGAATGCGACAGCGCGGAATTGTCGCTCATTACCGACTGGTATGTGTGGGTGTTCTATTTCGACGATCACTTCCTCGAATTGTTCAAGCGGACAAGGGATACCGAAGGCGCGCGGACCTATCTGGAACACCTGCGCGATTTCCTGCCACTGGCCGGCGGACCGATGCCGGAGCCGACGAATCCGGTCGAGCGCGGGCTCGCCGACCTGTGGGTGCGGACCGTGCCCACCATGCCGATGGACTGGCGGCAGCGCTTCGTCGCGACAACCACCGCGCTGCTGGAGGAGTCGCGGTGGGAGCTGACCAACATCACCGAGGGCCGGATCGCGAATCCGATCGAATACATCGAGATGCGGCGCAAGGTCGGCGGCGCACCCTGGTCGGCGAATCTGGTGGAACACGCGGTCGGCGCGGCGATTCCGGCCGCGCTCGCCGCGACCCGGCCGCTGGAGGTGCTGCGCGACACCTTCTCCGACGCCGTGCACCTGCGCAACGACATCTTCTCCTATGAGCGCGAGGTCCGGCAGGAGGGCGAGAACGCCAACGGAATCCTGGTGGTGGAGCGGTTTTTCGGGTACGAGACCCAGCGCGCCGCCGACGTGGTCAACGATCTGCTGACCTCCCGCTTGCAGCAGTTCGAGCACACGGCGCTCACCGAACTGCCGATGCTGTTCGCCGAGTACGCGGTCGCTCCGCAGGACCAGGCCGCGGTCGTCGCCTACGCGAAAGGCTTACAGGACTGGCAATCCGGCGGGCACGAGTGGCACATGCGGTCGAGCAGATACATGAACAAGGGCGGATCGACCGCGAGCGATCCGTTGCCCCGGTTGTTCAAGCCGGTCGGGCTCGGCAGCTCCGCGGTGTATCTGTTCGCCCCTACGCAGGCCCTCGGGGCGGGCCGGGCGAAGAGCTTCCTGCGTCCCCGGTTCGAGGACGTCGGCCCGACCAAGCTGCCGGACTTCTACCTGCCCTACGCGTTGCGGTTGAGTCCGCACCTCGACACGGCGCGCGAGAACCTGACGGCTTGGGGCAAGCAGGTGGGCTTCCACGCCCCGGTGCCGGAACTGGGTGGTCGCCCGCTGTGGCGGCCGGTGGATCTGGCGGAGTTCGACTTCGCCCTCTGCTCGGCGGGATTGGATCCGGACGCCACCCCCGCCGAACTGGATCTGTCGGCGAACTGGCTGGCCTGGGGCACCTATGTCGACGACTACTACCCGCAGGTGTTCGGTCGGCGCAAGGACATCGTCGCGGCGAAGTTGCAGGGCAAACGCTTCGCGGCATTCATGCCGCTGGATGCGGCGGCGGTCCCGCCGGCCGCCAACGCGATGGAACGCGCTCTCGCCGACCTCTGGCCGCGGACCACCGCCCTTCTCGACGACGAGCAGAAACGCGAATTCCGCCGGTCCGTGATGGCGTTCCTGGAGAGCTCCGAATGGGAGGTGGCCAACGACATCGCCAATCGCATCCCCGATCCGGTCGACTATGTCGAAATGCGCCGCCGCACTTTCGGTTCGGATCTCACCATGGCGCTGTCCCGGTTCTCGCACGGGCAACTGGTCCCACCGGACGTCTATCGCACCCAGACGGTCCTGGACCTGGAACACACCGCCAGCGACTACGCCACCATGGTGAACGACCTGTTCTCGTATCAGAAGGAGACACGGTACGAGGGCGACTTCCACAACGCGGTCCGGGTCATGCAGAACTTCTTCGACTGCGACTCCGAAGCGGGCGTGGCCATCGTCAACGACCTGCTGACCGCCCGGATGCACCAGTTCGAGCGCATCGTCGGCAACGAATTGCCCGCCCTCTACGAGGAATACGAGCTCGGTCAGGACGTGCGCGATTCACTGGACCGGCGCGCGGTCGAACTCCAGGACTGGATGGCCGGAATCGTGCACTGGCACCGATCCTGCGGCCGCTATACGGAGGACCAACTCGAGGACCGCTATCGACCGGCGGCGCCGCCGGAAGAGGTTGTCGCCGAACGGGTTCCCCCGTCCGGACCGACGCCCTGCTTCATCCGGCCCACCGGCCTCGGCACCGGCGCCGCCCGCATCGACGGACCGCACCGCGTACCGGTCGACCTGGCGCACCCGGTATCGCCATGACCACCGCCCGCGCGAGAACCGTATTGCTCGCCGCGCCACGGTCTTTCTGCGCCGGCGTCGAGCGGGCCATCGACACGGTCGAACGATTACTGGCCGCACCGGATCGGGAAGAGCCGGTCTACGTGCGCAAGCAGATCGTGCACAACACGCACGTGGTCGCCGATCTGGCCGCGCGCGGTGCGGTGTTCGTCGAGGAACTCGACGAGGTACCGCCGGGCTCGACGGTCGTCTTCTCCGCGCACGGTGTCTCCCCCGCCGTGCACGAGCAGGCGAAGCGACGCGGGCTGACCGTGATCGACGCCACCTGTCCGCTGGTCACCAAAGTCCATGCGGAGGCACGGCGGTTCGCCGCCCGCGGCAACACCGTCGTGCTGATCGGCCACGCCGGGCACGAGGAGGTCGAGGGCACCGCCGGCGAGGCGCCCGAGGTGACCGTGGTGATCGACACCCCGGCCGAGGCCGCGGCGCTACAGGTTCCCGACGAAAGCCGGGTCGCCTACCTGACGCAGACCACCCTGTCGGTCGAGGAGGCCGAGGCGACCATTCAGGCACTGCGCGGGCGATTCCCGCGGTTGCGCGGCCCGAGCAGCGCCGACATCTGCTACGCCAGCACCAACCGGCAGGAGTCGGTCGAGGCGGTCGCGCGGCAGAGCGACCTGGTGCTTGTGCTCGGGTCGCGGAACTCGTCCAACTCCCAGCGGTTGGTGGAAGTCGCTCGGCGCCAGGGTGTTCCGGCCTACCTCATCGAGGACGCGGCGGCGATCTCGCCGGCGTGGATCGAGTCCGCGGACACCATCGGCCTGTCCGCGGGCGCCTCCGCGCCCGCGGTGCTCGTCGACGCGGTCGTCGAGGCCTTGCGCGCCTGGGGACCGCTCACCGTTCGGGAACACGTCACCGCGGTGGAGGACATCGCCTTCGCCCCGCCGCCCGACGTCCGGCGCCTGCCGTGACCACGGCCGCTGCCGACATTCAGAGAGGCCGCCATGACCAGCAGTGATCTCGGCCTGCCGACCGCACCTCCGCGCCACCGAACCCGCAGGCTCGATATCGGTGGCGTCCCGGTCGGCGGTGGCGCACCGATCTCCGTCCAGACCATGACCACCACGCGTACCGCCGATATCGACGGCACGCTGCAACAGATCGCCGAGGTCACCGCCGCGGGCTGCGACCTCGTCCGCGTCGCGGTGCCGACGGCCGAGGACGTGGCCGCGTTGCCGACCATCGTCGCGCGCTCCCCGCTGCCGGTGATCGCCGACATCCACTTCCAGCCGCGCTACGTCTTCGCCGCGATCGACGCGGGGTGCGCGGCGGTGCGGGTGAACCCCGGCAACATCAAGCAATTCGACGACCGGGTCGGCGAGATCGCGAAAGCGGCCGCGGCGGCGGGTGTGCCGATCCGGGTCGGGGTGAACGCGGGCTCGCTCGACCCGCGGGTGCTGGCCAAGCACGGCTCCGCCACCGCGGCGGCGCTGGTCGAATCGGCGCTGCGGGAGGCAGCGCTGTTCGAAGAGCACGGCTTCAGCGACCTCAAGATCGCGGTCAAGCACCACGATCCGCGCACCATGATCGCGGCGAATCGGCTACTCGCCCAACGCTGTGACTATCCGCTGCACCTCGGCGTCACCGAGGCCGGGCCGATGTTCCAGGGCACGATCAAATCGGCGGTCGCGTTCGCCATCCTGCTCGGCGAGGGGATCGGCGACACCATTCGCGTGTCCATCTCGGCGCCGCCGGTCGATCAGGTCAAGGCGGGCTGTCACATTCTGCAATCGCTCGGACTGCGGCCGCGGAAGCTGGAGATCGTCTCCTGCCCCGGCTGCGGCCGTCTTCAGGTCGATATTCACCGGCTGGCCGGGCAGGTGGAAGCGGCGTTCGAGGGGTTCCCGCATCCGCTGCGGATCGCGGTGATGGGCTGTGTGGTGAACGGCCCCGGCGAGGCCCGCGAGGCCGACCTCGGGGTCTCCTCCGGCAACGGCAAGGGGCAGATCTTCGTCCGGGGCAAGGTGATTCGCACCGTGCCCGAGCACCGCATCGTGGAAACGCTGCTGGCCGAGGCCGTCGCGCTGACCGACCCGGCGGAGGGGATCTCATGACCACCGCGCACGCCGAGCCGGCCACCCCGGTAGACCTGGCCGCCATCCGGACCAGGGTGGACGACACACTCGAACGCTTCCTACGGGACAAGGCCGCCGCCACCGGTCCCGCGCTACCCGGCGAACTCACCGAGACCGTGCTCGACTTTCTTTCCGCCGGCGGCAAGCGAATTCGCCCGCTGCTGTGCGTCCTCGGCTGGCACGCGGCGGGCGGCGGCATGCCCGTCCCGCAGTCGATCGTGCGGGCCGCGGCCTCGCTGGAACTCTTCCACGCCGCCGTGCTGATCCACGACGACATCATCGACAACAGCCACACCCGCCGCGATCACCCCACCGTGCATCGCGCGCTGGCCGACCGGTATCGGGATCGCCGCGAGCCCGACCGGTTCGGCGCGCACGCCGCCCTCGTGCTGGGTGACCTGGCGATGGTCTGGTCGGCCGAGTTGCTGCATACCGCGCAGCTGACCGCGACCCAGCTCACCGAGGCCCTCACGGTGCTCGACGGCATGCGCGCGGATGTCATGTACGGCCAGTATCTCGACCTGATCACCACCGCCCGCCCCTCCCGCGACCTGGGCCGCGCGCTCCAGATCATCCGGTACAAGACCGCGTCCTACACCTGCGAGCGCCCGCTGCAACTCGGCGCCGCCCTGGCCGGCGCGCACCGCGGGGTGCGGGAGGCACTCACCGCCTACGCGGCTCCGGTCGGCGAGGCCTTCCAGCTCCAGGACGATCTGCTCGGCGTCTACGGCGATCCCGCGAGCACCGGCAAGTCCGACCTGGAGGACCTGCGCGACGGCAAGCACACCGCGCTGGTCGCGCTGGCCCTCCAGCACGCGTCCCCCGCGCAGTCCGCGCAACTGCTCGACCTGCTCGGCAATCCCGAGCTCGACCCGCGGCAGGCCGAGACCTGCCGCGAGATCCTCACCACCACCGCACGACCCCGCGTCGAAGCGATGATTCGCACCCGCTGGGCGCAGGCCAACCGCGCCCTCGACGACGCACCCATCCCGGCCGCGGCCCGCCAAGCACTGCGTTACGTCGCAGACGTCGTCGTCTCGAGGAACACCTAGGTAGGAAGGCCGCGCCATGGATAGTGAGCTCGTTCTGCAGATCCTCGTGCCTGTCGCCGTCGGCATCGTGGCGGTCATCGTCTTCGTGGTCGGCGACCGGCTGCGGCCGCCCTCCTGGCGCCAAGACGAGGAGGCGGCGCCGGGCACCCTGGTGGTCGATCTGATCAACACCCTCTTCATGGCCGTCGCCGCCTTCGTCGTGGTGATCTGCTGGCAGCAATACGACAACGCGCACAATCACACGATCGCGGAAGCCAAGGCGCTCATCGACGTCTACTGGACCGCGCACTCGCTGCCCGAGCCGGAGCATCAGCAGATCCAGAAGCTGGTCCACGACTACACCGAACAGGTCGTCAGCGTGGAGTGGCCGGAGATGGACAACGAGGGGCGGATGAGTCAGTCCACCCAGGACACCCTGGACACGTTGCGGGACACCGTGATGGCGATCCAGTCGACCGACGACAATGTCACCGACCTGCGCGCCAGCGCGCTCGGCGCGCTAGAGGCGGTCGCCCAGGCGCGGCACGACCGGTCCATGGACGTCGACCTCGGCATGCCCGGATTCCTTTACACCGCTTTGTGGTTCACCACCATCCTGCTGTTGTTCACCTCGGTGCTCTCCGGTGTCGCGGTCTCCAAACGCAGTCTGCTGATGACCGCGTTGCTCGGCGTCGTGGTCGGCGCGGCGATCGTCGCGATCTACGGCCTCGACCGGCCGTTCTCCGGCGGGAACCTCGTGCCGAAGGACGCCTTCACCTCGGCGCTGTCCCGCTTCCAGCACATCACCTAGCGAACCCGTTGCCCGACAACCGATTACGAATAGGGATGTGCGCGCATGGCACACACCAGAGGACGCGTCATCGCGGCGGCGCTGCCCGTCGCCGCGATGCTGCTCGCCGGTCAGCCCGCCGCCGCGATCGCCGACCCGTTACCGCCGGACTGGCTGCCGATCGGCGACATCGCCACCGGCAGTGCGGCTCCGGCCGAGCTCGATACCGGGAGCGCGTTCGCCGGGAACGAGCTGAGCCTCGGCCCGGGTAGCGCGTCCGCCGGGGGCGGATCGATCGGCAGCGGAAGTGCGGGCGCGCCACTGGATCTCGGGCCGACGAGCAAACCGGCACCGGCCCCGATCGAGGAGACCGCCGCACCGCGGCTCGGGCTAGAGGGTTCCGCCGAACTGCCCGATCCGGACTCCGACGACGTGCGGACGGCGTGCACCGGCAGCGTCGCGGTCGGCGGCGCGCTGATTCTGCTCGGCCTCGTGACCGGCAGCTCGCATGGCGTGCTCGGCTCCAGCGGATCCGCGCTCGGCAGCGTGGTGGTCGGCAGCGCCGCCACCGGCAGCGGGCTGGCCTGCCTGCTGTGGCCGCGCGACATCCTGCCGCCGTTCCCCGGTTTGCCGCTGCTGCTGGCTCCACCGGCGGTCGCGGCACCGGTATTCGAGGCGCCGCCGGTCGAGGCGCCGCCACCGGAACCCGAACCCGCGCCGGTCACGCCGCAGCTGCCGCTGGTCCGAACCCAGCCCGCGCCTGCGTATTTGGCGGAGGCCGAGCCGACGGCCGACCCGGTCGCGTGGAACATCATGCAGCTGCTGACGATCATGGTGGTCACGATCCTCACCACGGTGCGCGGCGCGACCATCGTCCGGCGCACCCGGAACGGTTAAGCGCGGCGCCACCATTCGAGGAAATGCGCGAGCGCCGGCGCGTCCGAGCCGCGCATCCAGGCGATCTGAATCGCGATCCGCGGCGGGTTCGTGCCGAACGGAATGACGACGATGTTCTCGTGCGCGATGCGGGTCGCGCGTTTGCGGTCCAGCACGCTGATTCCGGTGCCGCTCGATACCAGGTCGAGCACCTGTTCGGCGTCGGATTCCTCGGCGACCAGGTTCGGTGCGCCCGCACCCCAGATATGGGTGACCAGTTCGTCGTAGAAGTCCGGTCCGGTCTGCCGGGACCAGAGCACGATCGGCTCGTCGACGATGTCGCCGATTTCCACGGCGTCTTTTTCGGCCAGCGGGTGTCCTTTGGACACCACCACGGCGGCTTCCTGCAGTCCGATCAGGTGTGTTTCGACGCGCGGATGGGCGATATTGCCGCGCACGAATGCGACGTCGACCTCGCCCGATTCGAGCAGATCGAGATTCCACGATGTCCAGCCGGTGATCGTCGACACATCGATGTCCGGAAATTCCTTCCGGAAGGATCTTATGCGCTGGGAAATATCGCTGTCGGAGCCCGATCGAGTGAAAGCGACCTTCAGCTCCCCCGCCGTGCCCGACGCCCGCGCGCGGACCGTCCGCTCCAGGTCCGCGGCGGCCGAGAGCAGTTGCTGAGCGCCCGCCTGCAACGCCAGACCCGCCGGTGTCAGGACGAAGCCGCGGCCGGTGCGCGCGAGCAAGTCGACGCCCAGCTCCTTCTCAAGCGCCTTGACCTGCTGCGACAGCGCGGGCTGGGTGATGTGCAGCGCCTCGGCCGCGCGACCGAAGTGTCGGTGCTCGGCTACTGCCAGGAAGTAACGCACGCGACGTAGGTCGTCCACGCGGTCAGCCTAGCCAGATAAGAGTTTCTTATCAACGGGAAGTAAATACGTATTGGACCTGGCGATCTTCGCAGGCCGAGACTGTAGCTACCGATCCAGTCCACGTCCGCTACCGCGAGAAGGTGTCCCGATGCCGACAGTAGCCGCCGCCATAGCCGAGAATCTTCGAGCCAGGCAGATATCCGAATTCTTCGGTCAGAGCCTGCCGTCGCTGCTGGTATTGGCGGCCGAGGATCTCGGCATTCGCCAGATCGTTTATCGCACCGAAAACGCGGGCGGCACCATGGCCGACGGATTCGCCCGGGTATCCGGGCATTGCTCCGTCGTGGTTGCGCAGAACGGCCCGGCGGCGACGCTGCTCGTGCCGCCGCTGACCGAGGCCGCGAAGGTCTCCATTCCGGTGGTCGCCCTCATTCAGGACGTGCCGAGCCCGATTCGCAACAAAAACGCGTTTCAGGAGATCGATCACCAGAGTCTGTTTTCCGGCTGCGCCAAGTGGTTCGATCGCCTCGACGATCCCGACCGGGTGCACGACTACCTCGACGCGGCCTTCCGGGCGGCGACCAGCGGACGACCCGGTCCCGCGGTGCTGATGCTGCCGAAGGACGTCCTCGAACTGACCGCACCGCCCACCCCCGAGAACCTCGGCCCGGCGGTGTTCCCACTTGACCGGATCCGCCCGCCCGAGGCGAACATCCGCGCCGCGGCGGACCTGCTGGCCAATGCCGAGCGGCCGCTCGTCGTCGCCGGTGGCGGCGCGGTCTCCGCCGGCGCGGGCGCCGCGCTGGCCCGGCTGAGCGACCTGGCCTCGTTGCCGGTAGCGACCACGCCGATGGGCAAGGGCGTGGTCACCGACACCGCCGAACTGAGCATCGGCGTGATCGGCAATTACATGGGGCCGCACGGGGTTTCGCACGGCATGCGCGAGTGGATCGGTGAGGTGGACACGGTCCTGCTCGCCGGGTCGCGGACCAACGAGAACGGCACCGACGGCTGGAGCCTGTTCCCGCCGGACGCCACGTTCATCCATCTCGACATCGACCCGACCGAGATCGGCCGCAACTACCCGTCGCTGCGGCTGGTCGGTGACGTCCGGACCGGCATCGACGACCTCGCCGCCGCACTACGCGAACTCGACCTGAGCAAGCGCAGCGCGGACCGACCTGCCGTCACCGCACAGATCGCCAGGTCACGGGCCGAATTCGAGACAACGACCGCGGCCGTGCGCACCTCGACGGCGCGGCCGCTGCGCCCGGAACGGGTGGCCGACGAGATCAGCACCCTGCTGCCGGACGACGCGATCGTCGTCGCGGACGCCAGTTACTCCTCGATCTGGGTGGCCAACTACGTCCGCGCCACCACCCATCGCCAGCGCTTCCTGTTGCCGCGCGGCATGGCCGGCCTCGGCTGGGGGCTGCCGCTGGCGCTCGGCGCGAAGGCGGCCCGGCCGTCCGCGCCGGTGATCTGCCTGGTCGGCGACGGCGGCTTCGCGCACTGCTGGGCCGAGATCGAGACCGCCGTCCGGGAGAACCTGGATGTCGTTGTGCTGGTGCTGAACAACGCCATCCTCGGCTACCAGAAGCACGCCGAGATCGTCCAGTTCGGCAGGCCGACCTCGGCCGTCGAACTCGGGCACGTCGATCACGCCCAGATCGCCACCGCCTGCGGCGCGCACGGGCACACCATCCACACCGATGTGGAACTGCGCGAAGCACTGTCGAAGGCGATCGTCGATCCGGCCACCACCGTCCTGGACGTCATCACCGACTCCGACGCCTACCCCCCGATCACCGGTTGGGAAACCAATCCGGCCCTCACCGACCACCTCATCGACCAGCAGCTCAATCGATAACACCTTCGAGAAAACGGAGACTCCCATGGCATTCGACTACACGGCCTTCTTCGAGCGCAGAATCGACGACATCAGAGCGTCGGGTCAGTACCGGACATTCGTCGAAATCGAACGCCTGGCCGGGCGATTCCCGCACGCGGTGCACCACCACCGCGACGGGCTGCGCGAGATCACGGTGTGGTGCAGCAACGACCACCTCGGCATGGGCCAGTTCCCCGCCGTCGTGGAGGCCATGCACCGGTCGGTCAATCGCTCGGGTGTCGCGGCGGGTGGCTCGCGCAATATCTCCGGCAACAACCACACCCACATCCTGCTGGAACGTGAAGTGGCACAGCTGCATCGCAAGGAGGCGGGCCTGACCTTCATCACCGGTTACGCGGTGAACGACGCCGTGCTCGGCGTGCTGGGCAAGGAACTGCCGGGGGCGATCTTCTTCTCCGACGAACAGAACCACGCGTCGATGATCCTCGGCATGCGCGCCTCGCGCGCCGAGCGAAAGATCTTCCGGCACAACGATCCGGCCCATCTCGACGAGTTGCTCTCGGCCACCGACCCGGATCGCCCGAAAATCGTTGCCTTCGAGTCGATCTACTCGATGGACGGCGATGTCGCGCCGATGCCGGAGTTGTGTGCCGTGGCCAAGAAGCACGGCGCGCTGGTCTACGTCGACGAGGCGCACTCGGTCGGCATGTACGGCCCCGAAGGCTCCGGCATGGCCGCCCACCTGGGCTGCGCGGACCAAGTCGACCTGCTGATGGGCACTTTCGCCAAGGGGTACGGCACGCTCGGCGGCTATCTGACCGGCCCGGCGCCGATCCTCGACGCGGTGCGCAGCTTCGCGCCTGCCTTCATCTTCACCCTGGCCATGCCGCCCGCCCTCGCGGCCGCCGCGCTGGCCAGCGTGCGGCACCTGCGCGAATCCGACAACGAGCGAATCCTGCTGCACCACCGGGCGCGACTACTCCAGGATCTGCTCACCGATGCCGAAATCCCTTTGGTGTCAACCGAAAGCCACATCGTCCCCGTGCTCGTAGGTGATCCGTACAAATGCAAGGAACTGGCCGATATCCTGCTCGAGGAGTACCGGCAATACGCCCAGCCGATCAACTTCCCGTCCGTCGCGCGGGGCACCGAGCGCCTCCGGATCAATCCGTCGCCGGTCCACAGTCCCGCGGCCGTGCACCGCTTCGCCGAGATCATCGACACCGTCTGGTCGCGGCTGAACCTGCCCCGCCGTCCGGTCCTCCCGATCGCCGATCACGAAGCGCTGGAGAAGGTCTCGGTATGAGTATCGAGACGGCCCCGAAGCCACCCCGGAGCCTGCATCCGGTGGCGGAGGTCGAGCCCCCGACGCCGTGGGCTCAGCACCTCCTGCTCTACGCCGCGTTCTTCCTCATGGGCGCCGAGATGTATCTGGTCGCACCGATGCTGCCGGGTATCGCCCAGTCGTTGCACGCGTCGGTGGCCGCCTCGGCCACCATCGTCACCGCGTATGTGCTCGTCTACGCCGTCGCGGGGCCGCCGTTCGGCATCCTCGCGGACCGGTATCCGCGGCGCTGGTCGATCCTGCTCGGCTCGCTGGTCTTCATGCTCGGCAACCTGGCCTGCGCGGCGGCCGGTTCGCTGCCGATGTTGGTCGCGGGACGCGGCATCACCGGGCTCGGCGCGGCGATCGCGGCGCCCGCGATCTGGGCCTATCTCGCCGAGCGGACACCGCAGCACCGGCGTGGACGGGTGATTTCCCTCGGCGCGAGCGTCTATTCGCTCGGCCAGGTGCTCGGGGTGCCGCTCGGTGCGGGTCTTGCCTCGCTGACCAGCTGGCGGTGGCCGTTCCTGGCCGTCGGCGTGCTGATGATGGCGGTGTCGGCCGTGCTGTACCTGCGGCTCGACCACATCCCGGCGACCGGGCGGGCACGCGGCTTCACGGCGCTGCTGGCGCCCTGGACGCAGCCACGAATCAGCCTGGGGCTCATCGCGACCCTGTTCCTGCAAGCCGGCCGCCTCGGCGCCTACACCTTCGTCGGCGTGCTGTTCGCGCAGCGATTCGGCTTCGGCCTCAATACACTCGGTCTCGTCGGACTGCTCGTGGGCGCGGGATCGTTGATCGGCTCGCTGAGCACCGGGACCATCCTGGATCACCTGCACCGGCGCGAGGTGAGCGGTGTGTGGGTGTCGGTCGTCGCCGCGGCGGCGTTCGTGCCCTGTGCCGCAGTGGCTTTGAGCGCGGACAACCTGCTGATCGCGTTGGCGGCGCTGACCCTGTGGTGTGTGTTCGGCGGAGCGTTCTACTCCAGCCAGCAGGCGTACCTCTCCTCGGCCGATCCGGCCCAGCGTGCGTCCGTCGTCGCCTGGAACAACTCGATGATGAACGCGGGCATCGCGATCGGCACCACCCTGCTCGGCACGCTCACCGTCGGCAGCGCCGCCTTCGCCGGCCTGACCGGCTTCCTCGGCCTGGCCGCGACCCTGGTCGCGGCCGCGCTGCTCGTGCTCATTCGAAAGGACCGTCAGCCAGCATGATCCCCTTTCCGGCCGCCGCACCCAGCCGCACCGCCCTGCCCGTCGCCGCCTGGGCACAGGGTCCCTACATCTACGACGCCGAGGGGAACGACTATCTCGACGGCTCGTCCGGCGTGCTCAACGTCAATATCGGGCATTCGCATCCGAAGGTGCTGCACGCCATCGAGACTCAGCTCGGACAGCTGACCTTCGTGCACCGCACGCAGTTCCGCAACGATCCGGCGCTGCGGCTCACCGGGCGGCTGCTGTCGATCGCGCCGGCCGGGACGGCGGCGGTCGAGTACAGCAACTCCGGGTCCGAGGCCAACGAATGCGCGCTGCGCCTGGCATTCGCCTATCAACATCGGCGCGGCAAGCCGCAGCGCACGGTCATCCTGTCCGAAGAGCCCAGCTATCACGGAATGACCGCGGCGGCGCTGTCCGTCACCGGCAGTCCAGGCAAGCGTGATCCCTCGGTGGAGCCGCTGCTGGGTCCGGGTGCGAACCGGGTTCTGGTGCGGCCCAGGCCGGGACGGCGGCGAGCCACGCACGAAGAGTGGGCGCAAGCCCTGCTCGCCGCCGGAACGTCGAAGGTCGCCGCGATCGTCATCGAACCGCTCGGCGGGGCCTCCTCGGGCGCCGCGCCGATCGACATCGACACGATGCAGTGGCTGCGGCGGGAGACGCGGGACAACGGCATCGTGCTCATCGCCGACGAGGTCATGTCCGGGTTCGGGCGCACCGGGAAGTGGTGGGCCTGCGACCATTCCGGCATTGCGCCCGACATGCTGACGTCGGGCAAGGGGGTCACCGGTGGCTACACCAGTCTGGCGATCACCTTGATCTCCGAGACCGTCACCGCGGCGATCGCGGAACCGCTCGGCCCGATCGCGCTGGGGCACACCATGTCCGCGAATCCGCTCGCCTGTGCCGCCGCGAACGCGGTGCTGAGCGTGCTCGAAGACGAAGGGCTGCTGAGCAATGCGGTCGTGACGGGCGGGTTGCTCGCCGAGGCGTTGACCACCCTGTGCGACCGCTATCCGACACTGCTGTCGGATCAGTCGGGTATCGGGCTGATGCGGGCGCTGCACCTCCAGCCCGATCAGCCTGCGGACACCAACAAGCGAATCATCGCCGCCGCCAGGGCGAACGGGCTCGTGCTGTGCACGGCGGGCATCGGCCAGGCGACCAACTCGGTGCTGGTGGCTCCGCCGCTGAACAGCACGCCGGAGGTCATCGCGGAGTTGGCCGATCGGCTGGACAAGACACTGTCGGCAGTGTCGGAGATCGGAGTCGAGAATGCCTGAGGTGGCCGAACTGCTCGCCGCCGTGCCCACCGATCTGTGGATCGGTGGCAAGCGAATACCGGCGGAACGCCGGTTCCCGGTGTTCGATCCCGCGACCGGCGATGTGCTGGTCGAGGTGGCCGACGCGGCGGCCGCCGACGGCCGCCGCGCGCTCGACGCCGCCGCCGGAGCGCAGGCCGCGTGGGCCGCGGTACCCTCCCGTGAACGCGCCGAGATCCTGCGTCGCGCTTGGGAACTGGTGATCGCGCTGCGCGACGAGTTCGCCCTGCTGATGACCCTGGAGATGGGCAAGCCGCTGGCCGAGAGCTACGGCGAGGTCAGCTACGGCGCGGAGTTCCTGCGCTGGTTCGCCGAGGAGGCGGTCCGGGTGCACGGCCGCTACACGCACGCACCGTCGGGCAGCGGCCGCATCATCGTCACCAAGCAACCGGTCGGACCGACGCTGGCCATCACGCCGTGGAACTTCCCGCTCGCCATGGGCACCCGCAAGATCGCGCCCGCGCTCGCGGCCGGCTGCACGATGGTGGTCAAGCCCGCCGCCGAGACGCCGCTGACCATGCTGCTGCTCGGTCAGGTCTTCGCCGACGCCGGGTTGCCGCCCGGCGTGCTGTCGATCCTGCCGACCGCCGACGCCGCATCGCTCACCGGACCGATGTTCGGCGATGACCGGCTGCGCAAGATCACCTTCACCGGATCCACCGGCGTCGGCAAAATCCTGCTCGCACAAGCGGCTACACGCGTGCTGCGGGCCTCGATGGAGCTCGGCGGCAACGCACCGTTCGTCGTCTTCGCCGATGCCGATCTCGATGCCGCGGTCGACGGCGCGATGGCGGCCAAGATGCGCAACACCGGCGAGGCGTGTACCGCGGCGAATCGCTTCCACGTGGACAACGCGGTCCGCGCGGAGTTCACCACCAGGCTGACCGATCGGATGCGGGCGTTGCGGATCGGTCCCGGCCACCTCGATGGGGTGCAGGTCGGGCCGCTGATCAGCGAGAAGCAACGCGACACGGTCGCCGAGCTGGTGCGCGACGCGACGCAGAAGGGTGCGCGGGTCACCACCGGCGGGGCGAGCGTCCCGGGCGACGGCTATTTCTACCAGCCGACCGTTTTGGCGGAAGTGCCTGCCGACGCGCGCATTCTGCGCGAGGAGGTGTTCGGCCCGGTCGCCGCGATCACCGGCTTCGACGGCGAGACGGAGGGGATCATCGCCGCCAACGACACCGAATTCGGGCTCGCCGCATACATTTACACCAGGGATCTCGATCGCGCCCTGCGCGTCGCCGAGGCGGTGGAGACCGGCATGGTCGGGGTGAACCGCGGCGTGATCTCCGACGTCGCCGCGCCTTTCGGCGGCGTCAAGGAATCCGGCCTCGGCCGCGAGGCGGGCACCGAGGGGATCGAGGAGTACCTCGAAACCAAATACATCGCCCTGCCCTAGCCCGGCTGACCATCGAGTTCGTCGAGCACCCGCTGGCCGATGGCGAAGGCGGCGTTCGCCGCGGGCACACCGGCGTACGCGCCGGTGTGCAGCAGGATTTCGGCGATCTCCGCGGCGGTGACGCCGTTGCCGATCGCGGCGCGCACGTGCATCGCGATCTCGTCGTGCCTGCCGAGCGCGGTGAGCACCGCGAGGGTGATGCAGCTGCGGGTACGCCGGTCCAAGCCGGGGCGGGTCCAGATCGATCCCCAGACCGCCTCGGTGATGTATTCCTGGAAGGGACGGGTGAATTCGGTGGTCTTGGCTTCGGCGCGGTCGACGTGCGCGTCCCCGAGGACCTCGCGCCGGACCTGCGCACCCTGTCGCGCGCGCTCGTTCACGAATTCTCCTTCAGGTGGCCGAGAATGAGGTCGTTGATCGCCTCCGGTTGTTCGACGTTCGCCAGATGTGCTGCCGAACCGACGATTTCGAGACGAGCCAGCGGGATCGCCTCGACGATCCGTTCGGCATGCGGCGGCGGGGTCGCCGGGTCGTCCGCGCCGGCGATCACCAATGCCGGTACGTCGACGGCGGCCAGGCGCGGGGCGATGTCCATCGTCTCGATCGCCGCACAGCACGCGGCGTATCCCTCGGCCGCAGTGGCGGCGACCATGTCCTGGTAGTCGCTGGTCGATCCGGGGTGGGCGGCCCGCCACCGCGGCGTGAACCAGCGCTCGACCACGGCTTCCGCGACGGCTCCGGTTCCTCGCGCGCGCACGGTGGCGGCGCGGTCGGCCCAGCCGCTGGGCGGGCCGAGTTCGGCCGAGGTGCAGCACAGGGTCAGGGTGCGCAGCCGAGCCGGCGCGTGCTGACCGGCCCACATGCCGACCATGCCGCCGAGGGACAGGCCGACGAAATGGGTCCGGCGGATGTGCAGCCGGTCGAGGAGCGCGAGCAGGTCGGAACCGAGATCGGCGAGGGAATACGGACCGGCTGGCACCGGTGAACCGCCGTGGCCGCGATGGTCGTAGCGCACCACCCGGTAGCCGGCCGCGGTGAGCGCCGCGAGCTGCGGTTCCCACATCCGCATATCGCTGCCGAGCGAACCGCTCAGGACCACGGCCGGGCCATCGGCGGGCCCGTCGACGAGATAGCCGACCTCGACCGCCTCAGACATCGAAGAACACCGTCTCGCCCGCGCCCTGCAGGCGCACGTCGAACACGTAGCCGTCGCCCGCACGCACCGCGATCAGCGTGTCCCGGCGCTCCGGTGGCACCGTCGCCAGCACCGGATCGGTCGAATGCCGGTCAGCGTGCTCGGGAAAGTAGACCCGGGTGACCAGCCGGTGCAGCAGCCCGCGGGCGAACACGGACATATCGAGGTGCGGCGCTTGTCTTCCGCCCGCACCGTCGCACACCGAGCCGGGAACGACCGTGTACAGCGCGAATTCGCCCTGACGGGTATCACTGCGCGCGAAACCCGCTCTGCCACTGCCCGATTCACGGAGATCCGCCTGCCAGGTCTCGACCATCGCGTCATCGATGGCGGTACCCGCGCCGTCGAACACCCGCCCGCGGATCCATACCGCGCCGGGCGTTCCGGCCGGCACCGCGAACGGTCCGTCCGCCTCGATCAGCCCGATGTGCAGATACGGGCCGACGGTCTGCGACGGGGTGCTGCCCACGTTAGTCATCGTCGTCCTCCTCGTCCTCGAACGGAGTCGCGTCGTGACCGCGCAGCACGATGTCGAACTCGAACGCGAGCGCCTGTTCCGGCTCGCTGCGCTGGTAATCGAACCGGCTGACCAGCCGTTCACGCGCGGGCTCTGGCACCGAGTTGTAGACGGGGTCCTGAAAGAACAGCGGGTCGTCCGGGAAGTACATCTGGGTCACCAGGCGTTGGGTGAACGCCTGCCCGAACAGCGAGAAGTGGATGTGCGCGGGCCGCCAGGCGTTGTGATGGTTGCGCCACGGATAGGCGCCCGGCTTGATCGTGGTGAACTCGTAGCGCCCGGCCGCGTCGGTGCAGGTGCGTCCGGCGCCGTCGAAGTTGGGGTCCAGCGCGGAATTCCAGCGATCGCGGTCGTGCCGGTAGCGACCGCCTGCGTTGGCCTGCCAGATCTCGACCAGCGAGTGCGGGATCGGCCTGCCGTCGCCGTCTAGCAGCCGTCCGTGCACGATGATGCGCTGCCCGATCGGTTCGCCCGCGTGCTGCGCGGTCAGGTCGTTGTCCCCGGGGCCGGGCCGATCCGAGCCGAACACCGGACCGGTCAGCTCGGTCAGCCGCTGCGGCAACAGGATCAGCGATTCGCGCGGATGCCGCAGCACCGTGGAGGTGTAGTCCGAGAAGTCCAGCGGCGGATGGGTTCCGGCCGGATCCCGGCGGTAGCCGGTCAGGTGCGACGACGCGCACGGTCGAGCGTTCATGATGTTGCCTCCAAGACGACGGCCAGGCCTTGCCCCACGCCGATGCACAGTGCGGCGAGTCCCCATCGGCTGCCGCGGCGCCGCATCTCGCGGGCCAGCTGGTTGACCAGGCGGCCGCCGGACGCGCCGAGCGGGTGGCCGAGGGCGAGCGCGCCGCCGTTGACGTTCACCAGCTCCGGGTCGAGGTCGGGCCAACCGCCAAGGCAGGCAAGGGATTGCGCGGCGAACGCCTCGTTCAGTTCGACCACGCCGAGGTCACCCCAGCCGATTCCGGCCCGTCGCAACGCGATTCGGGCCGCCTGCACCGGCCCGATGCCGAACTCGTCGGGATCGACGCCCGCCGCGCCGCGCCCGGCGATCCGGGCCAGTGGCGCCCGGCCGAGCCGGCCGGCCAGCGACTCGTCGCCGAGCAGCAGCGCGGCGGCGCCGTCGCTCAGGGGTGAGGCGTTGCCCGCGGTGACCGTTCCCCGCGCACGGAACGATGGCCGCAATCGGGCGAGGGCATCCACCGTCGTGTCCGGTCGGATCGGTTCGTCCCGAGTGAGGTCGGTGCCGGGGACGGTGACGACGTGGTCGTCGTAGAACCCGTTGTCCCAGGCCTTCGCCGCGAGTTGATGACTGCGCGTGGCGAATTCGTCCTGGGCCGGGCGATCGATGCCGAAGCGGTCGGCGAGCAGCTCGGTGCTCTCGCCCAGCGACACCGTCCACTGCTCGGGCATCGCCGGGTTGACCATGCGCCAGCCGAGGGTGGTCGAGTGCAGCGTGGCGTCGCCGGCCGGGAATCCTTTGGGCGGCTTGGTCATCACCCACGGTGCGCGGCTCATCGATTCCACGCCGCCCGCGACGACCAGTGCGGCGTCGCCGGTCTCGATCGACCGGGAGGCGTGCAGCACCGCGTCCAGACTCAAGCCGCACAAACGGTTCACGGTCGTGCCGGGCACCGACGTCGGCCAGCCCGCCAGGAGAGCCCCCAGGCGAGCGACGTTGCGGTTGTCCTCGCCCGCCTGGTTGGCCGCGCCGAAGATGACGTCGTCCACGGTCGACGGATCCAGGCCCGTGCGTTCGGCGAGTGCCCGAAGGACGTGGGCGGCAAGGTCATCGGGGCGGACGCCGGCGAGTGCCCCGCCGTAGCGGCCGAAAGGTGTTCGCACACCGTCGTAGAGGAACGCGCCGGTCATGATGCCGCCTGCAGGGCGTGCAGCGCCGCGAGTTCGGCGGCGGTCGGCGGCTCGGTGATCGCCAGGCCGGCCGCGACTTTCAACTCCCAACCGGTCGCCGCGCGCACCTGCTCGACGGTCACCCCCGGATGCACCGCGGTGAGCACCAACTCGCCGTCGTCATTCGGCCGCATGATGCCCAGATCGGTGATCACCTGGGTCGGTCCGGCACCGCGCAGCCCGAGCCGCGCACGCTCACCGCCGCCGCGCCCGTGCCCGAACGAGGTGACGAAATCGACCCGCTCGACGAAGGATTTGCGCGATTGGCGGACGACGACGAACACCTCACCGCAGGACGCGGCGATCTCCGGTGCCCCGCCCGCTCCGGGCAACCGCACCGTCGGATCGCGGTAGTCGCCGATGACGGTGGTGTTGATATTGCCGAACCGATCCAGCTGCGCGGCACCGAGAAACCCGATATCGATGCGTCCCGGCTGCAACCAGTAGTTGAACACCTCCGGCACGCTGATCACCGCGTCGGCGGTCTCGGCCAGGATGCCGTCGCCGATCGAGGCGGGCAGCCGGCCGGGTTTGGACCCCAGCGTGCCGGACTCGTAGATCAGCACCAGCTCCGGCGCATGTGTGGTGCGCGCGAGATTCGCCGCGGTGGAGGGCAATCCGATGCCGACGAAGCATCGCTTGCCGCCGCGCAACGCGCGCGCGGCCGCGACGGTCATCGTCTGGTCCGAAGTCACCTCGGTCATGCCACGCTCCCTGCGACGCCGGCGAACACGTGCTCCTGCAGCCAGTCGGCGAATCGTCCTCGATCCCGGCTGATCTCGTCCCAGGCCGCGTAATAGGCGTTGTCTCGTTCGGAATACCCGTGCGCGTACGAAGGACTCGCGCCGCCGGGCACCTCGGCGACCGCGGTCACCGCCCAGGCGGGCAGGACGATCGCGCCGGGCACGGGCGTGAGCTCGTCGACGACCTCCTCGACGGTGACCAGGCTGCGACGCGCGGCGAGCACGGCTTCCTTCTGCACGCCGAGCAGGCCCCACAGCTGCACATTGCCGGCCCGGTCCGCGCGCTGCGCGTGAATCACCGTGACATCCGGGTTGATCGCAGGCACCGCGGTCAACCGCTCACCGGTGAACGGGCAGGTGATCGGCTTGATGGTCGCGGTGACCGACGGCAGATCCGTGCCGACGTAACCGCGCAGCACCGCGAACGGAAGACCGGACGCACCCGCGACATACCGGTTGGCCATGCCCGCGTGGCTGTGCTCCTCGATCTCCAGTGCGCGCGGCCAGGAATGCTCGACCGCGTCCCGAAACCGGTGCAGCGAACCGACTCCGGGGTTACCGCCCCAGGAGAACACCAGCTTGGCCGCGCACCCGGCGCCGATCAGCTGGTCGTAGACGATGTCCGGGGTCATCCGGACCAGGGTCAGCTCGCGCCGGCGCTGCCGGATGATCTCCTGCCCGGCGGCTACCGGGATCAGGTGCGTGAAACCCTCGAGGGCGACGATGTCGCCGTCATGGACCAGCTGCGCCACCGCGTCCGCCAGGGACGAAATCCGGGCCACAATCACTCCTTTGCTGTCGTGCGGTCTAATTCGGTTGCTGCCAGCCGGTGTACGCCTCGGCGAAATACGCCGCGCCGTGACGTGATCCGGTGAGCATCGACAGTTCGCCCTGCTGGCGTTGCCGATCGAAGGGCGACGCGCCTGCGGCCGTGTGCAGCATCGTGGTCGCCCAGTAGGAGAAGTGCTGGGCGCGCCAGACACGGTCCAGGGCGCGTTCGGTGTAGCGGTCGAGCACGTCGGCGTCGCCGACGCGGTAGAAATCGGTGATCGACTCGGCCAGCACGGCCACGTCGGCGAGGGCGAGGTTGAGCCCTTTCGCACCGGTCGGCGGGACGGTGTGGGCGGCGTCGCCGGCCAGCAGCAGCCGGTCGTGACGCATCGGCGCGGTGACGAAGGAGCGGAACGGCAGCACTGTTTTCGCGCTGATCGGGCCCTCGGCGAGTTCGAAACCGTTGCCGTTGACCCGCTTTCGCATCTCGGTCCAGATCCGGTCGTCGTCCCAGTCCTGCGGGCGCTCGCCGGGTCCGCACTGGAAGTACATCCGCTGCATGGCCGGTGTGCGCTGACTGATCAGCGCGAAGCCGAACTCCGAACGGGTGTAGATCAATTCGTCGTGCGAGGGTGGCGCGTCGACCAGGAAACCGAACCAGGCGAACGGGTACTCACGGAACCACTCGCCGCGTACGCCCGCGGGAAAGGCGTGCCTGCACACCGATCGGGAGCCGTCCGCACCCACCAGCAGGTCGGCCTCGACCCGCACCCGGCCGCCGTCCGGCTCGGTGAACGACATCGCCGGAAGCGCACCGCTGATGTCGACGACGGTGCCGGTCACGCCGTAGCGGACGTCGCCCCCGTCGGCCGCGCGCCGCGCCGCCAAGTCCAGGAAGACCTCGGTTTGCGGGTACAGCCAGACGGATTCGCCGACCAGTTCGCGGAAGTCGATCCGGTGGTTCTCGCCGCGGAAGCGGAGCACCACGCCGTCGTGCCGCGTGCCCGCGGTGAGCACGCGATCGGAGACGCCCGAATCCACCAGCAGCCGAACCGAACCCGCCTCCAGAATCCCCGCCCGGATGGTTCCGGCGATCTGCTCGTACCCCCGGTTGTCGATGACGATGCTCTCGATGCCCGTGCGGTGCAGCAGGTGTGACAACAGCAGACCGGCCGGGCCCGCGCCGACGATCGCCACCTGGGTGCGGAGGGTCGTCATGCCGGGCGTACCTCGCGTTCGGCCAGCGGGGACTCGGCGGGCACGAGACCGTCGACGGTGGTACGCGGAACCGCGGCCATGGCGAGCAGGCCGATCCCCGCGACGGCGGCGAAAAGATAGAAGCCCCAGGGGTTCGCGGAGCCGACGACGATGAGCCAGCCGGTGATGGTCGGACCGAAGATCGCGCCGAGCCGTCCCACGCCGGCGGCGAAACCCATGGCCGTTGCGCGGATTTCGGCCGGGTAGGCCTGGGTGACGTAGGCGTAGATGAGTACCTGGGCGGAGAAGACGAAGATGCCCGTGACCAGCACCAGCGCGTTGAGCAGGACGGTGCTGGAGATCTTGATGCTGAGCAGCGCGAGGAACACCGCCGCGGCGCCGAACCACAGGAGCACGGTGGGTTTGATGCCCCGCCGATCGGCCAGGGTTCCCGCCGTGAGCAGGCCGATGACCGCGCCGATGTTCAGCATCAGCAGGACCGTCAGCGAGGTGGACATGTTGTATCCGGCGTCGCGCATCAGCTTCGGCAGCCAGGTGTTCAACCCGTAGACGAGCAGCAGCCCCATGAACGAGCCGACCCAAACGCCCAGCGTCGCACGCAGATACAGCGGTTGCAGCAGTACGGTCGGCCGCACCCGCGTCGGCGCGTCCTTCGCCGCGAGGTAGGCCTCGGACTCGGGCAACTTGGCCCAGATCACCGGCAGCAGCAGAAGTCCGGCGATACCGCCGGCGTAGAACAGCGGCTGCCAATGCGGGATGACGCGCAGCGCGATCAACGCGGTGAGCACCGCGCCGGTGTGATAGCCGGTCATGGTGATCGTGCTGGCGAACGCCCGGCGCGCCGGCGGCATGTGCTCGGCCATGAAGGTCAGCGCGGTCGGCAGGCAAGCGCCGAGGCCGAGCCCGGCGATCAGCCGGAACGCGGCGAAGACGGTCACCGAACCGGCCAGCGGCACCGCGGCGGTGAACAGCGAGAACACCGCGATCGAGCAGAGCAGCATCCGGCGACGGCCGTATCGATCGGCGATCGGTCCCGAGGCCGTCGCGCCGATCGCCACCCCGACCAGCGAGATGGTCGCGGCGAAAGTCGCACTGGCCGCGGTGAATCCGATGTGCTTCTGATCGATGAGCGTGGGAATGACAGCGCCGAGAACGACGAGGTCGTAGCCCTCCAGCAGCACGGTCAGCCAACACAGCACGGCGGACCAGGACAACAACTTCTTCATAGTGGAGTTCGATTCTGCAGAGCATTTGTGATTGCCATCACGCTACGATCGACAGAATCAGAAATCCAATAGATGTTTTTCCGTGTCTGCATAGAGGATATCTATGCGCGGGGGATCGGGTACTGGAGCCAACTCGCGGCAATCGAGTCCGGTCAGCGTTGCTCGTGATCGCGCAGCCAGCGGCCGAGGTCGGCAAGCGGCTGCGGTTGGATCGGGCCGATCGGGTCGTGTCGCGGATCGGCGGCCGCGCTCAGGGAGTGACCGGACCGCGGGTAGACGCGCAGCGTGTGGTCGCGACTTCCATTGTCGGCCAACGCCTTATCGATGCGCACTGCCGCGTCGACCGATACGTTGCTGTCGTTCTCGCCGTGCAGGGCAAGGAACGGGATGTCCCGAAGATCGGCGGCCCGAGCGGCGACGTCGGACAGCGTGGCGGGCTCGCCGTACAGCCGGAAGATGCCGCCGGCCAGCTGCTCATCGACGAATTTCACTGCCGCGGCGGGCAACTCGTTGTCGATGTCGATGCGTCCGTTTCCATCGGTATCGAAGGCCGGATTCAGGGCGGACCGCTCCGAACCGATGTCGTCGGCCAGCACGCTGACCAGTTCATGCGCCACCACCCCACCATCACCGTTCGATGCCCGGTTCAGCTCCGCCGCACCCACCGACCCGGCGACGGCGAAGTCCCGCAGATACGGCCGCACCACCCGCTCCCACTGTGCGATCAGCCCCTCTCGCCACGGAATGCCAACCGCCCCTTGCACAATCACCCCGCGCAGGTTCGGCATTCCGTTCGCCGCCGCAGCCACCACGGTCGTTCCCTCACTCCAACCGAAGAGATACACCCGCCGCGCGTCGATTCGCGGATCGTTCGCCACCGCACCGACGGCGCTGCGCACGTCATCGACCAGTTGCGTCATCGTCAGCTCGGTGCCGAAACGCGGGTCGACATCACCAAGCCCATTGACGTAGTGCTTGTTGTACCGCAACACCGCAAAGCCTTGCCGCGCAAGCGAACTAGAGATATCCGCGAACAGATGCCCCCGCGACGTCGCCCCCACACTCGCATCGTCCGCATTCAAATCCTCCGGCCCCGACCCACCCACCAGCACCACAAGCGGCGCCGGCCGAGCACCGGCCGGATAGGTCACCTCCCCCTTCGACACGAAGTCGCCGAACGAGATAGTCAGCGCAGAAGACCGCACCGAAGTATCCGTCCTGGCCACACCACCACACCCCGCCACAACAGCAGCAAGGAGACCGACCGAGACCACGAGCATCAGACGAAAGAACATACGCCAAACGCTATGGACCCCGCCCTCAACCGTCGTCACACCAGAGTGCGACCCCAACCCAGTACCAGCGACCCACTCCCCATGTAGCACACAGCTCGACATACCCCCCAACACCCATACCCGAGCGCGCCGCAATGCCCAACCCATCGAGTCGAGTCAAAAGGTCGCCAAATGATCTTCAACAACAACCCTTTGACTCACCTCGATACGAAAACAACCTTTTGACTCGCCTCGACGCACTCGACGCAGCTCGTTTCCCAAGCCTCTTTGAACCGGACCACAACCCGATGACCACGCTGGAACCCGCGCGCTGCCCATACCAACTGCGTAAGCAGGTCGGGGACCCCACCTGACGCGCTCAGCACTATCGATCATCCCTGGGAGCAGGCGCACCTGATTGCCAGGCGCACACCCGGCTCGTCCCAGCGCGACCTGGCAAGGGAAAGCTGAAGACCTACCCAGGTTTTCACTGGAGTAGTGCTGGGCACGTCGCCTGCCGTACCCGGCTTCAGGCGCATGTCGAGTCACGCGGCGTTAAGTTCCAGCGTGGTCATCTGGCTGTGGTTGCGTTGTCGGGACTTCTTCGCACACCTGCTCCATTTTCGTGTGCATGCTGGTGGGTTGAGGGGTGTGCGATAGATGAAGTGCGTGCCTATGCGCCCTGTCGCGTGTCGATAGCGCCGGCGTATTGGGGCTCGGTGACGACTTGCTCACGGTCTGCGTCGACCTTCACCGAGTCCATCAACGCTTCGATTTCTTGCAGCGGCGAGACTGTGTCGTCCTCGGTGACAGTGCGAGTCCCGGACCTGAAGCAGAGCAACCACACACTCGCTGCCACCAGCGCGCCTATCGCCAGCAAGGTGTACGAATCCCCGAGCAGGAATTGCCAGAGGTTCCACCGGTATTCCCGCCCATTGGTCTGCGGCACATCCCAGACCAGCCCCTGCGGCAGCAGCGGCAGATCGGGATCCCACCAGCCGACCCGATCGACCCGCATCGGCCAGGCGAAGACGAACAGATAGATGGCCGCAGGCACCGCGATCCGCACCGCGATCGGACGAGCGCGCAGCGCGCGGAACACCCACATCAGCGCGGGCACGATCCACACCCAGTAGTGCGTCCAGGAAATCGGCGAAGCGAGCAGCATCACGGTCGCCGCGAGCAAAGCTCCGAGCAATTCGTCGCCGCGCAGGTAAGCGACCCTGGCCGCCGCGATTCCGACCAGGCCGAGCAGACCGGCCACCACCAGCGAGGAGGTGCTGTCGTCCCAGCTGGACCATTGCAGACGACCGAACAGCCCGTTGATCGATTGATTTTGCACGTAGGCGAAGCCGATTCGGTTCTGCGACGTCATTGTCGTGGTCCAGAATTCCAGCGCCTGCGCAGGCCGATACCAGAAACCGATCGCGACGGTGGCGGCGAAGGCGGCACCGGCCGTCGCCGCGGCCTTGAATTGGCGGGTGATCAGCAGATAGACGACGAAGACCGCGGGCGTCAGTTTCAACCCGGTCGCGATGCCGGTGAGAATGCCGCGATACCAACGATTCTTGGGCAGGGCCAGGTCGGCCAGGACCATCGCCATGAGAATCACGCTGAGCTGTCCGAATTGCAAGGTCTGCTGGACCGGTTCGAGCCAGAGCCCGGCGGCGCCGACGGCGATCGTGATCGCGACCAACGCCAGTCCACGCCGGCGACGCTGCAGCATCCCGGCGCTCCATACGCTGATCCCGAGCGACGCCAACGTCAGGATCGTGACGCCGGTCCCGACATAGTTGATCGGGAATTGCGCCAATTCCGCGCAGATCCACGCGGCGAACACCGGATAGAGGAAGGGCAAGCCCAGCGGTCCGCGTCCGTCGTACAGCAGCTCGGGATGCAGCGCGGCCATCGAGCCGCCCCACATGTAGACCTGCAGGTCGACCTGGTGCCAGTACATTTCCCAGTTCGGCCGGATGAATTCCAGCCAGGCGCCGACGGAGACGCAGGCGAACACGATCGCGGCACCGAGCGCCACGAACCTACGCGAGGTACGAGGCTTCTCGATCGCACCGGCACCGCGCTGTTCGCCTGTTTGCAGCATGACAGCCATGGAGTTGTTTTTCCTTCATCAGGTGAGGCAACACACGCAGACCAGCAACTGTTTAGCTAAACTAAGAGGAAATCATCCTAGCACTTCACTCGCGCGTGCCGCGCGACCCGAACTCCTTGGTGTGGAACGCATCTCATGAATGCCGCCGACCTGGGCGAACAGCGCGATTTCGCGTTCCCGACCCCAGTTCTGCGGGCATGACTACGGCCCGCCGCCCACATACGATCCGGCACAGACAGACTGCTCGTCAGACGTCCTGATCACCGGGCGGCGGGGCTGACGAATCGCTCTGACTTCGATGACGACCATGGGAGGAATCGTCAGTGAACGATGATCGGGCGGGGAAAATCGAGCACCTGGACCACGGACGCGGTGGTGTGCTCGGGTTGGGTACGACGCTGCGCTGGTTCCGTGATCCGCTCGCGGTGATGGAGCGGCTGGCCGCGGAACACGGGCCGGTGGCCGGGTTCCGCATCGGGATGTTTCCCGCGGTGCTGGTGACCGGGCCCGCGGAGATCAACGAGGTGCTGGTGTCGCGCGCCGCGGAGTTCCGGCGCGCGCGGGCGGTGACCGGAACGCTGTGGCCCGCGCTGCGCGAGGGCTTGATCATCTCCGAGGGCGAGGTGCATCGCACCCAGCGCGCGATGGTCGCGCCGCTGTTCACCGCGCGGCGGGTGCCGAAGTATGTGGACACGATGGCGACTCGCATGCACGCGCACCTGCGCCGCTGGCAAGCCGCGGGCGAGGTGGACCTGCTCGCCGGGGTGCAGGCGATGATGCACGATGTGGTCGCCGGTCTGCTGATCGACGAGCCGCTCGACGAGCACACGGACGTGGTCGACGCGGCGACCCGGATCTTCGACTGGGAGATGCGGGCGATGTCGCGACCCATCGTCGCGCCGCTGAACATTCCGACCAAGCGCAATCGCGAGTTCATCCAGGACCTCGCCCTGGTTCGGGATTGGGCAGCGCGCGCGATCGATGTGCGACGCCGCAACCCCGATCGCCACGACGACATCGTCTCGGCCCTGCTCGCCCAGCGCGACCGCGAGGGCGCGCCGATGAGCGCGGACCGGCTGGTCGACGAGGTGATCAACCTGTGGGCGGCCGCGCACGAGACCAGCGCGGACGCGATGTTCTGGACCGCGTACGCGCTGTCGCGCCACCCCGCCGTCGCCAACCGTGCCGCCGCCGAGGCGGACCGGGTGCTCGGCGGTGCGACGCCGACCGCCGCGGATTTGGACCGGCTCCCCTACTGCCTCCAGGTGTTCAAGGAGTCGATGCGGTTGTATCCGCCCTCGCCGGCCTTCCTGCGCGAGGCCGCGGGCGCGACCCGGATCGGCGACTACGCGATCGACGAGGGCACGATCGTGTTCGTCGCGCCGTACGTGATGCATCGGTCGGCCCGGCAGTACCCGGATCCGCTGGCCTTCGACCCCGATCGCTTCGCGCAGGAGGCGGACCGATCCTGGGAGCGGATGTCCTACTTGCCGTTCGGGGCCGGCGAGCACGTGTGCATCGGCTCCGCCCTCGCCTTGCTCGAGGGACAGATCTTCACCGCGCTGCTGCTCAACGGCGGCTCGGTGCACATCGACCGCGATGTCGCGATGAAGTTGACGATCAACCTGCGCCCGAAGCGCGAGGCGCGCGCCGTGTACGTGCCGAGGCGGGTGTCGAGCCGCGAGCTGTCGAGGGTCGAGGCCAGCGAACCACGATGACCTCGATGTCGCCGTCGCTGTTCGGCCGCATCGTGGCCGTCTTGTCGGGTCGATGTAACCGGCAGACCTCCATCGGCCGGGCGGCCACCGACCGGATCGATCGCATCCTCGCCTTCGCGCTCGGCATCGGCGTGTGGATCTTCGGCGCGGGCGATGCCGCCGAAATGGCCGCGCAGTCCCGGCATTTCCAGACCTGGTGGACCGCGGTCGCCCTGTTCGGGGTGTTCGGCACCGCGCTGCTGCTGGCCGGGACCGCGCTGTATGTCGAGCGATCCACCGTGCGGATCATCGCGGCGACGCACGCCGTGGTCTTCGCGGTGGCCGTCGGGTTGTCCGGGTTCGCCGTGCTGCCCGGTCAGATCACCGACGACGTGGCCTGGATCTATCGACTGGTTCCGCTCGGCGGGGTGGCGGCGACGCTGGCCTGGCGCAGGTCGACGACCGCGATCTACGTGGTCGTCGTCGGGTTGCTCGCCGCGTCGTCCACCGGTCAGGCCACCGGCGACCTCAGCTGGACCGAGTTCGGACTCACCTCGTTGCGCATCCTCGGCATCACCGTGACCTTCGTCTACATCACCGAAACGGCGCGGCGCGCGGCCCGGCTGCTCGACAAGGAACAGGCGCGCGCCCACCATCAGGCCGCGCTCGCCGCGGCGGACGAGGCGCGGGCCAGCGAGCGCGCGCGGTTCGCCGGCGTGATCCACGACAAGGTGCTCGCCACCCTGCTCGACATGTCCCGCGGCGGTTGCGCCACCATGCTTGCGCGCCAAGCCAATCAGGCCCTCGGCCAGCTCGCCGCCATCGGCCGGACCAACGACATGTGCACCGACCTCGAGGCCATCGAGATCATCGCGCGCGAAGTGGTCGGCGCCACCGAAGCCCAACTGCGCGTGCAGGTTCGCCACGACTACAGCTCCGCCGACCTGCGCATCGAATCCGCGGCGGTGACCGCGCTCGCCCAGGCCGCCGCCGAGTCCGTGCGCAACAGCGTGCGGCACGCCGACGTGCCGGGGCGAACCGTGGCACGGCAATTGACCATCGTCGCGCGCGCGTGCGGCATCACCGTCGTCGTCGAGGACGACGGCGCCGGATTCGACCCCGCGCTCGTCGCGGCCAACCGGCTCGGCCTCACCGTCAGCATCGTGCAGCGGATGCGTGAAGCCGGCGGCCTCGCCACCATCGACTCCCGCCCCGGCGCCGGAACCCGAATCATCCTGGAGTGGAGCGCACCTGATGACACGTGACGACGGCGACCTGAGCAGGCTGCTCAGCGAACACCGCGCCACAATGATCACGATCATCGCCGTGGTGCTGGCCACCGACGCCGCCGTGGTGATCCGTTCGGTGCGCAAGGCGGAACTGCCGATCACGGTGGCGTTGGTCGCCGCCGCCGTAATCATCGCCGCGGCAACGGTTGTCGTGGTGCTCGACACCGGTAACCCGATCCACGAGTACGCGGCGGTGTTCGTGGCGTCCGCGGGCGCGATCGCTACCCTGATCGCCAACGAGCACGTGACGGCGGAGATCCACGCGCATACCAGCGTGTGGACCGCCTATACCGCGGGCAGCGCGCTGGCGATGCTGGTATTGCGCGGCCGAAATGTCTTGGCCTGGGCCGGAACCGCGGCGACGTGGTTCGCCGTGGTGCTGGCCGCCGGTGGCGAACCGACCGTTTACGTGCAAGCCGTCGTGCCCCTGGTCAATGTCGCCATCGCCGCCGCGTTCGCCGCGATCATGCGCCCCACCCTCCGCTCCCTGCGCCGACTCGAGATCGAGTCCACCGCCCGCGCGGTGAAACAGGCCCGCCTCGACGCCCAGAACGCCGAACGCAAACGCCAACTCAATCGCCTCGATCGCCGCGCCCGCCCCATGCTCGAACGCATCGCCGCCGCGGTTCCCTTCGACGCCGACGAACGCGAGGAATGCCGGCTGCTGGAAGCCGAACTCCGCGACGAACTCCGAGCCCCCCAACTCTCCACTCCGGAACTACTCGCCGCGGCCCGCGGCGCCCGCCAACGCGGAGTCGAGGTAATGCTGCTCGACGACGGCGGCCTGGAAACCGCCCCTGCCCTGCTCAGCACCCGCGTCCGCCACGTGGCGACAAGGGAATTGGACAAGGTCCAAGACGGCCACATCACCGTGCGAGTACTCCCCCCGGCCCGCCGCTACCTCGCCACCGTCCTGGTCGACGAGCAGAGCGGAAACAAGCGCATCGAAATCGACTCGGCGGGAACAGTAACCGTGACCCTCGACCGCATCGCAACGGGCCGAACCGACGATTCGGGAGTCTCGCTGCCCGCACCCGACATGCTGACGGACCTCCCCCCTGTCCGCTCGCCGGACGCGTAGATCGTCAGCGCCATTTCCATGCGCCATCTCCGAGACACCGTGACGCGTACGACCGTGCGTAGGTGTACTGCGGAGACACCGAAAACAACCGTCTTCATCAGTTCATACCCGAGTCACATTGCCAGACTGCGGATCTGGGCCTAGTGCCATGGCTGGGACGTTCCGGAAACATCGCGGCGCTGCATCCTGAGCCGAGGAACCAAACGGCGACAACAGATCTCGGTGAAGGTCGCCGAGAAAGCGACCTTGGATGTACCAGCCGACAATGTGGGGAGCTGCCACGGCCGCGTCAGCCGTGTCGTCGTTCTGGCGTCTGCGCCGAAGGGACCGACCTAGGTTGAGGGCTACTCGACCCTCGAGGGGTGCCGAAGCAGTTAGAGGGGTAGGGGTTGGTGGGCGGGGTGGGTGCGGCGCCAGCAGATGGCGAGGAAGGCGATCAGGGCGAGCAGGGGGAGGGAGGCGATTGTCCAGCTCAGGGGTAGGGGTGGGCCGGGTTGGTCGGCGACGTGGATGCCGTCGAGGGTGCCTTCGCCGTGGCCGAGCGGTCCGTCGAGGGTGAAGAGGAAGGTGTAGGTGCCGGGGTCGTTGATGGCGAAGATGTCCAGGCCCCAGGAGTCGCGTTTGCGCGGGTGGCGGGCGAAGGGGGCGCCGCGTTTCCAGGAGTGGTAGGCGGGGCCGGCGATGCGGTATGTCCCGGACTTGTCGGCGATGCCGCCCTCCGGCATGAAGGTGAAGTCGAGGGACTGCATGGCGCGCAGCGGCCAGGTGGAGAAGCCGACGGTCATGGCGTAGGGGCCGACTTGGACGCGTTCGGTATGCACGATGTCGACCGGGGCGTAGGCGGAGGCGGGGGCGATCGCGACGAACGAGAGGGTGATCGCCGCCAGCACGGTGAGGGCGAGCTTGCGCAGTGTGGTCATCGGGCGATCTCCGTTGCGGGCGTGGGCAGCATGCGGGTGAAGCGGCCGGCGAGGAAGCCGGCGAGCAGGCCGAGCGGTACGGCGACGACCGTGGACAGCACGACGTCCTTGGCCGCGATACCGGAGAAGAAGTGGGTGAGCTGCAACTGCACCGGAAAGGTAAGTCCGACAACGACACCCGTCACCAGACCGGCCACAACCACGATCTTGTTCGGGTCGTAGCCGCGGGTGCGGGCGAGCAGGAACAGCCCCTCCACGGCAACGGCGGCGATGATCAGGAACATCGGCATGATGGCGGGCAGCGACGGCGGGCGAGACCCGAGCCCGTCGCGCAGCGGCAGCCCGATCGACGAGGCGTACACCTGCGCGGCCCACGGCGAGAACCACCACAGAACCGCCTGGATGAGCCCGAGGGCGAGCGCGATGGCGATGGCGGCGCCGGGGCGGGCCAGCGCGGCGGCGCCGAGCACGAGCAGCATCGGCCCGAAGAACAGCACGCCGAGGATGGTCGAATCGAGGGGCAGGTCGAAGTTGTCCAGCGCCTGGGTGAGGATCGGGGCGAAGGTGATCATGATCGGAATGGCCAGGACGATGCCGAACTGGCCCCAGCGATGATCACGATGCGCGGCGAAGACGATGATGCTGCCGATCATGGTCAGCGTGATCGACAGGAACAGCGCGACGTGCGAGGGGGTGTTCAGCACCGCGTCGAAGCCGTAGATCGAATGCCACTGCATGTCCAACAGCCCATAGAGCAGGAACAACGCCGCACCCGCACCGGCAACCATGTAGCCGAGCGGAGCCGTGAGGTTGCTGCCGAACACCCGGATCGCGGCGCCGCCCATCGCGGGCACCGGGCGTCCGGCGCGCTGGGCGAAGGTCGCGATGAGCACCATGGCGAGGCTGGCGAAGCCGGAGATGGCGCTGCCGGAATACAGGAACAGGTGCGGCAGCGTGAAGAAGGTGTCCGGGCCGACGTCGTTGTGCCACTGGATATCCCAGCTCAGGCCGAGCAACGTGACGGCGGTGCCGAGCAGCACGCCCCATGCCCCGGCGCGGGCCGCCGCGCTGTTGTCCGAACCGGCGGCCGGTGGCGCGCCACCTCCTGCGAACGTGCCGGACGCTACTGAGCTGTTCATGACGAGCGGTCCCTCCTGTGTCGTGCTCCTGCGATTCGTGCCGATCCGCATGCGCCGCTCAGCCGCCGACCCACAGCGGCAGGGTGACTTGGTCGATACCGTCGTGCGCATCGATGGACAGGCGCAGTTCCCAAGGACCGGTCATCATCAGCGATACCGCCGGAGCATGGAAGTGCCCGGATCCGTTGGCGGCGAACGGAACCGGCGCACCGGCGTGACCCATCAACGGCTGGATCGCCTGAACCTGTACTACCGCATGGTCGATCGGCGCGCCGGCCCGGTCGGTGACGGTGACGTCCATCGCCGTCTCACCGAGTCGGAGGCTGTCGATGGTGACGGTCACGAGATGGTGGGGCGTACCGGTTTTCAGCACGACCGGGTTGCGCGAGTTCGGCCAGACCAGCCAGCCGATGACGGCGATCACGACCACGGCGACCACGGCGGCGGCGATACGCAGCGGCCGGCTGGCTACGCTCATCGGTGCTCCCCCTGTGCCGCAACGACATCGAGCACGACCGGAACGGTGAGCACGGTGTAGTTCCGTTCGACCTGGATCCAGAGCCGGTATCGGCCCGCGACGGGAAAGGTGAAGGTGAACGGCACGTCGGGTCCGTACGCGGCGACGGTCTCATCGGGCGGACTCGCGCCGTTCGCCGGCGGCATGAGCATGACTCCGCGCCCGGCGGCGGCATCGCCGGTCATGCCCGACATGTCGTGCATCCCCGCCATATCGTGTCCGCCCATGTCCGACATCGAGGTCGGGCCCATCGAGTGCGCGTGCCCCCAGACGGTCGAGTCCTGCACGGCCGCAGCGACATCCACGCCGCCATCGGGCACCGGACCCGCCATGATCAGGTGGCCGACCATGCCGAGCCACGGTTGCAGATCGGACTTGTCGCCGATCTCGGCGGTGATGGTGGTCGGTTTGCCGGCCACCGCCTCGGTCGTCCGGACGGTGATGGGATTGCCGGCCAGAACCGTCGACGCGGACTTGGCACTGCCGCCGAGGCGCAGTGCGGCGCCGGAGGTCCGGGGCGGGATGCTCGCATCGCCCGGCGACGCGGTGAATCCGGCTGCGGCACGGACCAGCTGAACCCCACCGCCGCGCCGGGCCAACTCGGCCGACAGCGCGTACCGACCGGGCTCGGGAGCGGTCAGATGAACCTGGTAGCGGCCGGGTCCGGTCCGGATCGGATGCAGGTGCGACAGTCCACCACTCGGGGCGACCGTCAGCAGGTGCATGAGCGCACTGTCGTGCACGAGCAGATCATCCACGGACGCGCCGGTGGCCGCGTCGATCAGCACGAGATCCAGATCCCCCGGCCGCCCTGCGGTTACCGATCCCTCGACGGCGAGGCTGACCGGCGGGCGCGAGAAGTCCGAAATCACCGGCTGGCTCAGCGAATACGGATCGGTGACGTTACCGATCGTGGGATCCAGCTGACCGCCGGGTTGCGGCGGCAGCGGCAGCGACGCCGAGAGCAGCGCGGCGGTCACCGACACCGCGACCCCGGCGACCATCCCGCCGGCCGGAATCAACGCCCACGCACTGCGCCGGGCGCGCATGGCGATCAGCACCGAAACCGGTAGCAGCACACCGGCAATCAGGAATCCGGCATAGACCAGCCGCTCCGGCGGCGAGGTCACCTGCGCGGGCACCACGAACGGAATCCGCGCCACCCTGGACCCGTCGCCCACGGCCAGTTCCCACGGCCCTGGGCGATCCATGTCGAGCGTGGCCGAGTACATCCCCGGTTCGGCACCGAGTTCGACGACGGCCTCGGCGGTGGGCGCTCCCGGGGCAGGCAGCTCCGCGCCGGCCCCCATCGGCGTCACCACGAGCGTCAGCGGCCCGGCGGCAGTGCCCGCGTGCGTGACCACATCCACGCGCAACGGCCCGGGAACGCTGGTGACTCGCCGGAGCACGATCGTCAGTTCCCGATCCCCGAGCGACTGCGCCACCGAAAGGTCCGCGCCCGCCGCGGCGGAGTCGGCGATCGCGGGCGCCATCCCCGCCGACGCGAGCAGGATCCACAGCCCGACGACGAGCAGAACTCGGCGGCGAACAGCGCGGGCGACGGACACGGCCCTCATCGTAGGGAATTGGTCCCATGAGTTCATCACCTCCGCAGGGGATCTCAGCTACCCCTCTGGGGTGATGCCGGCATGGGGGAAGACCCGGAGAATGTCCGGGCCGCCACGTTCGCCGGCGGCTTGCCGCAGCAGTTCGAGGAAGGTGGACAACGGCGGCCGGGACTCGGTGCCCGCTGTGACGATCACCGCGATCGTCCTCGTCGGCACCGGGGCGGCGACCGGGCGGTAGACCGCCGACGTCGCCGGAATGGCGCCGAGCGCGAGGCGCGGGATCAGCGTCACCCCTAGTCCCGCGGCGACGAAGCCAACGGCGGCGGCATAGTCGTGCGCCTCCACGGCGAAATCCGGGCTGAATCCGGCCGCGCCGCAAGCCTTCAGCATTGTCTCCCGGCAGCGGCTGCTCGGCCATTCGTTGTCGATCCAGCGTTCCGACCGCAACTCCCCCAGCTCGATCACCGCCCGCGCGGCGAGCGGATGGTCGGGCGGCAGCACCGCGACGAAGGGATCGTCGAGCAGGTGCAGGACGCGCAGCCCGGCCGGAACGCGCACGGTGTCGTCGATGACCATGATCTCCGCGTCGGCGGACTCGTTCTCGGACAGGCCCTTTCCCAAGCGGAGCGCTACCCTGACCTCCGGATGCCGGAGGCCGAGTTCCGACACGACGGGCGGGATCAGCACCGCCCCCGCGGTGGCGAAGTAGCGGATCGTCAGGCGCTGCGACTTTCCGGCCCGCAGGTCGGCGAGCGCCGTTTCGGCGCGGGCGATCTCGTCCTGAATCCGACGGGTGTGCGCGGTGAGCAGCAGCCCGGCCGCAGTGGGCCGGATGCCGCGTCCGTGCCGCTCCACCAGGGGGATTCCGGTTTCCCGGTGCAATGCGGCGATGTGCTGGCTGATCGCGGACGGGGTGTAGCCGAGCCGGGTCGCCGCCCCTTGGATCGAGCCGTTTTCCACGACCGAGCGAAGCACGGTCAATCGATGCACGTCGAGCATCGCAGAATTCTACAGTGGTACTTAAGCGTCCATTAGAAATCATCGCTTGTGCTGTTGCATGGCCGGACGACAGGCTGGCGAGATGAAGATTCGATTGGGCCTCATCGGCCTGGGTGCGATGGGCACCGAAATGCTCGACGTGGCCCACCGGCATCCGGATTTCACGGTCGTCGCGGCGGCCGATCCGAATTCGGCTGCCGTCGAACGGATTCGCGCTCGCTATCCGGACATCGCCCTCGGCCACGACCCCTCGTCCTTGGCCGAGGACGACCGGCTCGACGCCCTCTACCTCGCTTCACCACCGGACACGCACGCGGCTTACGCGGTATCGGCGATGCTGGCGGGCACGGCCGTGTTCTCGGAGAAGCCGCTGGCGGTGCGGCTTACGGACGGCGCGGAGATGGTCCGGATCGCCGCCGAAACCGGTGCGGTGAACGCGGTCAACTTCACCCTGTCCGATCGCGCGGCCGCGGTGGAGGTAGGGCGAGCCGTGCGGGCCGGCGAAGCCGGTGACATCCTCGGTGTCGACCTGCGATTCGGGTTCCCCTGCTGGCCGCGCGCCTTTCAACGCGATGCCCACTGGGTCGCCGGTCGCGAGCAAGGCGGCCTGCTGCGCGAGGTCGGTTCGCACTACGTGTTCTTCACCGACCGCCTGCTCGGCCCGCTGACTCCGGTATCCACTCGAGTCCACTACGGCCCGGCGGCGGAAACCTCCGCCTTCGGCGTCTTCACCGCGGGCGGAGTTCCGGTCACCCTCACCGGGAATGTCGCCGCGGTACCGGAGTCGTATGAATGGATCCTGCACGGCACCAAGCGTTCCTACCGGATCACCGACTGGTCGCGCCTGCACATCAGCGACGGCGGCCCGTGGGCGGAGCTCCCGCTCAGCGGTCCACGCGGTAGCGAACACACCCGATTGAGCGCGTTCGCCGACGCGATCCGCGGACGGCCATCGACCCTCGCCGACTTCGCCGCCGGCCTGCGCGTCCAGCGGGCAATCGAGCACTTCCACCAGCCGGCTTCCTGAACTCAAGCTTTCAGGCCGTGCTTGGTGAGGTAGAAGTTGTGGAAGGTGAGCAGGAGCGCGAGGACGACCAGCCATTGCACGGTGCTCACCAACGGAATCGAGTCGATCGGCAGCGTGTAGGCCAGCACTACCCGCACGAACGCGTCCAGCAGGAAGACCGCACCCCACACCGCGGTCAGCACGCGCAGGTGATAGCGGAACCGGGAGTCGTTGTCCCAGCGGGCATCCCACTGCCGGTAGCCCTCCTCGCCGATCTTCGCGGTGACGATCGCGCGCGAGGCGACGCGCATGAACGGACGCTGGGTCAGCAGCGAACCCAGCATCCACAGGCCGAGCAGACCGAAGATCCAGCTGTCGCGCACCATGAGCGTGCGCGGGTCTCCGGTCACCAGCGTCAGCACCGACCCGAGCACGATCATGGAGAGCACGAACAGGGCGAACGCGTCGATGCGGCGCTCTCGAATCGCATGGTAGACAAGGAGTCCCGCGATGAGCAGGGTGGGCGCGATCAGCGCGGCCCACGGGTTCACCCCGGCCGCGCGGAGGGCGTAGTAGCCGCCGAGCGGGAGCACCAGCTCGAGGATGAGCTGGCGGGCGAGGTGGCGCCGGACTCCGGCGCGCTTCTGCTGTGGCGTCGGTTCGGCGGTCAGCGTCTGCGGTGCATTCATGTCGGCTCCGGTAGTGATCACGAGTGGTTGCGGGTGGCGTGTTCGAAGAGGTCGGCCAGTTCGCGGGCGCAGGCCGCGGCGTCGAAATCGGGATCCTCCGCCGCACGCGCGACGGCCGCGTCGCGGGCGGCACGAATGGCCAGCCCCATGACCGCGGGGTCGAACGCCCGAAATGCCCCGGCCCGCTGCCCATCTCGGAGCCACTGCTCCTGAGTGCGGGCGATCTCGTCGACGTGCTCGATCAGGCTCACCGTCTGCGGGTCGGCGGGCCGGGCATTGGCGACGATGCTGGCCAGCGCCCGCTGATGCTTGGGATACTCATCGAGCAGGGCCAGGTTGGCGGCGAAGTACGCGCGCAGCGTCGCCGCGTATCCGGACTCGTGCCGGAGCTTGGCCACGACGAATTCCGTACTCACGCGCACGATCTCGTCCGCGACCTCACGAATCAGCTCGTCCTTGCCCCGGAAGTGATACGAGATCATGCCGGTGCTGCTCAGCCCCGCCTCCTGCGCGATCTTCGCGAACGACGTATTCGGCAGCCCATGCTCGGCCACCACCTCGATCGCCGCATCTACGATCTGCGTCCGCCGCGCGGCCTCGGTGAACGTCCGCCCCGATTGCTTACCCGAGCCACCCTTTGCTTGCATGAGCAAACCGTACCCCGCTTTGCTCACCCAAGCAAGAATCAACCCAAGCAAGCAACACCCCCCCACCCCTGCTAACTGAATCCGCACTCCCTCTCGAGGTCCGCACCGACTTCAGAGCCGTATTGCGCGTGCCGATCCCGAGCGGGAGTGCGGATCCTTGGGTAGATCAGGTGAGCGAGGTGGGCACAGGGCAGGCGTCCACGGCTTCGGCCACCACCTGTCCGGAATCCGGGACCGGTGGACGCGCGCCGTCGGCGTAGTCGCTGCCGACCACGGGCGGCGCCAGTGCGAGTGCGGCGTTCTCCTCCTCGGTGAAAGCTCGTGCCCGACTGAGGAATCGCCAACCCTCGGGGGCTTCCAGGCTGAACCCGCCGCCGCGCCCAGGAACCACGTCCAGGACGAGTTGGGTGTGTTTCCACGCCTGGAACTGCGAACCGGAGATCCACACCGGCACCGCGTCGAGGTCGGCGGACGGCAGGTTCGCCGGCACCTCCCCCACCGCGAGGCGCAGATCGAGGATGCCGAGCAGGACGTCCCGGTCGCCGACGATGAACTCCCCCAACGGATAACACATCGGCGACGACCCGTCGCAGCACCCGCCGGACTGGTGCATCATCAGCGCACCGTGCACGTCGCGGAGGCGGCGCAGCAGCGCCGCCGCCCCCGCGGTCGCGACCAAACGGGGCGGGGCGGCGCTCACGGCGCCACCACCGCCGGACGGCTCGGCATCAGAAGAATCCCATGGCTTTCGGCGCGTAGCTGACCAGCAGGTTCTTCGTCTGCTGGTAGTGGTCCAGCATCATCTTGTGATTCTCCCGCCCGATGCCGGACTGCTTGTAGCCGCCGAACGCCGCGTGCGCGGGGTACTGGTGGTAGGTGTTGGTCCACACCCGCCCGGCCTGAATGTCGCGGCCCGCGCGATAGGCCCGGCTGCCGTCGCGCGACCAGACCCCGGCGCCGAGGCCGTAGAGGGTGTCGTTGGCGATGGAGATGGCGTCGTCGTAGTCGGTGAACGAGGTCACCGAGACGACCGGGCCGAAGATCTCCTCTTGGAAGATCCGCATCGCGTTGCGGCCGGTGAAGATGGTCGGCTGCACGTAGTAGCCGCCGTTCAGGTCGCCGCCGAGCATCGCGCGCTCGCCGCCGGTGACCAGCTGTGCGCCTTCACCTTTGCCGATCTCGATGTAGGACAACACCTTCTCCAGCTGATCGTTGGACGCCTGCGCGCCGATCATCGTCTCGGAGTCCAGCGGATCACCTTGGCGCACGGCCTTTGTCCGCAATGCGGCGAGGTCGAGGAAGCGGTCGTAGATGTCGGCCTGGATGAGCGAGCGCGACGGGCACGTGCACACCTCACCCTGGTTGAGCGCGAACATGGTGAAGCCTTCCAGAGCCTTGTCCAGGAAGTCGTCGTCGGCGCTCATGACGTCGGAGAAGAAGATGTTCGGGCTCTTGCCGCCCAGTTCGAGGGTGACCGGGATCAGGTTCTGCGACGCGTACTGCATGATCAGCCGGCCGGTGGTGGTCTCGCCGGTGAACGCGATCTTCGCGATCCGGTTGCTCGACGCGAGCGGCTTGCCCGCCTCGACGCCGAATCCGTTGACGATGTTGACCACGCCGGGCGGCAGCAGGTCGCCGATGATGCTCCACAGGAACATGATCGAGGCGGGAGTCTGCTCGGCGGGCTTGAGGATCACGGCGTTGCCGGCGGCCAGGGCCGGGGCCAGCTTCCAGGTCGCCATCAGGATCGGGAAGTTCCACGGAATGATCTGCCCGACCACGCCGAGCGGCTCGTGGAAGTGGTAGGCGACGGTGTCGTCATCGATCTCCGACAGCGAACCTTCTTGCGCGCGGATGGCTCCGGCGAAGTAGCGGAAGTGATCGATGGCCAGCGGGATGTCGGCGGCCAGCGCCTCGCGGATCGGCTTGCCGTTGTCCCAGGTCTCGGCGATGGCGATCGCCTCGAGGTTGTCCTCGATCCGGTCGGCGATCTGGTTCAGGATCACCGCGCGCTCGGCGGCGGAGGTCTTGCCCCAGGCCGGTGCGGCGGCGTGCGCGGCGTCGAGCGCGAGCTCGATGTCCTCGGCGGTGGAACGCGCTATCTCGCAGAAAGTTTCGCCGGTGACCGGGGTCGGATTCTCGAAGTACTGGCCCTTGACCGGCGCAACCCACTGGCCGCCGATCCAGTTGTCGTAGCGAGGCTGGAAGCTCGTCGGCGACTCCGGCGAACCAGGACGGGCGTATACGGTCATCGAAACTCCTAGCGGTCACGGCGGGTGTGCACTGTGATCCACGACACTATGACCCTAACGTTGCATCACCGTTGGGAACCGGTCAGCGACCGCCGAACTCGCGGTCCAGCATGGCGATCTGCGCCGCCACTTGGGCATACAGCGACGAATCCCGCTCCAGCGAGGCCAGGTAGGCCGACCACGCGCCGCGGTCCTCGCGGCCGTCGACCGAGGAGATCCACCAGCCGAGGATCGCCGGGTCCCTGGAGGTGAGGACCGCCGCGCGCATTCGCGCACGCAGCGATTCACGGACCCGGACCACGCCGGGCGCCGGCGAGGCGGGCAACAGTCGGCCGCGGTAGCGCGCGACGGCCGCGGCGATGTCGCCGCGGCGCAGGCTGCGCCGCAGCTCGCCGACGTCCGAATCCAGTTCGGTCAGTAGCCGATAGGGCCGCGAACCGAGCGCGGCGCCGCCGAGAATCCGGCGCAGGCGCGAGATCTCGGCGCGCACGGTGACGGCGTCGAGGTCGCGTTCGTCGAGCAGGACCGCGATGTGCTCGGTCGCGAGCCCCTCCGGATGTTCCATCAGCAGCAGCAAGATCTCCGAATGCCTGCGCGACAACGCGATTCGCTCGTTGCCGAACAGCAGCGCGGGCTGGGCGCCGAGCAGTTCCACCCGCGGTGCGGTGCGCACGGTCACCGGATGCGCGCGCAGCTCGGACTCCGCGACGGCCACGGTCGCCCGGATCAGCGAAAGTACCTCAGGGGCAGCGACGCGCGGGCCGCCGGTGATGTCGATCGTGCCGAGGATCCGGCCGGTCGCCGGATCGTGCACCGGTCCCGCCGCGCAGCTCCACGGGTGCACCAATCGGCTGTAGTGCTCGGCACCGAAGATCTGCACGCAATGATCAAGGGCCAGTGCGGTTCCGGGTGCGTTGGTGCCGACCGCGGCCTCGCTCCAGTCCGCGCCGTCGACGAAGTTCATGCCTGCCGCGCGATCCTTGGCCGCCGAATCGCCCTCCACCCAGAGCAATCGGCCGTGCGCGTCGCTCAGCGCGATGAGCAGCCCGGTGTCCTCGGCGTCCTCGACCAGCAGGGTCCGCACGACCGGTCGCACCGCCGACATGGGATGGGTACGCCGGTAACGCTCCAGTTCGATTCCGGTCAGCGACGTCCGGCCGATCTGCCGGTCCGGATCGATGCCGTTGCCGCGGCTGCGCACCCAGGAGGCCTCGACCACCTGCCGGATCGACGTCGGCGCCTCGCCCCGCTCGACAAAGGATTCGTGCGCGGCCGACACATCGGTGCCCACCTGGTCCGCGTCTTCGTCCGGGCGCAGCGCTACCCACGGATTCGCTCGAATACCCGTACCGCCGCCCACAACCTCCATACTCCTCGGCAACTCCGCCCCGATCAATGCGCGGTCGCCGGGCCGGTGACGGTCAGAGGTAGCGGGCGACCTGTTCGGCGGCCTCGACGGGGTGCCCGGCCTGGATCGGGGCGCCGACGGTGTGGAATTTCCAGACGTCGGCTTCGCGCTGCACCTTGGCCACGACCATGCCGGTGTGCCTGCCGCCGACCCGCAGATTGCCGCCGGTGAGTTCGACATCGGTCTTTCCGTCGACCAACCGCCAGAATGCGTTTCGGACCCGTTCGAACGTGTGCCCGGCATAGGAGGTGACGACGAAAACGACCGTCGACGCTTCGGCGGACAATCGGGTGAGGTCGACATCGATCATTTCGTTGTCGCCTTTGCCGGAACCGGTGAGATTGTCGCCTTGGTGGCGGACGGATCCGTCTTTGGAGGACAAATGGCCATAGAAAGCGGCGTCCATGAGTTGCCGACCGGAAAAGACCAGAGCCGACGCGTCGAGATCGATATCGACCTCACGCAGTCCGAATCGGCCCGGTTCACGGACCGGGTCCCAGCCCAATGCCATTTTCACATGCGACAATTCGTCGCCACCCGGTTTGCGCAGTGCCAATTCGGTATTGAGGCCGAGCAACCCGGTGTCGGGCGGCTCGACCTGCGGCTGCGGCGCCGGTGCTTTCGGGGTGCGGCCGACCGCGACGCCGTGCGCGGTGACCAGGGCGGCGAACCCGCTGCGATAGCCGTGACCGAGCGCACGCAGGTGCCAGTCGGGGTCGTGCCGGTCGAAGTCCATGGCGACGACCGTCGACTCGGGGCCCAGGCCGGTGATCAGGTAGTCGCACATCCGGTTTCCCATGACATCGGTGACGCACAGCTCGGGCGCCGCGTAATTGCCGAGGCTGTCGTGCTGGTCGTCGAGTGCGACGACGACGCGCACATGGTCGATATCGGCGGGAATCGCGCGCAGATCGATCGCCAGCGCGCTCGGCCGCCCGTCCTCGCCCGGCAGCAGGCGGGCGCCCTGGCCGAGCGGCTGGTTGTAGAAGACGAGATCGGCGTCCGCGCGCACCATGCCGTCCGCGGTGAGCAGCAGCGCGGACAGATCGATGGCCGCGCTGTGCCGGACCGTGACAATGATGTGCTCGGCTTCGAGCACATTTACCTGCCCCCGAGCCAGTTGCACGGTCATTCGTCACACATTACAAAAACTATCGTCGAATACCGGGAACGGCGCGCGTTCATTACTGCGGTCGAATAACGCGAGCGCCGAAGATTCAGGGTGGAAACGACGAATTGGCGCGATTACCAGGCGACGCCGACCGCATACCGCGAGACCAACCGGCAGCCGAGCCGTTCTTTCACCTCCGGCAGTCCTTTACCCCAGATGAGTCCCTGCTTCCCCTCCGCGACCGCCCACCCGACGGTTCGGCGGAAGGCGTCGAAGTACAGGTGCTTGCGGCCGCCCTCCTCCACCGGCAACGCACCCCACCGGTGCACCAGCGGCCAGCTCGGATGGTCCAGAATCGTGAACGCCGCCAGCAGGTTTCGATCCGAGTCGTGGTAATGCACGGCCCGCACGTCGGGGCGGGACAGCAGCCGGTACAGCCATTCGTCGGGCATGCGCGGCGCCCGGCCCAATCCGTCGTACTTCTCCTCGGTGCGGCGGAACAGGCCGATGAGCTGGTCGGCGTCCAGGTCGTAGGCGGGGCCGCTGCCGGCGATCAGGTCGTGGTCCCGGGACAGCCACCGTGCCTCGGCACGCAGGCTGCGCCGGCGATTGGAGGACAGCGTGCCCAGCCAGCCCGCTTCGTCCGGCCAGGCGATGGGGAGCACGGCGGTCGGGTTCACCTCCCGGATGACCTGCACGGTGCCGAGGCCGTCGGCCTGCTCGCGATCGAGCTCGCGCCACAGGGTGGCGAGCACCGCGTGCCGGTATCGGGTGCGCAGTCCCCCGGCCAGCACGCCGAACAGCTCGGCCTGCCGTGCGGGATCGGCCACCCACCAGCCCGGTTGGCCGGTGCTGCCGGGTGCCGCGACATTGGCCAGGCCGAGCATCCAGCGGGCCGCCGCCATGGCCACGATGTCGGCGCCCTCGTGCACGACGACGATGCCGAACCGGGTACCCGCGACGGCCAGTACGTCCCAGGCCCAGGTCGCGCGCAGGCCTGCCGCGTCGCGCAGCGCCGCCCACCACGGCGGTTCCGGATCGCGGCGGGGGTCGAGGATGTCGACACGCTGTTTCATCACGCCTCCCGCGGCTCGGTGTTCGCCCGGAGCCGCGGCACTGTCGTCGCGGCGAGTACGGCGTAGGACGCGACCAGCACCCACAGCGCCGCCGGCGGGCCGTGCGCGGGCACCAGCACTGCGGCGAGCAGCACGACCGCGCCGAATTGTATTGCGGCACTGGAGGCGGCGATGGTCAGCTCGTGGCGGCCCGCGTTCTCCAGGACGAACAGCGCAAGGCTGATCACCGCGTGGATGGGGATCTCGAAGCCGAGCAGTAGTGCGATAAGTGCAGTGGCAGAGAGGTTTTCGGCGAGCATAGCCACGAGGGCACAGCCGAGCACGCCGGAGATCAGTGCCGCGGTCAGCAGCCGCCGCGCGAGAACCATGCCCGCTGGTCCACCGGCACCGCGCAGCCGCAGCGACGACACCGGCTGGTAGATCCGCAACAGGTAGAGCGTCAACGATCCGACCACGCTCGAAATCAGCAGTGCCAGATAGAGAGTGGTGCTGCTGTCGCGTTGATCGCTGAGGGCGAGGACCGCGTACAGCACGCCGACGCCCGCGCTCCCCAGCGGTTCGTACAGTCCGAGCATCAGTTCGGCGCGCAGGACCGCGCCGGTTACTCCGCGGCGCGGACGCGTCAGCAGCGACGCGACGGGCGCTACCGCCCGGCCCGACCACGCGGCGACGCCGAGTGTGACCAGGACCAGCAGCGCCAACTCGCCCGCCGGCGACAGATCACCGACCGCGGCGAGCACCACCGAGGCCGCGAGCAGGACGGCCAGGACCAGGAACCCCAGGCTGTCCCGTGCGGGCCGCCCGGCGGCGCGGTGTACCGCGACGGCGACGGTCATCAGCCCGACGCCCGCGCTCCAGGCCGCCGCCAGCGGATACACCACGGCCGGCGAACCGGCCGTCGCGACCACCAGCAGTAACGCGATCGCCACGGGGACAGCCGCCGTGACCAGCGCGGTCCGCACCACCGCCGCGGCCGTATGCGGCAGCCGCGGAACGAGTTTCAGCACCGCCTTCTCCGGCCCCGAGCTGAGCAGCGCGATCCAGGCCGTCGCGCCGACCGCGCTCGCGTACACCGCGAAGACATCGGCGCCCCAGATCGCCAGCAGCCCGAGCGCTATGCCGTGGTAGGCGATCCGGAATCCGCCACGGCCCGCGACGAGCGACGCCACCGTCCGGGCCGCGGGCAGCGCCGCGGGAGTCGACACCATCAATGCGTGCGGTCGGCCGCTCGTTGCCGGACACTCGCCGGGCGGCGCCGCGCACCGCCGGGGCGCCGCCGGAGGCCGTCGCCGATCCGGCGCCAGAATCGGTCGGGGAGAACCACGATCGCCCCGGCGAGCAGCAGGTGGACGACGATGAACGCCAGGGCCTCGTTCCGGCTGGCGACGTGGCCGAGCCGCACCGTCATGTGGTCGGCCCAATCCCAGCGGTCGGCGAGCGGCTTGCCGCGCAACAGCTGGAACGCGAGATCCTCGATGCCCGAGAGCATGATGAGGATTCCGGCGTAGCTGACCCGGCGGGTCACGGCGGGTAGCGCACCACCCAGCCTGAGCATCAGCGCCAGGCACAGGATCAGCAGCGGGACCAGGATCCGCATCCAGGAGTACAGGCGGTTGAAATCGTCGTCGAGGGCGGCGGCGAAGATCTTCGGGACCAGGAAGCAGAACACGACGACAAACGCACCGAGAGCGCAGATTTCGACCAGCCGGCCGCGCCGGAACCAGTGCGGTTGCAGGCTCGCGATCGTCTCGGCGGCCAGCACGAACGGAATCAGCGAGGCCAGCAGCGTCCAGATGTTCTCGATGCTGTGCTGGCGGCCGGATGCCCACCACACGACTGCCGCGGCGACTACCGCCAGGGTCGCCAGGATCGTGGTGCGCACCGCGGGGCTCATGCCGCACCGCTCAGGTCGAAGCGCAGCGTGGCGCGAATGGTGGCGGCGGCAGCGGCGGCCAGGCCGGGCTCGTCGGCGACAACCACGAAGTGGCCCAGCTTATTCGCCGCATTGTGGTACGGAAGTACCTTTTGCCCGGCGCGCGCGAAGAGGATCAGCTCCACCAGTTCCGGGATCGCGGAGACGTCGTCGGCGCCGACCACCTCGGTGACCACGCCGGGACGATCGGTGTAGAGCACCTCGGATACCGCAGCCCGCGAACGAGTCCGGGTGAGGTCGGCGGGGTCGCCGGTCGCCGCGGCGATCGAGGCCGCGACCGTGTCCACGCCGTAGGCATGCCGGACCAGTTCGCCGAGCCCGTTGCCGCCCACCCGGGCACCCATCTCGATCAAGTGCATTCGGTCCGCCGGATCGATCAGCAGATCGATGGTCAGTGGGCCGCGCTGATAGTCCAGCTCGGCGACCAGCATGTTCAACACCTCGGTCAGCTCCCGTTCTTGTTCTGCGGTGAGATCGGCGGGCACCCGATGGGTGGTGGTCACGAAGTACGGGGCGGGGGTCATGGTTCGCGCGCTCACCCCGGCGAAAGCGATCTGCCCGCGATCGACGAATGCCTCGGCGCTGTAATGCTTTCCCGCCAGGTACTCCTCCACGATCACGCCGCCGTCGCTGGCGAAGCGCGCCGCCTCCCGCGCCGCGGCCGCGACCGCGGACGCGTCGTCGCACACTTGAATGCCTCGGCTGCTCTGCGCGTCCAAGGGTTTCACCAGCACCGGAAATCGCAGTGCCGCGGCCCGGAGCACGAGTTCACCGTCGGCGGCTCCCGCGACGTAGCCGTAGCTCGCGAAGCCGAGTCGATCGCACACGGCACGGAAATACGACTTGTCCTGCGACGCACGGACCGCCGCCGCGGACAGATCGGGTAGCCCCCACCGCCGAGCCAGCTCCCGCTGAGCGGGCAGCCCGGTATCGCTGGCCGGCGAGAGCACGCCGACGATATCGGCGCGCCCGGCCAGTTCCGCCGCGATCAGCTTCGGTTCGCGGATGCTGGCCCGCACGAACTCGTCGGCGAGCGGTCGCGCCACGGCATCACCGCGGCGGTCGACACAGATTGTGCGATAGCCGAGTTCGCGGGCACGGCGATAGGTGGATGCCGAACCGTCCGCACCGCCGAGGATCACCACTGTGCCCGTCATCGCGCACCCTCCCCGAGGGCGACCCGCTCCAGGTGCAGCCGGTCCGCCGCATCGATGGCGAGGTCGGATTCGCGCACGTAGTACAGCGCGCGGCCGTCCCGGCTCGACGCCATGACCGAATAGCGCAGCAGCAGCGCCATTGCCGGGAGCATCGCCGACTGCACCAACAGCACCGCCACCGCACCGGCCCCGAACACACTCAGCAGGACTCCGGCGATCACGCCGACGCACATCAACCCGATGGCTCCGCTCGCCGGCGCGGTGGAGTGCCCGACGTACAGATCGAGTGCGTGCCTGGCCAATCGGCGAACCGTGAACTTGGACGATCCGGCCCGACGCGCCTGATGCGCCGTCCGCACGGTGACATACCGATCGGTGAGTGCGGGTAGCGAGGCCATGAAATATGGTGCGGGACGGCGCAATTCGACTATCCGCCGGGCGACACCGGTACGCACCAGCCGGAACGTCGTCGCCCCCGGCGGCAATTCGATCCCGAGAACGCGGCGGGCGATCAGATCCGACAGCGTCGAGCCCCACCGCCGCAGCAGCGGATCGTCGCGCCGGTCGCGCACGCCGAAGACCGCGTCCACCCGATCCGTCACCGCCTCGATCAGCTTGTGCGCCTGGTTCGGATGACCTTGCAGGTCGGCATCCACATGCAGCACCCACGGTTTCGTCGCGTACTTGTAGCCCGCCGAGAACGCGGCCTCGAAGCCGAAGTTGCGGGCGAACGAGATGTAGTGCACCCGTTCGTCCTCGGCGGCGAGGCCGGTCACCAGCGACAGCGTCGCGTCGGTGCTCCCGTCGTCGACGAACAGGACCTCGACGTCGTGCCCACCGAGTTCCCCGACGATAGCCTGATGCGCGGCAACGATATTGGCTTCCTCGTCCCGGCACGGGACGACAACGGTGACGCCGAACATCGCGAACGATGCCGTCACGCCGTGGCCGTCTCGCACGGTTCCGGCGCGACCCAGTGGGTGCCGCGCGTCTCGATGAACCATTCGATCGTGCGCCGCATGCCCTCCTCGAGCGGCAGCAGCGATTCGGGGTCGACGCCGATGGCGGGCAACGTCATCGGATCCGCCCGGACCGTGTCGCCGGGGATCTCGCCGGGCCGCATCGGCAGGTCGACGATCGGAACCCGCGGATAGCCGAGTTCGACGCACTGGTCGATGATCAGCTCGGCGACCGACCGGATCGACTGCGATCGCGCCGGTCCGACCTCCATCACCGCGTCGGGTACGACGCCGTTGCCGGCCGACTCCAGCGCCGAAACCAGCACGCGCGCAACGTCACCCACCCACACCATGTCGGAGAGCTGGACGCCGCCGCCGTACAGTTCCACCGGCAGGCCGGACAGCGCGCGACAGATCACCGCCGGGGTGAACTTGCGCACCTTGCCCTCCCCGAACGGTGCGGCCGCGGTCTGCCGTGGCCCATAGGCGTTGACCACCCGGACATTGGTGACCCGGGTGCCGCGGTAGGCGTTGAACATGTGCACGAAGCGTTCGACGGCGGTCTTGGAGATGGAGTAGCTGTTGTTCATCCAGTGGTTGCCGACGCAGATGTACACGCCGGGCAGTTCGTACTGCGCGACCGCTTCCAGAAAGTTCAGTCCGCCAACGAGATTCGTCTCGGCCGCCGGGCGCGGCTGCTTGATCGTCTCCTGGGTGCCGAGCACGGCGGCCAGGTGGATGATGCCCTCGCAGTGCGCGGCCAGTTCGGTCATCGAGGTGGAATCGCGGATGTCGCCGAGCATGACCTCGTACGGTTGCCTGCGCGCGTGCCTTCGGTGGTCGAAGATCACCGGCTCGTGGCCGCGGCGCACGAGTTCCTCGCAGACATAGGAGCCGATGAATCCCGACCCACCTGTGACGCCGACCTTCATTCTGTTGTACCACCTAGCGCTGTCTATCCGGCTAACCGCCGAGAGTGCCGACGACCAGCCGTGGTATGTCCACATTGTCCGGATTTTGTCCGATCCGCGCAGCCGCGGATGACGCGCACGGAGATGTGCGACACAGCCTAGAGAGCGCCGAATGCGGCCGATAGCCATAGTTTCGGGGGCTCCCGGCGCGCAGCGATCTGTCAAAAGTTGGCAGTCTCATGTCAGGTTCGACCGAAGGCCGGACACCGAAGATCAACTTAGGCTCGGGGCATGTCGATTCAGCATCAACTCGAACGAATCTTTGTGGGTCTCAACGCATCCCTGTATCGGGTCAGCGGCGGAAGGCTCGGCGGCAAGATGGGGCAGGCGCCGATCCTGTTGCTCAATACCGTCGGGCGCAAGTCGGGTCAGCGGCGCACGACGCCGCTGCTGTACCGGCAGGACGGCGACCGCTACCTGGTCGCCGGGTCGCATCGCGGTGCCGCGACGGATCCCGCGTGGGTGCTGAACCTGCGCGCCAATCCCGACGCGGAGGTCGAGATCGGGAAGCAGACGATCCCGGTCACCGCGACCGAGATCCCCGCCGCCGAGCGCGAGGCCGCCTGGGCCGCGCTGGACGCCATGTACGCCGGTTACGCGGACTACCGCGGCAAGACCGACCGGACCATCCCCATCTTCGCGCTCGCCGCCCGCTGAATCGGGCCGGTCCGGCCGGACCGGCCCGCATAGGACGGCATTCCCTCCGCCGAACCCGGTGCGACACGGGCGCAGGTATGACACTCATCTAGCGTTCGTCACGTTGATGTCATACCGTGGGGTCAAGGCAGCACCCGACCGATGGGGAATGGGCATGACCGTCGAGCAGAACACCCGCGCACTCGAACACGAGATCGTCACCGACTTCAGTTCCCGCCTGAGTTACGGCGGGTACCTCGACCTGCCGACGCTGCTCAGCGCGCAGCACCCGGTCAGCAGGCCGGAGCATCACGACGAGTTGCTGTTCATCATCCAGCACCAGACCACCGAGCTCTGGCTCAAGCTGGTGCTGCACGAGACCCGGGCGGCGCGGACCGCCTTCGAGGCCGACGACGTCGGGGTCGCGCTCAAAGGCATCGCCCGGGTGAAGCACATCCAGAAGACCCTCACCGAGCAGTGGTCGGTGCTGGCGACGCTGACGCCCACCGAGTACGCCCAGTTCCGCGATTGCCTCGGCAACTCGTCGGGGTTCCAGTCGTATCAGTACCGGGCCGTGGAGTTCATTCTCGGCAACAAGAATGCCTCGATGCTGCAGGTGTTCGAAGCAGATCCGATGGCGCACAAGGAATTACACACGCTACTGCACGAACCGAGTCTCTACGACGCGTTCTGGCGGCACGCGGCGCGGATCGGGCTCGACGTGCCCAGGTCGACGCTGGACCGCGACGTCACGAAGGCCTACGTCCTGGATCCGGAGCTGCTACCGCTGGTGAAGTCCATCTATGAAGCCCCGGAACGCAATTGGTCGATCTACGAGACGTTCGAGGAGCTGGTCGACCTGGAGGAGAACTTCCAGCTGTGGCGGTACCGGCACATGCGCACGGTGCTGCGCACCATCGGCATGAAGCGCGGCACCGGCGGATCGAGCGGGGTCGGGTTCCTGCAACGCGCGCTCGACCTCACCTTCTTCCCCGAACTGTTCGCGGTCCGCACCGAGATCGGACGTTGACCACATGACCACCGCACCCGAGGATTTCACGACGCGCGCCATGGTGCTCGACACGGCCGACCCGCTGCGCGACTATCCGAGCCGGTTCCTCGGCAGCGACGATCCGGCGATCGTGGCCTATCTCGACGGCAACTCCCTCGGCCGCCCCACCCGCGCGACCGCGGATCGGCTCGCTTCCTTCGTCACCGAGGCGTGGGGCGGGCGGCTCATCCGCGGCTGGGACGAGCAGTGGTTCGACCTGCCGGTGCGGATCGGCGAGCGGATCGGCGCGTCGACCCTCGGCGCCGCGCCCGGTCAGACCACGATCGGCGATTCGACCACGGTGCTGCTGTACAAGGTGGCCCGCGGCGCGCTGGCGCTGCGGCCTGGCCGCACCGAGATCGTGCTCGACCGCGACAACTTCCCCACCGACCGCTACCTGCTGGAGGCGATCGCCCGCGAGCTGGACCTGACGCTGCGCTGGATCGAACCGGAGTTCACCGGCGGCGTCACCGCGCAGGACGTGGCCGGCGCCGTCTCCGAGCGGACCGCGCTGGTGGTGCTCAGTCACGTCGCCTACCGGTCCGGGTACCTGCTCGACGCCCCCGCGATCTGTGCCGCGGTGCACGACGCCGGCGCGTTGCTGCTGCTCGATCTGTGCCACTCGACGGGCGCGGTGGAGATCGAACTCGATTCCTGGGGAGTCGATTTCGCGGTCGGCTGCACCTACAAGTACCTGAACGGCGGCCCAGGCGCGCCCGCGTTCGCCTATGTCCGCACCGAGCACCTCGCCGATTTCAGCCAGCCGATCTGGGGGTGGATGGGGCGCGAGAGTCCATTCGAGATGGCGCAGGGATACGTTCCGGCCCAGGGCATCCGGCGGGTGATCAGCGGAACGCCCGCGATCATCGGCATGCTGCCGATCGAGGACACCCTGGACCTGATCGACGAGGTGGGCATGGCGGCGGTGCGGGCGAAGTCGGTGACCCTCACCGAGTTCGCGCTCGAACTCGTGCGATCCTGGTTGCTGCCGCTCGGCGTCTCGGTGTCGTCACCGACCGACCCGGACCGCCGCGGTGGCCACGTGACCATCGACCATCCGCAGTTCAAGGAGATCACCGCACGACTATGGCAACGCGGCGTCATCCCGGATTTCCGGCCGCCCCAGGGCATCCGGATCGGCCTGAGCCCGCTGAGCACCACCTACGCCGAGGTGCTCGCCGGGGTGGCGGCGATCCGCGATGAACTCACCGCGCGCTGACCTCGCCGGCGCGGTCCTCGACGATATCGATTCGCGGCCGGGCAGCGCGACCTCGCTGGCCCGGACCGTGCTCGGCGCGTACGTCCGCGATCTCGGCGGCTGGATCGCGATCGCCGACTTCAGCGGCCTGCTGGCCGGACTGGGAGTGCCGGAGCAGAGCACCAGGACGGCGGTGACGCGGCTGAAGAGCAAAGGGGTGCTCGACGCCGAATCGCGCGCTGGGCGCAGCGGATACCGGATCACCGACGCCGCGGAGGCGATGTACTCCCGTGGCGATCCGCGCATCTTCGGGTTCCGGCAGATGGCCGACGGCGACGCGTGGCACCTGATCTCGTTCGGCATCCCCGAATCCCAGCGCGCCGCACGGCATCAGCTGCGCCGCAGGCTGTCCTCGATCGGCTGCGGTACCGTCTCGGCCGGATTGTGGATCTGCCCGGAGTATCTGGCGGCGGAGGCGTCCGCCATCGTCTCGGCGCTGGGTCTGGACGAGTACGTGACCTCCTTCCGCGCAACGGAACTCACGGTTCCGGGCACGCTGCGCGCGGCGGCGGCGCAGTGGTGGGATCTGCCCGCCCTCGCCGATCGGCATCGCACGTTCCTCGATCGTCACCGCGACATCCTCGCCGTGCACCGGCTCACCGATCGAGCGGCCTTCGATCGCTTCGTGCCGCTGCTGGACGAGTGGCGGATCATCCCGTATCTCGATCCCGGCCTGCCCGAGCGGATGCTGCCCGCCGACTGGCCGGGGCTGGACAGCGTGCGGCTGTTCGCCGATGCGCAACGGCGTTGCCTGGAGCCGAGCCGGCGCTGGGCGCGGGCCGGAATCGGCGCAGGAACAAACGTCGGACGATAATCCTCGGAATTCGAAATCTCTTGCCACTCAGTACCGTAATGTACTGCTCCGCGCCGTGCGACCGGGCTTCGCACGTGCGCTTATAGCTGTTCCTACATCGGTGGTGAACCCCACGGCGGCGTTGTACCATCATGCCCCTTTGTCACTTCGCATGGCGGGACCAGAGCTTGACCAGTGGTATTCAGCGGACCCCCTCGGCCGCTCGGCGCGCACGTTCCCGCCGGACCTCGGCATCGCATTCGCCCACCCTCGCCGCGCTGCTCGCCGCGGCGGTGGAACGCAATCCGGACGGCGTCGCGGCGGTGTGCGGGGACAGCTCGATCACCTACCGCCAACTCGACGCGCGCTCCGCGCAATTGGCGCGCACCCTGCTCGCGCTGGGGGCCGGTCCGGAGACGGCCGTGGTGGTGGCGCTGCCGCGGTCGATCGACTCGGTGCTCGCGGTGTGGGCCGTGGCGAAGACCGGGGCCGCGTTCGTGCCGATCGATCCGGGTCTGCCGCGCAGGCGGATCCGGTTCCAGCTGACCGACTGTGCCGCCGAGATCGGGCTGACCAACCGCGAATTCGCGCCCGCGCTGCCCGCGGGCGTCCGCTGGCTGGCGATCGACGATCCCGAGTTCGTGCTGCGCACCTCGACGGAATCCACCAACCCCATATCTTATCTCGATCGTCCTGCGCTGCTGCGGATTTCGAATATCGCATACCTGATCTACACGTCCGGTTCGACCGGCAGGCCGAAGGGGGTTGCGGTCACCCATGCCGGGCTCGCCGCGTTCTGCGCCGAACAGATCGCCAGGTACTCCCTCACTCCGGCGGCGCGCACCCTGCATTTCGCGTCGCCCAGCTTCGACGCGTCGGTGCTCGAATTGCTGCTCGCGGTCGGTGCGGCCGCCACCATGGTGATCGTGCCGCCGACCGTGTACGGCGGCGCCGAGCTGGCGGGCCTGATCGCCCGGCACCGGGTCAGCCATGCGTTCATGACACCGTCGGCGCTGGCCTCGCTCGAACCGGCCGGGCTCGACCTGCTGCGCGTGGTCGTCGTCGGCGGCGAAACCTGTTCCGCGCCGCTGGTTCGTCGGTGGGCGGCGCCCGGTCGCCGGTTCTTCAACGGCTACGGTCCGACCGAGACGACCATCATGGTGGCGATCAGTTCGCCGCTGGCGCCGGACCATCCGGTGACCATCGGGTCGGCGCTGTCGGGCATGAACTGCCGGGTGCTCGACAAGCGACTTCGCCCCGTCGGTGTCGGTACCGCGGGTGAGCTGTATGTTTCCGGGCCAGGACTGGCGCGCGGCTATCACGCCCGGTCCGGCTTGACGGCACAGCGCTTCCTGGCCGATCCGCACGGCGCGGCCGGCACGCGGATGTACCGGACCGGCGACATCGTCCGCCGGGGCACCAACGGCGACCTCGAATACCTCGGGCGCAGTGACGATCAGGTCAAGGTGCGCGGGTTCCGGATCGAGCTCGGCGAGATCGAATCGGTGCTCGGCCGGCAGTCGGGGGTGCGGGCGGCGGTCACCGTCGACCGCCGGACCCCGGCGGGCGAGACCATGCTCGCTGCCTACGTCCAGGCCGAGCCGGGACATCTGCTCGACGCCGCCGATCTGGCGAACGCGCTGGCGCGTCAGCTGCCGCAGTACATGCTGCCCGGCTCGATCACGGTGATCGATCGGATTCCGTTGACCCCCACCGGAAAAGCGGACCGGGCGGCGTTGCGCTTACGCGCGGTCGAACAGTTCGCGTGCCGGTCGCTGTCCGGGCCCGGCGAGGAGCTGATCGCCGAGGTGTTCGCTCGGGTGCTGGGTCAGGATCAGTTGGGCGCGGACTCGGATTTCTTTGCCTCGGGCGGTAATTCGCTGCTCGCCACGCAGGTGGCGGCGCGGTTGAGCGAGACCTGGCAGGCCCGGATTCCGACTCGATTGCTGTTCGATCATCCGACGGTGGCGGCGTTGGCCAAGGCCATTCAGGCGCAGCGGTTCGACACGGGGCGGCCCGCGCTGCTGGCCCGGCCACGACCGGAGCGGGTGCCGCTGTCGCCGGCACAGCTGCGGTTCTGGCTGCGCAATCAGTTCGATCCGGAGTCGTCGGTGGACAACATCGGCTTCGCGCTGAACATGTCCGGGGATCTGGACATCGCCGTCCTGCGCGCGGCGTTCGCCGATACCGTTGCGCGGCACGAGATTCTGCGCACCATGTATCCCGCCGATGCCACCGGTCCGCGCCAGCTGGCGCTGGAAACGGAAAGTGTCGTCGCCGATTTCGCGGTGGAAGACCTGCCCGCCGCGTCCCCTGACGCGGTGGCCGAGCGCATCCGCGCGATCCTGTGGCGCGGATTCGATGTGTCGAGCGAGGTACCGCTGCGGGTTCGGCTGCTGCGGACGGCGAGCGAATACGTGCTGGTGTGCGCGGTGCACCATATCTGTGCCGACGGCTCGTCGCTGGCCCCGCTGGCCCGCGACCTCGCCCTCGCCTATACCGCCCGGTCCGCGGGCGCCGCGCCGATGTGGCGTCCGCTGGAGATCCAGTACGCGGACTACGCGCTGTGGCAGCAGGAGTTGCTCGGTTCGCGCGATGACCCGGATTCCATGCTGTCCCAGCAGCTTTCCTACTGGGCCACGGAACTGGCCGGCCTGCCGGATGAGCTCGACCTGCCGGCCGATCGGCCCCGGCCGGCTACCGCGTCGCTGCGGGGCGCGGCGATCCAGCGCCCGGTGCCGGCCAGTCTGCACAGCGAACTGCTCACGGTCGCGCGCCGGCACAAGGCGACGCTGTTCATGGTGATGCGCACGGCGCTGGCCGTGCTGCTGTCCCGGCTGTCCGGCAGCACCGATATCGCCATCGGGGTGCCGATGACCAACCGGGCCGAGGCGGCCCTGGACGAGCTGGTCGGCATGTTCGTCAACACGACGGTGTCGCGGACCCGGATCGATCCCGGGGAGAGTTTCGCCGCGCTGCTCGACCGGACGCGGGAGCGCGATCTGGCGAACTTCGCGCACTCCGACGTGCCGTTCGAGCATGTCGTCGACGCGGTGAACCCGGTGCGGTCGCCGGGGCGGCATCCGCTGTATCAGGTCGGGTTCGCGTTCCAGAACTTCGGCAAGGCCAGCCTCGAGCTGCCCGGCCTGACATTCTCCGGGCTCGACATCGATACCCGGACGGCGAAGACCGATCTGCACATCGCCGTGGTGGACGAGCACGCGGACGACGGGACACCAGGCCACATCATCATCCGGTTCGGCTATGCCACCGACCTTTTCGACGAGCCGACGGTGCAGCGGTTCCTCGACGCCTACATTCGTGTGCTGCATCAGGTGGCCGCCGATCCGGCCGGGGCGGTCGGCGATCTGGATCTGGTACATCCGGACGAGCGGCGGCTGATCGAGTCCTGGTCGGCCGGCGCCGATCACGCGGTCACGCCCGAACCGCTCGGTGCGGCGCTGCAGCGTCATGCCGAGGCGACGCCGGATGCCGTCGCCCTGATCTCCGGATCGGCGACGCTGACCTATGCGCAGCTCCGGGACCGGTGTAACCGGTTGGCGCGGTGGCTGATCGGGCGGGGCGTCGGCCCGGAGACCGTCGTCGCGGTGGCCATGCGCCGGTCCATCGATCAGGTCGTGACGCTGTGCGCTATCGCCGAAGCGGGCGGCGCGTGGGTCCCGATCGATCCGGATCATCCGGCCGAACGGATCGGGCACGTGCTGGATTCGGCTGCGCCGCACTGTGTCTTGACCACCAGCGGAGACGGGTTCACCGGCCCGGCCGCGCACGCCGTCGACACCCTCGAGCTGACGGACCTGGACTCCGCACCCGTGCGCCGAGACGAGCGGCGCACGCCGTTGCGGGGTGCGCATCCAGCGTATGTCATCTACACCTCCGGGTCGACCGGCCGCCCCAAGGGCGTCGTGGTCAGCCACGAGGCGATCGTCAACCAGCTCGACTGGATGCGGCATCGGTACCGCGTCGACGCCACCGACGTCTACTTGCAGAAGACTCCGGTGACGTTCGATGTGTCGCTGTGGGGATACTTCCTGCCGCTGCGGGCCGGCGCGCGGATGGTGATCGCCGGGCCGGACGACCATCGCGATCCGGCGGCGCTGTGCCGATTGATCGCCGCGCATCGGGTCACGCTCACCGATTTCGTGCCCACGATGCTCACCACGTTCGCCGGTCATGCGACGCCCGCCGAAGTATCTTCTCTGCGTGCCGTTTTCGTTATCGGCGAGGCGCTGGCACCGGAGACGGCGCGGGCATTCGACGCGATCGGCAGCGCCGAGGTGCACAACCTGTACGGGCCGACGGAGGCCGCGGTCAGCATCACCGAGCATCGGTTCGATCCCGCCGATCCGGCGGCCACCGTGCCGATCGGTGTGCCGGAATGGAATTCGCGGGCCGTGGTGCTCGACGCCCGGCTGCGGCCGGTGCCGGTGGGCGCGGTCGGCGAACTGTATTTGGCCGGGATACAACTCGCGCGCGGCTATCACGGCGCGAGCGGGCTCACCGCCGGACGGTTCGTCGCGGACCCGGCCGGGCGCGGGGCGCGCATGTATCGCACCGGGGACCTGGTCCGCTGGCACCCGCGCGGGACACTGGAATACCTGGGACGCAGCGATTTTCAGGTCAAGGTGCGCGGGCACCGGATCGAACTCGGCGAGATCGAGACCGCGTTGCTCGCCGATCCCGCCGTCGCTCAGGCGGCAGTCGCCGTGCAGCACTCCGACGCCGGTGACCGTCTCGTCGGCTACGTGGTCGCGGCGCCCGATCTGGTCGCCGACCCGAATTCGCTGCGGCAGCGCGTATCCCGCGGATTGCCCGCGTACATGGTGCCGGCGGCGGTGATGGTGCTCGACGCGTTGCCGGTCAACACCAGCGGCAAGCTCGATCGTGCGGCACTCCCCCAGCCGGTCTTCGCCGCCCGAGACGGTGTCGCACCGTCGACCGACCTCGAACGGGCGATCGCCGAGGTCTTCGCCGAGGTCCTCGGCGTCGCCCCGATCGGGGTCGCCGACGACTTCTTCGAGCTCGGCGGTTCCTCGCTGCTGGCTTTCACTCTGCACCAACGACTTTCGTCCCGGCTCGAGCGCGACGTGCCGATGGCGGCGCTGCTCACCACGCCCACCGTGGGCGGCCTCGCCGCTCAGCTCACCGGCGCCGCGGAGCGGACCGTGGCCACCACACCGGCCGAGGACGCCGTCCTCGAGGCCGGCATCGATGGCCACGGTTGCCTGCCCGCGCACCCGGGTCCGCCGCGGGCGGTGCTGCTGACCGGCGCGACCGGCTTCCTCGGCGCCCATCTGCTCCGAGAACTGCTGACCCGCACCGACGCCAGGGTGTTGTGCTTGGTCCGGTCCGAGACCGCCGCGCAGGGCAGCGATCGGATCCGGCAGGCGCTGCATCGCTATCGGCTGTGGGACGACGCCGTCGCGGCCCGGATCGTCGCTGTCCCAGGCGATCTCGGCGCGCCGCGACTGGGGCTTTCCGACGCCGACCATGCCCATCTCGCCGATACCGTTGACGTGATCCTGCATAACGGCGCCCGGGTCAATCACATCGATCCGTACGTCCGACTACGCCCGGCCAACGTCGAGGGGACGCGGGACGTACTCCGTCTCGCGACGACCCGACGGCTCAAGCCGGTGCATTTCGTCTCCACCCTCGGCACCACCGTCCCCGCGACGCAGACCCCGGCGGTGATCGAGGAGAGCATCCGGCTGCGCGCCGACCAGCTCTCCGACAACGGCTACGTCAGCTCCAAGTGGGCCGCCGAAGAGCTGGTCCGCCAGGCGGGCGAACGCGGCGTCCCGATCGGCATCTACCGGCCGGGAACCATCAGCGGCGATCTGAAGGCGGGCGTGAACAGTGCCGACGATTCGTTCTGGAACATGGTCCGCGCCGCCGCGATCCTCGGCCTGGCACCGGACGTCGGGGAGGCGACGGTTTCCCTGGTTCCGGTGACCTACGTGGCCCGCGCGATCGTCGAACTGGCGCTCCGGCCCCGCTCGGAATCCGTGTACCACCTGGTCAACAAGACCCCGGTGACGGTCCGCGACATCTTCACCTGCCTGCGCTATCACGGTCTCCCGGTGACCGTCGCCCCGCTCGACACCGTCCGTGCCGCCCTCGCCGAGGAATCCCAGCGGCGCAATGCGATCGGCGACGATTCGCTCGTCCGCGCCGCCCTGCTGAGCACCAACTACCTCGGCCTCGCGAACCTCGACTGGAGTGACGCACACACCCGGACGGCCCTGGCCGACACCGGCATCGCCTGCCCGCCGATCACCGAGGCGGGACTCGACGCCTACATCCGCGAGTTCATCACCTCCGGTTTTCTGCCGTCCGGCCCGACGCCCGGCGCGGTCTTGCGCCCGGGCGACGCGCGCTCAACAGGTGGTCGGGCCGGGATCGCCACCGGCGAGGACGGCGGTCAGCCAGAGCAGTGACGGTTCATAGCCGACCAGTTCGGCCGAAATGTGTTCTGTCGCGGGGACTCTGAAGAACCGCAGGTTCGCGCCGGCCGCACAGTAGCGCTGCACGACGGGCTCGATGGCGGCGATGGGGATGATCGGGTCGGTCGTGGAGTGCCACATGGCCACCGGTACATCCGGGGTATCCGCGTAGCCGAGACTGTCTCGGTGCAGGACATTCTGGATGTCGGGATCGAGGAACGCCTCGGGGTTCTTCAGGTAGTTCTTCAGCGGCCGCCAGGCGCCGGTGGCGGCCGCGGTGTAGAGGCAGCGGCTGTCGATGTCGTGGACGAGGGTCATGCCGTCGGCGGTGAGGAACTTGTCGAGCGGGATCAAATCCGGGTATTCCCTGGACAATCCGATCAGCCAGATCCAGCCGACGAAATCGGCCTGGCCGGCCGGACCGGTGCCCGCGTCCATGGCGAACATGGTCATCGCGTGTTTGTCGCCGGGGACGCCGCCCTGGGCGCTGCCCTTGATCGGTAGTTCGGGCGCGTAGCCGCGGTGCAGTTCGGCCGCCCAGCCGGTGGCGCTGCCGCCGCCGGAGTAACCCCACAGCCCGACCGGCGAATCGGCCAGGCCCAGACCACCGCGGCGGGTAGCGCGGACACCGTCGAGGACCATCCGGCCTTCGCTCGGCGCGAGGGTGGTGCTGGTCTTGCCGTTGAAGTCGGGCACCGATACCGCCATGCCCTCGCCGAGGAACTGGAGCAGCAGCTGGGTTTCCTTCATGGTCCCCGCGCGCACGGTGTGCGACGGGTTGCAGGCGGGGTCGAGGCCGTCGATCGCCTCCTGGTAGGAGATGACCGGGCGCGGGCCGGGGCCGAGCCACGGGATGCCCGGAATCATGACCGTGGTCGCGGTGACGATCGGCCGGTCACGGCTGTCGGTGCTGCGGTACAGGATCTGTTCGGTGTGCACCGGCGGCCACGGCACGGCCAGCAGATAGCTGGTCACCACGCGCTTGCGGATCACGTCGCCGTTGGCATAGCGGTCGAGGTCGGCCGGGTCGTCGTACCACCGGTCGTCCTTGGGCATGGGCACGGGAATGACCGAGTAGATGTCCGTTTCCCTGGGCAGCGGCGGGAGTTGGTTCTCGTCGGGCCGCACCGGCCAGGCGGGCTGAGCGCCCACCTGGCCGGTGTTCGGCAGATCCGGTCCCGCGGTGGCCGGGGCGGCGACCGCGAGGGACAGCGCGAGCGTGAAACCTGCGGTGAATGTGGCACGACAGACACGGAGCACGAGCGGAGTACCTCTCAGGCGAAGACGACATCGAAGCCAGAAGCCGCCGAGAACGGCGGCCGCCAACCGGGACACCATCGAGCGCCCGACGGACCGAAAGAGGGTCTCAGTTCACACGACGGTTCGCCGGTGTGTCACTACGCAAACGGCCGGGGTTTGCCGGATGCCGCTGTGCAGTGTGCATAAGCCGGTCAGGGCGCGGCCGGGCGAAACCGCAGGTGCTGGCCGGGACGTAGCTGCGCGAGCAGGTCGACGTCGGCGGTGACGACCGTCCCGATCACCGGATAGCCGCCGGTGATGGGGTGATCGGCGAGGAACACCACCGGTTCACCGCTCGGCTGCACCTGGATGGCGCCGAGCGGCATGCCCTCGGTGGGCAGCTCCTTGTCGTTGATCCGGGTCAGCGGCGCCGCGTCGCCGACCCGGGCCAGCCGGACGCCGACCCGGTCGGCCCGGTCGGTCATCGCCCAGACGCCGGTGAACAGCGACCGCGGCTCGGTGAACCAGTCGTCTCGCGGCCCGAGCTGGACCCGGACGGTGACGATCCCCGTGGTCATCGAGCGCACCGGCGCCACAGCGACATTCGGCCACGGGTACCGGTCCGCCGCGCCGACACTCAGCGCTTGACCCGCGGCAAGCGGCTCCGGGCCGAGACCGGCGAGGGTGTCCCGACTGCGCGAGCCGAGCACCTCGTCCACGGCGATGCCCCCGCGCACCGCGACGTACACGCGCAACCCGGCGGCGGCCGTGCCGAGCTTCAATCGCTGTCCGGTGCGCAGCGCCAGCACCGAGGAATTGGCCTCCGCCATGCCGTCCACGGTGATCGGCGCGTCAGCACCGGTCACCGCGAGCAGCACCGGTGCCTCCGCTACCAGTTCCAGTCCGCCGAGCAAGGTTTCGATGCCCGCGGCGTCCTCCGGATTGCCGACCAATCGATTCGCCAACCGCAGCGAACCCCGGTCGGCCGCACCGGACACCCCGACGCCGACCGAGAACCAGCCGGGCCTGCCGAGGTCCTGAATGGTGCTGAGCGCACCCGCGTCGAGAACCCGCACCACGGTGCGAACCGTCGAGCTCATTGCGTCCCCTCCTCGATGAACCGGACCAGGGTGCCCGGGCGCAGCAGCGACGGCTCGGCCCGGTCGGGGTCCCACATCCGCAGATCGGTGGTGCCGATGAGCTGCCAGCCGCCGGGTGAACGCCGGGGATAGACGGCGCTGTAGCCGTCGGCCAAGGCCACCGAGCCCGCGGGCACGGCGGTCCGCGACTCCGCCCGGCGCGGCACGGCGAGGCCGGACCCGCCGGTTTCGAGATAGCCGAAGCCGGGGGCGAATCCGATGAACGAACACCGCCACACCGCCCGGGTGTGCGCGGCGACCAGCTCGGCGACCGAGATGCCCAGCTGTGCCGCAACACTTTCCAGATCCGGCCCGTCATAGCGGACCGGAATCACGCACATCGACTCCGGTTCCGCCGCGACCGCTCCGGCACCCTGCCCACTCCGAAACAGCTGCCGCAGTTGCTCTTCGACCGCCCGCAGGTCCGCCGCATCGTGCAGCGTGACCAGTACCGTCTGCGCGGCGGGCAGCACATCGCTGACACCGACCGGCAATTCGCGTCGCAGCAGGTCGATGAACGCGGCCAGGTCGGCGTGCCGGTCGGGCGCGACGAGCAGCGACCGATCTCCCGCGGGCAGGATACGCAACGGTGCGGACGGCCCGGTGATCGCGGACATCGACACTCCCTCAGGCCAATTCGCGGCCGCGGGTCTCCGGCAGGCCGAACAACGCGAGCACAGCGAGGACATAGCCGAAGGCGCCGAACATCATGGCACCGGCCAACCCCAGCGTCGTGGAGGCCAGAAACCCGACGACCGTGGGGAATACCGCGCCGACGCCGCGGCCGAAGTTGTAGGTGAAGCCCTGCCCGGTGCCGCGCGACGCGGTCGGATACAGCTCCGAAAGGAACGAGCCGAAGCTGGAGAAGATCGCGGCGGTACAGAATCCGAGCGGGAAGCCCAGGATCAGCACCATGGTGTTCGCCCCCTCCGGCACCTGGATGTAGGCGACCATGAACGCGACGGACAGCACGGCGAACAGCTGGATGGTGCGCTTGCGGCCGATCCGGTCGGCGAGGATGCCGCCGGTGACGTAACCGAGGAACGCGCCGCCGATCAGCATGAACAGATAGCCGCCGGTACCAACGACATTCAGGTGACGGCTCTTCTTCAGATAGGTCGGCAGCCAGGTCGCGAGGGTGTAGTAGCCGCCCTGCACACCGGTGGCCAGCACCGAGGCGAACAGCGTCGTCCGCACCAGGTCGCGCCGGAAGATCGCGGCGAACGAACCGGCCCGCTTGCCCGCCGATTCGCGCCGCTGGGTGACGGTGTCGGAGTCGGTCAGGTTGCGGCGCACCCAGATGATCAGCAGCGCGGGCAGCGCGCCGGTCCAGAACAGCACCCGCCAGGCCAGGTCCTCGCTGACGAACTGGAAGACCAGCGTGTAGACCAGCACCGCCAAGCCCCAGCCGACCGCCCACGCGCTCTGCACATAGGCCACCGTCCGGCCGCGGTATTTGGTCTGCGCGTACTCGGCGACCAGGATCGCGCCCGCCGCCCATTCGCCGCCGAAGCCGAGGCCCTGGAAGGCGCGGAAGACCAGCAGCGTCTCGAAGTTGGGCGCGAAGCCGCACAGCACCGTGAACAGGGTGTAGGTGGCGACGGTGAGTTGCAGGGTGCGCACTCGGCCGATCTTGTCGGCGAGCACGCCGGCCAGCGCGCCGCCGAGCGCGGACACCAACAGCGTCACCGTGGTCAGCAGGCCGGCCTTGCCGGAGCTGATCACGAAGTAGGAGGAAATGGCGCCCAGCGCCAAGGGCAGAACCTGGAAATCGTAGGCATCCAAGCCATATCCGCCGAACGCGCCGAGGAAGGCCTTCTTGCCTTTGGCGCTGAGGGTGCGGAACCAGTCGAAGGGTTGGGACTTCTCGGCGGGGTCCACCGGGAGGTCTGTGGAAAGGCTCATGGATGCCTCGCAATGCTCGAGCTCAGGAGAGCGACGTACGTCACAGCAGCGTACGGATCGTTGAACGATTCTGCAATCCTAAAGTTGGATCGTCGGCTGGGCGTGCGATCCCTGGGTTATGCTCGAACGGCAAAGCCACTGGTCCGCGGAGGTTTGGATGACGACACCGGTAGATCGGCCCGATCCCGTCTACACGGCCCTTTCCGAACACAAGGGATTACTCGCCAGGTCCAGCCGGAGCTCGCAGACCGCCGACATCGTGCGCGCGAGCATCCTGCACGGGTCACTGCGGCCGGGTCAGCGCTTGTCCGAGCCGGATATCTGTGCGGCGCTGGGCGTTTCGCGCAATACGCTGCGCGAGGCGTTCCGTTCGCTGATCGAGGAGCGGCTGGTCAACCACGAGCTCAACCGCGGTGCGTTCGTGCGCATTCCGACCGCCGACGATGTCGCGGAGCTCTATCAGTGCCGCAGGGTCGTCGAGGGCGCGGCGGTGCACGGATTCGGCAGCGATCAGGACCCGGCCGAGCTCGCCGCCGCCCTGGCGCGCGCGGATGCGTGTGCGGCGGAACAGGATTGGACCGGGGTGGGCACGGCCGACATCGATTTCCACAAGGCGATCGCCGCACTCAACCGGAGCAAGCGGCTGGACGAGATGATGGCGAGCGTGTGGAACGAACTGCGGCTGGTCTTCCATGTGATGGCCGATCCGCTCACCTTCCACGAGCCCTATCTGGCCCGCAATCACGAGATCTACACGGCGATGATCGCCGGACGATCCGTCGAGGCGGAGCGGATGCTCGCCGATTACCTCACCGATGCCGAGTCGCACATCCGCGGCGCCTACGCCCGGATCGTCGCCTGAACCCGCGGTTCGCCGCAGGGTGAGCGCAATCGTGGCCACCGCGCGGTTCGCCGGGGAGAGTGGACGACTTGTCCCGTGTCGCGAGCCGAGAGAGGTCGTCATGTCCGACAGCAGTGCGCAGTTCCGGTCGATCGAACCGTTGCTCGAACAGACCGCGACCGCGCTCGGGGTGCGGTCGGTGCTGGTGATGCGGTCCACGCCGACGCACATGGCGGTCGAGGCGACAGCCGGTGCGGCGGAGGTTCACTACCCCGTCGGCGCCGAGGGTGAGAAGGGCGCGGCCTTCGCGGCGGCACAGGAGCTGTATTGCGAGCGGGTCGTGGACAACGATGCCGAACTGTTCGTCCGCGATTCGCGCGCCGACCCTGCCTTCGCCGGCAATGCGGACGAGGTGGAGTTCGGGCTGGTCAACTACCTCGGGTTGGCGGTGCACAATCCGGACGGCAGCGTCTACGGGACGGTCTGCGTGCTCGACGACCACGCGCGCGACTACGGCCCGGCGGAGCGAGCCCAACTGGCGGAGCTGCGCGCGGCGGCCGAGCGGGCGCTCGCCGATCCACGGCCCTGACCACGCGTTCTGCAAAACAGACCGCTCAGTCGTAGGATCAATTCTGGTTACCGCTCGACCCTTTATCGACAGCAGCGTCAGTGCCAGGCCGACACCGTGGTTCGCGTGCTTATCCGACCGGGATCGCTTGTCGCGCTGGTCATTCGAAGACTTCGAGGAGAGCAGCATGCGTACCGAAGGTGATACCTGGGACATCGTCAGCAGCGTCGGGATGACCGCACTGTTCGTCGCGGCGCTCCGAGCGGCCGAGTCGAAGCAACCCGACGCCCTGGTCCACGACGAATTCGCCGCGTTGTTCGTCGCGGCGGCAGGCGATCCGGATACGAATCGGCTGATCAACGAGCCGGACGTGTGGGCGGACAGCCCGCTCGGCACCGAATTCATGGGCCTGCGCAGCAAGTTCTTCGACAATCACTTTCTCGCGGCGACCGCGAACGGGGTGCGCCAGGCGGTGATCCTGGCCGCCGGACTCGATGCCCGCGCCTATCGCCTGGACTGGCCGCAGGACATGGTCGTCTACGAGATCGACCAGCCCAAGGTGCTGGAGTTCAAGCGGCAGGTCCTCGCCGACGCCGGGGCCACGCCGAAGGCGGACCGCAGGGAGGTGGTCGCGGATCTCCGGGAGAACTGGCCGGCCGCGCTCATCGAGGAGGGCTTCGACCCGGCCCGGCCCACGGTGTGGTCGGCCGAGGGACTGCTCCCGTATCTGCCCGGCGCCGCGCAGGACGCGCTGTTCGCGCGCATCGATCAGCTTTCCGCGCCGGGCAGCAGCGTCGCCTGCGACGCCTTCGACCCCGACGTGGACTTCGAACAGCTCGCCGCCTTCCGGGCGGAGCGACTGCGGGATACCCCCTACGGCAAGCTGGACATCACCGACCTGCTGTATACCGACGATCGCGCGGATCCGGCCGAGTGGCTGACCACGCAGGGTTGGACCACGACCACCGCGTCACCCGAGGAACTGGCCGAGCGGTTCGACCGGCCGCTCACCGCGATGCTCGAGCCGTTCGCCCAGATGTTCAACCGCATGCGGTATTTGACGGCCGTCAAGCCGTCTTGAGCGCACCGGGGGCCGCCACGACCGGCGGCGGCCCCCGCGGTTAGGCCGCGCCCGCGATCAGGGTGGCGGCGAGGGTGCCCGCGCCGGGGCCGGTGAGCTGTGCGGCAGCCACGGTCCGGCCGGTGGCGAGCAACAGCAGAGCGCCCGCGGTTCCTTCCACGCGCAGGCCGTCACCCGCCGACCAGTCGATGTCGGTCGCGACGAGGCGATAGCCGGTCAGCCGCTCTTCGATGCCGAAGCGGGAACCGGTGGCCCACACCCGATTCAGCGACTCCCGCGCCGGAATCGACGGCACGTCGCGGGCCAGGCCGAGCGGCATCGCGATGTCCTGGACGTGCACCAGCATGTCCAGCAGCCGGTCGGTGGGCACCGTGCCGACCGGGAAGAACCGCGACGGCACGCTGGCCCGCAGCTCCGCGTGCAGCTGCCGGGTGCTGACGCTGTCCGCGTGCCGGATGGCGCTGTCCCGCAACGCCCCGTGCACGCTGCCGCCGGCCCGGATCAGGTTGATCAGGATCCAGCCGAGGTTCGCGCGGGTGCACAGCACCGCGTGCGCGACCACGTCCCGGACCCGCCAGTCCGCGCACAGGGATTGGTGATTCCAGTCGGATTCCGTGCGGTCGGCGAGCAGGTCGGCCATGGCCTGCCGCTCGGCGGCGACGGCGCGCCAGATGTCCTCTTCCGTCATGGTTTCGATGTGGTTCATAGCTCAAACCTCTCGTCCGAAGTTCCACTACCGTAAGAACTCCACTCAAGTGGAGGTGCAAGTTGATGTGACCGAGGACACACTTCACGCCGCGGTAAGCATCGGCGAGTTGGCACGCCGCACCGGCGTGCCGGTGCGCACGATCCGGTTCTACTGTGACAGCGGGGTTCTGGAGTCTCGCCGCAGCGGAGGCGGTCATCGGGTGTTCGACCCGGCCGCGGCGGATCGGCTGCTGCTGATTCGCCGGCTGCGCGCCATGGGATTGCCGCTGGCCGCGATCATGCGGGTGCTGGACGGTAGCGAGTCGATCAGCGAGGTCGCCGCCGCGGAGCGCGCCGCGCTGGACGCGGAACTGGAGGCGCTGCGCTGGCGCCGGGCGACACTGCTGGCCATCGAGAGCGCGCCGCCGGAGGAGCGGGCGCGCCGGTTGGAACTGCTTGCCCGAGTGCACGATCGGAGTGTGGTCATCGACAGCGTGGTCGCGTTCTGGCGGCCGATCCTGGGCCCGCTGCCGCAGGAGGAGTTCGATTCGTTCATCGATATGAACGTGCCGCCGATGCCCAGCGAGCCCTGCCCCGCGCAGGTGGTCGCGTGTGCCGAGCTCACGGCCCTCACCACCGACCCGCAGGTGAAAACGGCGATGAAGCAGCAGATCTGGCGCTCGGATCGCGACCGGATCAGCGATCGGCTGCAATTCGTCACCTCGGTGGCCGGGGCGTTCGAGGTCGCGGCGCCGGTGGTCGCGGCGCACGAAAGCCCGCATCCGGGAGCCGAACTCGACCAGTACGTGCACGCGCACGCGGCCGCCAGGCGCGAACGGGACACGCCTCGGTTCCGGCGCGCGTTACTCACCACCGGCGGGACGGATACCGATCCGCGGCTGCATCGCTTCTGGCGGCTCACCGCCGACATCACCGGCACCGAAACTACCGTCGGCGCCGTCCACTACTGGTTGCTGGACGCGCTGCGGCAGACCGTCTAAAGCCGCCCGTGTGCCCGGGTTCCGGGGCAAACACGAAGCGGCTGAAGACTTTATGGAGTTGTACGCCCGGAACCGTCAGCGGTCGCGACCGGCCGCGGGGGTGGACGTCTTGCGGCTGGTCCGGGCGCGACGGCGGGCGGCCTGCAACTCGGCGAGTTCCTGTTCGAGGATCTCGGCGATGCGGAACTGGCCGGTGTCGTGGATCTCCGGGGTGGCCGGAGTCTCCTTGGCGCCCTTCGGATCGGTCGCGGTGGTCGCCTTGTCGTCGGCCGCGGGCTGCCGCTTGATGGCGGCGGTCGTGGCGGATGCGGCCGCGGTCGCGGAGGGGCGGTCGGCCGGGGTGGCGGCGACCTTCTCCGCGGCGGGCTTGGTCGGCTTGGCCGGTGCGGCCTGCGCGGCGGGCTTGGTCGGCGTGACCGGCTTGGTCGGCGTGGTCGCCTTCGCGGCCGCCGGGGCGACGACCGGTTTGGCGGCGGCCGCAGCGGCAGGCTTGGTCGGCGCGCCGGCGCCGTTCACCGGGGTGATCGGCTTGCTGTCGACGCCGCTGTGCTGCTCGCCGTTCACCGGCTTGCTCTTCGCGGCCGGCTCGTCGACCTGGACCGGCTTGGCAGCGCTGGCCGCGGAGCCGTTCTCGGACTTCGACACCGGCCGGGTCTCGGCCGTGCTGTCGGACAGGTCGCTGCCGAGGGTGGCGGCGGCCACGACCTTCGCCGAGGGCGCGGGGGCGGCCGAACGGAAGGCGGACCGGGCCGGGGCCGGGGTCTCGGGCGGCGTGTCGTCCTCGTCGGCGATCACGACGGCCGGTGCGTCCTCGATCTCGGGATCGACGATGCCCGCCGGAGCCGCGTTCAGTTCCGCGAGCGGATCCGGTTCGGCCTCGACGGTCAGCTCGGCGAACGCGCTGGACGCCATCATCTCGGCCGCGGCCGGGCGGCGCATCCGGTAGCTGGCGAGGTTCGGCAGCGTGCGGCGGATCTGCTCGGCCGGGTCGGGCAGATCCCGGACCTGGTCGGTGGCGCGGTGGATGGCGAGGCCGTAGCGTGCGCTGGCGGCGTCGTGGATGAGCAGCGAGACGCCGATCATCACCGGCGCCACCGCGTGCACCGCGGCGTCGTACCAGTGCTCGGCGCGCAGGTACGGATACGTGTTCAGGGTGACGGTCAGCCCGAGCAGGGCGACCTCGGCGGCGACGACCTGCTTGCGGTTGTCGACCACACCCCACTCGGCCACCTTGTTGGTGCCGATCATGATGATGATCAGGCAGACGCTGATCATGCCTTCCAGCAGGTAGCTGAACCAGTACAGCGGGTCACCGGGGCCGCCGGGCGCGATGTTGTGCTGCACGTTGACCGCGGACCAGAGCATGCCCGCGGCGACCACACCGGCCAGCGCCCGCAGTGACCAGGCGCGGTGCCGATATAGGGAGGCCAGTTTGGCGTGCGGGCTCGACTCACGACGCTGGGCGGCAATTGCCTTGCGGGCCACCAGTAGATCTCGCATGTCGGCCTTCTCGATCGCTTCGGTGGTCTGCCTGGCGCGGTCGGCCGCTCCCGCGGCGGCTTGAGCCTCTTTCCAGCGCTGACCACGGTCTTGCCCGCGGATCTTCTCGGCAAGCTCGCGTTCGGCTAGCAGCTCGTCCTCGGACAGCGCTTCGGTCAACGCGGGATCGAATTGGTATGCCAGCCGGCCACGGGCCTTCTCGACCCGCCGTGCCAGCTGTGTGACCTCGTCCTCAATGGGATGCTGGATGGTCATTTCGGCTCCAAGAGGAGATTCGATGGCAGACAAGTGATCACGCGTGGGAAGGCTACATCGCATTCGCCGTCGACGCACCGTTGCCAGCGAAAACCGTCGATTTGCCGGGAGAATGCGGCGTGCCGCGAACGCGTTTCCTGGATGATCATAGAACAGGCACGACGATCCGCAACCGCAGGGTTGCCGTTGTCGCGTGGCGGGTCCGAGTGTCTTTGCCCCGGCGGCGAATACGGCGCGATCAGGAACGAGCCGACTTCACTATGACCGTTTCGTCTGGCTCTCCACGACGAAACTCGCTGCGGTCGTGGCGCTCCCACCGATGTTGAGGGTGGCGAACCGGCGCGCGTCCGGCACTTGGTAAGCTCCTGCTTTCCCGGTGACCTGTTTGTAGGCATCGAGTACCATTCGTACACCAGTCGCGCCGACCGGATGACCACCCCCGATCAATCCGCCGCCGGGATTGACCGGAATCCGGCCGTCACGCCCGATATCGCCGCCCTCCACCGCTTTCCAACTCTCCCCCGGGCCGGTGATGCCCAGATGATCTATCGCCATGTATTCCGACATGGAGAAACAGTCGTGTACCTCGACACCGTCGACCGCGTCGATGTCGGGCAGGCCTGCGCGTCCCAGTGCGTCGAGCATCGTCCGGCGCACATGCGGGAACACGTACGGCTGGCCGGCGGAGGCAGTCAGCTTCTGCGCCAACGACAGCGGCGCGGTGCGATGGCCCCAGCCGGTGATCACGGCGCGCTCCGCGCGGCGTAAGTCGCTGCGGCGGGCCAGGAATCGATCCGACGCCAGGATCACCGCGACCGCGCCGTCGGTCATCTGGCTGCAATCCTGGCGGCGGAGCCGACCGGCCACCGGCGGGTTCGCGGTGTCGTCGGCGCCGAAGCTGTCCGGGGTGAAGGTCCAATTCCGGGTCTGCGCAAGCGGGTTGGCGCGGGCGCTGGTGATGTTGAGCTCGCTGATCGCGCGCAGGTGCGTGTCGTCCAGTCCGTAGCGCCGGTCGTATTCGTCGGCCAGTTCGGCGAACATGGTGGGCCACACGTACTTCACGTCCTGCGCCTCGTGGCCGACCCACGCGGCGGCGCCGAGATAGCCCGCGGCCTGGTCGCCCGGCACGGTCTTCTCCAGCTCGGCGCCGACCACGAGCGCGCAGTCGTAGCGACCGGACTCCAGGTCGGCCATGGCCGCGAGCAACGCCATACTGCCGGAGGCGCAGGCGGCTTCGTGCCTGCTCGCCGGTATCCCGGACAGCTCCGGGATGACCGTGGCCGGCATGCCGCCGAGCTGGCCCTGGCCGGTGAACAACTGGCCGAACGCGTTTCCGACGTGGATCACGCCGATCTCGCTCGGCGCGACGTCCGTCGCCGCGAGGGTCGCGCCGACCACCTCGCCGATGAGCGCGTCGAAGCCCTTCCCCGCGCGATGCCAGTTGACGGCGAAGTCGGATTGGCTGCCGCCGAGTAGGTGAATGGTGCTGGTGGGCATGGGAACTCCTACGTGTGGTTGGTAGTCGACGGGTCGTCCAGAAGCGTCTCCCGCAACGCGCGGCGCAGCAGCTTGCCGACCGGATTGCGGGGCAGCGACTCGGCGATCTCCAGTCGCTCGGGCAATTTGAACGACGCCACCTCGTGGGCGCGCAGATGGTCGACGAGGCCGTCCAGGGTGACGGTCGCGCCGGGAGCGGGAACGACGACGGCGCAACACTTTTCGCCCAGCACCGGATCCGGGTAACCGACCACCGCCACGTCGGCGACGCCGGGCGCGTCGGCGAGCAGGCCCTCGATCTCGGCGGGGGCGATGTTCATCCCGCCGCGGATGATGATCTCCTTGATCCGGTCGACGAAACGCAGGTAGCGGCCCTCGGGGCCGCAGAGCTCGAATACGTCTCCGCTGCACAGGAAGCCGTCGTCGTCGAACGGTTCGGCCGCTGCCGTCCCGGGCAGGTAGCCGCCGAAGACGGCGGGGCCGAGCAGCCGGAGTTCGCCGATACCACCGACTTCCGTGACCGGGGCGCCGGTGCCGACGTCCACGAGTTTGACCAGGGTGCGCTCGGCCAGGCGGGTCGACCAGCGGACGCCCGGCGCTCCGTAGCGCGGCAGATATCGGGCGCGGATCTCCGGATCGGGGAAGTCTGCGGGAGCCCCGAGCAGGGACACCCCTTCGTTGGAGCCGAAGAAGTTGAGTACCTCGATGCCGAGCTGGTCCTGCCAGCCGCGAACAACGCTGGGCGGCAGCGGCGCACCACCGGAGCCGACACGTTGCAGCGAGGACAGATCGGCCGAGGCACGCAGGGGTTCGTTGTGCAGCAGCATCGTCAGCAGGGCGGGCGGCATGCTGGTGTGGGTCACCCGGTGCCGGGCGATCTGGCCGAGGAACACCGGCAGGTCCAAGGGATGGTGTTGCACCAGGTGGCCGCCGGTGAGCAGCCACGGCAGGAACGCCGCCGCGAAGCCCGCCATGTTGACCATGGGAAAGGGGTTGAGCAGCACGGACTCCGCGGTGAGGTGCAGTCCGTCCTGGACGCCCCAGGCCATGGCGATCCAGTCGCCGTGGCATCGGGGAACGCCCTTGGGAGCGGCCTCGGTTCCGCTCGTCCAGCAGACGGTGACGCGGTCGTTGACCGAAACCGTCAGTCCGCGAACGTAGCAGCGCAGGCGTTCGCGGTCGGCGGCGTCGGCCGGGCCGTCGAGGGGAATCGCGTCGCCGGGCACGCCGGGGCCGAACGCGAAGACGGTGTCGGCGACTTCCAGTGCCTCGCGGGCGAGTTCACGCCCGGACAGCTCGCCCGCGGTGATGATCGCCTTCGCGTCGGCCGCCGCGACGATGCCGGACAGCTCGTGGCGGCGGTAGGAGGCGGGCATGGGGGTAGCGACCGCGCCGAGCCGCCACAGCGCGAAGTAGGTGGCGGTCAACGCGATCGAGTTCGGCAGCAGGATCGCGACGGTGTCGCCCTGCCGAATGCCGTTGCGGTACAGCACCGCCGCGAGATCGCTACCGCGCTCGTCGAGTTCGCGCCAGGTCAGGGTCTCCGGTTGCGCACCGGTCAATGCGGCAAGGTTGGCCGGGTCGGTGATGGCGGGCGCGTTCGGTGCGACGGCCACCCGGCGCAGCAGGAGTTCCGGCAGCGTATCCGGTTGCCACCAGCCACGTTCGAGATATTCGCGGACCGTGTCGGCCGGGTGGCAGGTAGGGGCGGGCCCGCCGGGATCGGCGGCCGCGGCGGCGTTGGCGGCGGCTACCTCGGCCGCGGTGATCGGTGCGTCGACCATGGGTGTTCCTTCAATTCAGACGCCGCAGCACGACCGCGGAGCCAAGCCCGAGGGCCGCGGGAATGGTGACCAGCGCGTGTTCGCCGCCCGTGCGCGTGAGCGCGTCGAGCGCTTGGACGATCAGGTTGCCGCCGGTCGCCCCGAGCGGATGTCCGACGGCCAGGGCGCCGCCGGACGGGTTGACCAGGTGCTCGTCGAGGGCGAGCTCCCTGGTGAGCAGAATCGGTGTGACAGCGAAGGATTCGTTGGCCTCCACCACGTGCAGATCGGCGGCGGTGAGCCCCGCGCGGTCGAGGGCGAGCCTGGCCGCGAGGGCCGGTGCGGTCAGGAGCGGGGAGCGCACCGCCGTTTGCGCGGTGCCCACAATGGCGGCGATGGGTGGGCGGCCGAGCAGTTGTCCGGCGCGGTGATTGCCGACGACCAGGGCGCTGGCGCCGTCGGCGAGTTGGGGTGCGGTGGCGATGGTGTGCAGTCCGTCCGCTGGGCGCGGCGAACCGGGTAGCCGGCGGGCCACCCGCGCCCAGGCCGGATCGTCGCCGAATAGGGCGGGTAGGGCGGCGAACGCGTCGTCGCTCGCATCGGCTCGGGCGCCCTCGTCCGCGTCGAGCAACCCGGTGCCGCCTGTGCGGACCGGGATCACGGAGTCGGAACTCGGTGCGGCGGTGGCTTTCTGGTGTGAGCGCACGGCGTAGGCGTCGAGTTCGGCGCGGGTGATGCCGTTGGCCGCGGCGGTGAGATCGGCGGATACGCCGATCGTGACGAATCCGGTGCGTTCGCCGAGGTCGGGGTCCACGGCGATGGCGGGCCGGTCGGACAGCATCGGGACGCGCGACATCGATTCGACTCCGCCCGCGACGATCACGTCGGCGTAGCCGGCGACGACCCGGGCGGCCGCGCTCTCGATCGCGTCGAGGCCGGAGCAGCACAGCCGGGACACCACGCCGCCCGGTACTCGGTCGGGCCAGCCGGCCCAGAGGGCAGCGGCGCGGGCGAGGTTGCCGCCCTGCTCCCCCGCCGTCGTGCTGACGCCGACCAGGATGTCGTCGACGGAATCGGGGCTCAGTGAACGGTTTTCGAGCGCGACGAGCAGTTGACCGAAGAGTTCGTAGGGCGGGACCTCGGCGAGGGTGCCGCCGGTTCTGCGGACCCGGGCGCGGGGTAGCCGGATCGCGTCGTAGAGGTAGGCGTCAGGCATGGTCGATCCTCGCGAGGGCTTCGAGCGTGTGCCTGCCTGCCGGGTCCTCGGCCGAAGTGGCCGGCACCACCACGATTTCGTCGGCGCCGGCTTGGCGGTACGCGGCGAGCCGATGGGTCAGCGTGGCGGTATCGCCGAACATGCCTACGGCTGCGGGTAATTCGTCGGGTACGGCGGCCAGGACGTCACGCGGGTGTGCGCCGCCGTGGGCGAGGCGCACGATCTCGCCGAAGCCCGCCTCCTCGAACATGGCGTCGTAGCCCGGCGCCCGGAGATAGCCCACTACGCCGCGGCGGACGGTCGCGCGGATGTCGGCCGTCGGGTCGGCGGCGGCGGTGACCCACACCGAGAGTGCGGGCGCCGGCAGTCCCGCCTCCTTCGCCGCCCGACGCACTATCTCGGCGCATCGTGAAACCTGTTCCGGGGTGACCAGATTCAGCACCACGCGATCGGCGGTGCGGGCGGCCGCGGCCAACGCGCGGGCACCGAAGGCGGCGACGGTCAGGGATGATTTCGGCGGCGTGAGACGGAGACGATAGCCCGCCGTCCGCTCCACCACACCCTCGAAGTCGACCTTGTCCCCCGCGAGCAATCCGCGCAGGATCCGCGCCGACTCCTCCAGATGCGTTGCGGTGCGTCGCCGTTCGCGACCGTGCCAGCCGCTCACCACCACCGTGCTGGAGCTGCCGATGGCCACATCGACGGATCGGCCGGTGAGTGCCGCGACGCTCGCGACACCGATGGCGATGGTGGCGGGCGTGCGGACGTCGACGGCAAACGGTCCGAGGCACAGCGGGATCCGGCCCGGAGCCAGGCCGACGGCGGTGGCCAGGGCGAAGGCGTCGAAGGTCGCCATTTCGCCGATCCACAGGCGGTGGTAGCCGAGTTCGTCGGCGGCCTCGGCGACGGCGAGCGCGTCCAGCGGATCGCGGTCCTGCCAGTACGGCAGGCTCACGCTCAGCCGGTGATCGACGGTGCTCACCCGACCGGATGGGCGGCCGCGCGCATCCGCGCACCGCTGACCCAGGTGGCATGGAAGCCGAGCGGCACGCGGGTGGGCAGGCCGAGGCGGCAGACGGGACCGGCGGCGAGGTCCGCCGCGTCGTAGATCCACACCTCGGACAGCTGGGTGTGGCTGTTGAACGCGAACATGGTCAGCCAGGCGTCGTCCTCGTCGCGGGCGTCCGGCCGGGGCACCACGGTGAGTTCGCTGCCGAAGAAGCCGTCGCCGAACGGCTGGGTCTGCTTCGCGCCGGTGCGCAGGTCGTACTTGATCACCGCGTCGAAAAGCATTGTGCTGTCCACGGATAACCGCATCTGATAGGACCAGCGGCCGCGCTGCCCGGTGCTGCCCTGATCGATCGCCGGGAACTCGGTGTTGACGTCGTCCATCGGCTCCTCGATGGTGGCGCCGGTGCGCAAGTTGAAGCGGTACCTGTGCAGTGTGGCCTCGGGGCGCAGGTAGGCCAGCAGTTGAGCGAGCGGGTTGGTGCGGTCGGAGACGGGGCTCGGCTTGCTGACCCGGCAGGCGATCAAGACGATCTCGTCGCCCTCCTCCCACGAGTTGACCGTGTGATAGATGTAGCCGGGCGCGGCCTCGAACCAGCGGACCTGCGTGCCGTCGCCGCGGCGGGGCAGCACCGCGAAACGGCTCGGCAGGTCGCGGTCGAAGAACAGCTTGAATCGGCCCGCCGCGGCCGCGCGCGGGTCGTTGTAGAGCGGCAGGTCCATCAGGATCGAGTAGTTCTCGGTGATCGCCATGTCGTGCGGCAGCCGCGGACCGGGCAGTTCGAGGCCGGTGTAGTGGGTGACCGTGCCGGACGGGTCGGCGATGCCGTAGCGCAGGTAGGGCGCGTGGATGCCGTAGTCGAAGAAGATGAATTCCTCGGTGCGCTCGTCGACCTTGGCGTGCGCGGAGATCTCGCCGGGCAGGGTGCCGCCGAAGGTGTCGACGCCGCGGGTCTCCAGGCTGATCGGGTCCAGCGCATAGGGTTTGCCGGCGCGGTACCAGAGCGAGAGCAGGTTGCCGTGATGGAAGACGACGTCGGTATTGGCCGAGTTGCGTTCCCGGCGATCGCCGGGCGGGTTGTCGTCCCAGGGCTCGATCACGCCGCGCCACAGGGCGGTTCCGGCGGCGCGCTCGGCCTCGAACTCGGGGGTGCGGATGTAGCGGTTGCGGTACGTGGCCTTGCCGTGCTCGAAATGCACCGCGTGCAGCATGCCGTCGCCGTCGAACCAGTGGTAGCGGCCGATCGGCGCGAACTGGGGGTTGGGGCCGTTGCGAACGTAGACGCCGTCGAGGTCGGCGGGGAGTTCGCCGTGCAGGACGGCGAGGTCGGTCGCGGTGATCTCGTCCGCGGTCGGCGCGTACATGCCCTCCAGGTACGGATTGGTCAGCGCCTGCGCCGCCGGTGCGATGAGTTCTTCGTTGAGCGTCATGAGTCGCCTGCCCTTCACTACAGTTATTGAAGTGATACGCGTCTCAAGCGAGGGTGTCAAGGGCGCCGGTGGGCGGCTCAGGCCAGGCGGTCGAGCACCGACTGGGCGACCGGTTCGAATCGGACGTCGGGGCGGTCGAGTTCGGCGTCACAGCCCCGGCAGCGCAGGGCGGGCGCGAGCGGGGTGCCGCATTCGCGGTGGCGGATGCGCAGACCGGGTTCGGGCGCGTCCGGGTGTGCGAGCTCCGACCAGGCGAGCAGGAACGCGAAGATCGCGAACAGCGCCCGCCCGCGCGGGGTCAGGCGGTATTCGCGCGCGGCGCCCTCGCCGGATCGGCGCAGGATCTCGGCATCGCACAGGCGGGACAGGCGCTCGGTCAAGGTGGTCGGCGACATGTTCATGGCCGTGCGGAAGTCGCCGAAGCGGCGCACGCCGGCCAGGGCGAGGCCGGTGACGGTGGCGCTCCAGCGGTCGCCGATCGCCTCCATGACCTCGTCGAACTGCATGTCGCTGCGCGCGGAGACCGGGGCGCGGCCCCGACGGCGGCCGCTGGAGGTGAAGCGCCACAACGCATCGTCGCCGAGGTCGACCTCGGTGTCGCGCGGCGTGACGGTGCGGCCGCAGGATCGGCACATCAGGACCGGCGGCCCGCGGTGTCCGCAGGCGTCGTGCACCAGGTCGGGGTGCAGCGCGCCCGCGGCGGTCCATTCCCGTTGCCAGCTCCACACCGAGACCAGGATCTGCCAGGTCGCCAGGCCGAGATCGGTGAGTAGGTAGTCGAAGCGGTCCGGGGATCCGGCCTGCGGGGTACGCACGAAGACGCCGGCGTCGACCAGGGCGGCGAGGCGCGCGGTGAGCACCGCGGGCGGGGCGCCGGTGCGTTCGATCCACTGGTTGAACCTGCGGGTGTGGTTGACGAAGGCGTGCCGCAGGATGGTCAGCGTCAGGCGGTCGCCGAGCAGGTCGAAGGTGGCCGCGACCGGATGCGGGGCGGGTCGCCCGAGGTCGATCGGTTCACCGGTCATGCTCCTGCACCTCCCTGGCCTCGTTGCACTTCATTAACTGTAGTTCATTCGGACGCCAGGTGGGCGCTCACGGAATGACGACGGACTCCAGCTCGAGGTCGATCTCCAGCCGGGCGAGCATCGCGCGGAACTCGCCGGCCGGGTACTGCTCGTTCTCGGTGACCAGGCCGCGGACGGTGCCGGTCCCCGCGGTCGACAGCGGACGGATCCGATCGACCACGCCGTCGATCGGGTCGAACAGACGCAGCTCGGGGCGTGCGCGTTCGAAATAGTCACGCAGCCAAGGCAAGTGGGTGCTGGACAGGGTTATCGCGGCGATGCCCGGATGCGCCGTGAGCAGGGTGTCCAGGAATTCGGCGACGACCGCCGAGGTGTGCTCGCGACGGAACAGGAAGTCGCCGCTCTCCACGAGTTCCACGAGGGCGGAGGCGTTTACGGCATGAACCCGGGTGATCGCCGAATCCGCTTCGGCACGGAGGAATCCGGCCAGTTCGGCGCTCTCCACGAGCGAGCGCACGCCGAGCACGGCGACCTCGCCCGCCACCGCCAGCGCTTCCCGCACCGGCGGGCGCACGCCGAAAATCGGGACCGGGCTGCGCAATTCGTCGAGGATGGTCACCGACGGCGCGTTGGAGGCGAGCAGGATCGCGCTCGGTTCGAATCCGGCGAGGAACCGGACGGCGCGGTCGACCACCGTCAGCAGCTCGGTCCGGTTCTTCGCGCCGTACGGGAAGCTGGCCCGGTCGGCGAGGTAGACGAGGTCGCGGTCGGGCAGGCGCCGATGCAGCAGTTCCACGGCCGAATAGCTGCCGAGGCCTGCGTCGAAGACCGCGATCGGGCGGCGTAGCGAAGTCACCCGATGATCATGCCCGGTGGTCGTTGCGCGGGCGCCGAGGGCGCCTGACAGACTCGGCAAGTGACCGATTCTCGTGATAGGGATGCGACCCGGCTGGCAACCGAATCGCTGCGCCAAGGTGATCCGACCGGATGGTTCGAGCAGCTGTATGTCGCGGCCGCGACGGGTGTGGCCGTGGTGCCGTGGGACGCGGACGAGCCGAACGAACTGCTGGTGGACTGGCTCGAGCGACATGACCGCACCGGTGGGATGCGGGCGATGGTGGTCGGCTGCGGGCTCGGGCGCGATGCCGAACATCTGGCCGCGCTCGGCTTCGAGACCACCGCGTTCGATGTCGCGGAGACCGCGATACGGACTGCGCGGGAACGTTTTCCGGCGTCCAAGGTGAACTATGTCGTCGGCGATCTGCTCGATCCGCCCGCCGAGTGGACCGGGGCGTTCGATCTGGTGGTCGAGTCGATCACCGTGCAGTCCCTGCCCATTTCCCTGCGGGGCGCCGCGACCGCGAATGTCTCGCGGATGGTGGCGCCCGGTGGGGATCTGCTGGTCATCGCGGGGATCCGCGAGGAGGGCGCGCAGGTGGACGGGCCACCCTGGCCGCTGACTCGAACCGAGATCGACGCGTTCGCCGGCGACGATCTTCGCGCGGTTCGAGTCGAGCAGGCCTCCCCGGCCGGGCGGCCGAACTTCGTCCGCTGGCGCGCGTTGTTCCAGCGGAGCTGAGCCGTTGCGCCGGTGCCGTCCGCCGGGCGGGCGGCATTGGCACGATGGTGGTATGACCGAGAACGGCGACGGCCTGGTCTGGTACGCGGCGTACGGGTCGAACATGCATCTGAGCCGGCTCCGGTGCTACCTCACCGGAGGGACGCCCGAGGGTGGGGCGCGGGCGGTTCCCGGCTGCCGCGATCCGTCCGAGCCCGCCCGCTCGATTCCCCTCATGCTGCCGGGGCTGCTCTATTTCGCCACCGAATCGCTGGTGTGGACCGGCGGCCGGGCCTTCTACGATCCGGACGGTCCCGGGGAAACCGCCGCCCGCGCGTACCTGCTCAGCACCGCGCAGTTCTCCGATATCGCCGCCCAGGAGATGTACCGTGCCCCCGGCACCGACCTCGACCTCACCGAGGCGATCGCCACCGGACGGTCTCCGCAAGGCCCCGGACGCTACGAAACCCTCTCCTACGCAGGAACACTCGACACCCACCCCATTCTCACCTGCACCGCTCCCTGGCGCTACACCGACCTACCCGGGAACTCCCCCTCCCCCAACTACTTACGCCATCTCGCGGTCGGTCTCATCGAATCCCACGGCTGGACAATCGAATCCACCGCCGCCTACCTGGCCACCCGCCCGGGTGCGGACCTCACCTGGACCCCGGAAACCCTCGCCGCGCTCCTTGATACCGACTAAGCCTCCGCGGCCTGCCTGCGCCGGTACTCCGCCGCCCTGGCCTCGTAGTTCCGGTGTTCCCGCGCGTGGTCCGGGGGCAGGTGCGGGGCGTCGGCGGGGGTGGTGGCGAAGAACTTGGTGAGCGCGGCGTTCGAGGCCGCGGCGAGTTCGCCGGAGCGCTGGAACATCGGCGGCTCGTACCGGGCGATCGCGTCGTCGAGGGTGTCCTCCTTCGCGATGGCACGCGCGAGTTCGGCGCCGTCGAGCAGGGCCAGGTTCGCGCCGTGGCCGCCGAAGGGGGCCATCAGGTGGGCCGCGTCGCCGATCAGGGTGACGCCGGGAACCCGGTTCCAGGTCAGCGGGGCGGGCAGGGCCCAGAAACTGCGCTGCACGTAGTCGCTGTCGTTGTCGGTGATCAGCGGGCGCATGCCCGGAGCCCATCCGTCGAACTCGCGCAGCACGTAGGACCGGACCGCCGCGTGGTCGGTGATGTCCACGCCGACCTTGACGTACCAATCGAGTTCGGCGCGAAAGGCGATGTAGCCGCGGACGACACCGTTGCTGTTGCGCTGGACGATCACCGCGCGGCCGTCGCCGTCGGTGGAGAACATGTGGCCGTCGCCGACGATCGCGGCTACCTCGGGATGCCGGGTATCCACATCGTCGAATCGGGCGTCGAGGAAGCAGACGCCGAGGTAGCGCGGCTTCGCGTCGGTGAGCAGCGGACGGATCCTGGACCACGCGCCGTCCGCGCCGATGACGAGGTCGGCCTCGGCGCTCACGCCATTGGTGAACTCCAGCCGGTGCGTTCCATTACCGAGCGGAATCGCCTGTGCGAGTCGATGGTCCCAGTGGACGGTGCCGGGGCGCACGTGCTCGTAGAGCATGGTTCGCAGCTGGCCGCGGTCGATCTCGGGGGCCGCCTCGTCGCCTTCGGCGGGGATGAACTGGCCGAGGATGGTGCCGTGCTGGTCCCGGCGGCTTTTGGCCTGACCCTCGACGCGGGCCAGCGAGTGGAAGGCGTCCATCAGCCCGGCGTCCTCCAGCGCGATCTGGCCGGAGTCGGCGTGCAGGTCGAGGGTGCCGCCAGGGTCGCGGGAATCGACCGCCGCGTCCGCGTCGTACACGGTCGGTTGGATGTTGTGCCCCTGGAGGATTCGGGCGCACATCAGGCCGGCGGGGCCGCCGCCGATGATGGCGATTCGAGGTGTGGTCATGAGGGTTCCTTCCCGCTTGGTCCGGCGGGGTGCTCGCCGGTGGATGCTTCCAACAATAAGTGCAACCGTTGAAAAAGTGCAACTGTTTAACTTTGTGAACCGTTCAACAGAACGCTAGAGTGGAGAGGTGACCGAGACCGGGCGCCGCGAGCGCAAGAAGGCCGCCACCCGCCGAGCGCTGGCCGACGCGGCGATAGAGCTGTTCCTGGCCCGCGGCTACGACGCGGTCGGGGTGCGGGAGATCGCCGACGCCGCCGACGTCTCGACGACCACCCTGTTCAAGCACTTCCCCGGCGGCAAGGAAGCGCTGGTCTTCGACCAGGACGCCGACCGCGAGGCGGCGCTCGTCGCCGCCGTCCGCGAGCGCCCCGCCGGCCGGTCCATCCCCGAGGCGCTGCGCCAGCTGCTGCGCGACGAACGGTCCCGGCAAGCCCGCGCCGACCCGCGCTTCGCCGACTTCCTCCGCCTGATCGAGACCACGCCGGCCCTGCGCGAGCACGCCCGGCGCATGTCGCTGCGCCACGAAACCGCCCTGGCCGCGGCGATCGCCGACGACAGCGGACTCCCCCAGGACGACCCCACCTGCCAGGCCCTGGCCCATTTCGCGCTCGAGGCCGTCACCCTCGTCCACGGCCGACCCGACCCCGAACCCGCCCTCGACCAGATCTTCACCCTCCTCGACAACGGATGGTCGAGCACCCACCCCTGATCAGCAGGCCGGCAACGCCACTCGTCCGCGAACCGGGTCTCGGGCGCGGTGTCACCTACTTCACGATGATGGAACCGGACCTGGACGCGTTCGCGCCGGTGCTCGAACTCCTGAAATAGCTGCCGATTTCGGGCTTGCCTCCGGTACCTGGGTACAGGTTTACCGTGGATTCATGACGACCGATTGGGTACCGGAGTCCTGCACCCTGCCGACCGCTCAGCGGCCGACGCGAGTGGCCGAGTTCGATCGGTTCTTCACCGACTCGGTGCTGCGCGCCGAGCGACCCGGTCGGACCCGCCTGGATCTGCTGATCGACGCGGATGCCGTGCCGCTCGGGCGGGACCTGGCGGCGCGGGAAACGGACTGCTGCTCGTTCTTCGCGTTCACCTTCGAACCGGCCGCCGGCGGGACGGTGGTGCACATCGACGTCCCGATCGGTCGGGTCGAGATCCTGGATGCCCTCGAACGGCGGATCGGAGGCGCGTCGCGATGAGCGAGGGGTTACGCACCGGCGAGGTCGCCGCCGCGGCGGGGGTGAACATACAGACGCTGCGCTATTACGAACGACGTGGCCTGCTCGCCGAACCGGACCGGTCGCTCGGCGGGCACCGTCGCTACCCGGAGGGGACGGTCGCCACGTTGCGGATCATCAAAGCCGCACAGCATCTGGGATTCACCCTCGACGAGGTGGCCGACCTGCTCCGAGCCACCCGAGTGGCCGGTCGTGCCGACGCGGGGCTGCACGCCCGCGCGGTCACCAAACTCGGCGAGGTCGACGCGAAACTCGCCGAGTTGACTGCCGTGCGCGACACCCTGCGCGCGGCACTCGCCGCCGGCTGTGACGATCTGCTCGCGTGCAGCGAAAGTTCTTGCTGCCCAATACCCTTCACCGGCGCAAACAGCACAGGGTAGCGCTCCCCCGCCTGGACGGCGCGAAATCGACTTGAAGACTGACCGATTCGATCGCCAGGATGGGCTCCATGCTGCTGCTCGTTCCCGCCGATGTGCTTCGCCCCCGTCGCGCCGACGAGCATTTCGCCGCCGAGGCCGAGGCCGCTCGCGCGGCCGGCATGGAGGTCGCGCTGGTCGATCACGACGCGTTGACCGAACCCGATGGCGCCGAGGCCGCGGTACGCGCGGTGCGAACGGGCGGTGCGGCATGGTATCGCGGCTGGATGTTGCGCAGCGAGCAGTACGCCGCGTTCGCCGCGGCACTTCGACGACGCGGCGTCACCCTGCGGACCGGTCCCGAACAGTACCGCCGGGCACACGAGCTGCCGGGCTGGTACTCCGCGGTCGCGGAAGCGACGCCCCCGGCGGTCTGGACCTCCGGTACCGATCGCGCCGAATTCGACCGCGCGCGTGCCGAACTCGGCTCCGGCCCCGCGGTGCTGCGGGACTACACCAAATCGATGAAGCACTACTGGGACGAGGCGGTGTTCATCCCCGAGCTGAACGACGCGGACGGCGCCTGGCGGGTGGCGCAGAGATTCCGCGAACTGCGCGACGCGGACCTGACCGGTGGATTCGTTCTGCGCCGCTTCGAGCGTTTCCGCTCGGCCGAGATACGCACATGGTGGGTGGACGGCGCCTGCGCGTTGATCAGCCCGCACCCCGACACGCCCCAGCATCAGCCCACCCCCGATTTCGATCCCACCCCGGTCACCCGATTGATCGCCCACCTCCGCCTCCCCTTCGTCACCGCCGACTTCGCCCAGCGGGAAGACGGCGTCTGGCGGTTGATCGAAATCGGCGACGGGCAGGTCAGCGACCGACCGGACAACATCCCGCCGGAAGCAGTGATTACATTCCTGCACAAACGTTTTCGTGACTGACCGCAAGCCCGCCGGGTGGCCGGCGCGCGCTAATCCACCACGGGATCAGGGACAGCCGGAGCGAGCGCCTTTCGCCCCGCGAACTTCTTGTACAGGAAGAAGTACACCTTCACATACTGTCCGACGAGGACGGCATTGATGATCGTGCCTTCGCGAATGAAATGCGGTGCGCCGAGGAACAACAGCCCGATGCCCGCCGAAAGGGCAAGCAGGGTGCAGTCGAAGACGGTTTTGATGTTTCCCCACTTCCGGCCGGTCTTCTGCTGGATGGTGTTGACGAACAGGTCGATCGGCATCAGCACCAGATTGGCGCGAATCATCAGGAAGAGGCCGAGTGCCAGCATTGCGTCGGCGAAGAACAGCAGCACCAGATCGCCCAGGTACGGCTCGACGTCGATCCATTCGGTGAGCATCAGGTTGAAGTCGAGCAAGAAGGCCAGGACCAGCGCCGGGATCATCGAGAGCAGGTGGCCCGCCCGGAATGCTCGCGGTCGGACCAGGAAGGTCAGGACGAGCATGATGACCTCGAGCATGAGGTTGAATGTGCCCTGACTGAGCGGGGGAAGCACCAGCGTCATCGTGCGGGTGAGGCTGCTCTGCGGGGAAATGCCGATCCCCGCCCTGATGGCCAGGCTGAGGCCTAGCGTCAGGATATAGATTCCGGCAACGTAGGTGATCCAGCGCCGCACCTTGTTTCCGGTGTCGACGACTCCTGCGTCTTTGTCGTGCTGCATGACGGTCGCATCTCTGTCGCGGTATCGGGAGAATCCCGGGGCTATTTCATGAATCCGAAGCGGTCCAGGGAGATGAACAGGGTCAATAGTTTGTTGACCACCGGCTCGCCCTCGTTGTGATTGCCCAGCTTCGCCAAGGCGTCGTCGATCGCGCGGGTCGCCTCGACCAGCTCGGCCAGGTCCATGTCGGCCATCACGCCGTAGAAGTCCAGCGGCAGAACGGCTTTCACCTGCCCGTCCGCGGTCACCACGCAGCCGCCGACGAGACCGTCGAGTTGCCCGAGGGTGTCCCGCATTTCGGCGCTGTCGGTGCCGACGACCACGAAGTAGGCCGATGGCGCAGGCCAGAAGGTGGCGACCGCGCCGCTGTCGATCGAGACACCCTTGAACAGGCCGTTGACGATGTGCCGCGCACCGTCGGCGTACCGCTGCACGATGGCGATCCGGTTGAGCCGCTCGCCGTCGAGTTCGGGGACGACCGCGCCGTCGCGGTACGGGACCCAAACCTCCTGCGCGAACTTGAGATGCCCGCGACCGTACACGTCGAAGAGCAGTACCTTCGCCTGAGTTCCGTTGTCGGACAGCTCGAGTGGGACAAGGTCGAGCTGCTCGGCGCGCAGGTCGCCGAGGCCGGGCTTCGGTTGCTTGGCCAGCACCGAATAGTCGATGCGGACCGGCGCGAGCAGTGTGCGATCCTTCGCGACGAGTTCCCCGCCCTTGAACACGTAGCGCGGGTTGATCTTCGAGAGGCTGTCGGTCAGGACGATGTCGGCGAATCGCCCCGGGCTCAGCGAGCCGAGGTCGCGGTCCTTGTGGAAAGAGCGCGCGGCGTACAGCGTGCCCATCTTGATGGCTTTGATCGGCGGCATGCCCATCTCGATGGCCAAGGACACGACCCAGTCGATATGACCCTGCCGCAGTACCCGATCCACCGAGATGTTGTCGGCGCAGAGCGCGAAGTTCTCGGCGGGCCAACGGCGTTTCACGATGGCGCGCAACATGGTTCGAATGACCTCGGGACTACCGACGCCGAACTTGATCTGAGTGTTCAGGCCGTAGCGGATGCTCTTCTCGATGTCGGCTTCGTTCCAGACGTCGTGGTTGTTGTCGACGCCGATCGCGGGCATGTAGTTGAGCAGCATGTCCGACAGGGACGTGACACCCCAGTGGCAGTTCACGAAGCCCGCGTTCGCTCGTCCGAGCGCGGACTTGCGGAAATCGTCGGCGTTGCCGGTCATGTAGGACAGGTGGGCCAGTTCCCCCAGCCCGATGACCGGGTCCATCGCCAGCATCGCCTCCGTGACCTCCGGCGAGGTCTTCTTTCCCGGCGCGAAGGCGTAGAGCCGGTAGGGCAGCTTGTCGTGGTCGGCGAACAGCGCCCGGGCGGCGTCGACCGCTTCCGCGCCTGCCGCGCTGGCGAAGTCGAGGGTCTCGCCGAACACCGTGGTCGTTCCGCTGGGCACGATGGCTTCGCCGAACGCCGCCGGATGCGCGAGCTGGGATTCGAAGTGCAGGTGCGCATCGATCAGGCCGGGAATGGCGTAAAGGCCCTCGCCGTCGAAGGATTCGCGGAACCGCACGATCGATTCGTCCGGGTTCAGCGCGATGATGCGCTGCCCGTGGACCAGCAGGGATCCGGGATAGACGGTTTCGCTGTGCACATCGAGGATGTTGAGGTTGTGCAGCAGCAGGTCTGCTTCCCGTTCGCCCTCCAGGATGCCGAAGATCGTCCGTACGTGATCGTCCTCGGCGGCCACGTCTGTGCGTGGGGCGTCGGTCGTCGAATCTTGTTTGAGCACTGCGGTCCTCACGTCGATGTTCGGGTACTTGCAGGTGAACGCGGTCGCTACGGGCGGCCGCTTCGCCTGGTACTGATAGAACGCGATCGGTACCGTTGCTGACAAGCATCCGTTTTCGCACAACGCGTACTCTTTTTTCGTACACATTGCTCAGGAGGCGCGGTGCTCCACTCACGGTTGCTGCAATACATCGACGAGGTGGCCCGGCTCGGGTCCATTCGCGCGGCCGGCGCTCGGCTGCACGTCGCGCCATCGGCGATCAACCGGCAGATCCTGCTGCTCGAAGCCGAGCTCGACCAACCGCTGTTCGAGCGGTTGCCGCGCGGCATGCGCCCCACCCCGGCCGGCGAGGCGCTGCTCGCGCATATCCGGCGCACGCTCCAGCAATACCGCGAGACGGTCGCCGACATCCGCGATCTGCACGCCCTCGGTAGCGGCGAGGTCGTGATCGCCACGATGACCGGCCTGGCCAGCAGCGTCGTCGCCACCGCCGCGACGTCCTTCCGCGCCCGCCATCCGCAGGTCCGGATATCCATCCGCACCATGACGGCGCTGGAGATCTTGCGGGCGGTCGAGCGCAGCGAGGCCGATCTGGGCCTCGGCTTCAACGTTCCGTCATCGACGCAGATCGAGATCTGCTGGCAGACCAACACCCGGCTGGGAGTCGTTGTCTCCCCGCAACACCCGCTCGCCCACATGGACACGATCCCGCTGGCGCAGTGCACGCCGTACCCGCTGATCTTCGCCGACCGCTCGATGGTGATTCACGGCATCGTCGCCGAAGCCTTCGCCAATGCCGATCTCGACATCGAGCCCGCGTTCCACACCAATTCGATCGAGACGATGAAACGGCTGGCCACCTCCGGCGAGGCCATCGCGTTTCTCAGCGAGTTCGACGTCGCCGAGGAACTGCGCGACGGCCGCCTGGCCTTCCGCAAGGTTCGCGACGCCTTCAGCGACAACATCATCTCCCTCGTGCGCCGAGCCAAGCACGGCCACGGATTGGCCAGTTTCCTACTCGCCGAGGAGATCGCGGGCGCATTGCCGCCCGGAGAGCCGAGACCCGCCCTCGACGCGGTGCGGCTTCCTGGTTCAACCGGACCCGATTAGCTCGTGACCTTCTGATCCCAGTCGATGACATACCGGTGGACCGGGCCGAACATCTTCTCCGGCTGCAGGAATGTGCGGGTGGCGAGCGGCATGACGAGGCCGAAGACGGCCTTGGCGATGGGGCCGGAGGTTTTGCCGTTGTTGGTTTTGGCGGCGTTGTCGGAGATGTCCTCCACACGGGGGCGGCGGAGGTGTTCGTAGGCGGCGAATGCTGTTGCCGGGTCTGGGATGTCGCGTAGGCAGCGAGCCAGTTCGATCGCGGACTCGATGGCCAGTGATGCCCCTTGGCCGGAGCTGGAGGATGGGGCGTGAGCCGAGTCGCCGACGAGGACCAGTCGGCCGCGGTGCCAGTGCGGAAGGTGCGGCATGCGCTCCATGGGACCTGCGACGATCATCTTGTCGACGCTGGTGCGCTCGAAGAGTTGCTGCCCCGGAACGTCTTCGGCGTGTGCGGCGCGGAGGTTGGCCAGCCATTGTTCGGCGGGGATGGCTTTGGCCTCGGCCAGAGTCATCGGCTGCGGTTGGGGATAGTTACTGAAGAACATGTCGCTGCCATCGGGTTGACGCCAGTAGCCGTAGAACGCGCGCTTGCCGAAGGCGAAGTGCATGGCGTCGATATCGCCGGCGGCGCCATCGGAAAGTCTTGTGGCAGCGGCGAAGTCGCCGAAGCCGAAGCTCATCAGTCCGGTGTATTCGGGGCTGGGGGCGGTGTGGTCGATCAGGGTGCGCACGGTCGAGTGGATGCCGTCCGCACCGATGAGAATGTCGCCCTCGGCGCTGGTGCCGTCGGCGAATGTCGCGACCACGCCGGTCGTGGTCTCGCTGACGTCGACCAGCCGTTTGCCGTGCTCGATCGTGATGCCGCTCGCGACCGCGTGGTCATGCAGCACACCGAACAGGTCCGCGCGCCGCATCACGTAGCTGGGCGGTAGTCCAGGCAGGGCATCGACCTGCATGAGTTTGCGGCCGCGTCCGGTCTCCATCACCATGGCGTGCAGCCGGTGTCCGGCGGCCTGCACAAGCTCATCGGCACCGACCGTCTTCAGGGCGGCCAGGCCGTTCGGAGCGACAGTGAGTGTGCCGCCGACGTTGTCGGCGGTGCCCTCGTATGCCTCGAACACCGTCGCGGTGATGCCCGCCTGCTGCAGTGCGAGCGCTGTCACGGGACCGGCAATGCCGGCGCCGATGATCAATGCGGTCTTTGTTCCCATGAGCGTTCCGTCTCTTCCATCTGCCGTGTCCGGCGTAAACCGGCAACCCCATGAATAGTGTCATACACACTAGTAACTAAGCAACTAGTTAGAGGGAGACGTTCGCTTGACGGGTGCTACTGGAGCGAAGCGCCGCGTACCCCACGGCGACCGTGAGGTACGCGCGCAGATGCCCGGCGATTCAATTGGCGGCCAAGGCTTCCCGAATGACGTCGGCGGCGGCGCTCATGTTGGTGGACAGCAGTCCGGCCAGCTCGTCCGGCAACACATCGTGGATCCAGGTAAGTCGGCAGCGTCCGGGACAGATCGCGAAGACCTGCATGGCGGCATTGTTGTGCACAGGCTGCACGGTGTCGCCGATGATCGAGTACACGATGCGCCGATGTTCCTCGTCCACAGCGACGAGCCGCTCGCGCACGATGATCCCGTCCCGCAAAGTCACTACCCGCACACCGGCGTCGGCCACGCACGCACGTACCCAACCCGGCGTGATCCGCTCGGGTGCGGTGGCGAAGTCGCCCACCGCCTTCCACACCACATCGGCATCAGCGTCGATCTCGATGTCCATCCGTACGGTCGCCACGGCACATTCCCTCCGAACTCGCATTCCGGTCGCGTATTACTGTCCGCGCCGGGCACGACATCGTCTTGTACGTTTGTTCCCAGGTCTGTCGATCCACCATGAGGCGGGTATCCGCTCGTAGCATCAGGTGGTGTGATCTACCGGAAATAGGGGTGTTTGCGTGGTCCACTCGGATGACGCAGCCTGGGATGTCGTGCGGCCGACGCGGCCAACTCCGGTCCGCGGCGTCCGGATGGCCGGGTTCCGCAGTCTGCGTACGGATCCGATCGAGCAACAGGTGATCCCGCACCCATCGATCACCGTGATACTCGAATTCGGCGACGGCGCACTTGTCGTCGAGGACCCCGCCGGCAGACAGCGGCACGGCAGTCTCGCAGCCGGTCTCACACTCCGCCCAGCCGGAATGCGCGGCCGGAACATCGCATGCCTGGAGCTGCGCATGTCCCCGGTGGTCGCGCACACTGTGCTGGGCGGCTGCCCGACCGACCTCGAATCCATGATCGACCTCGACGCCGTCTGGGGCCGGGAAACATCGAGAATCCGGCAACAATTGAACGAGGCCACGTCGTGGAGCGATCGATTCACCGTGGCGGATACATTTCTCACCCGTCGAATCACGGCGGGACCGCCGATGGCCCCTGAGGTGATCTGGGCGTGGGAAAGGATCGCCGCCAGCCGTGGCCGGATCCGGGTCGATGACCTGGCCGTCGAGCTCGGCTGGAGCCGCAAACGCCTGTGGACGAAGTTCCGATCGCAGGTGGGCGTAGCGCCCAAGCATGCCGCGAAGCTGATGCGCTTCCACCATGCCGCCCACCAGCTGACCGCGGGCCGCAGCACCGCCCTGGTCGCGGCGGAATGCGGCTATACCGACCAATCCCATCTACATCGAGACGTCTCGGCGTTCACCGGCACCACTCCCACCACCCTCGCCCGTAACCCCGGGCTCGCCGCGACCCACCTCGCGTTCGCAGAACCACCGTCCGCCCGAAGCACATGATCTCGGCCCGGTCCCGGCCGCGACGTCCGGTGGTGCGGCACAAGACCGGCTGCGAAGGCTGGCACCGGGCGCACGGGCTTCCGCGGTGGGGCGGCGCGACGTCCCCGGCCAGGTGGGCTTGCCGGCCGGCGCCGTCTGGGAACACGTCGAAGATGCCGAAGGGGGACGCATCGAACTGGACGGCGAACCAGGCCCGGGTGTCGGGCTCCGGCTCGACGATCGCGTGGGCGTCTGTCTAGAACTCGCACCATGATTCGGACACGCAGCGGCTAACGCAGCAGCACGCTTTTGCCGACGACCGATCTGGCCTCGATGTCGGCGTGCGCTCGGGCGGCGTCGGTGAGGGGGTAGGTTTGGCCGATTAGTGGGAGCAAGCGGCCCGCGGCGGCTTCGGTCAGCACCTGCCTGATTCTGCGGGGCGCGTCCGCCCAGAAACTCGGGAGCTGGGACATGTCGGTGACCGTCAGCCGTTGACGATGGGCGGCCTCGACGACGGTTTCGGTACCGCTTGTCATGCCATAGCCGCAGAATCGGCCGCCGTCCCCGATCAGCGCCAGTGCGGCTGCGCCGAGCGCTCCGCCGATGCCGTCGAACACCACGTTCAACGGGCGGCCGCCCGTGACGGCCACGACTTGGCCGGTGAAGTCCGGCGCCGAATAGTCCACCACCGCGAAGCCCGAACGCTTTGCGTGCGAGACCTTCTCGGCTCCCGCGACCGCCGCGATCACCTGTGCGCCTGCCCGCGCGACCAGCTGCGCCAGGAGACTGCCCAGACCGCCGAGGCCTGGCTGCACCAACACCAGGTCTCCGGGTGCGACCGGCGTGTTCTCCAGCAGCGCAAGGGCGGTGCTGCCGTCATCCAGCACGGCAAGTGCGGCACGGTGATCGAGGCCCAGTGGGATCGAGTAGGTGGCGTCCGCCGCGGCGACGACGGTGTCGGAGTATCCGCCGCCGTAGCCGCCGATGGCGTGGGTAACCACCGCGGTGCCCACCCAGTCGCGGTCCACCCCCGGACCGACCGCGCTGACCTGGCCCGACACCGCGCTACCCGGAACAAACGGAAGCGTCACCTCGAACACCGACGGCGCCTGGCCGGCCCGAATCCGAGTGTCGAGCCAACCGACCCCGGCCGCGGCCACATCCACCAGGAGCTCGCCCGCACCCGGCGTCGGCCTCGGCAGATCGTCGATCAACTCCAAGACTTCGGGACCGCCGAAGCGACTGACTCTGATCTCTCGCATGCGGACAGCCTCCAACCTCAACACGTATTGAGGTCAAATCGGCACGCAACACCGGCCACCTGGCGCTGCGGTGGGAATGGAATGGTAATGCGCCCAACGCATTACACGAACGCCCTGCCGTGCCGCGGAGAAAGCCGCCGAGTCCGCGCACCAGGAAAGAGGGTCTCACAGTGCCTGTATCACCAGGGTCTCCCGGACGTCGAAATCGCCTGCCAACCTAGTTGAGCCGAAAGCGCCGACAACACCCACGGACACAACGCGGCGTTCAGTTCGATTCAGCTGCCCGGCATGCGCACGTCGGCGCAATCTTCCACGACAGAAGGAGCGGAAACCATGGCGGAAAACCAATTCAACTCTCACACAGAGCTTTTCGATTTGAGCGGAAAGCGCGCCCTGGTCACCGGCGGCACCAAAGGCATCGGGATGATGATTGCGCGCGGTCTTCTCCAGGCGGGCGCCCGCGTCGTCATCAGCTCACGTAACGCAGACGCGTGCGCGGCGGCACGGCAACTGCTGTCCGAATTCGGTGACGTGCAAGCGATTCCCGCCGACCTGTCCCGGCACGACGAGTGTCGGCGCCTCGCCGAACTGGTCGAGGCCGACTCGGAACGCCTGGACATCCTGGTCAACAACGCGGGAGCGATGTGGCGCGAACCGCTGGCGACGTTCCCGGACGAGGCCTGGGACACGGTGATCGATCTCAACCTCAAGTCGCCGTTCTGGCTGGTGCAGGCGCTGCTCCCCGCACTGCGCCGGGCGGGTACCGCCGATGATCCCGCGCGGATCATCAACATCGGCAGTATCGCCGCCATCCACGTCGCCCAGTCGCCCAACTACTCCTACGCCAGCAGCAAGGCGGCACTCCATCAACTCACCAGGGTGCTCGCCAGAGAGCTTGGCCCGCAGCACATCACGGTGAACGCGGTAGCACCGGGAGTGTTCCCGTCGCAGATGATGGAGTCCACGCTCGATGCCATCGGCGACACGATCGCGGCGGCGACCCCGCTGCGCCGGCTCGGCCGCGACGACGACATGGCGGGTATCGCCGTGTTCCTCGCCGGCCGCTCCGGCTCCTACCTCACGGGCGCCATCATCCCGGTGGACGGCGGCATCGCGACGACCGCCTCGGGCACCCCGTAGACGGCGGCCCTTCCGGTCACGGGTTCGCCGCGGTTTCTCTTCGGCGCTCATGGGCATCGTTTGGCGGGTCCACTCCGGGGGCTGGCCGGGGAGGGAACGCGACCGGGCTAGTCGTCGAAGACGGCGGGCCTGCGGTGCCGGTCCTCGTCGTCCTGCTCGTCGGGAGTCACGGGCGCTGGAGGTCCACCTATCTTGGCCGTGAGTTCGGCGAGCGCCGCGGCCGCGGCCGGATCAGGGTGACGCAGTTGCTCATTGATCTCCCGCTGCGCGGCGTGGTACTCGCCGGTGCGCGCCGCCGCGGCGGCTTGAGCTTGGGCGAACGCGGAATTCGTGGTCGCGACGATCAGCTCGCCGAGGACCTGATTGCTCAGCCTGCGCGCGGCGGAATGAATCGTCACGGCCTGAACGAGCCCACCCGCGGTGCAGCGCACGGTGACCGCGTGCTGGTCGTCGGTGACCTCTGCCTCGAGCGCCTCGACCTCCTCGACCATCGCCGAGAGCTCGCGCGCCTGCTCCGCAAGCCGGTTCAACAGCTCGGCCCCCTGCGCTCCGAACCTGGAGTAGTCGGAGGTCATCGAACCGGAATCTTCCCGAGGGCTGCCTTGACGGCCGTGCGCACCTGGCTGTTCGGGTCGCCCGCGTACTGCTCGACCAGGGCACGATCGGCCGGATTCTTGAATCGGGCCAAAGCCCTGATCGCCGGACCCCTGGTGTTCGGATCAGTGACGTAGGGCAGCACCAGCTCGCGCGCCTCCTCGGTGTTGAACCGCCCGAGAAAACGCAGGATAGGCACCTTTGACGCGATATTGGGCAGGGTGTGCAGCAGGTGCACCATGCGTTCGTAGTCGCCGCGCTCGGCGATGGTGTCCAGCGCCTGCGCCGCCCAGAATTCGACGTGCGGTTGCAGCGGCACGTCGGTGCGTTCGATCTCGCGGAACAAGACCTCGATCGCCCGCCGGTTGCGCTTGGCCGCCGGGTCGATGAGGTTGCGGATCAACCCGGTGCGGATGGCCCATTTGTGGTGGGTTTCGGGCCCGGGAATGCGCTCGTCGAGATGTTCGAGCCAATCGACGAAAATGGGAATCGCCGGCGGGATCGTCCGCGGTCCGTTCGCCAGATCGTCCAAGGTGTAGCAGCGCACGCCGACCGCGGCGAGTTCCCTGGCGATCCGCAGGTCGAATCCATTCTGGCCGTCACGGTAGCCCGCGGGCAGCTCATCCAGCCAGTTGTCGCCCTTCGGCATTCGCGCGTATTCGAAACTCATGGCACCGGCACCCCCGTCGACCCGCGCGGATCCGTGTTACTTCGCGGCGGACCCCAACCCGGTTTGGGAATGAACGGCGCCGGCGATTGCCCCTTGCCGAGGTTGTCGTCGAGTTCCTCGCGAATCACGGTGACTTTGCCTTCATTGACCAGTTGCTGGGTGTCGGGCGCCAGTTGTGTGCGGTGATCGACGATCAGGGTCATGGTGTATCCATTTTGCGCCGCCCAATCGGCTTCGTCACGGATCTGCTCCGCCGACCGTTGCGTGTCGTTGGTGTTCTTGACCTCGGTGACCTGCCGGTTCACGTCATCGATCCGGTCGGGAATACGGGTGCGCCCGTTGATGTACACCGCGCGCTTGGGCGCGGTCGGATCCAGTCCGGCGCGCAGTTCGCCATCGCGCCCGGCTCGAATGTTGTCGAAGAGCAGGCGACCACTCGTCGGATATCCTTGGCGCGCATACCGCCCCAGCAGCGGAGCCAGAAACAGCTGCACGTCGCCGGTCGCGCCGGCCATCGAACCGCCGGTTTGCTGAATCGCGCCGTCGACGAATTCGTCCAGTTCCGTCAGCAATGCATCGACATCGCGCCCGGCCTGGCTCTTCAATTCTTCGATGTACTCGTCGATCAACCTCTTCAGGTACCACTTCAGGATCGGCGCCGATCGGGTGACCTTCCAGGTGTTGATAGTCAGTTCGGCATAGAACAGGATCGTTTTGATCGTCTCCCGCTCGATATTCGACTTGTCCGCGACCTGGTGGCAGGCCTTGCTGAGATAATCGGAGAACGCCGAGACGTCGTCGAGCGCGGTCAGCAGGCTACCGGCCGCCGCCCGGATCATCGGCACATCCTCCGGCTCATCCGGATTGTGCGGGCATTTCAGCTGGACGTTCTTGAAGTCGGTGCTGAACTTGCCGAACATCTGGCTCGCATGGTTGATCTTGCCGGTATCGCAATCGGCCCAAGCCTTTCGATGCCGCCCCTCGATCAGATACCACCGGTCAGGAACGTCGTCGGTGCCGCCGTTGCACAGCCGGGTCGGATGCAGCGAATAGTGCAAGCTGGTCACCGGCGGCGCGGGCGGGATCGGAATCTGCGATTTGCCCGGTGCGTTCTTGTTCTCCGCCTCGGCGTGATTGACGCCCGCGGCGTGCACCATCTTCGCGAAGTTGCCCGCCGCGATGGCGCTGAGCGAGCTGAGCTCGAAGACGTCCGTGGCGGACTGGGAATAGGCAGCGGCCCAACCGGTTCCAGCGGTGGAGTGCACGCCGGCCGAGCGGGACACGTCCAGACCCCCGTCGAGTTCGCGGACCTTCTGCTCCAGTCTCGTGCTCAAGGCACCCAGCTGGCGCGCGACGTCCCAATACCATTCGGGATGCACTGTCGTCATGACATCTATTCCTTCACGCAGGTCCCGACTTGGAAATTCCGCATGATCGTCGCGATCTCGTCATCGAACGCAGAACTCGCGCCGTGCACCAGACCGGACAGCTGAACCGTGGCGGTCCTAGCCCCGCACGGAACGACAAGTCCCAGAAACGATTCCGATTCGTACAGATACGGCTGCTGGAATTCGCCGTCCACGATTACGGCGCGATGCCCGCACACCTGGGCGCGTACACTGGCTCGCTGGCGCCAGCCCGCGGTATTCGGCACACCGGCCAGGCCTGCCAGATAGGTCACGTTCGCCTCGTCGTCGCGGTGCGGCGCCACCCCGGCGATTGCCGACACCAGCGCGAACGCGCCGCCATCGCGGCGTACCACCGACAGTTCGCCGGTAGACACCGGATTCACCGCCCAGCCGTCGAGCCGGGGCAGCGAGATCGGAAACGGCTGACGCCCGCCGGACTCCCGGACGAACACCTGCCCACTCGGCTTTTCCGCATCGCAGGAATACGCGTCCGGGCTCGTCTGCTCCGGAAGCGGGCCGTCCATTGAGCTCCCGCACCCCGTCATGACGACCAGCAGCGTAAATGCCGCGATATGCCGGGCACTCATCGACTAACCCGCGAAGCCGAACATCTCGCGATTGAGCCTTTCGGCCTCGGCGTAGTTGGCCTTGGCCGCGTGCACCTGCTTGCGCAAGGCACGCAACTGGTCGAGGTGCCCGACCCATTCGGTTTGCCAGTCGGCATGGGCGGTGTCGAAGCCGTCGCCGCCTGCTCCGACGAAATGGGGTTTTACCTCGGCGGCGGACTGCCCGACGGCACCGCGCATCCCTTCCAGCCTGCGGATGTGTACGTCCAGGTCGGTGAGGAATCGGTCCATTTCGGTGAGATCGTATCGGTGCGCCATCGTCGCTACGCCTTCCGCTGCGCCGCGGTGCCGCCGATGTCCGACGCGTTGCCGGAATCGGTGCTCTGGTAGGTGATCGCGGCCGAGTTCAGCTGCTCGGCGTAGGTGGCGATTCGGTCGATATGGGCGCGGATCCGGGGATGCAGGTCGTCCCACACCTCGTGGATCGCACTGGCCGCTGCTCCGGACCACGTTTCTTGTAACTCGCCGTGGCCGCGGTGGATATCGGCCATCACGCCGGACAAGTCCCCATGATGTTCGGCGAATCGGCTTGCGCCACGCCGTAACTGGGCGAGACCGACCTGTAAGATCTGCTGTGCCATGCTCTGCCTCCCCGCATAAGCAACGAATCCCCTGGAGCGAACAGTTGGATTGGCGAGATTCGGCCTCCCCGCAAGCCCGCGACGACCTCGACACACTGTTCGAGGCAAGTATAGGTGCGGCGGCCGACACATTGGGCGAATACGGAAGTTTCGCACCGTTCATGCTGGTGATCGACGGGACCGGCGCACGCGTGTTGCGCGCGTTGGGCGAGCCCGGTGCGGCCACGACCGAGGACGCCATCCGCGCCCGGCTCGAACTACCCGGTGACGGCGCCGAACTACGGGCGCGGGCGACCGTCTTCGCTGTCGACGCGGCTGCGCCGGTCCGGGGCAAGGCCATCAAGGTCGCCCTCGAGCATCGCGAAGGGCAGGCGATCGACATCATCGTCCCGTACCGCCTCGCCGACGACACCCTCGACATCGATGTGAACCGCGCGAACGCCGCCACAGCAGGCCGACGGTTATGGGGGACCCGAGCGGGCGCAGCGGAGTAGCAATTTCTGCCGACGGTCCGGCCGTCGCAGGTGCCTGGGTCGCTGAAATCCGTTGGCCTGCAATGGCGGAGTTCGCTAGCGCATGAGGCGGAGTAGGCCCAGGCCGGGGTCGAGCGCACCGTCCTGGCCGAGGGCGAGGAAGTCGGCCTCGACCGCCGAGCGCGCGAGACGGCCGTCCCGGACCGCGCGGTAGCGCACGTAGGACCAGAGGAAGACGTCGAGGTTGTCGAAGCGGGTGCCGCCCTCGACCACCTCTTCCTCGTGAAACCACACGGCCACTTGGCCATTGGTGAGTACCACGTAGAGGTTGCCCCCGCCGTCGGCGCCGATCGAATAGACGTCATCGTCGGTCAGTTCGGTCACATAGTCCGAATCGCGTATACCGCAATCGTTTCCGGCGAAATCGAAGCCGTAGGACCAGTCGAAGATGTCGAGGAACTGCGGCAGCAGGCCGGAGCGCACACGACGGTCGAGGGCGCTCAATGCTGCGGCATCGGAGGGGGCGAGGCGAGCGAGAAATGCTGTCACCGAACGGGTTTCGCCCGGCACCCGAACCGGAGGCGCGGCGGCGAACCAACGCGCGAGATCGGCGTCGAGGTCGCGTTCGGTGTAGCCGACGAGGTCGGCGATGGAGACTGGCACGCCGAGCATCCTAGAGGCACTTCGACAGCGCACGCGGGAGACGACGGTGGCGCGGTGCCGGCGTGCGGTGCGCGGGCTCGAGGTGGACCGGCGGGCAGGGGTGGTTCAGGGTCAGCCCTGGGGTGGGTTTCCCGGCGCTGTCGACTGCGGGATTGTTGACGCTACATCGACAACGACGCCCGGACCCAAGGATGACAGCATGGCTATCGACCGAATTCGCCTCCGCACCTTCGCAATCGCCTGTGCCGCGACCTTCGTCGCACTCGGCGGTGCCGCGGTCGGCGCCGCCGCGACGGCCGACGCGGGCGGCGCCGAAGCGGCGTTCGTCGACGAGATCAGCGTGAACAACGCCACCCTGCCCGGACGATCGACCGCCGAGATGATCAGCGCGGGCTACGCGACGTGTGACCACCTGCGCAGGGGTGTGCCGGTGCTCGATGAGGTTTCCGCGGTCGAACGGGCTTACCAGTTCGGGCAGGGCACGTTGTTCGTCAGCGCGGCGACAACGCATTTGTGCCCGGACTTCGCGTCCTGAGTCGACCGCCCGGCCGCCTCAGAACAGCCGGTCAGCCGGCGACTCCGGCGCGGACGTGGCCACGGGCTCCTCGTCGTCGAAGACGTCCTGGATCGCGTCGATCCGGTCCTGAACCACCTCGGCGCGTGCCACCAACTCGACCCGGTCGGGCTCGGTGAGGCTCTCGGCGCCGAGCTTCTCGAAAACGCACGAGAGCACCGACCGTAAGTCCTCCAGGTTGCTGTCTGATTCCACAGGATGTCACCCTACGTCCGAATCCGGCGAACTTCGGCGAGCGCTTGCCGGGCCAGCGGGCCGAAGTCCTCGCCGTTGCCGGTGCCGATCCACTGCTCGTAGGCGATTTCCCAGGCGAGGGTGCCCAGTTGCGCGGCCACGCGCGCGGTCATATTCGGAACCCCGCGGCGGTCGAGTGCCTCGATCATCGAGGCGGCGAGGTCGGCCCGCTTCAGGGCTTCGCGTTCGCGCAGTTCGGTATTGGCGTTCAACACGGCCTGACGCCGGGCGCTGAACTCGCGGCGGTCGGCGGTGAAGAACGTCCGGCCGAGCGCATCTAGGGCGTCCGCCACCGCCGCCAGCGGCCCGGCCTCCGGCGGTGCCGAGACGATCCCTTCGACGAGTGCGTCGGCCACCGTTCCCCCGCCGAAGAGCACCTCGCGCTTGTCGGTGAAGCACCGGAAGAACGTGCTCTTGGTGAGACCCGCGCGCTCCGCGATCTCGACCACGGTCGTGTTCTCGTACCCGCGCTCCTCGAAGAGCTCGAGGGCAGCGGCGGCAAGCCGTCCTGGTGCGTCGGGTTGCCAGCGAGCCATGGGAGTAGTGTACGGGACTTCGTCCCATCACTGGCCGCGCAGGACACCTAGCTGAACTTCTGCCGGGACGCAGCTTCCCGGGGACTTGACCATGCCCTGACGGCACAGGTTTGACTGGACGAGCATGTGACCGTCGGCGATGCCGCCGGCAGACGAGGAGGTGATCGTGGTCCGCATCGAAATGCTTTCGAGCGCGGCAGCATCCGATGAGCACGTGGTTGCCGAGCTGACTGCGCTGATCAATCGGGTATACGAGGTCGCGGAGGAGGGAATCTGGGTGGGCGGGGCGGCGCGCACCACGCCCGCGGAGGTTGCGGATCTCGTCGCGGCGGGTGAGATCGCGGCGGCGCACGACTCGGCCGGGGAGCTCGTGGGCTCGGTGCGGATTCAGCAGCTCGGCGACGGGCTCGGCGAGTTCGGCATGCTGGTCGCCGCACCCGCACGGCGCGGCAGCGGCATCGGACGCGACCTGGTCCGGTTCGCGGAACGGCAGAGCGCCGAAAAAGGCGCGCACACTATGCAATTGGAGCTTCTCGTCCCGAGAGATTGGACCCATCCGGCGAAGAAGTTCCTTGCCGAGTGGTACACCCGCATCGGCTATCGCGTAGTCCGCCGCGGCGCCCTCGAAGACGACTACCCACATCTCGCCCCACTATTGGCCACCCCCTGCGACTTCATGATCTACAACAAACCGCTGCCCTGAAGCGATGCGGGTTCGAGCCTGAATCGCGAAGATCGACGCCGTCCACGTCGACGGGGCGGGAATATTCGTACAAGCCACCGAACCCCGCAGGCAGCGATAGTGGCTGCATGACTTCACCTGTACCTGAACACCGAGCAAGACGCCGCTGCAACGCTGCGGCCGTGGTCGGCGCGCTCGTCCTGCTGTTGCTGGGCAGCTCGGTGGTGGCCGCGCACCGAAGTGTCGCGGCCACCGGCGAATCGACGCTGACCGTCGGGGGACAACAGATCCAGGTCGCCCAGGACGGTCCCGTAGACGGTCCGGCCCTGGTCCTGATCCACGGGCTCGCCGGCTCGACGCACTGGTGGGACCGGCTCGTGCCGCTCCTGACCAGCTCCTACCGAGTCATCCGCCTCGATCTGCTGGGGCACGGCGGCTCGGCAAAACCCGACGGCGGCGACTACTCGATTGCGGCGCAGGGCAACCGGGTCGCCGGAGTGCTGGATCAGCTCGGCGTCCAGCGGGCTATCGTGGCCGGTCACTCCACCGGCGGCCTGGTCGCCACCTCGCTCGCCGAACAACGCCCCGACCTGGTGAGCGCGCTGATACTGATCGACACCGGGCCCAGCATCGGCGACGACATCTCCGAGACACCCGCCAGCCGACTGCTCACGACTCCCCTTGTCGGAGAGGCACTTTGGCAGGTACGCACCGACGACCTGTTGCGCCAGGCGCTGCGCGGCGCCTTCGCCACCGACGACGTCCCGATCCCGCAGCAGTTCGTCGATGACCTGCGCGGCATGACCTACCACGCCCTCGTCTCGACCACGGCGGCCGGCCGCGACTTCCTGAACGAGCGGGCGCTGCCGGATCGGCTGACCGCCCTCGGCACACCCCTGCTGGTGATCTTCGGCGAACAGGACCGCCGCTGGCGCCCCGCGAGCTCCACCGACGCGTACCGCACCGTCCCCGGTGCGACGGTGCGGACACTGCCCGGCGTCGGCCACTCCCCTCTCGTCGAGGATCCCACCGGTACCGCCGAAATCGTGTTGTCCTTCATCCGCGCCCGCTGAAAGACGGCCGCTCACAATACTTTTCGACCCGGCTGACCGTCGCTTCGGCCCGGTGCTGACCGGATCCGACACATGAGACCCGCACTGCCTCAACGCAATTGATCGCGCCGGCGGGTCAGATAGGCGGTCTCGGCGGTATTACCGGCCAACTCGATGGCTCTGTCGTACGCGCCGCGCGACTCCTGGCTCCGGCCCTGCCTGCGCAGCAGGTCGGCCCGGGTCGCGTGATAGGCGTGATATCCCCCGAGCCTGTCCTCGAGCCGGTCGACGGCCGCGAGCGCCACCTCCGGCCCGTCGAGCTCGGCTAGGGCGATGGCCCGGTTGAGCGCGATGATCGGCGACGGGTCGAGGCGGACGAGCTGATCGTAGAGGGCGAGGATCTGGGACCAATCGGTGTCGCGCATGTCGCGCGCGGACGTGTGCACGGCATTGATCGCGGCCAGGACCTGGTAGCGACCGGGAGCCACCCCGGCGGCGGCAGCGGCAAGGCGCTCGCGCACCAGCCGGTGCCCCTCGGCGATCAGCTCCTGGTCCCAGGCCCCGCGGTCCTGCTCGTCGAGCGCGACCAGCTCGCCGGTGCCCGAGACCCGGGCGGGCTGCCGGGCCTCGATCAGGAGCATCAGCGCCAGCAGCCCGGTCACCTCACCGTCGTCCGGCAGCAGCGCCCGGATCAGGCGGGTGAGCCGAATCGCCTCGGCGGTCAGGTCCTGCCGCACCGGATCGGTGCCCGAGCCGGTCGCCAGGTAACCCTCGTTGAAGACGAGAAACAAGACGACGAGCACACCGGTGATCCTGGCCGGGAGATCCTCGGCCGACGGCATCCGATAGGGAATGCGCGCCGCTTTGATCTTGGCCTTCGCCCTGGTGATCCGCTGTCCCGTGGCGGCCTCGGTCGCCAGAAAGGCGTGGGCGATCTCGGGCACGGTCAGGCCGCCGACCATGCGCAGCGTCAGCGCGAGCCTGGCCTCCATGGCCAGCGCCGGGTGGCAGCAGGTGAAGATCAACCGCAGCCGATCGTCATCGATGACGCCGAGGGGCTCGGGCGGGTCGTCGTCGAACACCATCCGAGCCTCCTTGTGCTTGTCGTCGCGCTTGTTCTCGCGACGGATCCGGTCGATGGCCTTGCGGGTGGCGGTGGTGGTCAGCCAGGCGCCGGGGTTGGGCGGCACGCCGTCGGCCGGCCACCGCTCGACGGCGGTCGCGAACGCCTCGGCCGTCGCCTCCTCGGCGATGTCGAGATCACCGAATCGCCTGGTCAAGCCGGCGACCACCCGGGCCCACTCCGTGTGCAGCGCGCGGGTGATCGCCTCCTCGATGTCGTTCACTGGAACGGCCGCACCTCGATCTTGCGATCGCAGACCTTCGACGCTTCGGCGGCGAGCCGCAATGCCACGTCCAGATCGGGGGCCTCCCACACCCACACGCCGGCCAGGTACTCCTTCGACTCGACGAACGGCCCGTCACTGAACACCGCCTGCTCGCCCCGATTGTCGATGACCGTGGCGGTGTCGACGTCCGCGAGTCCACCCGCGAAAACCCAGTACCCATCGGCGATCAGCCGGTCGTTGAACTCGCTGATCGCCGGCTGCCGGTCCGTGCTGCCGGGATTTTCCTTGTCATCGATCACGGAAACCAGATAGCGCAGACGAAGATCCTCTCCTGTGCTGTCAAGACACTGCGGTCAGGCGACCTGGGTGGTGTTCCTGAGCTTCGGCCCGGCGCCCTCGGGCACCGCCGTGTGCAGGTGCGGGATGTAGACGAGCTTGTGCGTCCGGCCGTCGAGCACGGTCGACTCGACGAGTTCCAGGTCCAACTCCGCCCCGCCGTGCAGCAGCGCCGCTTCGCCCGCACTGCCGGAAACCGCGGGGAACATGAGGATTTCGAGCCGGTCGACCAGACCTGCGGCGAGCAGCGCACGGTTCAGCGAGATGCTGCCGTGCGAACGCATCGGCACGTCCGTGGTGCGCTTCAGCCGCTCGATCGCCGTCACCGCGTCTTCATCGAGGACGGTCGAGTTCGCCCAGCCGAGCGGCGCTTCGAGCGTGCTGGAGAACACCAGCTTCGGCAGCTTGTTCAGGCTGTCGTAGTAGGGCTCGTCGAACAGGGTGACGAACTTGCGGAACTGCCGGAACGTCGTCGCGCCGAAGACGAGCACCTGGTCCTTGGCGAAGGTGCGCACCCGGTCCGCGATGACCTCGGGGCCTTCCTTGCCCCAGTATCCGGGCCAGCCGTTGGCCGAGCCGTAGCCATCGAGGGTGCAGAAGAAGTCGACGGTCAGGGTGGTGGTCATCGGTTTTCCTTTCTCGCGCCACCCCCGCTGGGCGGCTTCAACACTGCTACGAACGCCGCCGACCCGATCCGACACCTCCAGCCGGATTTTCTTCGAAACGTTGTCCGTGGGTCAGCGCAGCAGATCGATGACGTCGTCGAGCCGAATGGTCAGCAGGATGCCCGCCGCCACGGCAGGCACCGAGACCGCGACACCGGCTAGCTCGTAGCGGTGCGTCTCTAGGGTCAGATCGATCAGCAACCCGCAGAGGGCGAGGATGCCGAGCGCCGCACTGCGCAGCGCGTGCTCGATCCGGATCGGCGTGGCGGACGCTCCGAAGCAACGACACGGTGTGGTCGAGCCGCGCCGCAATGCCCGCGCCAACGCGACGCTGAAACATCCCAGCAGCAGCGCCGCCAGCCCGAGCCCGATCCGAGCCGCCGGTTCGGCGATCAGCGCGCAGACGATGACCACCTCGGCCGCGATGGTCGCCTGCGCCGCCCACCGCGCCGTCCGACCACCTGCTCCGAGCAGCGCGCCCGTCGCCGCGACGAACTCCGAATACGCTGCGCGACTTCGCAATTTACCCACCAGCGCGACGAGGAACACTCCCCCGAGCAGATACCGGCAGGACAGCACGAGGTAGATCATCCGAGCCGGCCGGCGGTCCGGGTGCGGCAGACCAGCGTGCCGACGAAACCGTCGACGCGGTACGGCCCCCAGTTGCGTGAGTCGCCGCCGAACGGGTTGTCGCCGAAGACCACCACCGAATCCCGCGGCACCAGACCGGTCCCGTCGGGGGCGGGGACGTCGGCGGGCAGCGGGTCACCGGGCAGCGCGACCACACGTTTGACGTGCCAGCCGGGACACTGCCAGTCCGGTCCCTGCGCCGCCGCGGGCGCCATCAGCACCACGATCCGGCCGCGGCGCAGGCCGCCGGGACCGCGGCGGCGAACCAGGATCCGGTCACCGTCGCGCAGCGTCGGTTCCATGCTGGCGCCGGTGACATTCACCAGGACCAACATTCGCCGCGCGACGAACAGTGCGCCCGCGGCCAGCAGCGCGGCGACCACTCCCAGCGATCTCATATTCTTCTCCTGCAATTTCGCTTGCCGTAATCGAAAGCAATGTGGTTATGATCGGTCCGCCGCCGGACGGGCCGGCGAGATATGAGGTGAATTCATGATCGGAATCGCACGGAGGGCCGGCGACCGGTTGCTGGCGAAGTTCGTACCACAAATGGACGCGTCTGCCTGTACCGCGCCAGAGCTGGAATGCTGGTGCGATCACGACAATAATTATCCGTCGTATTGTTGCCAACAATGCCGTTATTGCCCCGGCACCGGTTATACCTGCGGTGGCTACGGCTGCCGCCAGGGCTGCCCATGATCTAGCGCACCCGGTCCGGAGGCGTCGCCGGACCGGGGGTTCGTCAGCCCGCGCGGGTGCCGGCGTAGCCCTGCGCCTGCACCGTGAACATCTGCGCATATTGCCCGTTCAGCGCCATCAGAGACGCATGCGTACCCGCCTCGGCGATCCGCCCCTCGTCCAGCACCAGAATCCGATCGGCGTCGCGCACCGCGCCGAGCCGATGCGAGACGAGCACACTCGTCCGGCCCGTCCGATGTGCCGCCAATCGCCGATGTATTCGATGCTCCGCCTCCGCGTCGAGGCCGGAACCCGGCTCGTCCAAGATCAGCAGTTCCCGGTCGTCGCGCATGAATGCGCGGGCAATGGCAATGCGCTGCCATTGCCCGCCGGATAGGGTAACGCCGTGCTCCGCGTCATTCTTGTCGGTCTCCTTGAAAAAGATTCGACTGAGCATGGTGGCATAACCATGAGGCAGCGTCTCGATCTTCGCCGATACCTCGGCCGCGGCCGCCGCCTGTTCTATTCGCCGCGGATCGGACAGCGCGGGCAGATCACCGATTCCGATATTCTCGGCCGCGGTGAGATCGTATTCCATGAAATCCTGGAAAAGGACGCCGAGCCGCCGCCGCAACTCCTTGATCGGGACATCGCGAATATCCACGCCGTCCCAGCGGATCGCCCCGCGATCGGGCTCGTAGAAGCGGCACAGCAGTTTGATCAGCGTGCTCTTACCCGCCCCGTTGCGACCGACTACCCCCACCAACTCGCCGTGCCCGATCCGGGCATCCAGTCCGCGGAGCACCCAGGGCTGCGACTCGTCGTAGCGGAACCAGAGGTCGACCAGCTCGATCCCGTCGGTCAGCGGGGGCAGCACAGCGGGCAGCGCGGGCGCGGGCCGATCCGGCGGCATATTCACTACGCGCACATAGTGATCCAGCTGCAACAGCCCTCGATGCGCCCCGCTGATCTTGGTGACCAGTCCGGACAGCGCCGCCTGCGCGGCCGCGACCGCGGTGCCGAAGGCCGAGACGTCGCCGATCGACAACCGCCCCCGGCTCGCCGCGTACACCGCCCAGGCAAGCCCGCCCGCGCCGATCACGCTGCCGAGCGCGGACAACGACGCCTGCGCCCGCAGCTGCCGCCGATCCAGGTCGCGCTGTGCGTGATTGGTCGCGACGATCGCCGAGAGCACCCGCTCGCGGAAGAAGTCCACGAGCCCGAAGAGCCGAATCTCCTTGACCGCCCGCACATCACTGTTGAGCGCGCTCAGCTGGAACTGCCGCCGGCTCGACGCCGACATCGTGTCCAGCATCCCGGCGAACCGGCGCGAGAGCGACAGCTGCGCGAAGAACACCGGCACCGCCGACAGCATCAGGATCAGCGCCATCACCGGCGCCAGCAGATACACGGTGGCAAGCAGCCCGGTCAGCGACACCAGATCGCGCACCGCGGAGAACAATCCGGTGGTCGCGGGCGCCACCGCGTTCGAGGTGCTCTGCTGCGCGGATCGGATGCGGTCGAGCAGCCGCGGATCCTCGAATCGCTCCAATCCCTGGAATTCGCCTACGGCGGTGAACAATCGGTCGTTCATCAGCAGGTAGGCGCGCCGATTCAGTTCGGCCCGGACGTATTCCGCGATGCGCGGCTCGCACGCGCCGAGCAGGCCCGCCACCGCCAGTACCGATACGGCCGCAACCAACTGCCGCGAGTGCCCCGGCTCGGCCAGCCCGTCCATCATGAACTTCGTCGACCACGTCACCGCGGAGGCCAGGAATCCCCCGATCAGCGTGATCACCACCTGAACAAGGGTGAGTCCCCGGCCGGTCGCCCAGCACAGCTGCCATGCGGTGCGCAACCGCGTCCACACCGTCACGCGACGCCCGCGGACAACGCGGCGAGCGAATGTCGTGCCGCCACAATGGTTCCGGACTGATCCAGCAGCAGCAACTGCGGAAACGAGTGCACGCCCAGCTCCCCGGCCAGCGTATCGCCGGTCGGTTCGCCGATCACCGTCGGCGAATCGCCGAGCGCGGTGCGCAGCCGCTGACGCTCGGCTTCCGATGCCAACCCCAGCACCAGAATCGCCACCCGTTCCGCGTCGGGATGCTCCGCGAACTCCGCCGCCTGCTCCACGCACGGCGCACAACCCGCGGAGAAGAACGCGACGAGCCGCGTTGCCCCGGTTCCGGCGAACTGCGGCAGCTGCCGCCCGATCAGTTCATCCCGGTCGCCCGGCCGAGCCGCACCCGGTGTCGCCAGCCGCTCCTCGTGAATCCGCAAGCGCCGCAGCACCGCAAAGGTGAGCAGCAGATTAAGGACCACCAGAACGGCGAGCACGACAACGGCGGCGACAACGTAGGCCATGGGAGCAGCATCGATGAATAGGTATGTCCCCGACATCGGTATCCGGCTAGGTGTCGCACCGCCCGGCCGCCGGCGCGCGACCCGGTCGAAAAGAATCTTCAACGACAGCGATGAGTTCTCCGGCGGCGCTCCGTCTCAGCTTTCGAACGCGCTACCAACCCGGCGCGACCGACGAGAAGGACCAGAACGATGACCACCGCAAACCCCACCGCCACCTTCACCACCGATGCCGCCTACCGTCCCGGCAAGGTCCGCAACCGCGTCCTGTGGACCCTGCAGATCGTGCTCGGCCTGTTCTTCATCATTGCCTCCGGCGGCCCGAAGCTCGTGATACCGAACACCCTGATGGAAAACGCCCCCGCGAACCTGACCATCCCGTTCGGGCTGCTCATCTTCATCGGCGTCGCGGAGGTCGCGGGCGGCATCGGCCTGCTGGTGCCGCGCCTGAGCGCCCTGGCCGCCGCCGGCCTGTCCGTGCTCACCGTGCTCGCCGCCGGCACCCAGGCGTTCCTCGCCGGCCAGCCCGCCACGGCGCTGTTCCCCCTGGCACTCGCCGCGATCTTCGCCTGGATCGCCTACGAGCGCCGCGCCACCCTCGCCGACCTGCGCGGCACGCTCTCCCGATGACACATCCCTGAGCAGAACCGGCGATCGGTGGCCGAGCCCCGATCGCCGGTTCACGCGTGCCCGGATCGGTCGCCCGTTGGGTTGGCGGCGACCGACCCGGGCACGTCACCGTGTCCGGCCCGGCGCCCGGAGCGAACAGCCGGCCCGGCGGCATTCGCTTCGAATACCGCCCGGGCCGAACCGATATCCTGGCAAAATGCTGACCTGCCGGATCCTCGGCCCGGTGGTTGTCGAGGTGGACGGTGCCGTCGTGGACCTCGGCGGCGCGAAGGGGCGTCGTATGCTGGCGGCCCTGTCGGTCGGCGACGGCGCGCCGGTCGCCGACAGCAGGCTGGCCGAGCTCGTGTGGGGCGACGACCAACCCCGGCACCTGGCCACCGCGCTGAGTGTGGTCGTCTCCCGGCTGCGCGTCGCGCTCGGTCCGCGCGGACGTCAATACCTTGCCCGCACCAACGCCGGTTACGCGCTGGTGATCCCGCCGGAGTGGACCGACCGCGGTCAGTTCGTCGCCGCGGTGGAAACCGGGTTGCGGCAGCTGGCCGAGGACGACGCGGCCGCGGCGGTGCTGACCTTCGAGTCGGCGCTGACCATCTGGCGTGGCGATCCATGGTTCGAACTCGGCGATTCGACGGCGCTGGCGGGTGCGCGCGCCAGGCTCGTCGAGCTCCGCGAGGTCGCCGTCGAGGAATGGCAGGCGGCGCGGTTGGCCTGCGGCGACACCGCCGGTGCGGTCGCGTCGTTGAGCGAGGCGGTCACCGAAGCGCCCTATCGCGAGCGGCGGTGGGAGTTGCTGGCGCTCGGGCTGTATCGCAGTGGGCGGCAAAGTCATGCGCTGGCCGAGCTGCGCCGCGTGCGGGAGCTGCTCATCGAGGAACTCGGGATCGAGCCGGGGCCGGTGCTCCGCGCGCTGGAACAGAAAATGCTGGCTCACGAACCACAGCTATTGGCCGTCGGATCGCCGAAACCGACGCCGGCACACTCGAATTCCACCGCCCCGGCGTTCACCAAACCGCTGTCGAGGTTGATCGGGCGAGCCCGGGAGCTGCGCCGGCTCGACCAATCCCTCGGCGCAAACCGGGCCGTGACCCTGCTCGGCCCGGCGGGTGTGGGCAAGACCCGGCTCGCACTCGAGCACGCCGCGAACTCCGCCGCGGAGGTGTGGTTCGTGCGACTGGCCGATGTGCACGCGGCCGACGCGGTCGTCGCGGCCGCGGCGGCGGCCATCGGGGTGGCGCACATCGATGACGCGCCCATCTCGCAGCTGCGCAGGGTGCTCGAAAGTCGTACGGGTCTGCTGATTTTCGACAACTGCGAGCATGTCGTCGACGCCACGGCGCAGCTGACCCTGTCGTTGTTGGCCGGCTGTCCCCGGCTGCGCGTCCTGGCCACCAGCCGGCGTGTGCTCGGCATCGACGGCGAGCACGTCATGTCCGTCGACCCCTTGCCGATAGCCGACGAGCGCGGCGGCGACGGCGCGGCGGTCGAGCTGTTTCTCGACCGGATGCGGTCCAACCACACTCGATCAGATCTCGCGCCGGCCGAGCTCGACGCCACCCGCGAAATCTGCCGCCTGCTCGATGGCCTCCCGTTGGCGATCGAACTCGCGGCCGCACGGGCACGAGCGTTCGGGCCGAGCGATCTCCGAACGCATCTGCGCGATCGGCTCGACGTCCTCGGCGCGACCCCGCTCGGCTCGATCTCGCCGCACGCCAGCCTGGACGCCGCGATCGGCTGGAGCATCGACCGGCTCGCACCGGCGGATCGGGCATTCCTGGTGCGGCTGTGGCCGTTCGAGGGCGGGTTCACCTGGCAGGCGGCGATGGCGGTGCAGCCACCGGCGCACGGCGATCGCGCCGTGCTCGCGGTGCTGGCCGCGCTGGTCGATTGCTCGGTCATCGCCGCCGACGTGACCACTCGGCCGACCCGGTATCGCCTGCTCGAGACCGTCCGGCGGTACTGCCACGGCATCGATCCGGATCCGGCCGATACCGAAGCCGCGCACGCCGCCTGGGTTCGCGACCTGATCGCCGGATTTGTCGCGAGGGGGCCGTTCCTGCGCGTCGGCGGGGCGTTCCCGGCGCTGGGCGCCGAGCTCGCGAATATCCGCGCGGGCATCGAATACGACATCGGGCACCACCCCGTCGCGGCGATGCGGACCGCGTCCTCGGTCGAATGGGTCTCGATGCGTGTCGATGCGCTGCCGGGTGGGAAGCATCTGCTCGAAACAGCGCTGGCGGCGTGCCCGCGTTCCGCCGCCGTGGAGCGGGCTCGGGGCTTGATCGCCCTGTCGTCCATATGTTTCGAGGCCGGGGACGCGGTCGAGGCGATTCGCTTCGCCGACCTGGCCATCGTCGAGCTGGGCGACGACCCCGCCGGCGCCGAAGCGGGCACCGTGCTGCTCGTCGCGCTGTTGCGACGCGCCGCAGGAGCTTTGGTGCTCCGCGATACGAGACTCGCACGCGCCACCCTCAATTGGTTCAAGGCCGAAAGCGCCGACCGGCCGATCGCGCCCTGGATGAACGCGAGCGCGTTGCTGTGCGAGGGCGGAACGCTGCTGTTGGAACACAAACAGGCCGATGGCGAGGCGATGCTCTGCGCGGCGCGGGAGTGCGCCGCGGAGTGCGGGTTCGCCTGGGCGCAGGGGACCGCCGATGTGGTGCTGGCGCGCAATCTGCTGCGCGCCGAACCGGACCCGGCGCCGGCCAGGACCGCCTTGCTCGCCATCGAACGCGCGTGGGCGGTGTTCGCGCACTGGGGCAACGTTTTCGACCTGCTCGGCGTGATCTATGCCGGTGCGCACGCGTTGGCGGCGCTGAACGTTCGGGAAACCGCAATCGCGTTGCGGGCGTGGGTGATCGATCAGGCCATCCGAATCGGTGACGATCCGCGGCGGTATGCCTATCTCGCCGGTGCCGAGGCGGAGGAACGCATGGAGCGTTTGCTGCCCGAACAGCAGCGGCGGGCGGCCGAACGGCTCGGGCAGGCGTCGAGCTCGGCCGAGCTCCACGAGATGTTCGTCGACGAGGTGCGCCGAGTGTGCCCGCCCGAGCACTGACGCCGCACATCTCGCCTGAGCCGCCGGGTCAGTCCGGCAGCCAGTCCAACTCGCGTGCAACGGTTTTGGCAACAGCACGGATGCGGCGGTGCAGTGGTGACTGCACACGCGGAAGTACCAGGTGGATCGTCAAGGCGGGTGCGCCGCGCAGCGGTCGCCACGTGAGACCGGGCAGCAGTGTCGCGACCGCGGCCGCACCGGCCGGGGCGAGGGTGCGCCCGTCGCGCAGGTCGCGCTGCGACATGTCGAAAGAGACTGCGGACGTGTGGAATCGGGGGCTCGGCCGGATGTCGCGGAACAGCGCGGACAGTTGATCGTGGATCACCGGATTGGCCGTACGATCCGGGAGCCGCAGCGGATACGCGGCCGCAGCGGCGATCTCGATCTCCGCGTATCCGGCCAGCGGATGATGCTGGGCCAGTTGGACTCCGGCGCGCTCGCGCCGCAGCAGGAACCGGCGCACGCCACGACCCGGCTGCTCACCGCGGGTGATCCCCGCGTCGAGGCGACCGTCGGCGACCGCGGGAGAGATCTCCGGCGTCGCCATCGGGACCGCGCCGACCTCGAGTCCCGGGGTGCCGCGAATGAGCCGGTCCACCAGGGCCGGTGCCGTCTCGGCTCCCACGCTGAGGCTGTATCCGATGCGCAGCGTGCCCCATTCGCCGGCGCCCGCGTTCCGGGCGGTGTCCCATGCCCGGTCCAGCGCCGCCAGTGCGGGCGGCGCGGATTCCGCCAAAGCCGCACCCGCCGTGGTCAATACGACGCTGCGCGTGTCCCGAACCAGCAGACTCGTGCCGAGTTCGGCCTCCAATCGGCGCATCCGGGCACTGAGCGCGGGCTGCGCGATACCGATCCGTGCCGCCGCGCGGGTGAAGTTCAACTCCTGCGCCAGCACCAGAAAGTACCGCAGGCTCACCGTATCCGGCGCCACGTGCCCTCACCCTCGATTGATAACGATCCGTTCTGAGTCTATCCCGTTCCGGTCTTTCCCTCGTCCACACATCAGGCCATAACCTGCGCATCATGCATAAGCTTGTCGTCCTATATTCCGAGCCCGCCGACCCCGACCACTTCCGCGACTACTACGTGACCAACCACCTCCCGCTGGTCCGCAAGATCCCCGGCGTGCTCGCCTGGCGCTACAGCTTCGACGTGACCGCGGCCAACGAGGAAACGCCGTACTTCGCGATCTTCGAAGCCGACTACACCGACGCCGCCGCCATGACCGCGGCCAGGGAGTCGCCGGAAGGCCGCCGGGCGGCGGCCGATCTCCCCAACTACGCCACCGGCGGCGCGATCATCATCGACTATCCGGTGCAGGACGGTACCGACTGAGTCGGGACGGTGCATGACACCCGGCGGGTCGATGCGATTCGCGTCCGCGCATCCCGCCGGTCCGCGTCGATACCGGCCACGTGGCGGGTATCGACGCGGAAGTATCAAGACGAAGTCGAGCGACGACGGCGATAGGCACGTTGCTGACAGGCCCTCGAGCAGTAGTCCCGTGGTCGTCCTCGCGCTGCCCCGGTCACCGGCTTTCCGCACATCACACACTTCGCTTCATCAATTTCATCACGGATTTCGTCACGATCCCGGTCTCCGATGAGCACCTGGACGCCGTCGAGGGTGCGTTGCAGCCCGAACTCGAAGGGGTCGAGCGGCTCGTCCATTCCGCCGGCCGCCCACAGCTTGCCCAAGGCCGGATAGGGGTCCAAGCGCTCGAACAGGGACTCGCGCTCGCTCCACCAGCGCTCATGGGAGATCCCGGTGCGCCGCTGGAGTTCCGCGGTCTCCCCCGCCTGCCGCGCGACCGACTCGACGAACCCGCCCACGAGATTCACGACCGCGATCACCTGGGCCGGCGCCAGGCCGCCGCGTGCGGCGACGTCGAGCGCGTGGTCGTACTCGGCCATGATGTTCGGCCCGGCCAGGCGGCGGCTGCCCGCACTGAAGACCAGCCAGGGATGCCGCCGATGGATCTCCCACACCCAGCGCGCCCAGCGTTCGAGGCCGGTCCGCCAGTCCAGTCCGTCCGCCGGCTCCAGCGGCACCTCCCCGTAGACGGCGTCCCGCATCAGTTCCACCAGTTCCGCCTTGCCCGGAACGTAGCGGTAGAGCGACATCGTCGTGGTGCCGAACCGTTCCGCGACCTTGCGCATGGACAGCGCGCCGAGCCCGTCGGCATCCGCGACCTCGATCGCCGCGGCGACGATCCGGCCGAGGCTCAAGCCCGGCCGGTCCGGTTCGGGCGCACCCCACAGCAGCGCGATCGCCCGTTCCGGATCCAGCTGCGCATCGTCTTCAGCCACCCGCTACTCCCTTGACGCTCGCCGCTCGATCGTGTTTAGCTAATAAACCTCAGTATATATTATAAACTCCCCCACTCAGGAGCGCTTCGCCATGCCCGAAAACAGGTTGTACGTGTCCCCCGATGGTCGAGACGACTGGTCAGGCACTCTGGACCGGCCGTTCGCCACCCCGCACGCGGCCCAGCGAGCCGTCCGGGCGCGCACCGCCGAGATGACCGGCGACATCATCGTCGCGTTCCGAGCCGGCGTCTACCACCTCGAGGAACCGCTCATTCTCGATGGCACGCAGGCTGATTCCGGAACGAACGGCTACCGGGTGAGCTACCAGGCCCACGGCTACGGAACGGCCGACCAGGAGAAGGTCGTGCTCAGCGGCGGCCGCGAGATCACCGGCTGGTCCGCGGGCGCCGACGGCGTGTGGACCGCCCCGATCGGCGAGCTGGCACCCCGGCGACTCTCCGTCGACGGCCGCCCCGCCGGCCGCGCGGCCCGCACCACCGGGCTGCCGGGGCGCGTGACGAAAACAGCGACCGGTTACATCACGGACAGCGTGGAGCCCCAGTCGTGGCCGGACCCTTCGGGGCTGGAGTTCGTCTACACCGGCGTCTATCCGTGGTCCGAAGCTCGCCTGGCGGTCGCCGCGATCTCCGGCGACTGCTCCTCGACCACCATCACCATGGCCCAGCCCGCCTTCGATCACGCCAGGTCGCTCTACGACTCGAAGTGGTACGGCGCGGGAGGTGACGGAACCTGGGACGGCCTCGCCGCACCGACTGCGCTCGAGCACAACGTGGCCTTCCTCGACGAGCCGGGCACCTTTGCCGTGGACCGCTCCGAACCGGGCGGACATGTCCTGCACTACCGTCCGCGGCCCGGCGAGGAGATCGGCACCACCACCGTGATCGTCCCCGTGCTCGAGACGCTCGTCAGCGCGCAGAACGTGCACGACATCGCGCTGCGCGGCCTCACCTTCACCGAGACGAACTGGTCGGGCCCCGATCGCACCGGCGGTTACCTGCATTACCACGGCAACAGCCGCCACGAGCACGGCGAATTCCAGAAGATCGACCTGGGCGCCGACGTGGGCTACGTCCACGTCCCGGCGACCCCGACCCAGCTTCCGGCCGACGTCATGTTCGACTCGGTCAGCCGAATAGTGCTGGCGGGCAACCACTTCGCCCGCCTCGGCGCCGGCGGGCTGGGGATCGACGACAGTACCGCCGTCGAGATCGCGGGAAACGTTTTCGAGGAGATCTCGGGCAGCGGGATCGCCGTGCACGGCTCCACGCACGTCACGATCGAGGACAACCTCGTCCACCACATCGGTACCGAGTACCGCGGTTCGCCCGCCGTCCTGGTCACCGCCTCCGAGGAGATCACCGTGGCGCACAACGAGATCCGCGATGTACCGCACAACGGCATCGTGATCACCGGCGGTGCGCGGACCGCGGGCACCCAGGTGCTCGGGAACCTCGTCGAACGGAGCATGAGCGTGTTGATGGACGGCGGCGGGATCTACCTGTCCGCACCGCAGGGCTCCTCGTTCGCCGGCGGGGCGATGGTCCGGGGCAACGTGATCCGCGACGTCCTCACGTCGTACAACTTCGGCCTCTACGCCGACTACGGCGCCGCATGGATCACCGTCATCGGCAACATCGTGTACCGCGCCGACGCGCCGATCGTCCTCCAGGTCGGCCCGCCCCTGGACAACGTCGCCTTCATCGGCAACTTCTGGGACGCCCTACCCGCCGACCACGACAACCCGCCCACAACCGTAACCCTGGCCGAAAACACCGTGCTGCCCAAGGAATCCTTCGACCAAGCGATCAAGGCCGACCCCTCGGCGGCCGACATCCTCGCCCGGGTGGGACGGCGCATTTGACCCGATGATCAGGCCCTCCTGCCGGGCGTACATCCCGTACGCCCGGCCGGATCCGCCGATCCAGAATGCGCTCAGGTCCGAATAGTGTGCGGAGCGACGCTGCGGCCCGTTTGGGTAGTCAGGTGCGCTGGACGCAGATTCATCGGCAGCCGTGGCGTCTGCCGGGCCGGCACTACGGCACAGAGCATCCGGTGCTGCCGATGACCTGCTGGAGCGCCCGCCGCTTCCCCTGTCTCCGAACCTCTTTCGGCGCAGGCATGGCATGACGCGAGCACGGACCCGGGTGGGCGATCACAGGTAACCGGTCGCGGGCGGTCGCCGCCGACGGCATGGTCCACCGCCGTCGGCGGCGACTTGACCTGGAGTGCACTCCAAGTCCTAGTGTCGGAAGCGTTCGTCAACTCTCGAGGTACCGCCCGGCCCGCCGGGCAGGAGGAGTATCCGCGCATGATCACCCGAACCACACTCGGCACACCCGGTCTCACGGTCAGCGCGATGGGCCTGGGGTGCATGGGGATGAGCGAGAGCTACGGCGCCGCCGACTGGGATGGCGGCACGGCCACCATCCACCGAGCCCTGGAGCTGGGCATCACGTTCCTCGATACCGCCGACGCCTACGGCACCGGACACAACGAGGTCCTGGTGGGCCGGGCCATCCACGGCCGCCGGGACCGGGTGCAACTGGCCACCAAGTTCGGCATCGACCGCAGCGCCGGCGACCGGGCACGCCGCATCCGCGGTGCCAGGGACTTCGTGCTGCGCTCCTGCGACGCCTCGCTGCTGCGGCTGGGCGTGGAGGTGATCGACCTGTACTACGCCCACCGCCCGCCCCAGGACGTGGAGATCGAGGAGACCGTCGGCGCGATGGCCGAACTGGTCGAGGCGGGCAAGGTCCGTCATCTGGGCCTGTCCGAGGTCGACGGCGAGCTGCTGCGCCGAGCGCACGCGGTGCACCCGATCGCCGCGGTGCAGAGCGAGTACTCGCTGTGGACCCGCGACGTCGAGGCGATCACCCCGGTGCTGGCCGAGCTGGGCGCCGGACTGGTGCCGTACTCGCCGCTGGGCCGGGGGTTCCTGACCGGCGCCCTGGACCGATCCACGTTGGGCGAGAAGGACTTCCGGCGCACCAACCCCCGCTTCGCCGGCCCGGCGGGCGAGGCCAACGAGACGATCACGCAGACCGTGCGCGAGGTGGCCGACCGGCTGGGTGCCACCCCGGCCCAGGTGGCCCTGGCCTGGGTGTACGCCCAGGCCGTCCGGCTCGGGGTGGCGGTGGCGACCATCCCCGGCACCCGCAGCCCGGCCCGGCTGGAACAGAACGCGGCCGCGTTGGAACTCACCCTGGACGCCGAGGCGCTGGCCGCGCTGGACCCACTGAGCGATCAGGTGAAGGGCGAGCGCTACATCCCCGCGCACACCGCTGAGGTAGCTCGGGGCTGAGCTCCGAGCCGGCCGCCTACCCTGCGGGTCTGCGGCCGAGGCCCGGCCACTTATCCTTCGGGTCTGTCGCGAAGGATCGCGGACAGCAGAGCCGCGGCTGCGGCGATGACGGCGGTTGCGGTGAATACGGCGCCGTAGGCGTGGGCGAGCTGGGATGCCGCGGGTCGATGTCCGGCGTCGCCGGTGACGGTGGCGACGGCGAGTAGTCCGGCGAGTCCGAGTGCGCCGCCGATCTGGCGGGTGGTGTTGATCAGACCACCTGCCAGTCCGGTGTCTTCGGCGGGAACGCCGGCCGTGGCTCGAGCGGTGAGCAGGACGAACGCGACGCCGAGCCCGGTGCCGATGAGTAGTGACGGGGCGGCGATGCCGGTCAGGAACCGCCCGTCGACCGATGTGCGCGCAAGCCACGCCAGCCCGGCCGCGAGCAGTGCCAGGGCGGCGGCCAGCAGGCCGCGGGTGTTGAGGTGTCGAGCCAGTTTCGGTGTGATCATGGAGGTTGCCGTGATCATGATCGCCAGCGGCAGTTGGGTGAGGCCGGCTTGAATCGGTGTGTAGCCGAGCACCTTCTGCTGGTAGAGCGGGAGGAAGTAGAACAGTCCCAGCCACACCGCGCCGAGCAGCGTCATGACGATATTCGCGGCCAGTACCCCGCCGATACGCAGGATCGCGGGCGCGACCAGCGGCTGCGCCAGCCGCCGCTGTGATCCGGCGAACAGGATGAGCAGTACTATCGCCGCGCCCAGCGGGACGAGGACGCGGGGCGCGGTCCAGCCGTATTGTCCACCGACCGAGAGCGCATAGGTGAGTGCGGCGAGGCCACCGGTCACGAAGGCCGCGCCCCACAGGTCGATCCGGCCGCCCGCCGGAAGGTCGGCGGGCACCAGCGACAGCGTGGCGGCCAGCACCGCGATCGCCACCGGAGCGCCGATGAAAAACACCGCGCGCCAGCCGAATACGCCGGTCAAGAGGCCACCCGACAGCACGCCGGCGACGCCGCCGATGCCCGATACCGCGCCCCATACCCCGATGGCCCGCGCGCGGCCCGCGCCCGCGGGAAACAAGGTCAGCACCAATGCGAGCGCGGTCGGGGCGAGCAGTGCCGCACCCACCCCCTGCCCGACTCGGGCGGCGAGCAGGACCACGGCGGTGGGAGCGAGCCCCGCCGCGATCGACGTGGCCGCGAAAATCGCTGTGCCGGTGAGGAATACCCGACGCCGTCCGAACACATCACCCAGCCGGCCGCCCAGCAGCAGCAGGGCCCCGAACGCGAGTACGTAGCCGTTGACGACCCAGGAGAGCCCGACGGGTGACAGTTCGAGCCCGCGCCCGATGTCGGGCAGGGCAACATTGACGATCGAGGTGGTCAGCACGACCAGGAACTGCGCGGTCGCCAGGACGGTGAGCCCGATCCAGGCTCGCGCCGACGGGCCGGGGGTTCGGGTGACGGCGACGGGCTGTCGTCGGAGGTTCATGATCTATCTCCAGATCCGTACACATATGGCCGTCCGGCGGCTACCGGACGGCCACATGCGGTTGTACTGACGAATTCGGTTGTGCCGCAGCCGGAACGCCGGTCAGTCCGCGATCCAGGATCCGTGGATACCGCCGGGCACGTGCCTGGGCAGTTCGACGACCGCCACCGGCGGCGCGGTGAAGTCGCGCGCATCGAGAACGAGCAACTCCGACGCCGTGCCGGCGTGGTCGCCGACCAGGGTGAGCAGGTAGCCGTCGTCCTCGTCCGTGGCGTCGGCGGCCGGGACGAAAACGGCCTCACCGGGGATCCGGCCCGCGCCGGTCGGCGCCAGCAGGCGGGCGCCGGTGTCGTTGTCGTACTTGACGATTCCGACGCCGTCGTATCCGGAGCCGGGATACGCGACCGCATAGCTGTAGCGGTTGCGGCGCCCGAGGTAGCCGTTGTTGATGGTCGGGAACTCGGTGACCAGCGAGTCCATCATCTCCTCGCGGGCGACCCCCTGCCCGGGGTCGAGGGTCCAGCGGTACTGCAGCGCCCCGGCGACCGGGTCGGTCGGATATCCGGGCGCGCCGGTCCACCACTTCCACGAGGTCTCCCAGGCCGACCGGTCCAGCCGAGGGCCTTCCACGACGACCCGCCCGGCCGCGTCCTCGTAGGCGTTCGAAACATGCAGCATCGCACCGGGTTCCACGTCGAACCAGCGCACCGGTCCGGCGCCGGTGCGCGGCAGGATGCCCATGCGCGCCTGGTAGGCGTCGTCCCATCGGTAAGGGATGCCGGAGGTTTCGGCGAGGTTGAAGGTCACCGACAGGTCCAGCCACACCGCGTAGTGCTCGGTGATCGCGAAGTCGTGCATCAGCGACGGACCTGCGCCCTCGACCACCTGCTGGTGGCGGATGTCCCCGGCGGCGGAGGCGATGTAGTAGATCAGGTGCGGTGCGACCGGGGAGTAGGCGAAGAAATGCAGTTCCCCGGTGACCGGATCGACCTTCGGGTGCGCGGTCATCGCGGTCTTCAGCTTGCCGCCGAAGTCGTAGGCGCCGACCGTATCCAGCTCCGGAGTCACCTCGAACGGCAGGTTCGACTCCTGCAGCGCCAGGATGCGCCCGGCGTGCTCGATGATGTGGGTGCCCGCCACGCTGGCGGTCAGATCGATGCTGCCGTCCTCGCGGATATAGGGTGCGCCGTCGAGGGCGGGCGTCTTCACCCACCGGTTGCGATACCACTCGGCCTGCCCGGCACGCAGCCGCAGGCCGTGCAGCATGCCCGCGCCCTTGAACCAATGTTTTGGTGTGTCACCGGGTTTCGGGTTGTGGCCGTTGCGGAAGTAACGGCCGTTCAGTTCGGTCGGGAGGGTCCCGCGCACCTGTAGGTTGTGCGCGGTCACCTCGTCCGGCACCGGCTGGTAGTGGCCGGTCAGGTAGGGCTTGGCCAGCGTGGTGTCGCTGTTCATCGGGTCACCTCGTCGTTCGCCGTGCCCTCGATGTGCGCCTTCAACAGTTCCAGTCCGGGCTGCACCTGTGCCGGATCTTCGACCGGGTGCGGGCCGGGCGGCTCGGTGTCGGGGATCAGCCGCTCGAACAGCCGGCAGAACAGGGTGGTTCCGTCGCCGAGGTCGAAGGTGGTGAAGGTGGCGATGGCGTGCATCGCCGGGGCCGGGACATCGTCGTCGAGCACGTCCCGGCCGACCACCGTCCACAGCTTGCCGGGAACCCGTGCCACCACGGTGTATTCCTTCGGCTTCTCGTTCAATTCCGGAAAGATGTACTCGCGCAGCACATCCCCGAGTTCGGCGGGGACGCCCTCGGTGCCGCGCAGCACCTCGGTTCCCGACGCGAAGGGCAGCCACTTCGGCAGATTCGACCAGGTCGTCGCCCAGTCGTAGACGACCTGCGCGGGGCGTTCGACGACGATGCGGTTCTCGACGAACCGGATGTTCAGGTTGTCCGGGATCTGCGGCACATACAGGTCAGACATGATCTCTCCCTTTTCGATTGGTGTACAGGCCGCTATCCGGCGTGGTGTGCGCCGGTCATCAGCGCGGCGAGGTCTTCGGGGTGCAGGAACGACGGAGGTGGGGGCGGGCCCCAGCTGAACAGGCCCTGGGCGCCGGTGAAGACCTCAGGAGTCCACAGCTGGTCATCGATGATCGAGTCCATGTCGGAGTAGTACTCGGAGAAGTTGCCCGCGGGATCCTTGAGGTACCAGAAGAAGTTCGAGCCCGCGTGGTGGCGTCCGAGCCCCCACACGTGCCGCTCCGGGTTGCCTTCGAGCATGGCGGTGGCGCCGCGGCCGACGTCGTCGATATCGTCGAGCTGCCACGAGGTGTGGTGCAGGAAATTGACCGGCGCGTTGAGCACCAGCACGTTGTGGTGGTCGGTGGAGCAGCGCAGGAACGCGCCCTCGCCCGCGATCTCGTCGGAGAGCTTGAAACCCAGCCCGTCGACGAAGAAGCGGCGGGTGGCCGCGTAGTCCACCGAACCGAGGACCGCGTGGCCGAGCTTGCGCGGGCGGATCGGATCCTCGCGCAGCACACCGGGGGCGCGGGTGCCGCTGCGTTCGATGCGGCCGGGCCCGTTGTACGGGGTGGCCGGCGTGACGGGTTGCGTGATGCGGTTCGAGATCCGTACCACGGCACGGAAATTGGCGATCGGTTCGATGCCGGCGACCGAGTCGGCGGTGCGCTCCACCGGCAGGCCGAGCCGGCGCAGGCGAGCCGCGACCGCGTCGAGATCGTCGGAATCGTCGGCGCCAATGACGATTTCGGCCAGTCGCCGGGACGGTGTGCGGATGAGCCGGAGTTGGTCGCCGCCGTCGCGGGTGGCCAGCCAGCCGTCCGGTCGGGGTGCGAGCCCGAATTCGGTGTAGTAGTCGCGGGTCACGGCCGGGTCGGGTACGCCGATGGTGACCGACGACAGTCGGTGTAATGCCATTGTGTCTCCTGGGAATTCGGAACCGCTCAGTGACCGGCGACCAGCAGGTGGCGCATCTCACCGACGCCGCGCACGTAACTGACCAGCTCGTCGCCGGCAGCGAGGTACCGCTGCGGGGTCCGCCCGAACCCGACCCCGGCGGGCGTGCCGGTGAAGATGACATCGCCGGGCAGCAGCGGCGTGATCGCCGACAGCCGCGCGATCAGCTCGGGCACCGGGAAGACCATGTCGGAGGTCCGGCCCTTCTGCATATGCTCGCCGTTGATCAGGCATCCGAGTTCCAGATCGTCGGGGTCGTCGAACTCGTCCGGGGTGACCAGCATCGGACCGATCGGCCCGAAGCCGGGGTAGGACTTGCCCATGCTGAACTGTGGCGCCGGGCCGACCCGTTGCCGGTCGCGCTCCGAGATATCTTGGCCCACAGCGACTCCCGCGACGTATCCCCACGCGTCACCCGCGGCGACGCGATGCGCCCGGCGGCCGAGCACCACGACCAGCTCGACCTCCCAGTCCACCTTGCCCGGCACCAGCGTCACCGTCCCGTACGGATCGGCCAGCGAGGTAACGAATTTGGTGAACACCGCCGGTTCCTCGGGCACCTGGAGCGACGACTCCGCGGCGTGGTCGGCGTAGTTGAGGCCGACGGCGAACAGCTGCCGAGGACCAGGGGCCGGGTTGCCGAATTCCGTTGCGGGGACATCGGACAGCGGTGTGCCCGCCTCGGTGACGGTCGCGCAGAACTCGAGCAGCTCGTCCCAGCGCTCATAGGCGTCCTGAATGTTCGGGCTGAACCTGCCGCCGCTGGCGCGGGCGAGGTCGATGACGGTATCGGACGCGGTGATCAGCGACAGCTGATCCGAGATGGCGGCGAAACGCATGGTGTGGGCTCCTGACCAATAGGGGTGAACAGTTCGGACGGATCAGCGAAGCGTCGGCACGGGGTCGCCGTGCGTGGTCGCGGACCGGTAGTCGGTGTAGGTGTAGGGGTTGTCGAGGACCTTGGTCTCGGGGATCTCCGGGTTCATCCCCTCGCGCCAAGCCTGCTCCCCGAGTTCGGCGCGCAGGTAGTCGACCGTCGCCTGCGCCGCACGACGCGCACCGGCCAGGTCGACACCGACCAGCCGGTGGTCGCGTTTCACGATCCGGCCGTCGACCAGGACCGTGTCGACATCGGCACGCTGCGCGTGCAGGACGACGTGTCCGTGCGGGTTGAGCAGCGGCGCCATCGCCGGCGAGTCGTCGTTGCGGACGAGCACGAGATCGGCCTTCTTGCCGACCTCCACGCTGCCGATCTCGGCGTCGCGCCCGATCGCTCGCGCACCACCTCGCGTCGCCCACTCGACGACCTGCTCGGCATGCAGCGAGGCATGGGTGACGGTCTCACCGCGAGCGTGCGCCGCCTGATGCTCGGCCGCGCGGTCGGCGCCCAGCGTCGTGCGCATAGCGGAGAACAGATCGCCGCTGCAGAGCACGCAGCTGTCCAGAGACAGCGACACCGGAATTCCGTGTGCGCGCAGCGCGGCCGTGGCGGGGTAGCCCTGCCCGGCACTCTGTTCGCTTTCCGTGGACACCGACACCGATCCGCCGCTGGCCGCGATGCGGTCGTAGGAGTCGGCCGACAGCGTCGAGGCGTGCACATACACCGTCCTGGCCTCGGCGTAGCCGTGCTCATGGATCAGTCGCACGGCGTCGTCGCCGGTCGCGCCCCAGACTCCGGCGTGCGTGGTCACGGCCAGGTCCAGCTCGCGGGCGACCTCGAACGCCTGCCGTTCGGGAAAACTCGGATCGCCGGTGACGTCGAAGGCGATCTGGAAGCCCTCGATATCGCCGGCCCGGCGGTCGAAGAACTCCCGGAATCCCGGCGTGCCCGTCCAGTTCGCGGGTGCGTCCTGGATGTTGCCGTAGGCCAGCACAAACCTGCCCGGCACCGCGGCGAGCGCGTCGACCGCGGCGTCGGCATGGTCGATCGTCCGCAGGCCGTGCGACCAGTCCACGCAGGTGGTGACCCCGGCATCGAGCGCCTCCAGCGCGCCGAGGAGGTTCCCGGCGTAGATGTCCTCGGGCCGGAACTTCTTGCCCCAGTTCAGGTAGTACCAGACGAAGTACTGCGTGAGCGTCCAGTCCGCACCGTATCCACGGGTCGTGGTCTGCCACATGTGCCGGTGGGTGTCGACCATCCCGGGCATGACGATGCCGCCGCGGGCGTCGATCTCCTCGGTGCCGTCGGGAACGACCAGGTCGGTGCCGATGGCGGCGATACGGCCGTCGATCACGAGGACGTCGTGACCTTCGAGGACGGTACGGGCGGAATCCATGGTGAGGATGGTCCCGTCGCGGAAGACGGAGGGACGGTGGAGGGTGTGCGAACGCATGTCAACTCCTCGAATAGCTCTGCTCGGCAACGGGTTCCGGTTCCTGGGCGGCCGGGCTGCCAACACTTTCGAAACTAGCCGCTAACTTTCGAAAGTACAAGACACATTCGTAAACTGTTAGAATGTGCGCATGACGAAGAGTGGCGGAACGACCCGAACCGACGGCATCCACCAGGCGTTGCGGGCCGACATCCTCGGCGGTCGGCTGGTGCCGGGCGAACGGCTCAAGTTCCCGGACCTCGCCGACCGCTACCAGGTGAGCGTCGGCGCCACCCGCGAGGTGCTGACCAGGCTGGTCGCCGAGGGATTGGTGGTGGCCAAGCCGCATCAGGGCTTCCAGGTCCGGCCGCTGTCGCACCGCGACCTGGCGGAGCTCACGCAGGCGCGGGCGGAGATCGAATCCCTGGTCCTGCGGCTATCCGTGCTGGAGGGTGACATGCGCTGGGAGGGCGATGCCGTCGCGGCACACCACGTGCTGGAACGCGCGCCGTATCGGGACCCGGCGGACCCGGACCGCCTGACCGACGAGTGGTCGCAAGCCCACGCCGCCTTTCACTACGCCCTGCTGGCGGGTTGCGCCAACCAGCGGCTGCTCGACGCGGCGCGGTCGCTGCGTCAGGAGGCCGAGCTGTACCGGCAGTGGTCGGTGTCCATGGGTAACGAACCCGGCCGCGACGTCGCCGCGGAGCACCGGGCCCTGCTCGACGCCGTGCTCGCCCGCGACGCAGGCCACGCACAGCAGCTACTGCGCGACCACATCACCCACACCACCCGCGTACTGATCAGCTGCGCCGCCGACCAACCGAATCCGTAATCAGGACAAGACATCCCGCGTGACCACGGTCCGGCGCCGACCGCGGCCGGCGGTCATGAGGCGTCGAACAGTCGGCGGACGTCGGCCGCCTTCCCCGCTTCGGGGCCGCTGATCTCGAAGTATTCGGCGGGCGAGACGTGGTGGAACGAAGCGATGAGGCCCGCGGGCACGGATTCGATCTTCGTGTTCAGCGCCCGCACATTGCCGTTGTACAACCGCCGCGCCGCGGCGATCCGGTCCTCGATGTCGGCCAGGTCGCTTTGCAACGCCAGGTAGTTTCGGACGGCGCCCATGGTGGGGTACTGCTCGGCGAGCGCGCGCACGCTCCCCAAGGCCGTGGTGAGCGCGTTCTCCGCAGCGGCGACCTCGGAGACGTCCGCGGCTCGGTGGCTCGGGGATGGCGCCGACGGGCCGGCGGCGTGTGCCCGATCGCGCGCCTCGACCACTGCCGTCAAACTTCCGCGTTCGAAGACCGCGGCCTGCTCGACCGTCGCGACCAGATTCGGCACCAGGTCGTGACGGCGTTGCAGTTCGACGCCGACCTGCTGCCACGATTCGGCCGCCAGGTTCCGCAACCGCACGAAATCGTTGTATACCGCGAAATACCAGAGGATCACGATCATCGCTCCCGCCAGGGCGACGATGATGCCGACGGTGCTGCTCATGCCACGTTCCTTTCCGGAGCGGTCGCTGTCGTCGTGCCGTCGGACCACACGAACCGCGGGATTCCGTCGGCGATTACCCGCATCGCGTCGAAGACGGCGGTGATCTCCCACGGACGGTTGCCGAGCGTGGTCACGCCGACCAACTGATTCCCGGTGATCTCGAATTTGGTCAGCAACACCGCCGGTTCGCGCCGGCCGAGGTCGATCAACCGGTCGATGGTACGCGGGGTGAAAACCGCATGCGCGAACGCCGGATTCGCGGAGTACACCGCGAATTTGCCGTTGAATTCGGCGGATTCGAACTCCACCCGGGTGCCTGCGGTGGTGTCGAAGTTCGGGCCCATCGTCAACCGGGGCAGCGCCGTGGGCAGGTCCAGCACGAAGACGTTCCGGTAGTGGGTGCTCACGTTGATTCTGTTGTTGTTGAGCCAGGTCAGATGGAAGAAGCTCGCCGGGTACGCGCCGACTGTGCCCTGCATCGCGTCCCGAATTCGCCTGCGCCGCGCCCGGCGGGTGGTGAACGGCGGGAAGTTCCACGCCGGTACCGCCCAGCCGGCCGCACGGTGATAACTGAACCCGTGTTGCCCGGCCCACCACGCGGTCCACCGTTTCCGGCACGATCTGACGATCACCCCCGAGGGCAGGAATGCCAGAAACGGCGTGGCGGGCAACAGGATCCACGACAACGGTCTGCCATGCCCGAGCCACCACATGCCCTGCCCGATCACCAGCACCGAGAATGTGACGAACGTCAACGTGTTGAGAAAACGCGGCCGCGCCCAGATCGGACCCCGCGCGCTCTGCTCATCGGCCAAGCCACCCACTGCTTCTCCTTGCGTCACACCGCGGACGCGGATGCCTCAATGATCTTCATCAGCCTTGCGATGTCCTTATGAACGGCTGACGATCGCGCCGACGAGTGTGCGACATGTCGGTACCGGCAGCCACAATGGCGGACGTGAAAAACGGTGAGGACAACGACGCTGCCCGGCCCTATCCGGCGGTGCACCGCTGGAAGGTGGTCTTGACCTGTGTCGCGATCGTCGCGGGCGGCTACCTCGTCGCCTGGCTGGTGCACGAGCCGGAGTCGTCGAAGCCCACGGATCGGGCCAGCTCCTATGTCACTCCCCCGGTCACGTTTCCGGTGCGGATCCCCGGTTGCGATGTCGTAGCACCGCCGCGGGAGCGGCAGACGTTCGGGATGGCTTACTCCGTCACCCACGACTACGACAATCCGTCCTATCCGTGGTTCTCCGGTCCCAAGGCGGGCGTGATGACGCAGGCGCTGGCGGATGGACTGCCCGGCGACGTCGAGATCGCCTTCGCCCCGGTGACGCGTTCGCTGGTGTTCCAGCCGATCCTCGGCGATGCCACGCAGAACCAGAGCTTCGGCGGGTGGACCAGGGCGAACGCCACGCTCCTGCGCGGCGGCCGCGCGGGCGCGCTGTCGGTGACCGTGCGCCAGGCCACCAAGCCGATCCCACCGTGCGTCGCAGGCGAACTCGACGAACGCCGCCACCTCCCCGACGGCACGATCGTGGATACCGATGACACCTGGTATGAGATCAACGGGGTTCGCACCCTTACGCGCGACGCCACGGCATATCTGCCCGACGGATCGGTCGCCCACGCGAACGCCACCGATCAACCCGCCGACGGCAGCGGCCGTCCCCGAGGAGTCCCCTTGGCCATCGATGAACTCGTCACGCTCGTGACCGATCCCGACCTACGCATCAGCGCTCCGGTCCCGCCCGGGACGCCGAGCCCGCCGGAAGTCTGCCTGCCCTTCGCCAAACCCGGCGCGGTGATCGATCAGGCCCAGGCTCGCCGATGGAACGCGGTACTGGCGCAGCTCCCCCTCGACGGCGTGACCCTGGACCGGCCGTTGGGAGCGCTGCACCAGGGAGAGCGCGGCAGCGGCGTGTGCCAGGCGGCTCGCGTAACCACGCCCGGCGGGCAGTCGCGATTGGCCATCGTGATCAGCACCCGGCAACCGCTCCCGCAAAACCTCGGCACCTCCACGCACGGCGACGCGAGCCGTCGACTGCCGGACGGCACCGTGGTCCAGACCCATGAAGAGCCGAGCGCCGCACCGGCACCCACCCCACGAACCGACCGCACGGTCACCGTCACCCACCCATCCGGAACCCACATCGACATCTCCTTCGCCGACGCCCCCGCCGACCTCCTGCCAGCAGCGCTGCTCGAGGAGATCGCCCTGAACCCGGGACTCGACGTGTCGTAAGGAAAACGATTCGCCCGAACGGGCCCTCTCAATCATGGCGCGTCCGAACTGCTCCGGTGTTTGTCGAGGCGTTGGCGCTGCCGGACCCCGTACGCCGCTTCCTTGACCGCGGTGTCGTCTTCGAGGCCGGAGCCGAGGGCACCGCCGATGGTCGCGATGGATGCCAGCAACCAAGCGAGGGTGAGGTAGTCGGCGAAGTTCACTCCGTGGCCCACGATGCGCGCGAACAGATCCGGGGGAAGGGTGAGGCACGCAGTGCTCAGCAACAGTCCGAACAGAGCGACGTGTAAGACAGCGACGCCGGTGACCAGGGTGACTACGGTCGCGGTGTTGTAGAGCACCGATCGATCGCGGTCCGACCGCGATTTCGGGCGCTCCCACAGTTCGTGGTCGAGGATCAGCCACAGAATCATCGCCACGATCGACAGGATGGTTGCCGCGCTCATGCGCCAGGGGCCCATGGTGTCGGCGAACATCCAGATGGTGCTGGTGGCCAGCGCGACCGCGCCCGTGGCGAAGGCGCCGACGAGCACCTTCGAGAGTCCGGTGACCAATCGCCATGGCCGGTTGGCCCGCACCATCCCCGAGAGCAGGCGCAGTCGGCGCAGTCCCGGCGGCGTGAAATACCGCGTGCCGCCGGGGATTTCCGTGGCGGGGAACTGCCGCTCGGCGCCGGCGGGGGTGAGTCGCGGGTCGCCGACCAGGTGGCTGATCGCGAGTTCGGTGACGGTGCGGAGGCGATTTTCGAGGTGCAGCCCGCCGACGCCGGGCACGGAGATGAGCGCGAACTGGTGGTCGGTACTGATATCGGCCACGATCGGCAGGGTGTCGTCGCGGCGGGGCAGATCGGTGAGGTAGACAACCAGGTCTTCGGCTTCGGCGGACGGATCGACGGTGTCGATCGCCTCGGCGAGACCGGCCTGCTCGTCGGGGAGATACGGTTTGGGGCGCACGCGGGCCGTCCACTGCCGCCCAGAACGGTCACCACGCAGCAGGCGGGCGGGCAGCCGCTTCGCGAGGCGTTCGGCGACCGCGGCAGGTTTGCCCGGATCCGCGATCAGCAATACCGAGACCCGCTCCTCGGCTGGGCTGTCGTCCGCGTGCTCGTTGCCATCCATGCCGGTCGCCTACCCGGGCAAACCGCCCCGAAACCGGAACCGCTCGTACCGAACCCGAGGCGAGCAGGCCACGCCGACGGGCGCGAATGGCAGTCCCGCCGAGGCGGTGTCACTCGGCCGCTGGTGCGTCGCCGTCGACGGGTCGATGGAATTCGGCGGCGACCGTGCCGTTTTCGTAAAGCTCGCCGCCTGCGTTCCAACCCGATCGCGTCATCAAGTCGACGAGAACGGCCCACCGCTCGGGATCGATCTTGCCCGCCAGCCGAATGTGTCCGTAGCTGGAAACTGTTTCGAGGGTCCCCCATTCGATGCTGAGGTCGAGTTCGCCGCGGTAGCCACGACGAACTTCCCAGCCGGCCAGGCGAAACGCGGCGGCGACCTCACCCAGGTGCGGGCCGATCTCGTCCTCGTATCGGTCGCCGGGTTCGGCGACGATTCCCAGGTAGACGTTGGGAACCCGATCGAGGACCGCATTCAACCAGTCCGGAGTATGCACCGCGGCCCGGGGAAACCACTCCATCTCCCGGGCGTAGTGCTCCGGTATCGCCCCCATCGAGGGCTCGCCGTCGTAGTCGAAATCAGCACGGAACGAACCACTTTCGTCGACCTCGCACCGCACGGTGAACCACGTCCCGATCTCGGGCCGGTGCATGCCCTTCTTCAACTGCCAGCACAGGTCGGCCAACCCGTCCGGATGGCGATGCGCGATGGGCTTTCCCTCGCTATCGCGAACCGCGAACCCGGCCTGGGAGCCCCCATCGCCCACCGAGGACCAGGTGAACACTCCGCACCCGCCCGCGGGCAAACCACCCCGTAAAACCCGCTCGATCTCGTCGAGCAGTTCTTCCTGTTGTTGGCTGGTGAACGCCACCACACACCCCGAATCAACACAAGTCTTCGTGAACGACCGAACTCTAGCGCGACCGGGATCTTCCGCCCGCGGTCCCCGTGGTGGCCCGCGGAAGCGCGCCGGACCGCGGTTGTGCGGACCACCATCCGCAAGCTCGACCGCTACGAACCTACTTCTGTTCAATACAGCGGCCGTGTCGTACGGAAGGGAAAGCAGGTTGCCGATGGGACGAACGAACAAGGGGCGACGGATCGTGGCCGTCGTCGGAGTCGCTGCCGCGGTGCTGTTCTCCGTGCCTGCCGGCAGCGGCCTGGCGCATGCGAGCCTGGGCGGCAAGGTATCGCCCGGATTGCGCGCGGCCGCTGCGGAAAGCGAGACGATCACGTTCATGGTCACCTTCGGTGCCGGGGCGGCCCTGGATGGCGTGCAGGCCGGCGGTGCCAAGGGGGACAGAAGCAGCGAGGTGGTGCGGCGCTTGCAGGCGACCGCCGACGATTCGCAGCGGTGGGTACGCGATTTCCTGCGCCGTTCCAAGGCCGACTTCCAGCCGTTCTGGATCGTCGACGCGATCCGGGTGACCGGCTCCCGCGACCTGCTCGACCCACTCGCCGCGCGCCCCGAGGTGAGCCGTGTCGACACGGTCGAGGTCATCCCCGCACCTCAGCAGGCGGCAAGAAGCACAGCCGACCTGCTCGCGGCGGCCTCGGTGAAGTGGAATATCGACCGTATCGGTGCGCCGAAGGTATGGGCGACGGGCAACACCGGGCACGGTGTCGTGGTGGCGGACATGAGCTCCGGGGTTCAGCTCGACCATCCCGCGTTGGCCGCTCGATATCGGAGCGACTACGGCTGGTATGACCCGCGAGATCACTCCCCCGCACCGAAAGACGCTGTCGGTACCGGTACGGGAACCACGGGGATCATGGTCGGCGGCGAAGGGATCGGAGTGGCGCCGGGAGCCAGGTGGATCGCGGCCAAGGCATGCGACCTGGACGGCTGTGCTGAGCCGGACATCATCGCGGCCGGGCAATGGCTGGTGTGCCCGACCGACACCGACGGTGCCAACCCAGACTGCTCGAAAGCTCCGGACATCGTCAACATCGGCTGGAACAGCGGCAGTGGGACCGCGTTCTTCGATGACGTAGTCCGCGCGTTCCACGCCGCGGGCATCCTCGCGTTCGGCGGCATCGGCAACAACGGCCCGCAGTGCGGAACTGCCACGTCGCCGGCGGATTCGACCGCGGGCGTCATCGCCTCCGGGGCGACCGACGAGTCCGATGTACTCGCATCCTTCTCCAGCCGCGGCCCGGCCGCCGACGGACGAGTCAAACCGGACCTCGTGGCTCCGGGAGCCGGAATCACCACCTCCGACCACCACGGCGGCTACACCACCCGCGATGGCACCCAGTTCGCGTCCGCGCACACCGCCGGAGTCGCGGCCTTGATCCTCAACGCCAGACCGCAAATCGCCTATGCGGAGATGTTGTCGGTGTTGTCCAGCGGCGCCTCGGCGCCCGCGAAAGGCGGTACGAGCAACTGCGGAGGTATCGACTCCGGCACCGCGCCGAACAACGAATCCGGCTACGGACTGCTCAACGCCTTTCACTCCGTGGAAGCGACACGTTAGCGGCAATCCGAGTGATCGACATGGCCACGGTCGCACGAGCCCGCCATCGAACCCCTGGGTGATAAGACGCCAATCACTCTCGGAGACATACAATCCCACTCGCCGGCCGACGCGAGACCCGGTTTCCGGTACTGGCAGCGCGGCCTCGAAACGCTATGCAAGGCAATCGCTCTCGCCGACTGCCAGGATCAGCTCGAGCGCACGCTTGTGCTCGCCGAGATCGCTTGGCAAGACTGTCTCTCATGCCGGCACGGGACGGGTCTGTCGGGGAGTACCGGCTGATGCGTCAGGCGGGGGGCCGGGGTGCTTTCGCGTATGTCCGAGTGGTTCTCACGCACGCCGATCCGGCTGGCGGTGGCGCCGTCGTCTGGGCGGTCGATCCAGCCGATGCTACGTCCGTGCAACCAGAACGGGACCGGGAAGAAGTCGCCGCGGCGCTCGCAGGAGCAGCCGATGCGCTGGCCGCACTCGGCACGCTCGACATCGACGCTTCCGACTGGACGGTGCGATTGATCTGGGCCGGCATGAACCTGGTCGATACCGAGCCGACAGCCATGCGAGCAGCAGCCTGCGCTGCCACCGCAGCCGCGTTCGGCGCGGCCGACCAGTTCCAGGTGACATACGACAACGAGTGGAAGTGCCAGCCCCTGGCCTGACCGTTACCTCAGGACCGACCGGGCACGGTGGGCCGAGACGATGACTGCGCCGCAGCACATCCGCATCTGCCGATTACCGTGTGCCACAGCGACCACACCTGCTCCATGCGAAGTCTGTGGGTGCAAGCTGGCCCGATCCCGCGCACGGGATGTATCGACGCGTGCGAGTCGTGGCGAGAGTTTATGCGCGCCAGCACAATCCGCTTGCTTTGCCCCGCGCCGGGTTCGGTTGAATCGATGGCGGGCCGCCGTCGTGTTGTGGTAGGTGGCCCGGAAGAGCGTTGGCGTCCAGCATGTCGGACTCGCGACCAATCCGCCGCGGTGCCTGCTCCGAATCTACGCACAACACCTAATCGGCGACTTCCGAGCGAAAGGTCTTGTCCTAGTGCGGTTTGTAGTGCGGTATCGCATCGTTGGGGCGGTGCGGGCCGACAACGCGCTGCACTGCTTTCCGTCAGCACCGGGACATCAACGAATTGTGAGAGCACGTAGTGGCAACCCATCACATCAGGAATGAGGTTCGCAAATGTATCGTGGATTCCGACTCGCCGGCGCCGGTTGCGCTGTGGCGGCTGCTTTGCTCACCGTTGCGCCGTCCGCAATGGCCGACCCCGAACCTCGGCTGGAAAAGGTCAGCCCGGCCGAGATCTCTGTAAAAAACGACCACGATTGCTTCACGGCGGTCTTCAAAGGCAGCGGTTTCATGCCCGGAAAAACCGTTGATCTCCGGATCGGCACCGACGCGGCGATGGGTGCCCTCAGAGGTGACACAACTACAGCCGTCCCCGATCAAGCGGGAAATTTCGAGTCGAGTTTCAATACGTGCGGTCTCACCACGCACGGGTCCACTTTCTCGGATCACACCTGCACGAAAGCCGATTATGACGTCAGTTCCAGCTGGTACTCCGCGTGTAAGCCGTACAGCGCTGGCATCGTGGTAAAAAACGGCACACGCTGGGTCAGCCGAAAGGTTGTCGTCAATGCAGAACAGACGAGTAGGCGATCGGCATCAGACATTTGGGACGATATGGGGCAAGTAGAGATTGATCAGTCCGAAGGCCGGATTTCCGAGGAAGAAGCCGAGAAGAGGTTGGATGCTTTAAGGCAGGAAGAGCTCGGGCTCGAACCCGCAAAGACGCTCTATGCGTCGGTGGCTTGGCCTTTGAAAATCACCGGCAAGCCATAATGACTCACCCTTCGACGCCCACCGTCGCGGCCGTCGGTGTCTGCACCGGCCGGATGTTCGGAGGCGCCGATGCCCCGCTCTTTTCGTGATTCGGCTTTGGCATCGATCTGGATCACTGGACAAGGTTGTGGGCGCTTCTCACGTTTGGGGCCGTCGAGGAATCACTTGCGTGTCCTTGACGACATCTGCCGAGGTAACGGGGACCGCAGGCAAGCTCAAACCGACAAGTTGTTCCCCGACGGCCCCTCGCCGCAGCCACGTCCCGTTGATCATTCGGGGCGTTTCTGCCGCTGATTGGTTGTCCGCCAAGACCTCTCAGACGTGGAGCGCAACATCCTCTTCTGCCGCGACCCGCGCGTTGGTCAATCAGAGCGCGTGCTCTGCCCGGAGCCGGGTGATGACACCATCGGCGCCGGGACGCCGGTGGACGGCCATTCTTGACCAGGTCGACGGTGCGAGCAGACGCTACGGCGGTGCGGCAAGCCAGATTCGCCGCAGCTCCGAATAGATGGTCGTACCGTGTGCCGATCGGCCGGTGCACCCCTAACGATGGAGTTGCAATGAGTATTGATCGTGCCGTGCGCGTGACGGCCACTTTGTGTGCAGCGGTAGGGATGGGAGTAGTCGGCAGTGGGCAGGCCATCGCTTCTGACCTCATTCCGGAAGGTTCGTTCACCATGCAGGGCGCCGACGACCAGAAGTGCCTGACAGAGCTGGCGATGAATACCGTCGGGATGGAGCAATGCGAGGAAGGCAAGAAGTCACAGCAGTGGACGAGAGGCAAGATGTTCAGTGACGGTCGATTTACCGTGAAGAGCGACGGGTCGAGCAAATGCCTGGTCTGGGTCGTGCCTCAGGGTAGTTCAGGCGATGACCCCATGTACGGCATGGCTAATTGCGCGGAAGCCGCACGCTTCAGCGTCGAATCTGCCGGTGACGGCAAAGTATTGATCAAGGAGCCTAATCCGGATGACGCTTCCCTGACCACGCTGATGGTGTCGAGCAGGGGATTCGCACTTCAGGAGGAAGTGAAGTATAGCAATCTTCCGGCCAACCAATGGAGGCTGACCGCAGTCAATCCCTGACCGGAACTGGGCCCGGGCCTCGACTGCACCGTCGTGAATCTTCTTCTCGATGCCATCCGGAAGCAGCGCGTGCTCCGAATGCCTGTCGGCTGCTGTTCGGATACGGAGTGCCGTCACCCAGGCCGCGTGTCGCCCTCCTCCCGCCGCGGGCGGGAGGAGGGCGACGGAGAATCCGACAGGCTGGTTTCAGTCGACGCGAACATCCGCATATGCCGCATGGCGCGCGTCGGCCAGCCGTCCAAACCGGCTCGCTGACAGCACTTCCCAACGCACGCACATGCCGACGACGGGTCGTTAATTCGTTTGACCGCGCCACGAATCGAGAGAGGATGGGCCGAATGAGTGACCGATGGCCCGAACACTTGACCGTGCGCCCATGGACCGCTGGAGACGCTCGCAGCATGGCTGCGTGGCGATACGACGGCCCCTGGAGGGTTTACAACCTGTCGGCTCAGGAGGAACTTCCCGATGAAGACGATGGGTACATGGCCGTGGCCGACGCCGACGACAGCCGTATGGTCGGGTTCTACTGCATCGGAGAAGAAGCGCGAGTTCCCGGGCTCGGCGCCGAACTCGGTGTGGTCGACCTCGGCGTGGGCATGGATCCGATCTGGGTCGGTAACGGTCACGGTGTGAGCTTCGGTCGTGTGGTGATCAACTATGTCCGCCGAGCGCATCCAACAGCCATGCTGCGTGTGGTGGTTCAATCATGGAACACGCGGAGCCTGCGACTGGTTCAGCGCCTGGGGTTCATCGATTCCGGCCATCACGTGTGCGTACAGAATGGGTTGCCGGTCACCTACGTCGTGGCTCTACTCCCCGCCCCTTGAACACGTACTGTAATGCGTGCGGCGTGCGCATTCGAGCGGGCACAGCTCCTGGCCTGCAAACGATCTCGTAGCTATTCCCTACCGCGGCGTGAGGGCGCGAAAAGCGTTCTGCCGGTGGCGGTTACGCGTTACGCGTTACGCCAGGGCACTCGGTCGGGTGTTGCACGCCCAAGTCCGTTCGATCCGTGACCGAATGGGTCCCGGACCGCAGCGTGAAACGTACTGCCGGTTTCGGCCGAAACCCGGATCCGGGTGTGCCGGCCGGAGGGCAGCTACCGAGAACCGGGGCGTGGATTGGCTAGCCTGGGAACTTGGACTGTGCCGGCGCCGCCGTCACGCGGAATCGAATATCGCTGCGTCTTCGAAGGTTTGCATGATCCCCACCACTGCGCCGCGACCGGTCGAGGTCGCCACCGTGTTCCCGCTGCAGCACCGTGGGCCCGCACCGCAACCCGGCTGCACCCACCCCGAAAACCCAGGGGCGTGGAAATGGGTGTGACGGCGTACAGAGCCGCTCTGGCCGACCGGGATCCGCGGGTCCGCAAGTCGGTGCGCGAGGTGCCGGTCGGGGGGTTCAGCGCCGTGCAGCTGCGGTGGATGCTGCAGGCGGCACACGAGGTGCTCGGTGACGACAGCCTGTACTACGCGTGGCCGGATTGTGTACTGACGCAACAGGCTTTCGCTCCCGAGAGCGTGCAACCAGCCGAGTTCAAGGCTCGGTTGACCGACCCCGACCCAAGCGTTCGGCGCAGTGTCTGGCTCACGCTGTATGACCAGGCGTTCGCCAACGGCGAGCCACAGGACTTCTTCCATGTCGTCCTCGAGGTGCTGGGCGCGCAGAAGTACGCCTATGCGTGGCCGGATTGCCGCACCGTGCTCGACGGGTGCACCTCGTGGTCCGAGGTGCTCGCGTCGGTCGCGCGGGTCCTGGCGTACTCGGCCGATGGTCTCGGCGCACGGCTGGCCGCCGCCATAGGGCTACCCAGCGAGCTGTATCCGCCGCAGTGGCCCGCGCCGCCGCAGTCAGGCTCGGTGCGTTGCTGGTTCTGTGCTCCGGACCAGCAGACACGCGAGGAGCACGTAACAACCTGCGCACAGGTGCGCGTCCTGGTGACCTTGCTGTCCTGCTCGGTGGAGCAATTGCGTAACGAGGCGACAGCGCAACTGGTCCGGTTGGGTCCAGGCGTGGCCGGAGTATTGCGGCAGGTGCGCCGCACCCGCGTCCCAGGCAGGCGCGCCGCGCTGGCGGCATTGGCCGAAATCGGTTGGGACGAGGTCGATCCGGCCGATCGGGCCATGATTCGACGCTTGCTCCGCGTCCAACAGCTCAGCGAGGCCCCCGAGCCCGTGCGGCAACCGCGGGGTACGTGGTACGCGGTACCCACCACCGATCGGGCCGCCGTCCTGGATGCGTTCGGCCTGCGCGAACCGGTCGAAGTCTCCCTGCGCATCGGATTCGCCATGTGGGACTGGGCGAATCGGCGCCGGCTCACGGCTCTGCGCGCGAGCCTGGACTGGCCCACCACCAGCGCACAACCGCCGTACACCAGTCACTATCCAGAAGTGTTCGTCACGCCCGCACTCGACGGCTGGACCCTGGTGCTCACCGATGATGAAATGCTCGACGAGTCGCACGAGGCCGCTTACCACCGCTGCGCGGAGCTGAGCCGTCGATTCGGGGCGGCCCACTGGTACAACGAGCCCTCGGACGACTATGCCTATCTCTCCGGCTGGTGTGTCGCCGAGAACGGTGCGATCGTCCACCACGCCACCTACGGCAACCTGCAGGACGGGGTTGTCATCGGCCCGGACGACTGCGACGCCGAGCAATTGCGTGCCTGGCTGATCGACCGCAGCCCGGGCCGGCCACCGCCCACCGACGAGACCCCCGCAGTGCCGAACAGCATGCGACAACGCATGCTGCATATCTCGATGTTCGGCACCGACCCCGGCGAGGGCGATCCGGACGATGCGGACGCCGAGTCGGACAACTCCCACCGGATCATGGACGAGCGGACCGAATTCAGCGTCGCCAGGGTTGCGTGGCGGTTGTCCGTCGGGCTGCAGACCCTCGGCGCCCACACCCGGGTCCAGGGCACCGCCGTGCTCGCCGTGCACACCGACCCGCCGCCGAAACGGTACGGCACACCATCACAGCCGGACAGCAATGGTTTCCGCCACTGAACACAGCGCCCGCCACCCGTGCAGTCCAGCCTCCGCACGTCGGCCACACACGTCCACCGGATACGGAAGCGCGCGCGGCGGTCTGCACCCGCGGCGGTATGTCGAGGATCGCTCGATTGCCGACGCCCTCACGCAGTACGTGATTCTCGGCGCGGGGCTCGACTCGTTCACCGGTCCAGCGCTCGACGGTGTAGCGCAGTTGCGCGCAGCCACCCCCGAGAAAGGTCGGGCACCCCGAAACCGGCCGTCCAGATCGTGAAGTCACCGGCCCATCCGCGCCGCACACTGCCCGGCGATTCCGACGGCTTTCTCGATGGCCGCGGTGCCGGTGGGCCACGACGCGGGCCGCACCCGACCCGAACTCGCCGCGCGTTCCGGATCCGCCTCGGCCTCGCCACCCCTTGCCGCATCGCCGAGCACGCTGTAGGACCACTCAGCAGTCCGCACGCAAATGCACGATATTGCCGAGCGTGGCGAATTCGGCCGAGTTCGTTGGGTACTCATGCACCTGCGGCACAGTTCGACCACCTGCTGCCATGTCAGTCGCCGGCCGCCGCAAAGGATATGACCTCGAGCCACGGATTGCGGTGGCCATGCGGGCCGGGCCGATCGACGAGTACGCGATCGTCACCCATCCGGTCGTGGTAGGTGGCGGCACGCCGTTCTTCACCGCGCTGGACAACTGGGCCGATCTGACCCTGGTGCAGACCTGGACGTTTCCCGGCGCCGTGGTCCTGACCAGGCGCCGACAGTCTTCCTCGACAGCGGTGACCAGCAGATGTACAACGCCCGCGGCGGTACCGGCCATCGCGGTACCGGCCGGTCGGGGTGGCGCATCGCCGTTCACAATGTCGAACCGCGCCACGCCATATGCAACTCGTCTGTGCCGACGGCGGATCGGAATCTGCATACCGCTGGGCTGCAGGCGGTTTCGAACGCCGCGGTCCGTGCCGGTGGTTGCCAGGTCTGGTCGCCGTCGAACGCGGAGTACCAGATCTCCGGCCCGCTGGCCGACTTCCAAGCCAGGTGTAGGTGGCGGTCCTGAGCGGCCAGGGCCGGCGCGAGGTCGGAGTAGGCCTGGGATGGGTTGACCCGCGATATCCAGGAGACGCCGTTCGCGGTACTCCACAGTCGAATCCACGTGTCGTCGTCCAGTGGCACCTTCGTTCCGCGATGAGCGAGGTACAGGGTGTCGTCGAGCACCGCGAGGGCGGGACTTTCCACCGAAGCCATACCGGGCAGCGACATGGGGGCACTCCACCCGGTCGCGCCGTGGACGGCGCTGTAGAGATTCTGATTCGAGGTGATCAGATGTTCGCCGCCGCGCCAGAAGGCGTGCAGGACACCGCGAAACACGATAAGACTCGGCGCTCGAGAGGTTTCCGCGCCACCCAGGATCTGCTGGTCCTCCCATTTTTGGCCATCGGTCGAGGTGGACCAGTAGATGCTCTGATCACGACCTTGCCCCTTCCACGCCAGGTGCAGTGTTTCGACCCCGTCGTCCCCCGACGCGGCAAGGGCAGGCTGCTCGGAAGTGCCGACATACGGCAGATTCCAAGGTGTGGACCAGGTTTCACCGTCGCTGGTGCAGGACAGCCAGATGCTGTCGGTGCTGTCTTCTGCGCGCCAAGCCATGTACAGGTTGTGCTGGAACACCGCCAGCGCCGGGGCGGTGGGTGAGGTGGCGCCGGGAACCGGGGCTTGGTCGGACCACGCGCCGCCCTCGATCGCGACGGAGGTCCAGAGGCGGGTATCGGCAGGTTTGTGGGAAAACGGCGACATCGCGGACCGGCTTTCGGCATTGGAACAGCAGCACTGGTGGGAAGAGAACGGCGACACCGTTGTGCGTCCGAGATGCTTCCAGTCTAGTTCGACCGAGCGTCGATCAATCGAAAATCAATCAGGGGAAACACATTTCGTGCGGCGGTCCGCACGCGCGACCTGTTTGTCGGCGCAGAGCATCGTGCGCACCACCCAACCACCGATCAGCTGCGCATCCGGCCAACCCGGCCGGGACGGATGCATGAAAGAAGGCCGCGCTCAAAGCATCTGCCCGGTCGTCAGGGTCGCCGCGCGACCCCGCCACACATACAGCGCGGTGGCCGCGGTGCCCAGGCACAGGGCGAGGGCGCTGAGCCCGAGCGACCAGTGGACGCCGATAGCCGCTCCGACCAATCCGACGGTGAAGCCGCTGCCCGCGCGCAGGCCGCTGGACGAAACTCCGTAGAGCCCGATCACCCGGCCGCGGTCGGCGGCGGGGGCGAGCAGTTGCACGACGGTCTGTCCGATCGACATCGATGCCAGGTTGGCTATCCCGCTGATCACCAGCATCACGACTGCGAACGGGTAGCTGGTGGTGGCGGCGAAGCACAGGCTCGTCAGTCCGTAGATCGCGGTGCTGACGACGGCGGCCGTGACCGTCGGTCTGATCCGTCCGGTCGCTTCGAGCAGCACACCGCCGATGACTCCGCCGACCCCGTTAGCGAACAGCAGCACACCGTAGGTCAGTCCGGCATCGCCCGCACCGAGGTCGTGCGCGAAGATCGGCATGGACGACTGCATCGACGCTCCGACGAAGAACGAGCCGAGCCCGGCGAGCACGATCATGCTGACCATCGTGCGGTTCGACCGGACCTCGCGGAACACGCGCACCGAATCGAGCACGCCCACCCGCGGCCGCGGCACGTGGCCGTCGCGCGTGTGGCCGGTGAACTTGGTCCGGAACAGGAACAGCGTAAGCGGCAGGTAGAACACGATATTGGCGAAGATGCCCGCGGTCGGGCCGAGCCCGAGCAGCAGCGCCGAACCGACCACCGGGCCGAACAGGATGCCGAGGCTGCGGAAGGTGGCATTGAGCCGCACCGCGCTGGGCAACTCCTCGCGCCCGACGAAGTCGTGCAGCATCAACTGCTCCCCCGGGCCCCACAGTGCTCCGGCGCAGCCGTGCAGCACGAGCAGCACACACGCTTCCCACACCTGCAGTGCGCCGGTGAGAAACAGCACGCCCCAGGCCGCCGAGACAGCCATGAACAGGACCTGCGCCGCCTGGATGAGCCGACGGCAATCGTAGCGATCGGCGAGCGATCCGAAGTAGACGGAGAACAGCAGGAACGGCACCCAGTGGCTGATGACCTCGAATCCCGCCAGCGCTGGTGAGTGGAACTTCTGCCAGAGCACCCAGTAGGTGATGACGTGCTCGATATTGTCGGCCATCATCGCCAGCCCCGCACCGAACAGGTACGGCCGGCAGTCGCGGTTGCGCAGCGCCGCGAACTTGCGGACCGGGGCGGTACCGGGGGTTTCGGGATCGGATCCAGGGACGTGGGTGGCGACCCCGCAGGCATTGCACATGGTTGCGTTTCTCGTCAGGGGACCGGAATCGCCGGTCAGGCAGCGGAACCCGGGCGACAGCGTGTCTCCACGCCGGCGTCCCCGAGGCAGTCGATCGAGACGTGGCCGTTCGCCGGATCGCGGACGCAGTCCGGTTGCTCGCTCGAGACAGTGTCGTCGACGTCGGCCATTCCGCTAGAGTAGACGCAACGTTGCGTTGCGTCTAGCCGAGTACGCCGCACTCCAGCTCCGAGGAGACTCGAATGGCAGGCGACACCGCCCACCGCGGCAACCGGCATCAGCGCAGTGAGCAAGCGCGCCGCGCGGTACTCCACGCAACCGACGACCTACTGGTCGAGCGCGGGTTCGCCGGGCTCACGATCGAAGGGATCGCAGCCAGAGCCGGCGTCGCCAAGCAGACCATCTACCGCTGGTGGCCGTCCAAAACCGAGATCCTGCTGGACGCCTTCACCGACGACGCCGCCCAGCACCTCACCCCGCCCGACACCGGCAACCTCGCCGAAGACCTGCGCATCCACCTGCACAACCTCGCCGAATTCCTGACCAACTCGGACGCCGGAGCCGTCTTCCGCGCCCTCACCGGCCAGGCACAGCACGATCCACACGTCGCGACCAAGCTACGCACAGACCATCTCCACCACCAACGCGACCGCGAACGCCTACCCCTGCGACGCGCCCTCGACCGCGGCGAGCTGCCACCGGACACCGACATCGACTTCCTGGTCGATCAATTGGTCGGCCCGATCTACTACCGCGCGCTGGTGACCGGTGGGCCCCTCCCGAGGGAGTTCACCGATCAACTCGTCGCCCGCGTACTGCGCTAGCGTTCTGCGCCAAGCAGTTTCAGCGCGTCGGTGAAACCCCCTGGGCGACAACAACTACCGCCGCCCGGCGCTCGACATCCCGTCCGGCCGCGGTGCCATGACCGGATGCCGCGTTGAGCCGAGCGGCAGTGCCGGCGTAGCGCACTGAGCCGCAGACGATTATGTCCGCGCACATTGCCAACCGAAGCGCGCGACTGATTACATCGTCGGTGTCGCTGCCAGCGCCACGACATCGTGAAGGGGGCGATAGCCGAGCCCACGCTCAGCCTTGCCGGAGTCGTATACCCGGTCGATCCGTGTCGGAAGCGGCCAATCGTGCCTCCGGAACAGCGCCACTATCTCCGGCGCCCGGGCGGTCAACAGTGCCGTGGCGTCGATCAGCAACTGCGGTGTGTCGTTGGGGCGGAACACCATTGGACCAGCAATGTTGAACACGCCTGTCACGTCAGGGTGTTCGGCGGCCAGTCGGTGGGCACGGGCAACATCGCGGACGTCGACCCCGCGGTAGAGCCGATGCGCGGCCGCCACCGCCGGCGACTCCGGGAAGCAGCGGGCAATACGCAACACGATCGCCGAGAACGGGTGGTCGGCCTGGACGAGAGTCTCCGCCGCGAATTTGGTTTCGTCGTAGATATCGCGGGGCTCGGCCGGCAGCGACTCGTCGACCCAGACCGCACGATCATCGGGCACCAGCGCATGCCCGTACACAGAGGTGGAACTGGTGTAAACGACCCTCCTGACCCCACATTCAGCCGCCGACTGGAGCAACTGCGCGGTGGCATCGATATTGACCGCACGGAATTCACGATCGGGAACCGAACCGACATGCGGTGCATGCCAGGCCGCTACGTGCATCACGACATCCACACCGGCGACGGCACGTGTTCGTAGTCCCTCATCACGCAGATCACCGCAATAGGTTGTCCACCGCCCCGGCTGCCGGTCCCACCCCCGCACTCGCCAACCCGCAGTGTGCATTTCACGGGCGGCAGCAGCACCGACAACACCGGAGGAGCCGGTCACCAACACCACTCCCAACACCATGTACGCCGACACTACCGCGCACCGACTCGACCCCCAGTCCTGTTTGTATCGCGGATCGAACAGCCCATGCCGCTGCGTGGCGTTCGGCTGATCTCGCACACGCACTTTCATCGTTTACGTCAGGCCGGTGAAGCGGGTGTGGGGTTAGCCTGTTGGGCGGGTCCGGGTTGTGGCTTGGCCGCGAAGATGGCCGCAGCGCAATCGACACCACTACCATGATTGGCCGAGGCCACCGTCGTAATCGCCGGGTGGACCACCCCGGGAGGCAAATCCATGACTGCGACAGACCCCAGCCGCCTGATAATCGACCGAGCGGACGGACGCGACGACGGCAACGCCTGGACCCAGGACTATCAGCATCTACCCGGCGACCCCGGAATATCGATCATCATCGAATCGACCTCCGAAGAAGGCGTCGGCCCCCGGCTCCACCGGCACCCGTACGCGGAGACATTCATCATCCGCCGCGGCAGCGCGACCTTCACGCTGGGCGACGAACACCTGATCGCCCGCGCCGGCCAAGTGCTGGTCGCCCCGGCGGGCACTCCACACAAATTCCGCACCGGCCCAGGCGGATACGAGGCCATTCATATCCATGTGAGCCCTCACTTCATCACCGAGTGGCTGGAATAGCCGTCTACCACTGGTTAAATGGAGTGCGGAAATCAATCTTGGCCTCGGTATCGCGTATCGGGCGGCGTGATCGACACTCCTTCAGCGGGCATGCATGATTCCTGCCATGGTCATCGAAATCCCGCACGCCGAGCAGTTTCGGTTTCTCATCGAGGCGGTTTTCCCCGTGACAGGTCGCGGAACCGCAGTCGTTGGATATGTCGAGTCCGGCGTCACATCCGTGGGTGATCGGCTGCGGCTAGTGCGAGCCGACGGCCGACCAGGGCCGTCGGATACCTGCTGGGCCATAGAGTCCGTGAGCAAAGCCGACCGGCAACCGGATCGGCCTGTGCCGATCGGGCTGGTCTTCCGCGAGCTCAGGAAATCAGATTTCGAGCCTGGCGATGTCATCGTCGCTGAGGCCGAGGGGTCGTGACCGCAAGCCGCTTTACCATCCGCTCTTCGACGTAAGAGATTTCGTGTAGGTCGTCCAATCTCACTCGCCGACAGCGCATCCCAACGCGCGCACAGGCCGAGAAGAGCGCATCCAGAGAAATGCGGGGACGGCATCGATCCGGGCGTGGGGGTGGCGACGAATACGTTGTCGTGGTGCGAGTGTGATCGTTCCGGATTCGGTCGACAGTCATGGGAGGTTCGGGTATGGGGAATCGCGTGCGTGGGGTGTTCACGGTGCTGGCGGCGGCTGGCGCGGTGGTGTGTGCGGGGACTGGCGCCTCGGCGGTCGCGTCCGTGCAACTGGCCCCCGGGGAACAGGAATGTACGGCAAGCAAGGTCGACAAGGCCGCCGAGAAACCGTTTGTGATCCAAGCCTGCCTGCGCGCCTATAGCGCCGCCGCACGCGCCGCCGACGCTGCCAGCGCCGCCAAGGCCGCACTCGAGGCCGCTATGGCCGCCACCCCCGACGACAATGCCCCCGACGACGACGCTCCCGCCGAGCCCGCCGACAGCACCGGCGCTGCCGCCGCAGCCGCTGCCGCCGCTGCTGACGCCGCCCGCGATGCCACCAGCGCCGCTGACGCAGCCCGTGACGCAGCCGACGCCGCCGCTGGCGCCGCCTCGGCCATCCGCCGCGCCGCCCGTGACGCTGCCAAGGCCGCGAACACCGCGGCCCGCGTCGCTTATCAGGCGGAGGCAGCGCCTACCGACGAGGGGCGGGCCGACGAGGCCGCGGAAGCGGAGATGAAGGCCAGCTGGGCGGCGGCAACGGCGTTCGGGGGGCAGGAAGTAACGATCCCGACGATCGCCGAGTTGACGGAGAAGTCGAAGACGCGGTAGGGCAGGGATCGTTTTACCCGGCATCGTCGAACATGAGTATTTCAGGTTCGCCCCTCGAGGAGGGCATCGCTTACCGCTCGAGGTTGCTGCTGGTGACTTGTGGCATCTGGTGTGGTGGCAGGTGGGGGCGTTGACTGGGCGTATGAGTGTTGGGGATGGTGGGTCCGAATCGGGTTTGGGCGGGGTGGAGCGGGTGGTGGGTGCGGGTACTCCGTTGAGTGTGGGCAGGTTCCGGTTCTGGTTCGCCGATCAGCGCTGGGAATGGTCCGATGAGGTCGCGCGGATGCACGGCCACCGCCCCGGTGAGGTCGAACCGAGTACCGCGCTGCTGCTGGCGCACAAGCACCCCGAGGATCGCGACCGGGTCGAATCCGCCCTGGTGACCTCGGTACATGAGGACACACCGTTTTCCAGCAGTCACCGCATCATCGACACCGCCGGAGCGGTGCATCAGGTGATCGTGGTCTCGGACCCTCTGCATGACGAGGCCGGCACGGTCATCGGGACCACCGGCTTCTACGTCGATCTCACCGACCACCCAGTCGAGAATCTCACCGGCATCGCCACCGACGGGACCGACCCCGATGGGCGTCCCGAGGTCGCGCTCGAGGATGTGCTGCCTGAACTGTTGGCCGCGCGGGCGGTGATCGAGCAGGCCAAAGGCGCGTTGATGGTGGTCTACGGGATCAACGCCGAGCAAGCCTTCCGGGTGCTGCGCTGGCGTTCCCAAGACACCAACCTCAAACTGCGCGTGGTCGCCCAGCGGCTGGTCGAGGGATTGGTCGCGCTTCCGGCCGCCGAAGCGTCGACGCGCTCGCGGCTGGATCACCTGGTACTGACCCTGCACCAGGACCCCCAGCCCGAACCGTGCTGAACCTCGGCCCGAAGGGACCGCCGGTTCGGCTCGCCTGTCGGGCCCGCTGGCGCGGACTGCCGGGCACCGCGGTTGCGGAACCGTCGCTGCGGTATCAACTCCCCCTCCTTGAATCCGAATCCGCCCGGCTGCTCGCCGCCCCCACCACCCCACCCGGGCGCTGGCCCGAGACCCGTCACGGGTGGCGGGCGGCGGCAATGGTCGAGGCCCGCGACGTCGGCGCCACCGCCGCGGTGATCGCCGCAGCGCCCGAGCAGCACGCGGGCCGCACCTACCTGCTCACCGGACCGACCTGATCACCTACGCCGCCACGCACCTTCATCACCGAGCACGTCACCGACTTCCGATAACGGCATGGCCGGATCGGTAAGCCGAACTCGAACACCCCGTCCTGCCGTGCGCGAGCGTTGGTCAGCCGCTCGGCTTTGGTTGGCTGGCAAGGCTTTCCGACGCACTCCTCTGCCGACTATGTTGCGTTTGCGCGGTGGCTCGGGACGGTTTACGGGTTGGAGGGTCTGGTTTCGGTCCAGTCGACCAGCAAGCGCCGTTCGGCGAACAGCCAGGTTCCGTCGGCTTGTTTGGCGTACTGGTCGAGATAACGTAGTGAAGCCACCATGAGGGTGCGTTGCCCGTCAACGTCGTACAAATGGTGTGCCAGGCAATAGGACTCGCCGCTGGCCCGGTTGCCGTCCAGGTCGATGGTGCATTGCCCGTTGAAGTGGGTAGTGGTCTGGTAGGTACGCAGGTTGTCGAAGACCGGCCGGATCTGATCGTGCCCGCGCAAGTCCTGGGTGGGTTGCTCGGACCGGGCATCCATGTAGACAAGAAACCGAGCATCGTCGGTGAACAGTGCTACTTGCCCCCTCGCGTCCCGCCGGTCGGCGCAGTGGGCGTAGGCATCGAACAGTTCGCGAATCGCCAACCGGTCGGCGGCTTCCTCAGGCGACAGGGTTGTGTGCACACTCATCGAGCCTCCTGAGGTCGGGAAGTTTGACGTCAGATGCCGTTATTGTCGTATGTCCAGCGGGATCGGGTGCCCGCGGCCGGTCGTCCCGGTGTGTTCACAACCCACCCCGCCCGAAGAACTGACTGCGGTCAACGAAAGTATTCTGTTTTGCCGCCTATTGCGCGGTTCGCGACGTCGGTTTTCACCGATGCAGGAGCCAGCTCGCTGCTCCGCGGATGCAGGGAACACAGTGCCGTCCAGTCTTGGCCGAGGCCGTCGAGACAAGCAAGCTCTTGATCGAATCCCCCAAACCACGTCATTTTCCGCAGCACTGGGCCCTTTCAGGTTCCAGCAGAGACGAGCTGCGGACCCTATACCCTGACACCGTCCGATGGCGCGCACGAGTTCCCACGCCTTCAGGGTGTTCACCCATACTTCACCATCCCCTCGTCCCGCTGCTCAGACGCGTTTGACGAGCATCGCCTCAACCTGAACCCCACCGCCCGATGGAGTTGGAATAGCACACTCGAGTACGCGCTCATGCCGCGTATCGCGCGTTGGTCCGCAGGCTAAAGCTATTGGCTGACAAAGCTTTCCAACGCGCGCGCCCCGCCGATCTACATGCCTTGAGATAGTTTCGAACTGACATGCGGGCTCACTGTTCGGGCTGGCGATGCAGATCGATACTGACTTCGAGCGCCGGGTGCCCTTCCGCAGAATCGGGTAGCGGGGGGAGCTCGTCGACGACGTTGAGTTCTGTCATGACACGGTCGCGATCATGTAGATACCGAAACATCGGATCAGGATCTTCGATCTTGTACATTAGCTCCCGGAAAAGGTCACGTTCAGCGGGGGTAATCGGTATCTGCCCACGGTACAGCGTCGCCGCGATAGAGTCGACGAGAATTGGGGTTTCGGCCTGTTCCCGCATCGCATCGTAGAAGACGTATGGACTTTCATAGTCTCCGAGCGCCGCCGAGCGTGCCTCCAATCTAGCCCGCAGGCCATCCAGCAGTTTATCGATTCTCTCGCTCCACCAATGGTGATTTTTCAATTGCTGGGCATAGTAGGCTTCGTCCACATTTCACCTTCCGATTCTGTCGACAAGCAGTTCACCGCCGCCGTCCGTCAGGACCCGTGCGGCCAACCCCGGGCTGGCCTCCGTCTGGATACGCTGTCACGATCTCCCCGTTCGGGGCAACCACAACGTTAATGTTGAGCCCGCCACCGGGCCCTGGGGCGTACCCGTTGACGATGTAGTTTCCGCTGTCCCTCTGCGGTTGCCGCGGGTACGGCTTCGGGTTCTTCGCGACCCCGATCGCAGCTCTAGCGATATCGTCCTCTGTCCAGCTCTCCGGGAAGAGATCCTTGTTCCGCTTCGGATTCGTTGCGTTCCATCCATGACCACCATGTTCAACATTCGGATTCGGGTCGCCGTTATATATTTTATTCTTGTTTTCCGGTGTAATTTTGATCGCGTCAGGCGGCGGGTACTGCTGGGGATGGAACGCACCTTTGAACGTGACAGTCAGCTGGTCGCGCGGACTCTTGAGTGAGCGGAAGTAGACTTCCTGCCAAATTTGTATCTCGTCGCCTGATTTGACGTTGGGGACTTCCCAGACGTAGTCGTTGCCGTTCTTGGTGACCGGGATATCCAGGTATTCGCCGTTCTTGGATATCAGAAGCTGCCCGGGGCCGAGAGAGGTGCCGGCGTCGACGCCAGTGTGCAGTGTGCCCCTCAATGTTCCGGTCTGGGAGCCCGGAGTATCGGGCTCCCACACGACCCGGCCTTGTGAGGGCTGGATCGGCGGAGCGACCACAATGTTGGATGTGATCTGCTGGTCCGGGTAGATGGCCTTAGGATCGCTGGCAACCTGCTGGACCGGCAGCCCGGAGCGCCCGATTCGGTCGGCGGCGGCTGCGAGACCTGGCCGAAGATCAACGGCCCCGGGACATCTCGGGACCGCCGTCATAGCCGCTCGTGCCGAATTTCGCGTGTCGTGCCCGATGCCCACAGCCCACGCGGCGATACGCTCGCGACGCGTGCTCCGTGATCATCGCCAATCAGACTCTCCAGAGCAGGGAGAAGCTATGTCCTCACTCGATCTCGACTGGACGCATGCCCTGGCCCAGATGGCCGAGGTCAGTCGATTCGCGCGACAAGAGTCCGAATACGTGCAAGCGACTGTTCCCTACCCAGGTGCCGACGAGAGCGCGCTGGCCGCAGCCGAGCAGCGACTAGGGCTCCATCTCGATCCTCAATATCGGCAGTTCCTCAGCCGTGCCGACGGCTGGCCTCGCTGGGATGGCTACCAGTCTCTGCTCGGCACCCAGGAAATGGTCACCGACAAAGTCATCTTCGACGGATCACAGGCCACGTGGTCGACGATCTTCGAAGGGCTACATATCTTTTTGGCGGACGGCGGCGAAAAGGCATGGGATCAACCACATCCCCCGACTGAGCATCTCATTCCCATCGAGGCAACCCAGGATGTCTTCTACACGGCCGCTATCGTCGGCTCCCCCCGCGCCGATGCCGCACCCGGGCCGGTCTTCGCCTTCAGTTCAGGCGGAATCGAGCGTTGGCAAACCTTCGCTCACTACATGGAGCACCAGATCAACCAATGGCAGGAAGTCATTCGGCAAAGTTCCCGACACCAGCCCTGAAACCGGCCCGTCGAAGATCTCCCTCGAAACGTACGCCCCTGCCGCGTTGTGCGCTGATCTGTGCGGCCACCCGCCCCATTTCGAAGACCAACGGCCCGAGATCATCTCAGGCTGTTTGTGTGCCCGTTCAGACGATGACAGCGCCTTCTCGCCGTGCCTGTCGGGCAATCAGGTGCGCGCGACGGTTACTTCAGCCGACGTCGCCTTCGCAGGTGACGACCTCGTGCTGCGGCTGACCCCAGCCGGCTACCTCGCCCGGTTCTCCGGATCCTCCGCATCCACCGCACTTCGGACCTGCGCCTGTGCTTCGCCTCGTGCTTCGATCGAACACCAATCCCGTCCGCGAGCAACGAACCGCGCGGAGGTCGAGCGCTAAGCGGCTAGCGAGTGCCGCCGGTCAACCACTCGCGGACCTCGCTCAGGGCGGTCCCGGAACTGTCGGCGTCGATGCTCGCGGCAAGATCCGCGATAGTGACGCCCGCGAGCGCCGTTCGCCACGCGGCGTCGGCGGCGTCCATGGCCCGGTGCACCGCGCAGCGCGTGCGGCAGCTCTTTGCCGGCAGACCTAGCGGGCCGTTCCGCCGAATCTCGGTGCAGCGGAAGGCCGATTCGGCACCGTCCACCGCCTCCACCACCTGCGCCATGGTGATGCTCGCCGCCGGTCGAGTGAGCACATAGCCCCCGGCGGGGCCCGGCACCGAGCGCACGATGCTCGCGCGGGAGAGCGCCTGAAGGTGTTTGGCCAGGTAGGCCGTCGGCACGCCGTGCAATTCCGCCAGCCGCGCGGCCGGGACCGGCTCGGTGGCCTGTCCGAGCGAAACGCAGCAGTGCATGGCCCATTCGACCCCAGTGGACATCTTCATGCCGACAGCATATCTCGGATATCTGATGTCCGGGATTGTGCTATAACTTGGACATTAATTGTCCGAGATTAAGGTTCGTCATGACTACTCTTCGGGATCCCGCCCACCCCGCGAAAGACCGTGCGGCACTGACACTCGCGGCGCTGGCGCTGTTCGTCGCGGCGGCCAATCTGCGTCCCGCCATCGCCGCGGTCTCCCCGCTCGCCGACCGGATCCGTACCGATCTCGACCTGTCCGCGACCGGGATCGCCCTACTCACCACGGTCCCCACGCTCGCGATGGGGCTGTGCGCACCGCTGGCCGCCGCGGCCGGACGGCGCTGGGGCTTGCAACACGGCGTGCTGATCGGCCTGGGGGTGGTCGGCATCGCCACCGCCGCAAGGGGTTTCGGCGAGACGGCCGGGCTCCAACTCAGCTGCGCGGCCGTGGTCGGAGCGGGCATCGCGATCGCGCAGACCCTACTTCCGGCCGTGGTGAAGTCCCGCTTCGCCGACCGCGCGGGTCTGGTCACCGGAATCTACACCGCCGGTCTGGGATTGGGCGGCGCGGTCGCCGCGGGTGTCAGCGCGCCGCTCGCGGACGCGCTGAATTCCTGGCCCGGCGCGCTGGCGTCATGGAGCGTACTCGCCTTCGCCGGAGCCATCCTGTGGACGGCCGCGCGCTCGGCGCTGGCCCTGGATACCGTGTCCGGACCACAGGGTCCCGCGACCAACGGCCTGCCATGGCGCAGCGGGACCGCATGGCTGATCACACTGCTGGCTGCCGGAAACTCCGCGCTCTACTATTGCGAATTGGCTTGGGTCGCACCGCTTCTGCACGACAGCGGCTACCCGGACTCCACCGCGGGCCTGCTGCTCACCGCGCTGATCTCGATCCAGGTCCTCGCCATGCTCGCGGTGCCTGCCCTGCTCGGCGAACGCCGCGACCAGCGGCTGGGCCTCGCCCTCACCGTCACGCTGACCGCCCTCGGATTCGCCGGACTGGCGCTCGGCCCCGGCACGGCCACCTGGCTGTGGATCATCGCCCTCGGCATCGGCCACGGCGGGCTGTTCACCTTGGTGCTGACGGTCCCGGTGTCGATGAGCCGCACCGTCACCGAAGCCGGCCAGTACAGCGCGATGGCGTTCTTTCTCGGATACGCCGCAGCGGCGGCGGCGCCGATCCTCGTCGGCGTGCTGCGCGACGGCACCGGCGACTTCCGCCTGGCCTTCTCGCTACTCGCCGCGGCGACCATCCTGCTGCTCATCCCGGTCGCCGGAATGGTCCGTCGCGACTGACGCGAAGCCGTTGCGGCGCGTATTTCGAGAACGTGTACCGACACGTCCTCGTGGCCCCGAACCTGGTCCGCGCGGGACCGCCACCGAATGGCCCGGTGTCATGAAGTCGCAGCCAGGCGGTGAAGAGCTGACCTTCTTAACACATCTCCGAGACGAACTCTGCTGCGGCGCAAGAACATCAAGAAATACGGCGCGTGAGTTCACGCTCAGTGCCGTGCGCAGGGCGCCTCCAGAATCTAGGCTCGAAGGTGAAGATCCCCACGGAGGGAGCTCGAAGATGGCATCGGAAACGTGGGCGGTGACCACGCGGCCCTTGGTGATATTCGATGGCGACTGTGCGTTCTGCACCTCCAGCGTCGATTTCATCCGTACCCGGATAAGACCGGACGTCGATTTCGCGCCGCGGCAACGACTCGACCTGGCCGCCCTGGGACTGACCGAAGACCAGGCCGAGCAAGCGGTCCAGTGGATCGATGGCGCCGGGAGCCGGGCCGCAGGGGCGCGCGCCTTTGCGCTGCTCCTGCGGCGTGCCACTCGGCCGTGGCGGGCGGTGGGCGCGCTGATGCTGGTCCCGCCGGTCAGCTGGCTTGCGGCCGGGCTCTACCGCCTGGTCGCCGAGAACCGGCATCGCCTGCCCGGGGGTACACCCGCGTGCGCCCTGCCCCCACCTGAGCACGATCAGCAGCACACCACATAGATCCTCCCCGCCCACTGACGGCGCTGAGGCGGCGCGGACTGCGCGGCGCCGGGTCGCGGAATACCCGGCGCCGCAACGGTTCTAGGAGCAGCAGCTCGGACCGCAGCAGGCCGAGTCCGCCCGCTCGGCCGACAGGGCGGCGGGTTTGACGGCTTTCACGATCGCGGAGTGCATGCCGTCGGCGACGGAATGGGTTGGGGTGATCTCGATGTCGGTGAACCCGGCCGTTTCCAGTCCGGCGCGGTACTCGGCGAACGACAGCGCTCCGGCGATGCAGCCGACATAGTCGCCGCGTTCGGCGCGCTGCACGGGGGTGAGGGTGTCTTCGGCGACGACATCGGAGATTCCGATCCGCCCGCCCGGCGCGAGGACCCGGGCCATCTCGGCGAACACGGCGGGTTTGTCGGTCGAGAGGTTGATCACGCAGTTGGAGATCACCACGTCGATCGTGTTGTCGGGCAACGGGATCGCTTCGATCGTCCCCTTGACGAACTCGACGTTGGCGACCCCGGCCTTGGCCGCGTTCGCCCGCGCGAGCTCGAGCATCTCATCGGTCATGTCGACCCCGAACGCTTTGCCGCTCGCCCCGACCCGACGCGCGGACAGCAGCACATCGATGCCGCCGCCGGAGCCGAGGTCGAGCACGGTCTCCCCTTCGCGCAGATCCGCGACCGCGGTCGGGTTCCCGCAGCCCAGCGACGCGGCGACGGCCTGAATCGGCAGCGCGTCCCGGTCGCCCGCCGCATACAGGCTCGCACCGAAGTTCTCGTCGACCTCGATGGCCCCGGTCGCGCCGCAATCGCTGCCGCCGCAGCAGTCCTCCGCGGTTCCGCCGCTCGCGACGGCCACCGCGGCGGCGGCATAGCGTTCGCGCACGGTCTCGCGCAGTTCGTTGATCGGCTCGGACATGAGAGCACTCCCTCTCGAAAACACCCGGCATCGAAGGTGCGGTCCTTCACTGACCGGGTTGTATTGATGACTGTCGATGCAAGTCTGGCGCGTTGAATAGATATCTGTCAATATTGATGAGTGTCGAAACAAGAACTTCCGCTGCTCGCCGCCACGACCGGGTGCTGCACCACCGTCTCCGAACGATTGGACCCGGCCACCGCCGCCGACCTTGCGACCACGTTCAAGGCACTGGGCGACCCGGTCCGGTTGCGGCTGCTGTCGTTGATCGCGGCCGCGGGCGGGGAGGAAGTCTGCGTCTGCGAGCTGACACCGGCGTTCGAGCTCTCGCAGCCGACCATCTCTCACCATTTGAAGGTGCTGCGCGAGGCCGGCCTGCTGACCTCGCAGCGGCGCGGCACCTGGGTCTACTACCGGGTTGTTCCCGCTGCACTGCAACGACTTTCCGACACCTTGGCGCCGAGCGGGCTGGCCGCCACCCCGGCATGAACACCACCCCGCCGCCCCTGACGCGACGGCTGGCCGCCGAAACCCTCGGCAGCGCCCTGCTGGTCGCCGTCGTCGTCGGTTCCGGCATCGCCGCCCAGCAGCTTTCGCCCGACGACACCGGATTGCAGCTGCTGGAGAACTCGACCGCCACCGTCTTCGGCTTGGCCGTGCTGATCCTGATCTTCGGGCCGGTCTCCGGCGCCCACTTCAACCCTGTTGTCTCGCTTGCGGATTGGCTCCTCGCACGCCGCACCCGCACCGGCCTGACCGCGCCGCATCTCGTCGCCTACTGCGCGGCGCAGATCCTCGGAGCGATCACCGGAGCCGTCCTGGCCAACGCCATGTTCGACCAGACCGCCGTCCAGATTTCCACGCAGCACCGACTCACCGGCGGGCACCTGCTCGGCGAAATCGTCGCCACCGCAGGGTTGATCGCGGTGATCGTCGCCCTGGCCCGCACCGGTCGCGCCGTCGTGGCGCCGGTCGCGGTCGCGGCCTGGATCGGCGCGGCCTACTGGTTCACCAGCAGCACCAGCTTCGCCAACCCCGCGGTCACGATCGGGCGAATCTTCACCGACACCTTCGCTGGAATCGCGCCGGCCTCCGCACCCGGCTTCATCACCGCCCAGGTGCTCGGCGCACTGCTCGGCCTCGCCGCGATCAGCGTCTGCTATCCCGCGTCACCCGCGGCCGCTGAGGTCGTCCCGCACCCCAGTACTGCTGCGTGAAAGGCACTATCCCCCAATGACATCCAGACCGAGCGTATTGTTCGTCTGCGTCCACAACGCCGGACGCTCCCAGATGGCCCAGGGCTTCCTGGCGCATCTCGCCGGCGACCAGGTCGAGATCCGCTCCGCCGGAACCGCACCCGCCGACTCGGTAAACCCCGCCGTCGTCGAGGCCATGGCCGAGGTCGGCATCGACATCGCCGGCCAATCCCCGAAGATCCTCACTCCCGACACGGTCGAAACCTCCACCCTTGTCATCACTATGGGCTGCGGCGACAGTTGCCCCTACTTTCCCGGCGTCATCTACCGCGATTGGAAACTCGACGATCCCGCGGGCAAGGGTCTCGAGGCAATCCGCCCCATTCGCGACCGAATCGAACACCACGTCCGAGACCTGCTCGCCGAACTCGACATCCATCGCTGACCGGTAGCGGCCGGATCCGTCACCGATCCGGCCGCTACCTCAGACCGGGTCGGGCAGGTGGATCGCGGCGAGTTTGACCGGGTCGACGACGATGTGAATGGCGGTGATCCGTTTAGCGGTGACGGTAAAAGCGATGACCGACAAGGGCTTTCCGTCGGGGTGCCAGGACATGTGCCCCGGGATGCCGTTGACCAGGACGGGCCGATGACGGCCCACCTCACCCGAGAACATGCGGGCACCGGCGGCGACCTCGGTGGCGCCGAGCGTGACAACGATCCCGTCGGGGGTATCGACGGTCAACTTCACGTTCGGATCCAGCACGCGTAAGAGTGCTTCGAAGTCGCCACCCCGGGCAGCATGATGAAAGGCCCGGACAACCTCGCGGTGCTGACGACCGGCATACCCCTGCCGGTCGGTCGCTCGGACCTTGCGACGGGCGCGGCTGCCGATCATCTTGGCGGCATCGGTGGATTTGCCGAGGATGTGGCCGATCTCGTGGAACGGGACGGCGAACATGTCGTGCAAGACGAACGCGACTCGCTCGCTGGGGGTGAGCGAGTCGAGCACGATCAGCAGGGCGAGGCCGACCGAGTCGGCCAGCGCTACCTGTTCGTCCGGTGCGGGGTCGTCGTCGGGCGTCACCACGAGGTCCGAAAACTCTTGCCCGTAGGGGGTTTCGGGGTGGGCTCCCCGCGCGCGCAGCAGGTCAAGGCTGAGCCGGACGACCACGGTCGTCAACCAGCCCGCCAAGTTGTCGATGGTCGCGGCGTCCTGACGGACGAGGCGCATCCAGGCTTCTTGCACCACGTCCTCGGCGTCGACGTGCGAGCCCAGCACGCGGTACGCGACGGCGCGCAACCGATCGCGCTGGGCTTCGAACGCCTCGGTGCGGACGTCGAATGGGTGGGTTGTCACGCCCCGCGCTGCTGACGCAGCGAGATCCGGTTGCCGTCCGGGTCCGTCGCCTCGATGCGGATGCCGAACGGATATTCTTCGGGTTCGGCGCCCTGGAAGGTGACGCCGCGCTGGCGGAAGATCTCGAAATCCTTTCGCAGATCATCGGATTCGAGGATGAGCGGGCCGGGCGCGACGCGCAGGCCGATCTCGGCCGGCTGCCCCGCGGCCGGCGCATGCAGCCACAGGATGATCTCCACCGAGCTGCCGGGGACGCCGACGGTGAGGAAACGCCCGTCGGGCCCGGCGAAGTCGATCCGCTTTTCCAGGCCGAGACCCTCGGTGTAGAACTCCAGCGCGCGGTCCTGATCGGTGACGTAGATCGTCGTGTACATGATGTTGGTCAGCATTCCGTGCTCCGTTACTCGTGGGTGCGACGACCTCGTGTTCGGCCATCACACCTATGACGAGCGCCCGCCGGGGAAGGTAACAGGTCGGTCCGCGGGGGTGGTTGGTTATCCACTCAGGAGGGCGGCCGAGGATGCCTCTGCCTCAACGAAACGGGGACGCGAATTGTCGAACATATGTTCTATCGTGAGGTAGGCTGCCTCGGGTGAACATACATTCGACCGCGCTTGCGCCGGATGCTCCAGCACCAGGATGGCCGGAGCTGACCGATGTCGACTTGCTGCGCACCCTCGTCGAAACCGAACGCCGCCGGAGACGGCTGGACGCCGCCATGCGGGCGGCCGTTGCCGAAGCCGAGCGTCGTGGTCTCGCCGCAGATACCGGCTATCGGGACACCGTGGAGCTACTGACCGATCTGCTACGGATCAGCGCCCCCGAAGCGCGTCGTCGAATCGAGTACGCGGCCCCGCAGGCCCGCCCGCGTTCCAGAAAGGTGTGGCGGGTGCTGGCGGCAGCCAGTTGATCTCTGCGCGGAGGACGGCGCGGCACGACTGAATGCGCAACGCAGCCGAGCACATTTGGACCGGACGAACGTCTACCCGATCGCGCCACTCACCAATTCCGCGTCACCCGACTTGGGGCAATCCGCGGATTCCGGCTCGCGATACGGTGCAGCTCATGACGCACGACCGGTCCGATGGGACGCGTACTGGGAGGCGCACGATGAGATCGTTTACCGCCCAGGGCATTCGGTCGGACTGCTCTACCCGTGCCACCTCGGTTGCGCACAGCGCGAGGCGCTCGTCGTCAGCGGGGAGTCGAGCGGGCAGATGTGGGCCGACAACACCGCCGACCGGAACGGTTTCGAGCCATTGGCCGACGGGGCAGGCGCCAGGCTCGGCTTTGCGCAATGGTATCGGCGCTGGCTGGACCGCAGCGAAGCCGAACTGATGAACCGGGCGGCCAAGGGATCCACGCGAACATGAGCGGTCACGGGTTGTCCGCCCTTGCTCGCCACCGCCGGACATGCGCGACCGGAGCATCACGGGGGACGGGCCCGCGCTGGGGCGCGTTCACCATCGGCTACTGTCGGAGAAGGTCTGCGGGAACGCGTAATTCGTCGCGCGCGTACAGGGCCACGACCTCGGCGGGGTCGTCTCGGGCGCAGGTCGCGGCCAGGGTATCGAGCAGGTCGTCGTAGTCCGGACCGGTCTCGCCGTTGTAGGCCGCGGTCATGCGACCCCACTCGTCCCAGGGCAGCATTTCGACTTTGTTCAGCGCGGCGAGATCTTTGACGGCGTTGCCGCGGATCTCGGCGGGTCCCCAGTTCTCGGTTCCGTAGACCCCGAAGGTGGCGGCGTCGATCTGGCCGTTCCGGTATGCGACCCAGGCTTCACCGCCGCTGAGGAATTCGCCGGGCCGGAGATCTTCGGGATGTTCCAGGGTGTCCAAGCCGAGAATCTCGGAGTCGACGCGCACCCATCGGCCTCGAAAATCGTTCCAGTACTCGGTGATCCAGTGATCGAGCCCCTGCCCCGGCTGAAAGTAGGTGGCGAAACCACACCGCACCCTCGACGCGACACCGCGGTGGCGCAGCAGCGCACAGCTGATCACGGCAAAGTGGCGACACGTGCCGATGACGCGACGAGACGGCTCACGGGCGACCGTCAACGGAGCAGGCTCCAGCGCCAGCAGCGCGTCGATCAATCGGTCGGCCGATCGAATCTGGTTCTCGCCGTATCGTTCTGCCGGCAAACCCAGCGCCCGAGCATCATGCGGCTGGATCACCAGCGACGAAGCCAGCCGGCAAATCTCGACCACCTCGTCGGGGACCGACCGCAACACAGCAGAGTCGGTCCCACCCAAACCCGTCAGCGGCCCCGCAGTGGCATAGTCGAGCACCTCACCCATACCCGGAATCGTATCCACCTCCCCCACTCCCTTGCGCCGTTCGCGAACCCGATTCCCGCGAGCAGCAACCGAATTCACCTACTGTGGAGCACGTGCCACCGACGCCCGCTCCCGGCTCAACCGGTAAGGCAGGATGCTCACCGTGGTAGAGATCAGGCTGCTGACGGAATCCGACCGTGCCGGTTGGGAATTGCTTGCTCGTGGCAAGGACGCCTACTTCGCGGTGGAACGACGCGACGACGACTACGAACGCGCATGGCGACGGTTGCTCGACGACGACCGGATACGCGGGGCCGCCGCCCGGCTGGACGGCAAGATGGTCGCAATCGCGCACTACCTGTTCCACGCCAGCATCTGGTACTCGGGAAAGTGCTATTTGGCGGACCTGTACGTCGATGAGAAGGCGCGACGCAGAGGCGTGGCGACAGCGATGATCGAGTGGGTGGCGCAGGACGCCACAGCACACGACTCCCCCGGCCTCTACTGGAACACCTTGGCAGACGCCCCAGCGCGCGCCCTCTACGACAAAGTAGGCAAGTTTCAACAAGGACTCATCCACTACACCTACCGTCCCGACGCCAGCGCCCGCCGCGTGAACACACCCTGATACCGCGACGTTCGACCCACCGATGCGTCGCTGAAGACTCCTGAGCAGTCCGCCACAAACTCCACCGCTCGCCCCCGCCGAACCACATCCACGCTGATCATCAATGATTACTGCTCATGAGCGAGCCCAACCCAGCGTGGACTCCACCCGAAGTCTGTGACCTATGCCCGCATCCGATCTCCGAGCACACGCTATGGGAGCCCGACAAGGTTTGCGACGGCTGGATGCACTGCCACGTGTCGGAGTGTCGATGCTGGCACGAGTGGCCACAGATGCGCGGTCTCGACGGTAAGCCCGCCGGCTCGGCCGCGCTCCCGCGCATACCTTCTGATTTCCCGCACCACTTCTGATTTCCCGCATCGAAAATCGCATGCAAATTCAGGTGCGGGAAATCAGAAGTGGTGCGGCGCTGCGGAATTTGCGCGCGGGCGCGCGGTGGGGAGCAGGTCCGCAGTGGGGGTTCGTTGGCAGGCCGACCGGGGGGTGGTGGTCGCCTAGTTGCTGCTCGGGAGTTCGGGGGATCCGAGGAGTCGGCGTAGGAGTCGGACGTACGGACCCCAATGTGCCGGCCGGGCAACGGTTCCCGTGCAGGCGCGTTCGGCGCGGTCGAGGCTGTCTTCCAGGCAGGCGTCGTGGAGCGGGCCGATGGCCAGGGGCCAGGTGAGACGCGCCGCGCCGTGGGTTTTCATGGCGACGGTGTGCCGGAGCAGGGTGTGGTCCGGGTCGACGGCGAGGACGGCGTATTCGTGGAAGCCGTCGAAGCCGCGCGGGCCGGTGAAGGTGAACCGTACCCAGGTGGACGGCACGTAGGCGGCGACGGTGTAGCGGACCGGTCCGTGCCCGCCGACCGCGCCGACGCCGAGCGGGCGGTCGAACTCCATCGGCGGCCATCCGGGTGGCCACAGTTTGTCGTCGCTGCTCGCGAGGGTGTCGACGAGCGCACCCACCTCGCTGGATTTAGCGGCTAGCAGTCGTTCGTGCACGTTGTAGACGGCCATGACTCCTCCTCGCACAGTATTTAGAGTGATCACTCTATATTAGCGCACGAATGCGGTATCTCCCGCGACGCGCGGAGAGAAAGGTCACCGCAGGGCAGGTTGCCGGGGGCACCCGAAGTTGCCATGGTGGGTAGTAGGCCCTGAAAAGGACCCCGGACGAGGGAGCCGTACCCGGTGCGCGACAAGACGGCCTCGGAGGCTCGTCATGTCGTGGTTGATTCTCATGCTGTCCGGAGTTTGCGAAGCCGTCTGGGCTACCGCCCTGGGCAAATCGGCTGGGTTCAGCCGACTCCTGCCGACTGTGATCTTCCTGGTCGCGCTCGCGGCGAGTATGGCCGGACTGGCGTTCGCCATGCGCGGCCTGCCGGTCGGCACGGCATACGCGGTGTGGGTCGGCATCGGGGCCGTGCTCACTGTCGTGTACGCGATGGCGACCGGCTCGGAACCGGTATCGGTGTTGAAAGTGCTTTTCCTGCTAGGCATTGTCGGCAGTGTGGTCGGGCTGAAGCTCGTGCACTGAACCGTGCCGTCTCAGTTCCCGAGCGCCTGACCGAACAGCGCCCGCGCCAGCCCCTGGGCGAACCGCGGCAGCTGACCGACCCAGGAGCCGGTGTCCAAGGTGGACGCGACGGTGGTCGTGTGACAGCCGCGACTCGGCGCGCGGTCGGCCATGACCTGGTCGAGCCAGGCGAACATGTCGCTGACACCGGTGACGGCTTCGATGTTGTGGTTGCTGATCAGGTCCGGCATGGCGTCGCGCACGTAGGTGACCGATGCGCCGCTCGCGCAGTAGGTCGCGACGAGATCATCAACGCTCTGGATCGGACTGACCTCGTCGTGTACCGCGTTCACGATGTACAGCGGTGTCGTCGGTGCGGCGGTTCCCCGCTTGCGCTCGGCGATGACGGCGTGGATCACCGGATCCGCGAGCACCCGATCCAGCGGCGCCGTCAGCAGATCGGAGTCGGCGAGAAACAGGTTGTGCGCCGCGGTGGCCGAGACGCAGTCGCGTCCGGCGGACGCGAGGATCGCGCGTGCTCCCGGCTTCAGGTACGGGTCGAGAGCGGCGGCGAATTCCGGGGAATCGTGCATCAGGGCGGCGATGCCGACCGGAATCAGCCCACCGGAGACGCGGCCGCTGACCGCGTGCATCGCCGCGGCCAGATCCGGAACGGGAGCGCCGAGTGCCGCGCCCACGATGTTCAGTTCCGGGGCGTACGACGGCTGCAGCTCGGCGGCCCAGCTGGTCCCGATACCACCCCCGGAGTAACCGGTCAGCGCGGTGCGGGTGGCGGCTCCGTCCAGGCCGAGCGGGCCGAAGCTCGCCGCGGCCCGAATGCCGTCCAGCACGGTGTATCCCATGACCCGCGGCGTGAGGAACCGGTTGTCGATGCCGCCGGGATCCGGAATCGCCACCGCCCAACCACGATCCAGCGCGGTCACGGCCTGCAACGCCTCGGCCGGCGGTGGTGCGGCCGGGTCGTCGGCGGTCAGCTGGTAGGACGGCATACAGGAGCGCTGGATGGAGTCGTAGGCCGCCTGCACCGACAACAGCGGACGCGAACGGACCTGTCCTTCCGGGATCATCACGGTGGTGACCGCGGCGTACGGGTTCCCGTCGGCATCGGTGGTGCGGTACAGCAGTTGCCAGGCGCGCACGGCTAACGGCAACTGCGGCAACACATTTGCGCGTACCGCCCGGCTGGCGAGAATGGTTCCCGGTGGGACGGATTCATAACCGGCGGGTGGGTCGTAGAACGTATCAACTGAACCTGGTTGTGCTGCAACAGGTTCAACGGCAGGCTCGGCCGATGCGGCCGGCAACCCGGCCAGTCCGCAGGCTCCGGCGAGCAGGAGTGCGCCGGCCAGAGCCGGCAGTCGTGCGGGTCGAGAAGCAGGCGTGCGACTGGTGTCCATGGTCGTTGTTCCCTTGTTCGGATGCGGGCGCGGGCAGCCCCCGGCGCCGTGCATTCCCCCTGGAGATGCACGGTGCCGGGGAGTTCGATGCCCTATTCCGGGATGTCGGTGCTCAGCGGGATGTTCACCCAGCTGGGCTCGCCCGGATCCAGGCGTAGGTGCTGCGGAGCCAGCTTGCTGTCGACCAGAATCGGCATGGGCGGCAAGCCTTTCGGAAAGTTGCTGGCGTATACGTCGACGCGCAATCGATGTCCGGGTTGCAGGACCGCGTCGGTCGGGTCGACGGCTATATCGAGGACAAGGGGTCGGCCGGGCGGCACGGTCTGCCGCTTGTCTATATCGATGTAGTACGAGGGGCGCGTGTAGTCACCGTTGGCGGACTTCGTGCTCTTTGATTCATCGATCTGCCGCAGCGAGGCCACCAGCTGGCCCGAGCTGATCTCGCGTGACCGCCCGTCCGGGAAGACATCGTTCACCGTGACGACCCAGTAGCCGTCGGGTTGGTCGAGCACGGTGTTCAGGTGGGCGTTGATGGCGCCGGAGATCGTCGTCGGCTCGGTCACCGGACTACTGGTGAAGCTGAGGCCGTTGTTCTCCCAGATCCGCGAGTCCTCCCCGCACGCCATGATGATCGACGGGACGCCGGCCAGGATTCGCGAGGTGTCGCGCGAGCAGACACTCAGCGCGCCCGGCGCGACGGTCAGATCGTTGACGCCGTCCTGCTTCGGCGCGCCCGAAAGCCCGCCGTCGTATAGCGAATTCGCGGTGCCGGAGCGCTGATCGTTCAAGTACATACGCCGGTAACCGGTTTCGCGCTGGGGGAAGGTGTCCGACGAGATCCACCCGCCGCCTTGCCGTTTCAACGTGAGCGAGCTGTAGTTGTCGATCCCGTTGTCGATTCCCTTGAGCCACTTGTCGAACCACGCGCGTTGCAGCACATCCAGACGTGGCGGCATGCCCGGATCACCGAACCCCTTGACCCCGGCGCCCGCGTGGAATCCCTCTCCCACGACGAGCTTCTTGCGGTCCGGCGTCTGCGGCATCGCATTGTAGGTCTCGGTGGGGGTGCTGCCGAACAGGTCCCACCAGCCGCTGACCATGAAGCTCGGCGCCGTGACCTGCCCGGTGTCGGCCAAGAGACCCTTGCGCAGGTCCGAGTCCGGGTCCATGAGGTCGTGGGTCTTGGGGGTCAGCTGACCGGTGTTCATCGCCGTGAAGGCGTTCGCGACGACATCGACCATGGTCAACGGGTCGGCGAGCCGGTCCTGCAACCACTTCAGCTGCTGGGCGGGGTCGAACTTGCCCGCGATGATCGCCTCCACGTCGGGCGCGAATTTGGCCAGGTTCACCACCATCGGCCAGAACGCCGCGAACCCGAATCCGACACTGCCGCCGGGAGCCACGATGTCATCGACCAGATCGCCGCTGCCGATATAGGTGAATACCGCCTTCACCGCCGGGTTGCCGCGGTCGGCGGCGCGCAACGCCGCGATGCCGGTGGCCGAGGTGCCCTTCACCGCGACCCCGCCATCACTCCACGGCTGCTTGGTGATCCAGTCGATCACCTCCGCCGCGTCCTGGCGCTCCTTGTCCCCGAACATCTGCCACTTGCCCTCGGACGTCCCGGTGCCGCGGATGTCCACGTGCACCATGTTGTAGCCGCCCTTGACCAGGTCGTAGTTATGCAGAAAGGTCTGGATGGGTCCGGAGCGCAGCTGCTCGGTCAGGTCGGTGATCCCCTCGAGGCCGGATCCGGGCGGCGCGCCGATGGATCCGATCCACGGCAGCAGCACGTTCTCGATTCCCGGAATCTGCAACAGCACCGAGGCCAGGTTGATCGCGAGCTTGCTATAGGTCTCGAACTCCACGATCGTCGGCAGCTTCGCGTCCACCGGTCGCCCGGCATTCCCCGGCCGGGTGACATCGAGCTTGATCACCGTTCCGTCGCTCATGGTGACCGGCACCGCCAGGTCCGGGAAGATCTGCGAAAACGGTTGCGGCCCATCGACTGCCGCCTTCCACCCGGCGGCGTACTGGCCACCGTCGATCCCGGTGAACTCGGGAGTCGCGTCGGCGACCGGGCCGGCGAACAGGGCCGCCGCGGCGACACCGACGATCGACGCGACCGTTTTCCGGGCGAACATCATCGTCCGTTCCCTTGATTTCATAACGCTCCACATTCTTCCGGGCCATTCGAGACGGCCACGTTTCTGCATATCAGGGCGCATGCTGATTGCCGGTTACCGGCGAGTAGGGACTGTAATAGCCGACACATTCCCAGGCAACCGGCCAATTGCCGACAGTTCGAATGTAATGCCAGGTCAGAGTGCATATTTCGTGCGTTTTATCCTCTGGCGACATTCTTTTGCACCGTAAACTCGCAGGACAAACGGACCCGCAATTCACGGAAAGAACCGACGGCGGTAACTTGTTTGTCGACCCACCGGGAGGGGTGAGCGCCAATGGTGACCACGGCACGAGCGGCCAGTCTGCGGGGCTACCCCGCGCTGGTCGAGGAACTGGGCGGCGACGGCCGTGCCTTGCTCGAGCGCTTCGAGATCAGTCCCGACGCACTCGACAACGACGAGGCGATCGTGCCCGCGGAGGTGATCGGCTGGGCGCTCGAGGCGGCCGCCACCGAACTGGACTGTCCGGACTTCGGGCTGCGCCTGGCCTCCCGGCAGGACACCGACATACTCGGCGCGCTCTCGATCGTGCTGACCAACGCCGCGACCGCCGGCGATGCGCTGACCTACGCGTCGCGCTTCCTGTTCACGCACAACAGCGGCATCGCCATCCGGCTGATCGGCGACCCGGAAAAGGAGGCGGGCACGATCGCGCTCGAATACCGGGACTCCGCCGACTCGACCGGCTTCGTCCAGGGCACCGATCTCTCCGCGGGCACCATCCACAAATGCCTGTGCACGATACTGGGCGAGGACTACGGTCTGCGTTCGCTCCACCTGCCGCACAAGCCATTGGCCCCCGTCGCCCGCTACCGCGAATACTTCGGCGCCCCAGTGGTATTCGAGACCGGACGGACCGCCTTCCGGATACCGGACGACCTACCCGACCGGCCGATCGTGGGCGGCAGCCCGATCCTGCGCACGATGTCGGTCGACTATCTGACGCGCAACTACTCCGAGCTGGATTGGACATTGAGCGCGCGGGTGCGCGTAGCGATCCTGCAGACGATCACCAGCACCAAGCCCGATATCGAATCCGTCGCGCGCACGCTGAGCATGCACGAACGGGCGTTGCAACGCGCGCTGGCCGACGAGGGAACCACCTTCAGCGAAATACTCGACGGGGCCCGCCGGGACACGGTGTACCGGATGCTGTGCGACACCGATCTGCCGATGAGCCGGATATCGGTGCTCGTCGGGCTGCGGGAGCAATCGGCGCTGACGCGTCTGGTTCGGCGCTGGTTCGGGGTGACCCCGCAGCAGATTCGCAATTCCGCTCGGGCTCAGCATGGTTCGCGGCCCGGCCTGCGTATTCAGCCGATCAACGACATCGGCCGGACGTAGCCCGCGAGGGCGATTGGATAGCGGGTCAGCGCACCACCGGTTCGTGCCGGACCGGGAAGTTGACCGAATTGGCGATGAAGCACAGCTTGTGCGCCTTCTCGTGCAACTCCATCGCCTGGTGGCGCAGGTCCGGGTCGGCGAGCACCACCTCCGGCCGCAACACGACCTCGGTGAAACGACCGCCGCCACCGAGATCCTCTTCCATTACACCGCCGACCGAGTCGGTGTAGTCGGTGACCACCACGCCCGCGCGGGCGCACAGGGCGAGGTAGGTGAGCATGTGGCATTGCGACAGGGTGGCGACCAGCAGCTCCTCCGGATTCCATCGGTCCGCGGTGCCCAGGAACGCTTGGTCCGCAGTAGCTTTCACCGGTTCCTTGCCGTCGGCCAGGATGTCGTGGTCGCGGCCGTAGTCGCGGTAGCCGGAGGTGCCGGCCCCCGTGTTGCCGGTCCACCGCACCGTCACCTGGTAGCCGTGCGCTTTGCTCAACTGGTCGCTCCTTGCTCGAGCTCGGCCACGACGGACATCGTGGCCAGGACATGGGCACGGGCCTGCGCGGCGGCCGCGTCCGGTTCGCCCGCGCTGATCGCGGCAATCAGGTTGCGGTGCTGATCGTCCACGCGTGCCGGTCTCGGTGGTGCGTTCAGCGATGTCCGGGTGGACACGATGATCCGATCCCAGATTCGCTCCAGCACCTCCAGCGCCATCGGGATATCGGCGAGTTCGGCGATGTACCGATGGAAGGCGCGATTGTGCTCGACACCGGCGGCGAGATCGCCCCGGCGAGTCGCCGCGTCGGCCAGGTCGGCGTGCTCGACGAGCCTGCGCAGCGACGCCGGGGACAGCTCGCCCGCGCGCTGGCGCCGGGCGGCCAGTTCCGCGGTGAGCGCCTCCAGCGAGGCACGCATCAGGTACGCGTCCCGCAGCGCCTTGGCGTCCAGTTCGACCACCGTGACACCGCGGCGCGCAGCCGCCACCAAACCGTCACTTTCCAAGCGCCGCAACGCTTCCCGTACCGGCGTGCGACTGACCCCGAGCCGATCGCACAACTCCTGCTCACCGAGCGCCCGCCCCGCCGGGAACACCCCGAGCACGATCAGCTCACGTATGTTCTCGTAAACCACAGCCGCCCTTCGCATCCGTTGTATACAAAGGATACGATAGGCCCGCCGATCTGGCGATAGTCCGTTTTGGGGCGGTCGGACAACCGGCCGTGCGCACTCGGCTCGATAGGCTGGCAGTCATGAAACGGCCAGACCTGAGTTCGCCGCCGACCTATGACGAAGCGCTACGGTACGCGCGCGACGTAGCGCAGGATCCCGGTACCGTCGTCCACTACCCCCATCCCGGGCTCGAAAATGCCCGTTACGGAAGTGGTTTCGCCTTCTTACAGAAGATCAACGGCGACCGTGGACCGATGGACGGCTACGTCTTGGTGAGCACGACCGGCTACGGCAGCGGAATACTGCTGGCGGACGGACAGACCATCGACGCGATAATCGCCGAACACCTGGCCCGGGCCGAGCATGCCAACCGGCACATCCCAGACCGCGAACTCTCGGCGGCGCACCGAGCGGCGCTCGCGGCCTACGACGCCGGCCACCCGCGCATCGGCGACCTGCCCGGGCACGAAGCACTCGACGCCGAAACAGCCGACTACGCCGAGTTCGTTCTCCTGAACCTCCGGCGCAGCCGCAACCAGGCCGGCGGCGGGCGAAACATCCTCGCCCGCAACGATTTCCTCTTGGCGGCCCCAACCCCCGGCCGCCGATACACCCACCCATGCCCGCACTGCGCGCAACCCGCCGCCCACACCGACCGCTACCCCCGAGCAGTCTGCGACGACTGCGTGAACCGAACCACCGATCGCGCCGGCCTCCGAATCACCGGCTACAACACCAGCCTCAGCGGCGGCATGATCGCCTACTACACCGACACAATCGAGCACACCGACAACCCCGACGAAGAATGCGCCGAGGTCACCCGAACCGGCATCTGCTTCATCGACGGACACCCCGCCACCATGCAGGAAGCCCGCCTCGGCGGCATCATCGTCCAAATGCCTTCCACCGAATGACAATTGGGCGATCCCGAGCAGAGATGCCACCGTCGAATCCCCGGTGCGGCATGGCGTCATGGTCTACCGCTGAACAGCTGTGCTGCGGTGTAGGTGGCGGTGGGCAGTTTGTCCAGAGCGGCGGTGATTCGGCGTTCTTCCCACTGGAAGTGGGATTCCATGATGGCTGACAGGCCGGTGATCTCGCCGCGTACCGTCGCTAGATTTTCGGGGGTGAGGTCGGCTAGGGCGGTGGTCATTCGGGTCAGGATGTCCGTGATCAGGTGGTGGTCGGCGGAGAGTTCGGCGAGGACCGGGGCTAAATCCGGGAAACGTTGGGCCAGAACGGGAAACGCTGTCTTGTCCTCGGTGGTGTGGTGATCGGTGAGGGCCTGGCAGAAGGTCAGGCAGTGCGTACGCAGGTCTCGGAGCGGGCCGATCGGCACGTCGTCGCGATACTCGTCCAGTGCGCGGGCTACTCGGCGTAGTTCGCTACGCAGCCATTGGTGGGTGTCGATCAGTTCATGACTCAGGGCGTGGGCGCGATGGGGATCCATGGCCGCCTCTCGAAATGTGGTGCCTCCATGCCGACGCCGTCCACCGGGCGCGTACACGCGACACCACGACAGCTTAGGCGACCGAGCCGCGGCCGCTTCGTACGACGGTGCCGATGCGCTGCGGCGCCGTTCGAGCATCTTTCGACCCGCCGATCGGCTGGATCACCTCGGCCACTCGGCTGGACTGCTGGATATATTCCTTGCTCCGGACAGCCACCACGCCCTAGCTTCGGACTGTGTATTGCGACCTCCTCCGCATCGCCGGAATCGACCGGAACCGTCCATGACCGCACAGTCGACGAACCAGATAGACCTACCGCACGACGCCCTGTCGAACGTGCTCCCCGACTCGGCACTGTCCCGCTTCGCCGCGGATGATCTCGCCGAACTCGTTGTGCTGCAACGATGCTGCTGGGTCCCGGAGGCGGTGCTCAATGACATGCTCGACCTCCCGCCGCTGCTCGAGACCCACGACGAGGTACTGGGCTGGGCGAGCATCTCGACGACCCTGGTGGTGCGGCAACGCGGACGTCTGGTCGGCGCGGTGCGCGGCCAGGTCGAAGGCGACGACTGGCACGTCGGCCGGCTCATGGTCGCCCCCGACCTGGCCGGACGCGGCGTCGGTTCCCGCCTGCTGCGCCTGATCGAAAGTCTCGCTCCTCCGCACATCGAACAGTTCGTCCTGTTCACCGGCGCGCGCAGCGAACGCAACATCCGCATGTACCAGAACGCGGGCTATCGGCTCCTCCCCACACCGAATCCGCTTCCGCCCAACCACATCAGCGGTGCTGTGCACATGGTGAAACCCCGGCCATAGGTCCCGTCGCGTCATTCGACGCGCTACTGCGCGATCCCGAACGAGTCCGCAGGAACTGCCCGTGTAGCGGGCAACCGCCACCGGTCGAGACCAGGATCCCCCGAGGCAGGTAGGTCATTACGTAACCGCGACTCGACTACGTATCTAGGTAGAAATCACCGACGCGGGCGCCGGTGCTCGGATGGAAATCTCGAGGTCAGCAAGCGAACACGACTTGCCGGACACGAGGAGGAACACCATGAGCGCGGCACTTGACGAGGCGGTGGAGCGATTGCCGGCCACGCCGGCGCGCATCGCCCGCGCCACCGTGCTGGCCGCCGCGACGCTGACGGTGATGGGCCCGGCGGTCATCGCACCCAGCCTGCCCGCCATGCGCGAGACGTTCTCGGCGATGGCCGGCGCGGACGTGCTGGTGCGGCTGGTGCTGACCGTCACGTCGCTGGCGATCGGCCTCAGCGCTCCGCTGGCGGGCATGGCAGCCGACCGGATCGGACGAAAGCCGCTCCTGGTGGGCAGTCTCGCGCTGTACGCCGTGGCGGGAGCGGCCGGGTTCTTCGTCGACAGTATCGGCGTCCTGCTGGTGACCAGAGCCCTGGTGGGCGTCGCGGTCGGCGGCATCATGACCGCGGTCAGCGCGATCATCACCGATTGGTTCGAGGGGCCGAAGCGAGCGACTTTCCTCGGGCTGCAACAGGCTTCCGCCGGCGTCGGTGGCGTCGTTTTCCTGCCGCTCGCGGGTCTGCTGGCCGCGTCGAACTGGAAGTTGCCGTTCTGGATCTACGGCGCCGCCGCCTTGATCCTGCCGTTCGCCTTCTTCGCACTGCGAGAACAGCGGCGGGACAAGGGATCCGGGCCGATCAGTGTCGAGTCTGCTGGTGCGCGGACCGGTATCTTCCGGCCGATCGCCGCGCTCTACCTGCTTGCCTTCGTAGTGACGCTCGCCTTCTACATGGCCCCCACCCAACTGCCCTTCCTGCTGGCGCAACTGCACATCGGCCCGGCCCTGGTCGGCGCGGTGATCGCCGCGACGACGATCAGCAGTGTCGCAGGCGCACTTGCCTTTCCGTCCCTGCGGGCCCGCTGGTCACCGAATGTCCTCACCGCCGCCAGCGTCGGCGTGCTCGGCATCGGGTGGGTTCTGGTCGGTACCGCGAGCTCCGTGGCGCAGGTGGTGGCCGGGCTGCTCGTGGGCGGGTTCGGCGTCGGCCTCGCCGTCCCGAACCTGAACCTGCGCTTGAGCGACCTCGCACCGGCCGCCACCCGCGGCCGGATCCTCAGCGGCCTGGTCACCGGAATCTTCCTCGGCCAGTTCGCATCTCCGCTGATCGTGGCGCCGCTCATCCACCTGACCAGCATCGGCGGCGCGTTCCTCTGGACCGGGCTGGCCATGACCGCAGGCGCGGCGACGGCGCTGCCCCTGCTCCGCAATGCCAAGTAACACCAACGAATGAAGGATGAAAGAAATGATCTACCACTGCAACCGCCTGACCCTCCGCGCCGACGCCTCCCCCGAAGCCGTCGAGGAGGCCCTCGACAGCCTGCGCAACCAGGGACGAAGCATTCCCTCGGTGAAGTCCTTCGTGGTCGGCCCCGACTTCGGCGGCGAATACCAGTGGGGCGCAGTGTTCGTCATCGAAGACCTGGCCGGCTACTGGGAGTACCTGATCCACCCGACCCACCGCCACACCGACCGGGTCGGCCTCCCCCTGGTCGACAAGTTCGCCTCCTTCGATGTCACCGACGACCCGGACCCGGAGATGGCCGAGAAGATCGCCGAACTGCACCAGCGCCGCTACGACAGCGACCCGGAACTGACCAAGCTGGTCTCCGATCTCGGCGAATACAGCGGTAGCGCCGCCCCCGGCCGGCACGGCGAGCAGTAAACACCCGATCGAACCCGAAACCCCCTGCCGGACAGGCTATCCGGCGGGGGGTTTCGCGTGTAGCACTATCCCTCGGCCGCAACGACAGTCGACATGTTGATCTCGATTTTCTGGCCGCTTTCGTTGAGCGGGATTATCAGGGTTTCGGTGGTGATGCCGGCGAAGGACTTCTTGATATCGATGTTGGGAAAGAAATCGTTCTCGCCGATGTCGTCCTGCTCCCCGATCCGCCCGGTGATCTGTAGCTGTTGCCCGTCGCTGATGTCGAGCTCGTGGCGGTGCGCGGGTGGAAAGTTGAACGCGAAACCCTGTGGGATCTCCAAAGTCTGATCGCTCGCGTGGTCGAACACGTTCTTCACATTCCCCGCGACGGTTTGACCTATTTCCGGGACGAAAACCAGCTTCCCCACCGATATCCTCCCGAAGATCTCCAGCTCATCACCCGGATCGGGTCCTGTACCAGTATTTTTGATGCTGTGCAGCGTCACGACAACCCTTTTGAATGCCATCTTGCTGTACCTTTCTGCGATGGCTTGCGTGAACGTTCGTCCCGCCTCCGGTGACCGAACGCCCGGCATCAGCATCCCTCTACCACCGCTGTCCGAAATGAGTAGTGCGCTACTCGACTTCGGCCGATTCATCACGATGAGGGGTTGTCCGGCAACGCATTCATTCGGGTAACTAACCAATTAGGCTGTTTGTCAACGCACTCTGGTCTCGAACCGTGAACACGATCTGGACAGTCGGTATCGCAGACACAACGAAACTTATTCTCGGTTCCTCTTCTCGCCGAAGAGAATTCAACTCGATCGCGATCAAGGCGGGCACCGTCGATCCGTCCCGGCTTACCTCACCCGGATCCCGGCCGGGTGGAACCAGCGCCACCAGGTTGGGGGTCGCGGTATGCCGTCGCGGCGATCTGCGCGAACGATCGGATCAGAGGGTTGGTGTCGCCCTCGTTCCAGGCGACAACGACTCGGCTCGGTGTCATGTCGATCAGCGGGACCGCGCGCAGCCCCTCGGGCGCGGTGTGCCCGAGCGGGGTGATGCCGACGGTGCCGTTCCAGAGCACGGCTTGCACGCATTCCTGAACGACCCGCACCACCGGCCCTTCGCGGGTCCGGCCCCCGTTCCAATAGGTCTGCCAGATGGGGTCGGTGCCGTCCGGGAACTGGAACCAGCGGCGGTCGGCCAGGTCGGCCAGGGTCAGGTGATCGCGGCCGGCCAGTGGATCATCGGCGCGCAGGACCGCCCCGACCGGGTCGGCGCGCAGTTCGTGCACGGTCAGGGCGGTGTCGTCGAACGGGGCGCGGGTCACGGCGACGTCGACCAGACCCGCCCGCAGTCCACACGTGGGATCGGTGAGATCGGTATCGCGGATCCGAATCTCGATCTCGGGATGCGTGTGCCGGTAGGCCGCTGCCAGCCTGGTGACGCCGGGATCGGTGCCGTCACCCAGGATGCCGACGGTGAGAGCCGCGGTTCCGGCCGCCGCGGCGACCCGCACGGTGGCGCGCTCGGCCTGATCGAGCAGGGCGCGCGCCTCGTCGAGCAGCACCAGCCCGACCCCGGTGAGGCCGACACCGGTCGGTGAGCGGTCGAACAGGGCCGCCCCGACTTCCGCCTCCAGTTGCCGGATGGCACGGCTCAGCGGCGGCTGGCTCATATGCAGCCGGACAGCCGCGCGACCGAAATGGCGTTCCTCGGCAACCGCCACGAAATAGCGCAGCATACGCAGCTCCACGCTGGCACGATACCCGTCCGGTATCGGCAGCGCGGAACAGGTCTTGGACACCGGAGTCGCCCGGCGGTGCAATCGAGACATGTCCGACAACGAAAACAATTCCGGCACAACCGTTTCAGTGGTGCGTCCCGGCGAGGGAGAGCTGATCGTTCTAGGCGGCACGCGCATGCGCGTCCTCGAGGACGGCAGCAACACCGGGCACCGCCTCGGCCTCGCCGAATCCATCATTCCCCCGCGCACTCCCGGACCTCCTCAGCACCGGCACGCCCAGCACGACGAGGGGTTCTACATCATCTCCGGCACGCTGCGCTTCACCGCCGGCGACACCTACCACGACGTGACCGCGGGCACGCTGGTGATGGTCCCGCCCGGCGCCCCGCACACGTTCGCCAATATCACCGATCAACCGGCGGTCATGCTCAGCACCTTCAGCCCCGATCTGTACGTGCAGTACTTCCGCGACCTCCGGGACATGATCGCCGCCAGCCGGGAACTGACACCGCAGCTGAACATCGAGGTCATGAGCCACTACGCCACCGAACCCGCGACCGACTTCGCCTGACCCGCCCTGGATGGAATCGTGAACGTCGCATTCTGGATCGTCGCCGGCCCGCTCGCCCTCTTCTACCTGTACGCAGGCGGGCTGAAGATCACCCGAAGCCCGGATCGACTCCGGCCCATGATGGCCTGGGTGGACCGCGTTCCGCTCTCGGTGATCCGGGCCGTCGGGGCGCTCGAGCTACTCGGCGCGCTCGGGTTGATCCTGCCACCCCTGACCGGTCTGACCCCTGGACTGGCCGTCGCCGCGGCCGTCGGGTTCGTCCTGCTGCAAGTCGGTGCGATCCCGGTCCATCTGACCGGTGGGGACCGCAAGATCGCCCTCAATATCGTCCTCCTTCTCACGGCCGCCGTAACTGTCCGTCTGTCGACCATTTGGGTGTGATGCCCTCGTCCGCCGCTGCGGCGCGCGCCCGGGGCGCGAACGGATGCATCTGTGCCGCAGGAACATTCGGCGAGGCGCCGGGCTCGCGCTGATTCACGCGGCCTGGCGAGAAGGTGATCGGATCCGGTAATCTCAAGGACTAGGACGCGCGAAGACTTATTCCGGTACGGGTTAGTCCGGAAGATTCGCCCCCACATCTCGTGGCCGTCGTCGGCGGCGCGAGAACCTGTGCGTCCCTTTCGAATCGGTACTTCTGTGAAGGGGCTGCGCTGTGTCAAAACAAGTTAGGTCGGAAGACCGGGTTCTCGTCATCGGGGCGGGGATCGGCGGACTGTGCCTCGCCCAGGGGCTGACGCGCGCCGGAATCCCCTGCGCCGTCTACGAACGCGATGATTCGCCGGAGTCGCGACTCCAGGGGTATCGGCTGCACATCGATGTGCTGGGCATCCGTGCGTTGCGGGAGGTGCTGCCGGACGAGCTGTACGCGCGGTTCGAGGCGACGTCGTTGCGGCCGCGGCCGACCGTGCCACGCTATGACGATCAGCTCGCGTTGCAATCGGTGACGGAGTTCCCGGAGCCGGGAGTGAACGTCAATCGGATGACGTTGCGGCGCATCCTGCTCGGCGGGCTCGACGGCGTCCGCTTCGGAAAACGGCTCACCCACTACGCGACCGACGCCGGCGGGGTCACGGCGTACTTCGCCGACGGCACGACCGCGCGGGGCGGCGTGCTCGTCGGCGCGGACGGGGTCAACTCGCCGGTCCGGCGCCAGTACCTGCCGCACGCGCGGATCGAGGACACCGGGTTGCGCCAGCTGTACGGCAAGATCCCGCTGGACGGGCGGACCCGGCCCCTGTTCGACGACGAGATGCACGCGGTGTTCAGCATGATCCTCGGCCCCGGTCACACGATGGTCGGTGTGGCGCCGGTGGCGCATCCGGAACCGTTCATGACCTGCTTGGTCGGCTTGCGCCGGGAGTCGATCGGCCTGACCGACGAGGAAGTGGCCGAGCTCTCCGGCGAGCAGTTGCGGGAGCTCGCGCTGCAGCAGGTGGACGGGTGGCACCCGCGGGTCCGGGCGATGGTGTCGAACTGGGCGTTGGAAACCGTTTTCCCGCTGGTGATCCGGACGAGCGTGCCGTTCGCGCCGTGGGCTTCGAGCCGGGTGACGCTGCTCGGCGACGCGGTCCACGCCATGAGCCCGGCGGCCGGAGCGGGGGCGAACGCCGCCTTACGGGACGGCGCCGCGCTCGCGGCGGCGTTGCGCGCAGGGCCGCGCAACGCGATCGCCGACGGCGCGATCGCCGCCTACGAGGCGGCCATGCTCGCCCATGGATTCGCCGCCGTGCGGGAGTCCGCGGCCAACGGCCACCAGTACCTCGGGCAGGACCCGTTGCCGGTCTGAGGTCGGCCCGGTCGGCTGGCGGGGCACGCCAGGCCGACCGGGCAAACGGGCGGTCACCGGGCCGAAACCCGGTGCCCGTCTCGGGATTACATCATTCGCCAGGTGAATCCCGACTATTGTCGCGGCGCGTGCGGCCGTAGAGCCAATCAGCATCTCCATAGCTATCTCGAGTGCTAAAGTTTTCCGATGGCACCTGTTTGGGCAGGGTCGACATCTCCACCTACCGTGACAGTTCTCCATGCGGGCGAGTTCACCTCGCCCCCGGTTCTCACGTCGAGTTCGAAGATCCTCGCTATACAGGCGGTATCAGCGCTGGGCAAGATCACGGCGCACGACACCCCCTCGGTGCGAGAGGCGAGTTTGCGCCGGGCCGAGAAGTTGCTGACCGCCTTCGGAGTGGCCCTGTTGGAGCGTGAAGCTCCCGTTCGCGGAGAGGACCTGCCGGTCCGGTCGGCGAGTGAGCATTTCTTCCGAATCCGGGAAACCGACCTGTCGCCGCACCAGGCGGCGCTGCACGCGGCACTGGCCTTCGCCCCGGCTGGGCTAGCCGATCTTGCCGTCGCACCGATGGCCGGTGCCGATCTGGTGTCGGAGACTGCCGCCATGGGACAGGCGCTGTCCGATCTGACGGGAATCTCCGGCAGCGATCTGGCGGCGGCCCCCACATCGATGCACCACAGTGCCGCGAACCCACCGGCACGGGCCCCGGCTGACGATACGTCGGCAGAGGCCATCTGGAGCACCCGGTGGATAATCGGTCATCAGATCCATGCGCAACTCACTCGATGCGCGGCCACCGCGGTGCAGGACGCAGCCCGCAACCTCGACCGTGGTACCAAATCCTATGCGGCGCATCGGCTTCGGTCAGCAGCAGTGCTGGTGCGAGGGCTCCCCGCGGCAATGGCCCATGCCGCCGCGATGCCGGTCGACTACTACCAGCAGGCCGTTCGGCCTGCCATGCTCCCTCCCGCGCAGGCCGCACCACTCAGCGGACGGATGCAGCATTCCTACCGGGTCTATCGGAAGGCGGTGAACGCCCTACTCGCGGCGCTTCCCCAGCCTTACCCCGAGCTTGCCACCCATTCCGCCGAGTTGGCCAACGCCTACAATGACTTCCTGGAAGCCGACCTGGTCGACGCCGAACGTCATATCACCTTGGCCTACAGCATGGTTGACCTACGTCGATCAATTGCCCAGACGGGCGATACCTCGCGCAACGCGGTCGGCGAACTGCGACTGATGCGCCATCGGCTGGCCGCCCGGTACGCACCTCACTTACGGGTCGGGGACCACTACATCGCCGCAACGTTGGCGGCAATGCGACACCCACCGACCCGAAGCCGATAGATCGACGGATCGACGGATCGGCCACTCCAGCAATGCCATTCGCGATTTCTACCACGCTGATCCGGCCGAACGACTGCCGCTGTCAGCGCTCGACGACATGCTCGGCCGTCCACTGCGTAGCGGCGTCGAACCATTCGTGCGCATTGCGGTGCAAATTGATGGAGTGACCGGCACCGGGCAGGACTAAGGCGGCCAGTTCCGTTGCGGCGGTGTAATACTCACGTTCGTGGGTCAGCACCGCATCGTCGTCCGCGCACAACTGAGGCCGAGCACAATAGAACTTGTCGTTCTGACCGACCACGAGCAGGATCGGCACCTGGATGCGTCCGGATACCGCTGCCGAACCGAGAGCTTGGTTGTCGGTGGCCAGCTCACTCGGCGTCCCGGCGCTCTTGCGCCGCTCATCCTCGGCGACAACCTGCGGGTCGGCGTGGTCGGTGTCGTAGAACAGCGGCCCCCGTACGCCCTTTCTGGTGGTCACATAACCGTCGGGGTAACCGGCAAACTTCGACTCCTCGGCCGCCGGATGGTCGAGGCCATCGGCATCTGCCGGAGCGATCCCGTGCAGTTCACCGGTGAGTATGACCCCATCCGCGTCACCGGGGAACCTGGCCGCCACAATCGCCGACACGGTGGCGCCTAAACTATGCCCCACCAACACAGTTCGCGCGAACCCCTGACCGCCCGCTACCGCCGGCAGCGCCGTCAGCACCTGATGGAGAGCGTCGGCTTCACTGTCCACCGTGAGCGCTGTCGCGGGTGGCAGCTGAGACGGCGGCGCGGGAGACCGGCCGGCGCCCGGACGGTCGACGCTCAGCGTCGCGAAGCCCGCCGCGTTTGCCGCTCGGACATAGCTGTGCCGATCCGGCTCGTAGGGAAAATCCCAATAGTCGCCGCTATAGGTAAAACCCGGAACCAGAACCTGTAAAACATTGGCGCCCGCCGGAATACACAATCGCCCGCTCATCGGATAGAGCGGCCCGGCAGGCCCCAGCGCGACGGGGAAAGTGAGCTCCCGGCACGAAACAGCGGAGTGCGGAACGGGTGGAACTCCCGCGGCGGGAGTCACACCAAGGAGTCCGGCCACCATGATCGTCACCGCCGTCGTCAGCCGCGCTGATGGCATCCTGGTTTTCTCCTATTGTCCGTAGATGTGTCCGGGCAGATCGGGGTTCAGTGAATCCAGGTAGATAAATTCCAAGGCGGGCAAGCGAATTCGCCTATCAACGCGGTGTTCGATGCCGGTGGCAGCGGCTACGAACCAATGGCGCTGCAGCGCTCCGATCGGCACGACCGCCGGCAATCCGGGACCGGAAGCACACCCTAAGGGGTCGATGCCGACGCAGGCGTACCGGCCCTCCCGAGGCTCGGCGCGTATCGATTTCCGGATCAGCGCGCGGGAAAGGTAACCGACCAGTTGCGCTGCGATCGCACGGGACCGGGCACGGAGACAGCAACATGCCGTTCCGGTTGGCGCACCTGCGACGAGCCGACCAGTACAGTGCCCACTCATGCGAACAGAGGGCGATACCTGGGACATAGCCAGCGGCGTCGGATCCACGGCATTGTTCGTCGCCGCTGCCCGCGCCCTCGCCGGCCGCGGACCAGATCCACTTGCTCTCGACCCGTATGCGGAGTTCTTCGTCCGCGCAGCAGGACCGGAATGGTCGGATTTGCTCGACGGCAAGATAACCGAGCATCCACTGCTCGACCCCGCGCTCGGTGTGTCATCCCAGATCTATCAGGCGGCGCGAACCAAATTCTTCGACGACTACTTCGACGCGGCCATGGGTGCCGGGGTACGCCAGGTCGTCATTCTGGGTGCCGGTCTGGACGCGCGCGCGTATCGCTTGGCCTGGCCCGATGCGACGACCATCTATGAAGTCGATCGCGCCCCGGTCCTGGAATTCAAGCGGCGGGTCCTGTCCGAACACGGTGGCGCGGCGCGCGCCGACCGGCGCGAGGTCCCGGTCGACCTGCGCGAGGATTGGCCGGAAGTCTTGCGCGCACAGGGTTTCGATCCGCATGAACCGACCGCATGGCTGGCCGAGGGACTGCTGTTCTACTTATCGGCCGCCGCGGTGGACCAGCTGTTCGACGCGATAGCGCTGAACAGCGCCGCCGGGAGCCGAGTCGCCATCGAGGAGCCGGCTACGCTGCCCGACCTGCCCACTACCGCACCGGCGGATCGTCCGAACCCCATGAGCAGCCGACCCGATTGGGCGAGTCTGCTGTACAACGAGCAGCGCAGCGATGCAGTGGAATGGTTCGGCACGCGGGGTTGGAACGCCACGGGCTTCGCCTTTCCGGACTACCTCGAATCGTTGGGCCGGACGATGGAGGTGCGCTTCAACGAGGTGGGTTGGAGTCCGTCGCTCATGACGCTGACGACTGCGGTTCGTTGCTAGACGCCGGTGCCGTTCAGCTGCGGAGTCGGCTGATTCATCGGGAGGACGGCGTACTCTCGCCGACCACGGAGCGCAAGACAGCGCAGCGTCACCTCGGTTGCAGGCCGTCGAGCACTGCGGTCAGGCCGCGTCGAAAGCGTTCGCGCGCATCGGTATCCGCGTGGCGGGACAGGAAGGCGGCGGCGCGGCGGGCGTGGGCGGTGGCCGGGGATCGCCGGTTCGGTCGCTCGGCGGTGAGCGAACTCGTGGTCGAAGCGCCTCGGTCCCAGGCGGATTCGGCGAGCGCCGCGCCGAGCACGTAGTAGTAGAACGCGATCGCCGACGCTTCCAGCCGGTCATCCCGGAATCCGGCGGACTCGAGCACCTCGAGCACCATGCCGAACTGGGTGGCGGCCGCCGGTCCCAGAACCACTTCAGTGATGATCAGCCGCAACGCGACGCATCCGCACCGAACCGCCCCTCAGGTTCGCTGCGCCCGCGCCGTCACCTTCGACGACATCGCCACGACCGAACTCACCTGCCGCGACATGGTCCGAGTCACAGGCGACCGTCAGCGAAACCCGCTGCGCACACCCCGGGTTCGACGCGTGATCAACCAGGTTGGAAGAAGGCGAGCAGTCGCTGGGCGGCGTTCGGCGACATCAGCAATTCCTGCATGTCGGCGGACATCCGGGCGGCCGCGCTGGTGCGTTCGAACATCTCGCGCTCGTATTCCTTTACCGCGGTGGGGAAGTCGTGCGGATATGCGGCCAGCGCGAGTCCGAGGACCGCACCGTCGAGCAGTGCCATGTTGGCGCCCTCCCCCACCGGCGGCATCAGGTGCGCGGCGTCGCCGAGCAGCGTGACGCCGGGCGTCGACGGCCAGGTCAGGCCGACCGGGAGGGTGGTGAGCGAGCGCGGCACGATCGCGTCGTCGCAGGCCGCGATCAGCGCGGTGATCCGGGGGTGCCAGCCGGGGAGCAGGTCGATCAGCCGCGCGCGAGCGGCGGCCGGATCGTCGAACGGGATCCCGGCGGCGGCGAACCAGTCCTCGGCGGTGTTATAGAAGCTGAGGCCGATGCGCACGCGGCCGTCGCCATTTCGCTGCGCCCCCAGGGATATTCCGTTGCCGATGACCCAGTAGTTGCCGCGCCCGACCATCGCCGCGAGGTCGGGATGCGTGCGGTCGATGTCGGGGATGCCGAGCTCGACGACGTTCTGGCCGATATGCGCGGGCCGGGCGTCGGTGAGCAGCGGGCGGACCCGGGACTGCGCGCCGTCCGCGCCGACCAGCAGGTCACAGGTCGCGCTGCTGCCGTCGGCGAAGCGCAGCAGGCCGGCCCCGGCGGAGGTACACGCGTGTCCCCAGCGGACCGCCTTCTCCGGCAGGGAATCCAGCAGCAGGTTGCGCAGATCGCGCCGATCGACCTCGGGTCGATCGAGCGGGGCGTCGTCGGGTGTGTCCTCTTGCAGCAGCAGGGTGCCGTCCGGCTCGAGCAGACGCATGTCCTGGCCTTCCCTGCGGGCGATCGCGTGGAACTCGTCGATCAGACCGGCCGCGCGCAGCGCCCGCTGACCGGAGTGGATGTCGAGCATGCCGCCCTGCCCGCGCGCGTCGCGTGCCGGTTCGCGTTCGTAGACAACCGAGTCGATCCCGTTGACGTGCAGTACCCGCGCGAACGCCAGGCCGCCGAGGCCGGCTCCGACAATGGCGATGGTCATGATTACGCTCCTTCGATACACCGCATGGCTCGATACACTGTATCGACAGATGCGATGTATTGTCAGGTCATGCTGGTATGGGAAAGGCCGGAGCCACCGAATCGACCCGCGCCGGCTCCGCTGAGCCGGAAACAGATCGTGCGCGCGGCGATCCAGCTGGCCGACGCGGACGGCCTGGACGCGGTGTCCTTTCGCAAGATCGCCGCCGTGTTGAACGTCGGCCCGATGCGGCTGTACGGCTACGTCGCCGACAAGGCGGAGTTGCTGGACTTGATGGTCGATGCCGTGCAAGCCGAGATCCAACCGACCGGCGACGGGTGGCGGCCGATGCTGCGATCGCTGGCCGAAGCCACGCGCGACGCCGCACACCGGCACGAATGGCTCGCCGAATTACTCGGCGGCCGACCGCAACTCGGACCGCACGCGCTGGCCAACGGGGAGACGGTGGCGGCCGCCATGCGCGACCTCGACGTGGACGCGGTCATGCCGGTGGTCGCCGCGGTCAACGCGTACGTGATCGGCGCGGTGCGCCGGGAGATCGCCGAGCGGCAGGCCGAGCGAGCCACCGGCATGGACGAGCGGGGTTGGCAGGCCGCGCGCGGGCCATACCTCATGCGCGCCTTCGCGACCGGGCAGTTCCCCGCGTTGTCCGCGGTGGTGCACGATGCCGCACACCTGGACGCCGACCAGACCTTCCAGATCGGCCTCGGCTTCCTCCTCGACGGCATCCGGGCCGGCCTGCCGAGCTGAGCCACCGATCTCGGCAATAGGGTTCCCTTAAGGAACTTCAAGGTGCTACGGTCCTCAGCGTCTCCGAAAACGTAGGAAGGTATCGGATGGGCTTCGCGCAGCGCTTCGACCACATCGGCCTCACGGTTGCCGACATCGACACCGCGACAGCGTTTTTCGTCGGACTCGGGCTGGAAGCAGACCAGAAGATGACCGTCGAGGGCGAGTTCCTGGACACCGTGATCGGCATGACCGGCGCGGCCACCGAGATCGTCATGCTGCGGTTACCCGGCGGCGGAACGACGCTGGAACTGTCGAGCTTCGTCCGGCCCGATCACCTCCCCGGCTCGCCCGCCGCCCCGGCCAACGAACTGGGCCTGCGCAACGTCGCCTTCGTGGTCACCGACCTGAAGGCCGCGGTCGAGCACGCCGCCGCCGACGGCTACGGCCTGGTGGGCGGCATCGGCGAATACGAAGGGGTGTGGCGGATGGCCTACATCCGCGGACCCGAAGGAATCATTGTCTCGCTGGCCGAGCAGATCGAGAAGCAAGGAACAGAATGACCACGACAATCACCGACGAGCAGATCCAGGCCCTGGCCGCGACCGCGAAACCCTTCAGCCTGGCCCTCCTCCAGTGGGGTCCGGAACGGAACAGGGACGGCGCCGACGCCATCGAGCTCGAACACCAGCGCCGCATGGTGTCGCTGCGCGCCGACGGAGTGATCGCCGTGCTCTGCCCGGTTGCCTCCGACACCGTGGCCGGCGTCGCGATCATGACCGTGCCTGCCGAGGAGGCCGCACAGATCATGGCCGCGGACCCCTGCGTGCAAGCCGACATGATCCGCTGCGAGGTCCACCCGTGCCACGGCTTCCCCGGAGACGCCCTTCCTGCCTGAGCCGTCGCGGATATGGTTCTCGCGGCAGGCACCTGCGCTCGACAGGTGTTGGCCGCGAGAGCAGTCCGGTTCTCTACGCATTGCGAGCCGACCGGCGTCCGCCTGGTGAATGTTGTTGGCAGGGACGGAAAATAGGCGCGGAGTGGGCGGATCTCCTGGCAGAGTGCTCGACATGACTGCCTCCGACCCCAAGACGGATCTGCACCGGTATCTGCGCTATGCCCGCGAAGCGATGTTGTGGAAGCTCGATGGTTTGTCCGAGTATGACGTTCGCCGGCCGATGACGCCTACCGGCACCAATCTGCTGGGGCTCGTGAAACACCTCGGTGCGATCGAGTTCGGCTATTTCGGCGACACGTTCGGCAGGCCGGTCGACGAACCCATCACCAAGCTCGATTTCGAGGCCGATCCCACGGCCGACATGTGGGCCACCGCCGATGAGTCGCGGGCGGACATCATCGCGTTCTACCAGCGGGCCTGGGCCCACGCCGACGACACGATCGACAGCCTCGACCTGGCCACCGAGGGCTCGGTGCCATGGTGGACGAAGGACCGCGTCGTCACGTTGCATCGGATCCTGGTGCACGTCACCACCGAGACCAACCGGCATGTCGGGCATGCCGACATCATTCGCGAACTCATCGACGGCGCCGCCGGCCTGCTCCCGCACAACGACAACCTGCCCACCGGCGACTCGGACTGGTGGCAGGGGTATCGGTCCAAGCTGGAGCAGACCGCGAAACAGGTTGCCGGACTCGACTGATCGAGGAGTCTTCGAACTCAACCGCCGCCCGTGTGGTCCAGGGGTGGCGGGCGGGCGGCTCGGCCGGAATCATCGGTCGGGTGACCGTTGCGGCACCGGTGCGGCACGCCCCGGCCGCCTGTTCGGAAGGTGCGCGATGCGATTCGGGAAGGCGCGGTCCATGCGACCGGGACTGCTTGGGCAGGAGGTACCTTCGGTCGTGAAACGCGTGAACGGTCTCGGCCTGCTCGAACTCGGCACGGCAGCCCGCTCCCACGGTTTCTCCGCCTACGGCAGACCGCTGTGGACGAAAGCATCGCTGACCGAGATAGTCTCGGTCGTCCTGATCCCGATCTGCGCCAAAAACAACGTCGCGGGCCGGCTCCAAGCCTGGCGATGCTACGCCGGAGTCACCCTGGACGGACAAGGAACATTCAGCTTCACCCTCGACATCGCCCCCACGGATTTCGACAACCTACCCACCGTCACCGACCCCTGGGACGTAGCCGAAGCCCTCCTCTACCACTCCCCCCACCTGCCGGTAGAAGACTGAACACCCACTCGATCGACCCACCACGCGACGAGACCGTATTACCTGTTGATCCCCCACCGCAGCCGGCGGTCCGGATCGACGGCTTGACGCAGGACCTGCAACCGGGGGAAGTTGTGCGCGAAGCAGCGTTCCACCGTGTCCGTCGGTTCCACGTGGTTGACATAGCCGCCTGCGGACTCAGTGGCCACTGCCTGGTTTGCACCGGCGATCCACCGGTAAGCCTCATCGACCGTGCTGGGGGCCGTGACCGCCCACTCCACAGCCACCGCGTGCGCACGCCACGGGAAGGCTGAGGCGTCGAGCGCGGTGTCTTTGATGGCCCCGTCGATCGGTTCGACCATCACCAGACCCGGTGCACCGCTGCGCGAACGGGCGGCGATGACCTCGACGATAGCGTCGGCGGCGGCCGGAGACAGCTGCCTGAGCACATCGGAGCCGGCAACCCGGGTCGATCCCGGACGCGGCTTGTCGAAATTGACGTCATGTACCGCGTCCAAGTGCTCCAGCGTGCGGTGGTCGGTCGCGGTGGGTGGAGTCGAGGCCGCGGCGATCAGGTCGCCCGCGGCCCCGGTCCCGGCACCGGCCGGGCAAACGATCAGGACGTCGCAGCGTGGGCCGTCCGCCGCCGCCTCGACGTTGACCCGCGCCCAGACCGCCCGATCGGCCGATGCCATCCACTGCGCCCAACCGGTGAGGACCTGGGCCGCCCGGTCACCCGGAAAGGACAGTCGCACCACGTCTTTCGAGACCGCTGGGATGTGGCGATAGGTCAGCGCGGTGACAATGCCGGTGGCCCCGCCCGCACCGCGCAACGCCCAGAACAGGTCCGGCGCGCTGGCTGCGTCGACTTTCTTGGTGTCGCCGTTCGGCAACACCAGCTCGGCCGCAACCAGCCGATCACAGGTCATCCCGTAACGACGCCCATCGAACCCGAGACCGCCGCCGAGGGTGAGACCGGCCAAACCGACGCCAGAGCAGACGCCCACCGGCAACGCCAAGCCTGACTTGTCCAGTTCGGTCAAGGCCGCGAGACTGTTCACCCCCGCGCCGGCGGTGACCTGGTCGGCTTCGACGGAGATGTGGTCGAGCCCGCGCACGTCGATGACCAGTGCATCGGTGGCCGCGGACGCGCCGACGAAGGAGTGACCACCGGCCCTGGCGGCGATGGGCAGGCCGTGATCGCGGGCGAAGGCCACGGCCACCTGTACGTCCTGCGGTTCCGCCACCTCGACCACGCCGAGGGGTGCGTTGTCGTCGAACCGGGGGTCGACAAGCGCCTTCGTCGTTCGATACTCGCGGTCCTGCGGCAGCACCAGCGCACCCCGCAATTGACTTCGCAGTCTGGTCCATTCGGTGGGATTTACGGTCGCTCCGGCCCGCGCGGACGACGTTCCCACAGCCGCCACCGCCACGACCGCGCTCGCCCCGCGGATCAGTGTGCGACGCGAGAATCCGGATCCGGTACGAGCCGCCCCCTCCGGCCGATCTCCCGGTGCGATCACGCTGTCTGCCTCTGTGTCACGGGGTGCCGCTCACCGACCATCGACACGTGCGAAGGCGGAGCACCTATCGACACAGCGGGCATGAGTTGTCCTCCTTGTTGGCTGTTATTCCAGTGACGCGTGGAGATCGCGCCCGGCCGGCGACCCGATGCCTCCAGTTGTTCGAACAGAGATGATTCGGTGCAGCCTGACCCGCGGATGGGCCATGACCCCGATCAGTCGCCGACCGGCAATGGCTGCGCGATGTTTCGCCGTATCGGAGCCATCCACAGTCACGGCGGCGACGAAGACTACAGGACGTGTCCGGTGCGGACGCGGCTGATCAAGCGTATCGGTGCGACCGCGCGGAAGTGGAGTAGTTGTTCATGAAGCTGTTCGGATTCTGCTGTGCCACAGTGTGTTTAGTGCTGACATCATCGGCGATCGCGGTAGCCGAACCGCCCATCGATCCGCTCTCCGGCGCACCAGGCTTGGGGGATCCGTACTTCCCGATGGATGGCAACGGCGGATACGACGTGAGTCATTACGAAGTGAGCATCGACTACGACCCGCCCACTCGCGATCTCATCGGCAAAGCTGTCATCGATGCGACCGCCACCCAGGCCTTGAAATCCTTCAACCTGGACTTCGCGGGCCCACAGATAGCAAAGGTGGCGGTCAACGGCACCGGTGCCGGATTCGACCGTAACGGAGCGCATGAACTGACCATCACGCCGGCTCAGGCGCTGCTGCCCGGCGTGCCGTTCACCGTCGCCGTGGAGTACGCGGGCCAGATCTCGCAGAGCGAGTCCGACAAGGGCTGGACGATCCTGCCCAGCGGTGCGGCGGTGGTTGCCGGACAACCACACTCGGCCAGGGCGTGGTATCCGCTCAACGACACCCTGCTCGACAAAGCCACCTTCACTCTGCAGGTCACCGTGCCCGCCGACTGGGAGGCAGTCTCCATCGGCACCCGAATCCACGAAGCGGTCAGCGATAACAAGCGCACCGTCCGGTGGGAGGCACGGCATCCGGTGCTGGGCTACCTCACCATGGTCGCGATCGATCACTTCCAGTACCTCGAGCAACGCCGAGCCGACGGAACCCCGCTGTTGAGCGCCTTCGCCCCCGGCGCGCTGGACAAACGGGACTTCGAGCAGCGGCTGCCCGAAGTACTCGATTTCGAGGAGAAGCTTTACGGGCCGTATCCTTTCGAAACTGCGGGAGGCGTATTTCTGGACGTCGATATCGATGCCTCATTGGAGACGCAAACCAGGCCCGTCTACGCGAGCTGGGCGAAGCTGAGCACCATCGTCCACGAAATTTCACATCAGTGGTGGGGCGATTCGATTACGATACGTCACTGGTCGGACATCTGCCTCAATGAATGTTTCGCGGAATACACTGCCGCCTACCTGTGGCCCGAACGCAAAGATGGCGTGGACGTCGACCAGAAGTATCGCGAGACGATTCGAGCGCACCACGACGACCCGGCATACTGGCGCATTCCACTGGAAGATCCAGGCGCAGCGAACATCTTCGATTCCGTCTACGATCGTGGCCCTCTTTTCGTGCACGCACTGCGCAAACAGATCGGCGACGATGTCTTCTTCGCCGCCGTTCGCGAGTTCGCCACCTCGTACCCGCACAGCGCCACCTCGATGGGCGACTTCCGTTCGTTTATTCAGGCAAAGTCACGTGCCGATCTCGACGGATTCTTCCACGCCTGGCTCAACACTACGGCCCCGCCTGCGGACGAGTATCTTTACCCGGGAGCGTTGCACGGCTGAAATGCGGAAGTCCATTCCGGGGGACATGAGATAACATCCCGCCAATGTTGCCGCCCGACTAGGCGGCGGCAACATTGGCGGTGCCGGTCAACAGGAGGGGACAGCCCGAGGCCCTCCAGGGCCTACTCGTTACTGCATATTCGGGGGATCCTGGCGCTCCTCGTTGCGCCCGCCACGACCCTCCTCGTTACGCCCCCCTCGACGCTCTTCATTACGCCCGCCACGGCTCTCTTCGTTACGCCCGCCACGGCGTTCTTCGTTACGCCCGCCACGGCGTTCTTCATTACGCCCCCCTCGGCGTTCTTCATTACGCCCCCCTCGGCGTTCTTCATTACGCCCGCCACGGCGTTCTTCGTTACGCCCCCCTCGACGCTCCTCGTTACGCCCGCCACGACCCTCCTCGTTACGCCCCTCTCGCCGTTCGTCGCCGGCCCGGAAGGCTACGAACGTAGGCTGTTGCTCAGCAGAGGCATATCCCGTTACCGCGCTACCTCGAACCTCCCCCGGAGACGCTGCGGCCACGCCCGTCGTCATAGTGAGCGTTGCGGCGACGGCGAACAGGCCCAATACCGCAGCGACGGGGCTTTTGTGAAACATCTATACAACCTCTTTCGACGGTCGAGTGAGTAATTCCATTGCACGACATATTCGAAGCCGCAGGAGGTCCGGATCGGTGTCGCGCAAATAATTTCCACGCCGAAGCCGCCTGGCGCCGTTTCGCACGCCGTCGCTCGCCGGCCGAAATCAGTTCCACCCCAGAAACACCCACGCTTCCGAATACGAATCCCGACAGATATCGTGATAATTCGGACTCCATGCCTTGAATCGACGCCCGAAGCGCGTGTCGGCGACGTCTCGACGCGACTGTTTTGCCATCATCTTCCGGTGAACATCGAATACACTCCCGGCACAGCTGGGATCAATCGCAGATCATTCATCGTCGCCGGCGGACTCGGCGCTGCACTGGCGTCCGGAGTTTTGTGGTCGAGCGCGCCTTACGGACGCGCGGATGAGCAAGTCCAGGAGGCAGCGCTGACTATCGAACTCGGGCCGGCGAGCGGGACGGGTTCGACCGCCAAAGCCGCCTTCAACGCGGCACTGACTGCGCTGGGAGTAAATGACGCCAACTTGATCCACCTGTCGTCGGTGATCCCGCCGCGCGCCACCGTGCAACGCGTCGAACGCGTCCGTAAACAGATTCCCTGGGGTGATCGGCTCTACTGCGTCTACGCCGTTCACTACGCATCCGACGCGGGCAAGCGAGCAGCCGCGGGATTGGGGTGGATCCTGCGCGACGATGGTTCCGGCGCAGGACTTTTCGTGGAACATGTGGCCGAGACCGCCAAGGAGGTCGAGCAGCTGATCCGGTCCAGCCTGGCCGACATGGTGCGAGACCGACCGGAAACATTCGGCCCCGTCCAGCTCTGCACCAGCGAAGTCCGCTCCGAGGGCACTCCCGCCTGCGCCCTGGTACTGGCCGCCTATTCCACCACCCCCTGGGAGCCCAGCGGGACCGGCCACTGACCGAGAGCCGAGCCCGCGGACGCCGGTTCCCGCTGATCACCAGCGCGTCCAGGAACGCACGGGAGCCGGGAGTTGAGTCGAAGCCCGGCACCCACTGGCTGAAGTTGCGCAAGGTAGACACGGGGAGTGGATATTCGAGAGCTTCAGGCCCGAGCGATGACGATTCATGATCTCTATGACGCGCTGAATCTCGCTGAGCGAGGACGGACTTGGACCCGGGCGGACTTCATGCTCGGGTTCGTCGGGGACGTGGGAGATCTCGCGAAGTTGGTCATGGGCGCCGAGGGGACTCGGGCGATGCCCGGCGGGAAAGAAGCGTTGGAACATGAACTGGCCGACTGCCTTTGGTCGGTGCTGATCTTGGCGCAGCACTACGAGGTGGACCTTGACAGCGTGTTCACCAGGACAATGGGTGAGCTGGAGGAAGTCATCTCGGCGCGGCTCGCGGAGAAATCCGGTTCAGCGTGACCGGCTGGCCAGGATCACCCTTTGCAAAGCAAGTTTGAACTGGTCGGCACCTGAGCCGCTCAGGGCGGCCAGGAATTGGCGCTCACAGGCATCGATGATGGTCGCGCCGGATTGCAGGACGGCACGGCCGGGCGGGGTGAGGGTGACCGCGTTCTTTCGGCGGTCGGTCGGGTGGGGATGACGTTCGACCCAGGTCTGGGTTTGCAGGCGGTCGATTAGGGCGACCATGGTTGTGCGATCGATGCCGAGTAGGTCTGCGACTTCTTTCTGCGAGCGTTCGGGCTGATCGTCGAGGCAGTTCAGGGCTGCCCACTCTTGGGGGGTGATGCCCAGCGGGGCGAGTTCGGTCGAGGTCAGCTCCGCGTATTGCAGGGCTGCGTGTTTGAGCAGGTATCCGAGCCGAGGGTGCGCGGCTTCGTCGGATGGTCGCGGCGGGTGGGCAGGAATCGGCACGTGGAAACCATATACTCATCTGATCGTCAGTATTGCTGACGATCAGCAAGCATGATTAATATGGGTCCAGGGTCGCCTGTGCGATCTTTCCGAATCTCGTTGCTCTCGAGGGGTATTCATGACGAAGTCGATCGCAGTACTCGGCGCCGGTCCGGGCCTCGGCCAGGCCGTCGCACAGCGTTACGCGGGCGCGGGGTATGACGTGGTGCTGGTTGCCAGGCGTCGCGAATCGCTCGAGTCGATCGCCGAGAAGCTGCCCGGGACAACGCATGTCATCACCGCGGACCTGGCCGACACCGGCGCGATCCCCGGGCTGGCCGAGCAGATTCGGTCCACCGTCGGCGATCTCGACGTGTGCTACTACGGCGCGGCGGCCGACGGATTCGTCCCGGTGCTCGACCTGACCCCGCAGCGCGTGCAAGACCTCCTGCGGCTCGGCGTCTACACCCTGCTCGAGCTGGTGCGAGAGTTCCTGCCCGCGATGATGTCTCGCGGCGACGGCGCGATCCTGAGCGCGCAGGGCGCAAGCGCCGTGCACGGGAATCCACGCGTCGCGGGCGGGCTGGTTCTCGCGGCCCAGCGCAACTATCTCCAGGCGTTGCATGCCGAGGTGGCCGCGAACGGCGTCTACGTCGGCGGGCTCTATATCGGCGCGGCGATCGAGAACAGCGCCTGGCACACCGAACTCGAACGCGCCAAGGCGGCCGGCGAACCGTTCTGGGACGTGCCGGCCGTCTCCCCCGCCCACCTCGCCGAACTGCTGTGGGACATGCAGCACGCGGGGGACGAAGCGGACGTCACCTATATTCGCTGACCTACTGCGAATCCTCCAGCTGATAGCCGAGTTTCACGTCGTGGTTGACCTCGCCGCCGGACACGGTTATTTGGCTGGTCGCCGGTGGGTAACCGCGAGCTACGACGGTGTATTGGCCCTGCGGTAGGTCGGTGACGAGGTAGCGGCCGTTGTCGTCGGTGCGGGCGGTGGCGGTGAGATCGCCGGTGGTGTCGAGGACGCTGATCTGTGCGTCCGGGACCGGGCGACCATCTTCGGCCAGCGCGGACCCGACGAGTACCGCCATGGGCGACATGTCGATGTCGTGTCGAAGGAGTCCGGCGTCGGGAACGGTGAGGGTGGTCGCGCTCGGGCGCATGTGTTCGGCCACCGCCACCAAGGTGTATGTGCCGGAGACGATCCCGTGACACACGTAGCGTCCGTCGGCGGTGGTCATTGCCGCGCCGACCACCTCACCGCGCAGGTCGGTCAGGGTGATGGTGGCGCCGTAGAGCGGGGTGCCGCTGGCGGCGGACCGGACGATGCCGGACAACTCACCGGAGCCGAGCAGGGTGAGGTCGAGGTGCTGGGCCCGCTGGCCCACCGAAACCGTCACCGCCGCAGGCTGATGGCCGGTGGCGGAGATGATCAGCACATAGCTACCGCTCTCGGGCACGCCGATGACGTAACCGCCGTCCGCGTCGCCGGTCGCCCGCGAAACCTGATGCCCGCGTTGATCGATCAGGGTCAGCGCCGCGTCGGGCACCGGATGCCCGTTCTCCCGCCGGATCCGGCCGCCGATCGCCCCATCGCCGTATCCTTCGAATCCCTCCACCGAGTCGAGCACGGTCACCGTGGAACCGGTTGCCGCCATGGCGAACTCGTGCGAGCCGTGGCCCCGGGATTCGGCGACCACCTGCCTGCCGCCGGCCCCGGCGAGCACCGGCTCCGGCTCCGCGAGCGCCTGCGCGGCGCCCGCCCAGATCTCGTCCTCGTCCCAGCTCGACTCCGCGACCGGCGCCGCCTTACGCGCGGCGGCAGGCACCGGACTATCCTGCAACGGGATCTCTTTCATGAACATCAACACCAGGCAGGCCAGCAACGCCACCGCCGCGGCGACGTAGAACACCCAGTGCATGGAGTTGGTGAAGCCGATCAGGATCGGCACCTTCAGCTCTTCGGGCAGCGCCTCGATGCCGCTGGTGTTGCTCTGCATGGTGCTGAGCTGCTCGGCATCGAACCCGGGCGGCAATGTTCCACCGAACGCGTCGATGATCTTGTGCGGCAACAGGTTGAACAGGATGGTCAGGAACACCGCGACGCCGAGGGTGCCGCCCATCTGCCGGAAGAAGGTCGCCGCCGCGGTGGACACGCCCATATCGGAACGCCGGCCCGCGTTCTGCGCCGCGATCACCAACGTCTGCATGCAGAAGCCGAGTCCGAGCCCGATCACCGCGCAGTAGGCCAGCGGCTGCCACAGCACGCTGTCGTAGTGCACCTGCGCGTACAGCGCCGAGCCGACCGCGGTGATGAAAGTGCCCGCCACGGGCAGGATCTTGTAGCGCCCGGTCTTCTTGGTGATCCGCCCGCCGAGCTGCGAGCCGACCGTGATACCCATGACCAGCGGCAGCATCAGCAGCCCGGCATTGGTCGGGGTGAAGCCGCGCACCACCTGGAAATACTGCGGCACCATGGTGATCGCGCCGAACATGGCGATGCCGACGATGAAGCCGCCGGCGATGGTGACGCTGAACGTCGAACTCTTGAACAGCCGCAACGGAATCAGCGCCGCGTCCTTCATCAGGAACTCGACGAGCAGGAACAGCAGCAGCCCGACCCCGCCGACCCCGTAGCAGAGCAACGCCCGATCCGATTGCCAGCCCCAGTTCCGCCCCTGCTCGGCGACCACCAGCAGCGGCACGGTGCAGATCGTCAGCGTCACCGCGCCGAACCAGTCGATGCGGTGATTCTGCCGCTGGTGCGGCACATTCAGCACCCTGGCGACCACCAGCCAGGCGAGCACGCCCACCGGCACGTTCACCAGGAACACCCAGCGCCAGCCGGCGATGCCGCCGAGCGTGTCCAGATCGGAGAAGAACCCGCCGAGCACCGGGCCGAGCACCGTGGCGAAGCCGAAGACCATCATGAAATAGCCCTGGTAGCGCACCCGTTCGCGGGCGGGCACGATATCGCCGACGATGGTGAACGCCAACGACATCAGGCCGCCCGCGCCGAGCCCCTGGAACGCGCGGAACCCGGCGAGCTCATACATCGAGGTGGCGAAGGTACAGGCCACCGAGCCGACGATGAACAGTCCGATTGCCGTGAGGTAGAACGGCTTACGCCCGTAGATATCGGCCAGCTTGCCGTAGAGCGGCGTGGTGATCGTCGCGGTGATCAGGTAAGCCGTTGTCGCCCACGCCTGTTCGTCGAAGCCGTGCAGGCTGTTGGAGATCTTCACGATCGCCACGCTGACGATGTTCTGGTCGAGCGCGGCCAGGAACATGCCGAGCAGCAGGCCGGACAGGATGGTCAGGATCTGCCGGTGTGACAGTGCGGGACCCGCGTCCGCTTCCAGGCCCGGCGACATTGCCTGGGTGGTGGAATTCGTCATGTGCGCCCTAATTCTGGTCGGCTGCGTTGTCAGCGGTCTTTCTCGAACACGCGCTTCCGCTCGTCGGCCGCCTCGAATGCGCTGCGCGGCCATCGATCGGATCGGCTCGGCACTCACCAAGCCTTGTGACACAAGCGATCTGCACTAACTACTGCTGGTAGAACTCTCAGCGGTGCGGCAGTTCGGCGAGCTTACCGGTGTGCTGCGGGCCGCCAACGGGCGTGGCCCCTCCCCATTTTCACCAGCAGACCTACCAAAACCGCGCAACTAGTTGCTGTCGCGAACAATACATAAGCCCGTCAATCCATTATCACCGCGGGTGGTGGGTTCCGGAGAAACCCGCGCCCGGATAGCCGCCTGCTATGTAAGGTCTTTCGTGTCTCGCCGCGCGCGGGACATGCTTCTGCGGCGCGGGCTGCGGTTCGCCTTTGTCGCAGGATCCGACCAGCATCCGGCGACAGGGGGAAACAACAGATGTCCGACAACGACCCGGCACCCGACGCGGCGCCACCGGCGCCGAGCCCACCCACCGATCCGCCACCCGCACCGAACGACACCAGGCCGGCGGGCTCCACCTCATTCTGGCGGCCGGCATCCCTGTGGCGGTCGACTCTCCTCTGGACGGCGGTGGGCAGTGTCGCGACCGTGGTCGCGTTCGTCTACACCGTCGCCCACGACCGCGGCTCCGACGCACCCTCGGCCGCCCCGACCGACTCCGCTGTCCCCGGCCTGTCCCCGCGACCGACCACCCCCGAACCACCGTCCCTCACCCACGGCCACCGGAAGATCGCCAACGTGGAGGGCATCGACCTGGACACCGGACAGGTCCGCGACCAGAACCAACCCGGTGTGGACATGAGCCCGTCCAAGAACGCCGACTCCCTCAACGCCATGACCAACGGCCACGCCCGCTTCGCCATCCCGCGCACCGACGCCGGCTCCGGCCTGGACCGCTGCACCGCGATCGTGCCGGGCGCCTGGAGCCAGACCCTGGACAACGTCTACCACCTGCCCACCGGCGGCCGCCTGTGCGTGCAAACCGATCAGGGCAATCTCGCCGAACTCACGCTCACCCACATTCCTTCGGCCGCGGAGCAATACCTCGAATTCGACTTCACCACCTGGCGTCCTCGGTAAACCCGTCGCCGCGTGAGCCCGGGAGCGTACCCGTAGACATCCGCGACACCCACTGCACCCAGTAAGTCTCGTTCGATCCGACGGGGACGGTAATGTGGCACGTCGCGTGGTACAAGACCCGGAGGGTGCGCTGCGCGAATGTGGGTACTCCGCGTTAGTTGTATTCGGCGACCACCGAATAGGTCAACGCGGATGGAAGGAGACCGGAGTCGATGCTTTCCGGGCAGAGTAGGCAGGTAGGCCTCCTCGGCGACGGTGACGGCAAGGCCCGCGCAGAAGCACCGATTCCCGAGCGCCGACCAGACCGCGCCACCGTGTGGAGTTGGCCGGATCTGTCGGTGCTGCTGGTCGAGGACGATCAAGCCGACGCGTTGCTGGTCGAGGAGCTGATCGCCGATGGCGCGCCGGGCCTGCCGGTGCGCTGGGTGCGATCCGCGGCCGAGGCGCGGGCGCTACTCGCTGAACAGATACCCGATTGTGTGCTGCTCGACCTGCACCTTCCCGACGCGCACGGTCTGGAGACCTTGGGCGTGGTGCGTGAGTACACCGACCGGGTCGCGGTGATCGTGCTCACCGGACTCGACCAGGAGCAGACCGGGCTGGCTGCGGTTGCCGCAGGCGCCCAGGACTACCTGGTCAAGGGCCGGATCGAGCCCGAATTGTTCGGGCGCGCACTGCGTTACGCCATTCAGCGTAAACAGGCCGAACGGGCCGCCGCGGCCCTGCGGACCAGTCAGATGCGCGCGCAGGAGAACGCCCGCCTCGAACGCGGCCTGCTGCCGACACCGCTGCTGCGCGGCGAACGCTCGGTCGACATCGTCGCGCGCTACCGTCCTGGCCGGGCCAACGCGCTGCTCGGCGGCGACTTCTACGACGTGGTGCAGCAGGCCGACGGCACCGTGCACGCGCTGATCGGCGATGTCGCCGGCCACGGCCCGGACGAGGCCGCGACCGGTGTCGCGCTGCGCCTGGCCTGGCGCACCCTGGTGCTCAGCGAGATCTCCGGCCTGCGTCAGTTGCAGCTGCTGGAGGAGGTCCTGCTCGCCGAACGCACCGGCAAGCAGACCTTCGCCACCCTGACCAGCCTGATCCTGCGTCCCCAGGATCACCGGGTGATCGTCACCAGGGCGGGGCATCCCGGCATGCTGATGCGCACCGGCACGCAGGTGGATTGGGTCGAGGTGCCCGGCGGTCCCGCGCTCGGCTTCCTGCCCGGCCGCGCCGAGTGGGCTGCCTACGAGATCGCGCTGCCGCTCGGCAGTGGCCTGATGCTGTTCACCGACGGGCTGTTCGAGGGCCACACCGACGCGGGCCAGGACCGCCTCGGCGAGGAAGGCCTGCTCGCGCTGGCCCGCACGATCAGCGCGGCGGAGCCGGTGGAATTCGTCGACGAACTGGTCCGGCGCGCCGAGGCGCTGGCCGAGTCGCACGGCGGACTCGAAGACGACGTGGCGGTCATGTACTTGCAGTGGAATCACCGAGACCTGAAGCAGGACAATCGATGACGACTCCCCCCGGCAACCGGTCGATGGCCGGTCGGCTGACCGTCCAGGGCTGGTTCATGCTCGTGCTGGCCCTGATGGTGATCTTGGTGATCATCGGCACGGTGATCGGCGCGCATCAACTCACCAAAACCAACCGGGTCGCCGATCGGATGGTCGAAGAGCTGCAGCCCGCGACCGCCGAGACCTACCGGCTGCAGGGCGCGCTGATCAACCAGGAGACGGGCATCCGCGGCTACGCCATCGGCGCCGACGCCCAGTTCCTCGCACCGTATGCCGAAGGCGTCCAGGACGAAGCACAGTCCGCGGCCAAGATCCGTCAGCTGCTGGCCGGCCGTCCGCAGCTGCTGGCCGACCTCGACGCGGTGGAGCGGGCGGCCGCCGACTGGCGCAGCGGCTATGCCGAACCGCTGGTCACCTCGGTGGCCGCGCGCGGCCCCCGGGCCATCGGCGAGGCGGACGCGGCCCGCGGCAAGGCCGCCTTCGACCAGCTCCGTGCCCTGTTCACCACGCAGAACGCCGATCTCGCCACCGAGGTCGACCGCGATCGAGCCGAGCTGAAAAGCAGGCGCACCGTCCGGGATACCGTGCTCGGCGCGATGGTCGCCGCGTTCCTGATCGCCGCGTTCGCGCTGACCGCGCTGGTGCGGAGGCTGGTCGCGCGCCCGCTGAACTATCTGGAGACCGCTTCCCGGCGCGTGGCCGACGGCGACTACGAACACCACATCACCGCGCACGGCCCCGCCGACCTGGCGACCGTCGCGGAGGCGGTGGAGGACATGCGCCGCCAGGTCGTCGCCGAGCTGGAGTCCTCTCGCGTGCAGGAGGCGGTGCTGGCCGCGCAGACGGCCGAACTGGACGCGCAGACCGCGGAGCTACGCCGCTCCAACGCCGAGCTCGAGCAGTTCGCCTATGTGGCCTCGCACGATCTCCAGGAACCGCTGCGCAAGGTCGCCGCGTTCTGCCAGCTGCTGGAGAAGCGCTACGCCGACCAGCTCGACGAGCGCGCGATCCAATACATCGACTACGCGGTGGACGGCGCCAAGCGGATGCAGGTGCTGATCAACGATCTGCTCACCTTCTCCCGGGTCGGCCGGGTCATCGACGGCAACGTGCCGATCAGCCTGGACCAGACCCTGGACAAGGCGATGACCAATCTCTCGGTCGCCGCCGAGGACGCCGAGCTGCGCCTGGAACGCCCCGAGGAGTTGCCCGAGATCAACGGCGACCCGACGCTGCTGACCATGCTGTGGCAGAACCTGATCGGCAACGCGATCAAATTCCGTGCGCCCGATCGGACGCCGGTGGTCGAGCTCGCCTGCGTCGCAGATGGCGACACCGGCGGCTGGTTGTTGTCGGTGACCGACAACGGTATCGGCATCCCGCCTGAATTCGGGGAGAAGGTATTCGTGATCTTCCAGCGGCTGCACAACCGCGAGGAATACACCGGCACCGGTATCGGGCTCGCGCTGTGCAAGAAGATCGTCGAGCACCACGGCGGGAAGATCTGGCTCGACCCCGAATACACCGGCGGCACCCGGTTCTGGTTCACCCTGAACTCCCCGGTACCGGCCGAAAAAGCAAGCGCACTCGAAGAAACCGGTGCGCAGGCCGAACCCAGCCTGCCCGGCTGATCCCCGATAACGCTGTCCCGCAATAACCTTGCCCCGATAAATACAGGAGATTCCTCTTGAGCATTCCCGGCCAGCCCATCGATATCCTCCTGGTGGAGGACGACCCCGGCGACGAGTTGATGACTCGGGAGGCGTTCGAAGACAACAAGATCGGCAACACCCTGCACGTCGCGCACGACGGCCAGGAGGCCCTGGATTTCCTGTACAAGCAAGGCGAGCACGCGGGCGCCCCGCGGCCGGATCTGATCCTGCTCGATCTCAATCTGCCCAGATACGACGGCCGTCAGGTGCTGGAGCGGATCAAGGCCGATCCGGAGCTGGCGCACATCCCGGTGGTGGTGCTCACCACCTCGGCGGCGGAGGAAGACATCCTGCGCAGCTACAAGCTGCACGCGAACGCCTACGTGACGAAGCCGGTCGACCTGGACCAATTCGTCTCGGCTATCAAGCACATCGACGATTTCTTCGTCCAGGTCGTCCGGCTTCCCCGGCAGCGCTGACCACGGGTGCGCGCTGCCCCGGCCTCAGGCCGGGCGGCGCGGTTCCTCGACGGCGAGCGCTTCGTCCACCGTGTTGTGCACGCTGAGCAGCTTGTCCAACCCGGTCACCTCGATCGGGCGGCGCACCGGCGGCGAGGCCACCACGCGCACCTGGCCCGCTGGCAGCGTCTCCGCGGCCACCAGCAGGACACTCAGTCCGGCGGAGCCGAAGAATTCCACCCGGGACAGGTCGATGACCAGCGTGCTCGGCTGGTCCCGTAGCGCGTCGTCCACCGCGGCCTGGAACTGCGGCGCGGACGCCATGTCGATTTCCCCGTTGAGCGATAGGATTCGCGCGGAATCCACCGAGCGCACGTCCGTGTCCAGGCTCTTCGCCTTCCCGTCCGCGCTCATCGAGCACTCTCCTGGACACCGGCGCGGACGGCGCCACCGAGCGCCATTCGACCTCGGCTCGACCGAACCGAGCCTGCTACACCAAACCGGTTGCCTGGCATCGCCACTTCGCTACCTCCGACGCGTCGACCCTCCGCCCGCTCGAGCACGCGCGGAGATGATCCAACTGGCCAAACTACCGTAGGCCGTCCGCGATCGCCGCGCCCGCCTCGGCCTGCCGCGCGGATAAAGATCAGCGCACCCTGGCCTGCCGGCGGTCTTCGGCGAAGTCGAGTTCCAAGCTCACCGGAATGACCTCCACCTCCAGCGCCGCGCGCAGCCGGGTCACCGCGTGGCCCAGAATCCGGCGGCGCAGTTCGGCGATGTCGGCGGTCGGTTCCGCGGTGACCACCAGGTGCAGCTCGGGTGCGCTGCGGCCGCCGGACAACCAGGCCGAGGCGCTGCGCACCCCCTCGTAGCTTTCGATGTCGGAGGCCACCGGGGCGGCGGCGACGGACGACTCCAGCACGGTGGTCCCGGCCCATTCGGTGCCCCCGGTGCGCCAGGTGACCGACTTGGGCATCCGGAACACCTGGGCCAGCAGCCAGCGCAGGCACAGCAGACCGATCAGCACCGCGACGACGACCGCGGCCCACAGCACCCAGGCAGGCGGCGCGTCGGTGCCGGGGACGAGGGTGTCGTCGGAGCGCACCCAGCGCAGCCGCCCGTAGTGCGCGGCGACGGCGAGCACGCCCGCGGCGAGCAGCAGCACGCCGGTCAGCCCGAGCACGGTCCGGTTCAACGCGGCCGGACGATTGGTGCTACTCATCACGCCTCTCCTGTCTTCGGTCCGCGCAGTTTGGCCCGCACGTGCCGGACCCGCTGCGGGCCGATCTCCTGCACCCGGCGGGTGAGCGTTTCGCAGATCTCCGCGGGCAGGCCGTCCGCGCCGGTCCGTTCGGTGTGCGCGGACACCTTGACCGCTTTGCGGCGCAGGCGGATTCGCGCGGAGCTGACCCCGTCCACCGAACCCGCGGTGCTGCGCAACGCCGTGCGCAGTCCACCGCGGGTCACCCCGGCCGATATGCCGTCCTCGTCGCCGAGCGGCAGCACGGCCGCCCGGCCCGGCCACAGCGCCAGCGCGAGCAGCCCGGCGCCGAACACGATCGCCCCGATGCCCACGGCGAGCACCGGCGTGTCGTGCCAGGTCATGCCGTGCAGGTCGGTCGCGACGCTGTCGTAGGACAGGAATTCGTGCGCGCCGACCAGGCGCTGGATCAGCGACACCGTCACCGCGACGCAGACCGCGAGCAGCAGCACCGCGACGACGACCGCCGGACCCGCCCGGCGCGGCCTGCGGATCATCGGACTCTCCTTCCGCCGCCGACGGTTTCGATGGTCAGCTCGGTGACCTCGATGTCGATTCCGCTCACCGCGAGCCCGGTCAGCTCGCTGGTCCGCCGGGCCAGGTGGGCGCGGCACGCCTCGGTCACCCGGCCCACCGGCGACGGATACAGAATCGGCAGCCGCACGTCCAGGGCGGTCCGGTTGGCGAAAACCCTGGCGTCGACCCGGACATCGGCGCCGACGCCGGCCACCTCGCGCGCCGCCTGCGCGACGATCCGCTGGACCGCGCGCGGGGCCACCGTGGTGACGCCCGGATACTCGTCGGCGACGACGGCGGTCATCGCCTGCCCTTGCGCTGTGCCGACTGGACCAGCCCGGCCAGGTCCAGCTCGCCGTCGAGCCAGCGGCCGACCACCAGGCCGAGCACGGCGAACAGCAGCACGATGGTGAAGGCGCCGAACCCGCCGAACGCACCGGCGAAGCCGAGCGCGAGGCCGACGGCGAGGCAGATCGCTGTCGCGTTCATCTACTGCACCCGGCTGCTCTGCACCGGCTCGTCATCGTCGCCGGGGATGTAGACGTCGTTGACGTTGATATTGACCTCGACCACGTCCAGCCCGGTCATCTGCTCGATCGCGTTGATCACGTTGCGGCGCACCGCGCGCGCCAATTCCGCGATGGCGACGCCGTATTCGACCACCAGCTCCAGGTCGACCGCGGCCTGGGTCTCCCCGACCTCGACCGAAACCCCCTGGCCGATACTGGCGGACGCGCCAGGGATGCGATCGCGGATGGCGCCGAACGCACGGGCCGCGCCGCCACCAAGGTCGTGCACGCCGCGCACCTCGCGGGCCGCGAGCCCGGCCACCTTCTGCACGACGATGTCGGCGATGGAGGTGGTGCCCTGGTCGCTGGCCAGCTTGCTGTTCTTGTCGGGGGTCGCGGCGGAGCCGGCTGCCCGGCTCGCCTGCGGCTTGGTGTCGGCGGGTGCCTTGGTGTCCGTGTTCTTGTCAGTGGTCGTCGTCGTGGTGCTCATAGCTCCTCCTGATTTCCCTTGCGGTACAGCGGACATCGGCTGTTCATCTGGATCGACACAGGATCGGGCCCGATCGTCACGGGCAGGTTGGTGTGACCTAGGTAACCCCCTCGCCGCCGAAGGCTCCGGCATCGAGTTCGGCCACGACCACACGCAAACGGGCATCGGACCAGTCGGTGCCGGCCAGGGCGGCACGCAGTGCGGCCGTTGCCTTTTCCAGCAGCGGCGCCAACGGCAGCTCGGCCGCGGCGACCCGAACCTCGATCCGGTCCGGCCCGACATCGACCGCGAAACCTCGTGCGTCCCAAGGCCACCAGGCCGGGCTCTCCGCGCCGAGGGGGGTCGCGGGGCGGATCCCGTCGATCGTGTCCAGCGCGCCCAGGAGCACGGCGATGACATCGCTGGTAGAAGTCACCGGCGCTCCGGCTCGATATCGAGAATGGTCACCGACACCTCGTCCACCGCCTGCCCGGTCTGTTCGAACACCACCCGTGAAACCTCCTGTTGCACCGCGTGTCCGATCACCGCCGCGGGGCGTTCCGCCGAAATCACCACGTCCACTTGCACACTCAGCGCGCCCCCGGCGCCGCGCCGCACCCGTACGCCCTCCGACGCCGCGGGATCGGTGTTGGTCAGGCGTTGCTTGCCGACCCGCACCAGCGACGAGACCAGCCCGCGCACACCGGGTTCCAGCCGGACCACGCCCGGCGTCGCCAGCGCCGCCCGCGCGGCCACCGCGGCGACGACCGGCGCCTCGATCCGTACCTCGGAAACAGCATCGGTCGTCATCGCCGCGGGTCCCCCGTTTCGTCGTCCTCGTAGATGTCCGCGACCACCAGATCCAGCGTCTCCAGCACCAGCCCGACCTGCGCGGCGAGCGCGGCGGTGACCCGTTCGCGCACCACCGGCAGCGCGTCGCCGACCGTCGCGTGCCCGAACCGGATGGCGACCGACAGCTCGACCGCGACCACGGTCTCCCCGTCCATGCCCATCCCGACCCGGCGCACCCGGCACTGCCTGGCGCGCACGCCCGGCACCGAGTCGGCGGCGTAGCGCAGCACCGTCGCGACGGCTTGTTCGCTCACCTCGACCGTGCCGGGCGCGGGGGTCGGGAGCACCAGGGTCCGGCCGCGCCGGGCCTCCGCGCGCACCGCGGACATGATCCGCCCGGTCAGATCGGGCGGCGCGGGATCCGGTTCATCGATCAGTTCCTTGGTCGCCACGCGCAGCGCGAGCAGGCTGTCGCGGGCTGCCCGGCAGTGCGGGCAGGTCTTCTCGTGTTCGTCGCCGAGACCGGCCTCGACCGCGTCGAGCCGATCCCAGACCTGTTCGATCTCCCGGCCGCAGGGCAGCCGGTAATCCTGTTCTGTCGTGCCGTTCACCGCCATGGTTTCATCACCTCGGACAAGTGGGCTCGCGCGCGGGCAATCCGGCCGCGCACCGCCGTCGTATTCACTTCGACGATGTCGCCGATCTCCTCGTAGGACAGCCCGTGCACCTCGCGCAACAGCCAACAGGCGCGTTGTTCGGGCGTGAGCAGCTGCAGCGCCGCGTTCAGCGCTTCCAATTGCGTGCTCACCTGCACCGCGTGCTCGGGCTGGGTGTCCGAGCGGGGCGATTCGGTGGTCTCCGGGTCGACCTCGACCGTAGGCTTGCGGGCCCGGATCACGTTCAAGCAGCGATTGGTGGTCATGCGGTAGAGCCAGCCGACGAACGCGGCGTCCTCGTTGAGCTGGGGCAGGCGCCGCCACGCACCGAGAAACACCTCCTGGACGACATCTTCCGCATCGGAGCGGTCGGCGAGCATCTTGACCGCGAGCCGGAACATCCGGTCCTGATAGCGCACTACTAACCGCTCATAGGCCCGCATGTCGCCGTCACGTGCCCTGCTCACCAGGGTTGCGTCATCCGGCGTGGTCTCGGTGACCGGCTCAGTCGTGGTCACAGCACCTCCTCCACCGCTCATCAGTCAGACACCGGGGATTGGAAACCGTCACGGCCAGTATGACGTGATCGTTGTCTCATTGGTTGCTGCGTGCGCTTTGCCGAGCCGCCGTGTCAATACGACGTGTGCATCCATCCCGGATGTGCCGCGACACAGCGGAGGTTTCGATGTCTCTGAGCGACAAGATCGGCAACAAGGTCGACGAGTTCGGCGGCAAGGCCAAGGAGGCCGCGGGCAACGTGACCGGTGACGACGATCTGCGTGCCGAGGGCAAAGCAGACCAGGTCGAGTCGGCCGTCAAGGGCGCGGTGGAGAACGTGAAGGACGCCATCGGCGACGCGGTGGACAAGGCGAAGAACGCGTTGGGCAAATAGCCCGCGCGTGCGGTGTGCGGCCGCGAGTACGGCCGCACACCGCCCGGCTCGAACAGGGGTGTTATGACAGTGATCAATCATCGACCGACCAGGATCGCCGGTGTCGAGCCGGGGACCGCGCTGCTGGCCGTCGCGGTTTGCCTGGCGTTGACCATCGGCGTCGCCGCGCTGACGCAGTCCGTGGTCGCGACCGTGGCGGCCGGAGCGAGCATCGTGGCCGGGCTGGCGCTGGTGCTGGCCATTCTGCCGAGCAAGGCTTGACGGACTACGGGGTGTAGATCTCCGTCGACGCCGGCAGATCGTCCGCACTGCTACCACCCGCGGCGAGCACCCGGCCGTCGGTCAGCAGGGTGGCGGCGAAATCCATGCGGCCGTAGGACATCGGTCCCGCCGCGCTCCAGGTGTCGGCGTACGGGTCGTACAGCGACGTGGCGAGGAACTTGGCGAACAGGTACTGCTCGTCCCCGCCGCCGAACACGACCACCTTTCCCGACTTCAGCGTGATCGCGTGAAACCGATCCCGGCCGAACGGCATTCGTGCCGCGGGCGCCCAGCGATCGGTCACCGGATACCACCGCTCGGTCGTGTTCAGCGAATGCGTGTCATACACCGGACCCGCCGCCCAGCCGTGGGCGGCGCCGCCGAGCACCAGCACGCTGCCGTCCGGCAGCAGCACCGCCCGGTGGGAGAGCCGAGGTATCGCCAAAGAGCCGGTCGCGCTCCACTTTCCGGTTGCCGGATCGAAGATCTCACAGAATGCCATCGGCGCGACCTCCTCGTGTCCGAGGACCGCGCCCCCGCCGACCACCAGCACCCGGCCGTCCGCGAGCAGCACCGCCTGGTGCGAGGTCCGCTCGTCGGCCATCGGCTCGGCCGGCGCCCAGGTGTCGGTCTGCGGGTCGTACAGCTCGGCTGAGTCGACCGACCCGACATCATTGGTGCCCACCCGTGGTTTCGCGCCACCCGCCACCAGCACTCTGCCGTCGGAAAGCAGTGTGGCACTGTGCATGCTGCGCGGAACCGTCATATTCGTCCGGGTCGGCGTCCACTTCTTGGTCTTCGGGTCGAAGTGCTCGGCCGTGGCGAGGATGTCGAACGGCTGCCGGTACGGGCCGGTGATGCCGCCCGCCACCAACACCGTTCCGTCCGCCAATCGAGTCACCGAATGCAGCCGGCGGCCGAGCGTCATCGATGTCGAGGCCGACCATGTCGTGCTGACCGGGTCGAACAGCGCGGTGGCGGCCACCGCCGCGAACGTCGCGTCGGCACCACCGGCGAGCACGGCGGCGCCACCGTCCAAAGCGACCAAGGCGTAATCGTTTTCGAAGGCTCTGCTGCCCGCAGGCAGGTCCGAGGCATAGCTCCACACGGCCGTCCGGACCGGTGGACTGTCGAGTGCGGTCACTGTTCTCCCTCCGCGGGCGTGTAGATCTCGGTGCTCGCGGTGAGCCGCCAGTTGGTCGACGACCCGTCGAGATGGTCGACCCCGCCGGTGACCAGCACCCGGCCGTCGGCCAGGGCGAGCGCGCCGAAAGCCCAACGGCCCGTGGCGAGTCCGGCCGCCTGGTGCCAGGACATGGTGGCCGGGTCGTAGATCGCGGTGCTGCGCAGACCGGTGGACATGTTTTTCGCATTGGCCCCGCCGATCACCAGGACTCGGCCGTCATGCAGCAGGGCAGCGCGGTGATACAAACGGGCGCAGGACAAATCGGTGTCGCGCGTCCACACTCCGGTGGCCGGATTGTAGCGTTCGGTCGTCCAATCGCTGCCCGTGTTGAACGCCCAGCCCGCCACCCAACCGGGCCAGCCGCCACCGGTGACCAGCACGGTGCCGTCGAGCAGCACCGTCGCGGTGTTGTCGAATCTCGGCCGGGCCGTGCTGCCGGTCGGCGTCCACTCCCCCGTCGCCGGATCGAAGATCTCACAGAAGGCGAGGTCGGTGTAGGTGCCGGAGCCGACATCGGCAGTGCCGCCGATGACCAGCACGCGGCCGTCGAGCAGCAGCACCGCCTGATGCACCGACCGAGCGTCGTTCATCGGTTTGATCTTGGTCCAGGTCTTGGCGTCCGGGTCGTAGATCTCCGCGGTCGCGGTCGTGCCGGATGTGCCGGAACGGTCTGCGTATCCGCCGGCCACCAAGACCCGGCCGTCGGCGAGCAGGGTTGCCGAGTGCGCGGTGCGGCCCACGCTCATCGATCCGGCCGAGATCCACTTCCCGGCGATCGGATCGAAGCGTTCGGCCGTCGCCAGACCGGCGAACGTGTTCTGCGGCATCGGATAGCCACCGGTCGCCAGCACCGTGCCGTCCGGCAGCCGAGTGAGCGTGTGCCCGCTGCGCGCCTCCGTCAGCGGGCCGGTGGTCGTCCAGGTGCCCGGGCCAGGGTCGAAAACAGCACATGCGGAAACGGATCCGAAGTTCGTGCCCTGTCCGCCCGCGATCAGGACCCGCCCGTCCGCGAGTTGCACCGGGTTGTCCCCCATGCCCTGCCAATTCACCGCGACGGGAGCGTCTTTCGCGCTTCGCCAGACTCCGTCCGCGATCGGGCCAGCGAATTCCATTGTGCTGACCGAGCTCATGGCGTGTACACCTCCGCGGTCGCGGCCAGCACGCTCTCGCCGAAAACCGGTGCCGCGGCGCCGGACCGGACGATGCCGCCCGCGACGAAAACCTCGTCTTCCGGCAGGCCGACCGCCGCCATCGCCCAGCGCCCGACCGCCATATTCGCGGCGATCGTCCAGGTGCCCGCGGCTCCGGCCGCACCGGGTGTGTAGAGGATCGTGTCGGAATAGCCCACGTCGAAGACGCCGCTGTCGGTGCCGCCGATCACCAGCACCTTGCCCGACTTGGGCAGCAGCACGGCGCGATGCTGACTCAGCCCCCATGGCATGTCCGCGTCGACCGTCCAGGCACCGATGCCGTTGGCGTCGAGCCGGAATCGCTCACAGGTCTTCAAGCTGTACGGATCGATGATCGAGCTGAAGGAGTGGGTCAGCACATCACCTCCGGTCACGAGCACCGAGCCGTCCGTCAGCGCGGTCGCCTGGTGCCCCTTCCGTGGCGTGCGCAAACTGGCGGTCGGCGCCCATGTCCCCTTGTCCGGAGTCGCTCCGGGGGTGAAGATCTCGCAGTAGCCCAGCGCGGCGTACTGGCCGCGGCCGATGGTGATGACGCCACCGATGACCAGGACCTTGCCGCCGGTCAGCGGAATCGCCGTGTGCCCGAACCGGATGTCGGTCATCGGCTTGACCGTCGTCCAGGTATTCGTTGCCGGACTGTAGATTTCGGCCGAGCGCAGCGCGCGATTGGTGTCCGCCGACCGCGCCGAGCAACCCCCGGCGACCAGCACCGAGCCGTCCGGGAGCAGGGTGGCAGAGTGCGAGAACCGCGGCTCGTTCATCGAGGCAACCGTCCGCCACGCGCCGCCGCCCACGGCCGGATCGAACAGCTCCACCGAGTTGATGCCGCGGGCCGGCGTTGTGGCGGCCCCGGTCACACCGCCGGTCACCAAGACCTTGCCGTCCTGGAGCTTGGTGATGGTATGCAGCCTGCGCGGGGTCTCCAGCCGGCCGGCGACCCGCGTGCCGGTGCCGGTCGGCAGGTCGTAGACCACCGACGTGAACAGCGCCATGCGGCGGCCGTCTTCACCGCCGGCCAGCAACACTCGGCCGTCGTTCAGCCGGATGGCGGTGTCGTTCGGTTCGGCCCAGCAGGCGGGTTCCGGCATGTCACCCATCATGGTTCGCCAGGTGCCCAACCCGGCCGCCGTGGCGGTGCGATCGGTCGGCTGGTCGGCGTGGAACGGCCGCAGCCGCAACGGATCTACAGACGATCGCATTTCAATTCTCCTTCAGGCTGTACGGGCACACCAGCAGCAGGTCGAGCACGGCGTCTGGATTCAACCGCCGGTCGGTGGTGAGCAGGTTCGGGTGCAGGCCGGTGATCGGCGCGGTGATGATCCAGTCCTGCCCCGCATCGCGCACCTCGATGTCTTTGATGGTCGAGTACGAGGTCCGTGGCAACCCGCCGAGCGTCGGGTCCGCACCCAGTTCCGCGGTGGGCGGATTGGTACTGCCAACGTTCAAGGTGGCTTTCAGCTTCGCGCCGCCCTCGTCGGTGTAGTAGTCGACCAAACGCTTCTTGCCGTCCGGGCCGAGCTCATGCGAGAGCACCAAAATCAGCTCCGGACTCGAGACGATGTATCGATGATCCCGGAACAGGTGCGGGAACTGCGATTTCGACAGCCGGAAGGTGGCGGCAGCAGTGCCGCCGGCCGGGGTGGCCAGGAACTTCTGCCACTGGTCGGCGAATTCTCGACGTGCGCTGAACACCCGCAGCAGTCCCTTGCCCCCTCCCCCGCGGACCCAGAAGTCCAGCGCTGCCTTCATTTCGGCGATCGCGGCGTCACCGAGTGTGCTGCCGCCGTCGCGCGCGGTGTAGCGCAGGTGCAGCACTACATCGGTGATCGTCTCGTAGTCGAACTGCCGGAACTCGTTGGGCAGCGACAACTTCCACTGGCTTATCGCGCCCATGCCCTCGAACGGCAGGAACCGTTCGTCGTGCAGGTCGGTCTCGAACAGGCCCGTGTCGTCCTGGCCGGTGCTGGTAACGATCGACTCGATCGGGCCGGTGTAGTCGCGGAAGCGAGTGTCGTGATCCGGCTGATCCTGTTTGCGCCGGTATTTGCCGTCGGAGAGCCGCGAGTCGATCCGAACGCTGCTTCCGGTCAGGGTGGCGGTGAGATTCACGCCGGTGTACGGGCCCGCCACGCATGGCACCGTGATGCTCACATTCTTGATCCGCCGGAAATACTGTCCCGGCGCATCGAGATCGAACAACGCTTCCGGTACGGAGACGTAGCAGCTCCCGGTCTCCTTCAGGCTCAGCAGTGCTCTGGCATCCAACTGCGCCAACGAGATCCGCTTTGTCATCTCGAACTCGCGGGCGTTTCCCTCCAGATAGGCGGCGTCCATCCGGTTGAGGTCGGCCATCAGCCGCTCCCCCGACAACAACCCCTTGTGCAAGCTGTCCCAATACCCGAAGTTGATGAAATTTGAATCCTCGACGCCCAATTCATGGCGGTAGGACCGCTCCGCCCGCTTGGCCACGTCGTACGCCAGTTGATACGCCTGGAAGAAGCTGGTGGCCAGGCGGCCGATCATCCAGTCGTAGAGTTCACGGTTGGTGAACTTGCCGGTCAGGAACTGGTCGACCTCGCCCGCCTGACGGATTTGCAGGTCATGGTTGTCCCGCTCAGACTGGGCGATGCTCAGATGCGCTGTGGCAGCCGCGATCTGCTGTTCGGCGTGTTCGATCTCCGCCTGTGCCTGGGCTGCCTGGAAGTCCCAGTCGTCCGCACGCCGCCGATAGCTGCCGATAGTGGCGGCCAGCGCGCCACCGCCGTGCAGCACACCGGAGATGATGTCGAGCGCGCCTGCCAGATTCTCCAGCGACTTCGAGACATTGCTGCCGCCGTAGGTCACGCCGACGGTGGTCACGAAGCCGATCTTGGCCTCCGGTATATGCGACGTCGCTCCTGCCGCGATCCGGATACCACCGGAGACGCCCTGCACGAGCAGTCCCAATCCGGCCATGACCGTATGGGTGATCTCCCAGCCGTTCATGAAGTCTCGACTCGCGTAGTAGTCGAGCTTGCCTTGCGCGATGGCACGCGCCTTCCGCGCCGCCTCCAACGCGTCGGAGGCTTCGGTAACCTGTTGCGCCTTAACCGTTTTGACCGCGTCCAGCATTGCCTTCTCGTGACTCGACCGCAACCGGGCGAGCGCCTCGACGTCCCGCTTCTCCAGCGCGGCCAGCAACGCGGATCCGAACGATTTGACTTCTCCCGCAAGCTCTTTCGACTTGGCCAGCATAGGACCGAATCGGTAGTGCGGTAGCGGGGCACTGACATCGTCCAGCACCGTCGACAGGTCGGCACCGGAGGCCGCGGCGCGCACCAGCACCATCGGGTCGATGACGCTGCCGAAGGCGGCCAGTTGGCGAGTGCCGCCGGCCAGGGTCCGGCCGGTGCGGATCTTGTTGAGCCGATCCTCGACGATATCCCAATAGGCGAGCAGCTTTTCGTTGCGTGGAACCCGGAAATAGTCGAGCCAGGCCGAACCGACACCGACGGTGATGCCCGGCGAAACTGTCGCCGTCGGGTGGTCTTCAACGACCGCGACAAGGTGCTCTGCCGCTACCACGGCGTTCGACGCGACCGGGTTGGCGGTAGCTATGGTCCGGAAGCTCTGCGGCACAGCGGGTGTGCTGTCGAACACCGCCTCCGGGCGTCGGCCGAGCAGCTCGGCGGCGAGGATATAGAGCTGGGCCGCCTGGTTGATCGACTCGCCGGTGTCCTGCTGGAAGAGCTGGTCGCCCCAGGCGATCAGGTTGTCCAGATACTTCATCACGACCGCCTTCTGGTAGGCGGTACTGCGCAGGCGAGCGACGATGTCCGGCTGGAAGGGATGGGACAGCCAGACTTCGACGTTGCGCTGCTCCTCGATATTGCCGTCCGCGAGACGCTTCAGGATCTCCTCGATGCGCTGCCTGTAATAGTCGCTGCCCGGCTTCGTCGGATCGCCTACGGTGCGGAAGAACGGCTTGGTGCGCCAGAAGCGTTGCGGCGCAGTCAGTCCGGAGCGATCAGTGGGGTCGAAGATGAGATGGAACCATTTCTGCGCATCGGCGAACTTCTGGTTGGTGGTCAGCCGCTCGGCGAGCAACAGCGGGGTGTGGAAGAACAACTCCCAGTTGTACTGCGCGTAGGGGCCGGTACCGCTGAAATCCATGTCCTCGTCGGGGTATTCCCCGCCGAGGACGCTGGCCTGGACGCCATAGACATCCTCGAATACGAATTTCCCAGAGTCCCGGCCGGATTGCAGCTGGACATTCCTCGATACCAGGGCATCGAAACCGCCGATGCTCAACTGCTCCATCAGCTGCTCGACGTACGGATGATAGAAGGACTTGGCGCGCATCCACGGGTGGCTGTGCGGGGTCGCGTTCGTCACCTCGAACACGAAACTTCTGATGCCGTCGGAAACGAACATGAAGAAGCTCGCCCAATCGTTCTGCGGTCGATGCGAGAAGAGGACGCGCAGCGGTGGGCTGGGGATCTTGCGCAGCACCATGGTCAGTTCGGGGGGCAGTTCCGCACCCGCCCGGTCATCACCCCACATCATGGTGCTCGACCCGTCGAACTCGTTGTTGAAGGTCACCATGTCGACCGGCGGATCGACGAAATACTGTCTCGGTGCCCCTTCCGACGACGGGAACAGAATCGCGCTCAGCGGCTCGACCACCAGCCGGCCACTACGGGCACTGAGCCGGAAAGTGCCGCGGGCTACGGCGGTGTAGTGCTGCGGGGCCGTCGTTCCGGCGGGCGGATTGTTGTCGGTCACCGAGATGCTGTTGTTGTAGGTGGCGTGAATCAGCAGATCCCCGTTGCCGGCGAACTCCGGCAGGAAGCGATATTTCTGTGACCTGATGGGATCGAATTCGCTCGGAATGTTGATGTCGTAGCGCGGACTCGGCAGGAACGGCTTGGTAGCGATGGCGGATTCCGATATCTTCTTGGCCTGCCAGCCGTCGGCGTTCAGCCTGCTCCATTCGAGTTTGATGTTCCAGTATTGTGGTGCCGGCCTCATCACGTTGTCGTCGTCGGGCAGGTGGTGGATTTCCTGCGGATCGTTCGCCAACGTGAACGTCGCCCAGAACAGGTACAGTTGCTTGTTCCAGATCACCGGCACCAGGGTCTCGCTGCCGATGTCGAGGTCGATCTTCTGCCACGCCGTCCAGTAGGTCCGATTCACCCAGGTACGAAAGTAGTAGAACCGCGGTGTGGAGTCGCTCCGCGCGAACACGTAGACAGTCGAAGTGTCGTGGTCGGTGTACATTCCGCACGGATGCAGGCGCGCCACCTCGTACAGCTTCTCCAGATAGTGGTGGGCGGCGGTGCCCACGTTCTCCTCGGAAACCTCCTTCTGCATGATCTCGTTCTCGATATCGGTGAAGAACGCGGTCTTGTCCGGGCGCAGATCGGGCTCGAAATAGTTCTCCGGGTACAGGAAGACCTTCTGGTTCGCCTCCCACAGCCGGTACTGCTTCATCCACTCCCACTGCCCCCACAGGCTGGTGTCGGAGGTGTTGACCAGCGGCTCCAGGTTCAACAGGCAGCGCTGCACAAATAGCTGCACGCTGTAGATGGCCTGGGCCATCCGAGTGGTCAGCTGGCTCGGGCCCATTTCCACGTCGAGCAGGAAATAGTCGTGCAGGCCGTTGGTGTCGGTCCATTCCGGCACGACGATCCGGTCGGTGGCCAGCAGCGGGTTGGCGACCAAGTAGGACACCAGTGCGGAGCGCTGCAGATCGCGGATCGCGTCCTGCATCGGCGCCGCGACAACGGGCCAATCCGCCAGTGCGTGTTTGGCTTTCGCCGTCTGCCAAGCCGCCTCGGCGGCCGCGGGCGTCGGTTCAGCATGTCTCCACAGGCCGAGCCGGTCGGCCGTGACCCCGAGCCGCACCAGCAGCCGCACGGCCGAGTCCACGGCGCGCAGCGCAGCGACGTCAAGGAATCGAGCCGCGGCGGTGAGACCCAGCAGCGGGGCGAGGATCCCGAGATCCGCCGCGTTCCAACCGGTTCGGACGGCCAGCTCCCGAACGACGTCCGAGACCCCGGACGCCGTACTCGCCGCGACCGCGAACACCTTGCCGAAGGTGTCGATGCCGCCTGGTATCGCGGCGCGCACCCGGAACAGGTCCAGCAGCCGGACGAACGTGCCGAACAACGGAGCGGGCCCGACGACCGGCGCCGATGGCAGTTCGTTGAAGTTCAACCAGCCTGCCTTATCCGCGTAGCCGAACGCGAAGGGCAGCTCGACCGCGTCGACGCGCAGTCGCGCCAGCAGCAACGCGACCCGATGAATGCGGCTCAGCGCAGTGAACTGCTGCCCGAACGCGGCTCTGGTCACCGGAACGGCCACGTCGCTGCTCACGAAGACGGGTGCCAGGAAGTCTTCCAGCACCACCGATCCCGAGCTCGACCGCAGCCAGGTGCCGAGCAGCAGGTCGGCGGTCGCCGGGTTCAAGTCCGCGGCCTGACCGAGTTGCTGCTTGATGGTGATCTCGCTGAGGGTGCGACGTAGCAACGGGTTGAGGATGCCGAGTACCACCCGGAAGCGCTCGGCGGGCACGGTCGAGGAGTCCCGGAAAAAGGTCTTCGCGACCTCCAGGTCGAGGAATTTGTTCTCGTCGGGGATGTCGACTACCTCCTGTACCCGGCGTAGTTCGGCGACCGCCGCGGCGATGGCCGAGCCCGACGGCGCGGCGGTCAACGCCTCGGCATCGGCCTGTGACAGGTACCCTCGGCTCTTGAGCATGTGGTCGTTGATGTCGTAGAACACCTTGCCGCTCAAAGTCTTCGGCACCTGGTAGTCGGCGGGCATCGTCGGCTGACTGGCCGTGAACACCGGGATCCGCCGAGCCTTCATCCGTGCCGCTACAAACAGCCTCGGCGCCCAATACAGTTCATCGACCGCGGCCTGATACTCGGCGCCCGCCGCGACCTTCAGCAGGCGCGTCTTCTGGTCGTCGGTCATCGGGCCGGTGAAGAACAGCTGCTGGTTCGTGGCATCGAAGCGGACCGGCACCTTCGGCGGAAACACCGCGGTCTCCGGCAATGCGGTCAGCTTCGCGGTGTAAGTGACGGTACCCAGCAGGGTGGCGACCGCATCCTGGGCCAGCGCCGGGTCCCAGCCGAGCAGGGTGAGCTGCTTGCGTGTGAGCTCGCCACGCTCGTCGAAGGTCTGCGCGGTCTGCTGGTACACCGCCTGAAGACCGGCACGCAGCGCGGTGAGCGTGGCCGCCAGGTCGATGTCGTCGGGAACAACCCCGCCCGGACCGGGCAAGGGGGCGGTGAGGACCGCGTCCACCTCCGGAATCGTCAAGCCCGCGTTGCGGATCGCTTCCACCGCGTCAAGGAACTGTTCGGTGACGGCGGTTTGCGCGTAGACGGGCGGTGGTGGCGCACTACTGAGCAGGCTCGGCGGCTGCACCGGCGCGCCCCCGGCTACCTCGTTCTCGACGCCCGGCGGAAAAGCGGGCAGGGTCGTGACCACCATCGGCAGTATCGGATCACCGCCGGCGACCTCGGCACTGGGCACCACGGCGGCGAACAGTCCGGCCAGCGCCGGGAACGGGCCGCCACCGCCGTGTAGTTCTATGAGCCGCAACAGATCTGGAATGGTCAGGTACAGCGCCCGAGCCAGCGTGATCGTCCGAACGAGCGACGACAGATTGGCGAGGTTCAGAATTCGGTCCGGCGTGACCGCTCGTCGCCCGGTGGTCAATGCCGTGAGGTCGTCGTCGGTCACCTGCAGTACCGCGAGCAATGCCGCGGTGATGGACGGTTCGGTCAGGCTGCCGAGTACCGCGAGTTCGGTGCGGTCGGCGCGCAATGCGAAGGGGTTCGCCACACCCGGCTGGGTGGGGACCACGGAAGGGTCCAAGAACAGCCGGTCATAGGGCGGCAGACTGGTGTCGCGGCGGTAGACGTGGGTGTCGACCGTATTGAAGAATGTCAGCGCCTGCTCGATCGAAAGGTCCAGGCGCGCCGCGAGTTTACGGACAGCGGCGAGAGTGCGCAGAGTCTGCCGATCGAGCTCGCCCCGACTGTTGCAGCCGTGAATGGCCCGATCCAGCTGCTGAGCCGACCAACCGAGCGCGCGCTGCAATCGGACGAACCGATGTAACCGGTCGAGCGCCGCCGGGTCCAGCCCGACGAGGGTCATTCGCGTTGTCTCGTAGGGATAGTCCGGGTGCGCCTTGATGGAGAGGACTGTGCCCGGGTTGACGAACCGCGTGTCGAGCAGGTGGGTAAGCTCCTCGTACCGCAAGGAGCAGGCATCGAGCAGGGCGCGGAGATTGCGCAATACCCCGACCAGGTCGGTGTCGGGGGCCATACCGTAGTACTCCGCGAGCGTTCGCGCGGGCATGACTGGTTCACCGGCGATGATCCGCGCCGCGACGGTGTTCAGCCCGAGGCGTTCATCGACCAGCAGATTCGGCGAGTCTGGTTCTGTACCAATAGTTTCCAGCAATGTGACGCGAGAGACCCCGGCATGGGCGAGGTAGGCGTCGGTCTGTTCACGGAAGAGGTCGAACGGCAGATCGAACGGATAGACTGCGGCCCGCAGTTTCGCGTAGGCAGCCGGGTTCACGTGCTGCGGTTGGATGCGCAGCGTCGCTTGATCACCGGTGCTCTGCCGCTGTTTCGCCGGAATAGGCGCGTCCGGCACGACCGCCGATTCGAGGAGCTCGTTGACCAGGTCGACATACGGGAGATTGAGATCGGTGTTGTCGTCGTTCAATTCGACGTCCCACAGGTCGGGGCGGCGAGCGTACAGCGCGTTGGCCACCGGCCCTTCGTCGGTCGCGTTGCCGCCCCCCAGCCTACGCAGGAAATACAGCAGGTCGACCAGGTACGCGGGCTGCCCGTAGATGGATCGAGACGGCGTGAAAGTGCCATAATCGGCCGGGCCGAACAGCTCTGCCCAGTCCGGGATCGGATGGGTCGCCGATAGCGGGTCGGGATCCGCCAGACTCGGCAGCCACGGCACATCGAAGTGACCGGCCGTCCGGAAGTCCGCGACCAAGTTGGTCGCGGCGGCGTTGACCAGGGTGGCCCGGTCGTGCACGGCATGCGCGGTATCCGGGTCGAGCACCTCGGAAACCTTGCGCGCGAACATGTCCCGCCCCAGTGCCGCCACCGCATGTGCCGAGTCGAATCCGTTGTCGCGTAACGCCTGCATGGTGCCGAAGTCCCGGGCGATCTTGAATGTGCGCTGGATCCCGGCCAATTCGAGCCGCGCTTGCGCATCCGGCACAGTACTCGCGGTGACCGGTGTGCCGACGATATCGAACTCAGGGTTGTCGGCCAGGAAACGGGCCGACGGCGTCTGCGCGTAACCGGATCGGATCGACAGCTCGTGTGCGAGATGTGCGGTCGGATAGCGCTCGACAGCACGCCGATGCAGTTCACGACTATAGTTCGACACCTGATTACCGTCCGGAGCCGACCCGTTGAGGGCGGCCTTCGACTTCTCCGGTACACCGCCGGTCTGCTCGATCAGCCCGACCCAGATGTCACTGGACCGCACCAACTCGCGCGGGTGGCCCAACACACCGTCCTCGAATTCGGCGAGCAGCGCCCGCACCAGCGCCAGGTTGCCGTCAGTGAGCGCATGCAGCTCGAACGCGAGCCGAAGACGCTCGACGTACGCCCCGACGACGGCGTCCTCGGCCAGTCCGTCCCACAGAGCCGCCAGATCGGACGGCCGGTTCAGGTACGCGGCGTAGGCGCGCTCGCGCCCGGCCTGGTCCGGAATAACCTCGGCGATCACCGCGCTCATCGGGTCGGTGGCCGCGGCGCCGTCCGGGCGCACGGCGGCCGAGACATACTGAGCACGAATGGCTGCCGCGAAATCATCTGCGCCTTCGGCTGTTTCGATGATGCCCGCGTCGGCGGCGGCCGTGATCGCCGCCTCGACATCAGCCGGTGATTGCCTGCCCAACTGCACCGGAAACCCCTGCCGGAGTGCACCATAGAACATGTCCGCACGCAGTCCGGTGTCCGCGGCGAGCCGGGTGGCCGCCGCCATTTGCGCGATCGATCGCTTGTCATAGCCGATCACCCGGGCCAGGTGGTCGATATCGGCGGTATCGAGGTCGTCCAAGGCGGTCCCGTCCAGCAGCGGAGCCAGGCGAGCGAGCACAGATCCGTATTCGCCACCGCGCCGGGCCGGTACCCGCAGGTCGACCGTCGTCGTGTCGCCCGCCCACGGGTGGGCAGTCTCAATGGTGGGTTCACCGTCGAGAGCAAGCTGAACGATCAGTGCCGTCGGCGCGCCCGTTGTCGTGAGCTCGACCCGATATCGCCCGGCGGCATCGGTAGTCCCTTCGCCGAGAGCGTTTTCCGAGCGCAGGCGGCGCTCCGCCACGGTGACCACTGCCCCCGCGATCGGATTGCCATCGGGGTCCTTGACCGTTCCGACGACCGAGCTTTGTTGGGTGACAACCTCGTTGGCAGTCATTGATGTCCTTTGCGATGTCAGATCTGGTGAATCGTCGGATGGTCTCGGCGGCGGGCAGCGCTCGGCCGCGGTGCCGGTGGTGCGGGCCGGCGCCGCGGTCGAGTGCGTGGCTACTTCCGCGGGCGTTCGAGCGCGTCCTCGACGGCCGCGAGGGCGTCGACGGGGGTGCGGTTCTGGCCCTTGTCGTTCTGGCCGAGCTGGGGCCAGCCGCTGCCCTCGGGGCCGAGCAGCTGGATCCAGATCGCCCGGGTCTTGTCGAGCAGCTCGCGCTGCTCGAGGTCGCTCAGTGCGGACATGAATTCCTCCTCTATTCCGACGCCGCACGCCGCGGCGAAATCCTGGGGTGACATGTCGTAGGCGGCATTCATGTCGCAGTCGCCGAACGGCGGGCAACCCTCGGGCAGGCCGCCGCCGTAGCCCTGGCCGTCGGTGTATTGGTGGGCGAGCTGGCCGGGCAGGTTCGGGTTGCGGCCGTAACCGGCGCCGACCATGCGCAGGCCGTCCGGGCGGTCGGGCCACATGGCGAAGAAATCGGCCTGGTTGGCGTAGCCGATCACCCGGCGGCGGTCCCCGAGCCAGTCGGCGAGCTGCCAGTAGGCGGCGTTGATGCCGCCGGACTGATCGCCGCCGGGATTGCCCCCGGACTCGACGTCGATCATCACGATCATCCGCGGATGCGGGCCGCCGAGGCCGGCGACCATCTCGCGATGGGTCGCGACGGTCTCCAGCCAGTTCGGCCGCCAGTAGAAGTACACGACGAAGCACGCCAGCCGACCCGAATCGACTGCCCGGCAAGCCCATTCATAGTTCGCGGCGAAGTTCGGATCGCGGAACGTGCCGTCGTTGGAGCGGAAGCTGAGGATGCCGTGCGGATAGGAATCGTCCACCGGCGCCTGGAAATACGACACGTCCGCGAAAAGACTGTCGACCATGTGATCTCCCTCGATTTCGTCTGCCCGAAATTCCCCGAGTGGTTGCTCGCGCCGCGCGGTTTCACCGGCTCGACGCCGTGAGACGTCGATGAAACGTGGGTGAAGGGCCGAAACCGGAGACTCTTCCGTGTAGAAGAACCGCCCGGCGCCGGTTCGGCGCGACGGACCAATGCTGTAGCTGGTCGGCCGCCCGCGGAAGTTGTCGGTCTGATGAGCGAACCGGGCGTTCCATTTGCTGGACCGTGAACGATAAGCACCACGTGCTCGGTTCGTCGCAGTATCTGCACGGGAGGACAGAGAGTGAACGAAACGACGATGGAAAAGCCGGCCATAGGGGGGCGCGGCGTGCTCGAGGGGGCATTTGCCCTGTTGGAGGCCCTGGCGCACGGGGACGAGCTGGGCCTGACCCAGCTGGCGTCGACGGCGGGACTGCCGAAGGCGACGGCCTATCGGTTACTCAATCAACTGGTGGTGGAAGGAGCAGTACAACGCCGCGGCGGGCGGTATCAGATCGGGCCGCGGGTGTTCCGGCTCGGGCAGACCTGGCAGCCTGCCCGGTTGCTGCGCGGTGCCTCGGCCCGGCCGCTCGGCCAGCTGACGGCGGCGACGGATCGGGGCGGTTTCAGCCTGTCGGTGACCGATCGGGGGCACACGATGTTGATCGGGGGCATCGGGCGGGAGATCGACGAGGTCTTCCCGCTGCGCGCGGGGGTGTTGCTGCCCTCGGGCACGGCGGCGGAGCAGGTGCTGGCGATCGGGCATCCGAATCACACGCCACCGGAGGGGTTCTCGCCGCGCGAATGGAACCGCCAGATCACGGTGGCGCGCGAGCGCGGACTGGCCTACGACACCGACATGAGCCGGTTCGGGCTGGCCTGTGTCGCGGCGCCGGTGCGCGGGCCCGCGGGTGAGGTGGTGGCCGCGCTGGCCGGGACCGTGGGCGAGCTGAACCGGCTGCCCGCGATCGCGGAGGCGGTACTGCGGGCGGCGGGGCTGGTGAGCGCGAATCTGACCAGGCTGCTCCGATCGCAGGGGGTCATGTCGCTCTGAAGGTGAAGAGCCGTCGGGGTGTCGCCCAGGCAG